>JAIQFG010000046.1 GCA_020073375.1 Terriglobia bacterium | reverse complement strand
GGCCGGGCCCGGACCGGCCCATTGGCAAATGGTCGTGGCCATGTGTTTGCCCGCGCCGGCATCCACACCGAGAACGGCGCTCACCTGCGCCTGCGTCAGCAGCGAGCAAGGATCCGCGGGCGGTGCGGCATGTGCCGGGCGAACCGCGCCGGCAAATAGCACGCCGGCTAGCGAGACAATCAAACCGATCGAAAGTTTCGACCCCATTTCGCAGACCTCCAAGAGTTTTTTCATGCGACGGCAGGCCGGGTACGCCGCTTCGCGCATGGTACGCTTCCCCAGGCCGTGTAACAACGAATTTGCCGCAACACGAATTTGCCGTAACAACCGCCGCGGAATATTTTCTTGCCCGCGCTCGCGATCCGGGAGAAAGTAGTTTTGAGATGAACTTTGACGCCTCGCGCCGTGCACGAAGGGCATACGCCTCCGGCCGCCTCACACGAATGTGCGCGGCGGCGATTGCGGCGGCAGTTTGCGTGTCCGCCGCAGTTCTGATCTTTCCGGCGGGCGCGGCGCAAAGAGAGCTGCCGTCCAACACCCTGTGGGAAGTGGTGCAGAATTTATGCGTGCCGGGGCAATCCGATTTTCATGATCCGCAGCCCTGCCTGGAAGTCAATCTGGACGGAGGAATTGAAAAAGGATTTGCGATCCTTCGCGATCCGCGGGGCGGAACGCAATTTCTGCTCATCCCAACCGTCCGGATTTCCGGCATCGAAAGCCCGACCCTTCGCGATGCACACGCGGTGAACTACTTTGCCGATGCCTGGGAAGCCCGCGCGCATGTCAGCGAGGCGCTGCACCAGCCGCTGCCGCGCGACGGGATTGGCCTGGCCATAAATTCGGCGGTGGGCCGCTCGCAGGATCAGATGCACATCCATATTTCCTGCGTGCTCCCCGGCGTTTTGGACGCTCTGCACAAGAGCGAACGAAAGGTGGGAGAAGAGTGGGCGCTACTGGATGCGCCGCTTGCCGGGCGCCGCTACATCGCCATGTGGGCGCCGGGCGAGGACCTGAGCGCGGTCAACGTGTTCCGCCTGCTGGCGGAAAAAGTACCTGAGGCGGCGCGGGATATGGGCAACCGCACACTCGTGGTCGTCGGATTCACGCGGAGGGATGGGACCAGAGGATTCGTCCTGCTTTCGGATCAGGCCAATAAGATAATCGGCGACCAGGCGTTGGGAGAGGAATTGCTCGACCGCGATTGCCGCATCGCCGCAAAGTAATTTCAGAATCCGCGACGGGCAGGGCGCTGCTGTATTCCAAAATCACCGCGCCTTGTAGATGCCGAACGTCGCATTCGTGTAGACTGGCGCTGCGGAATACGGCGTGCTCCTGAACTGAACGATGTAGTCGAGACGATTTTGTTGCGCCACCGCTTGAATTCGGTCCCAGGGTTGTTCCTTGTATCTCTCGGTCAGTGAATCGACAATGCCGGTTCCTTCCGGAACCGGAGGATCCTTGAGAACCGCCACACGATTCCGAAACGTATTCGCGAACTCCGGATCGAAATACATGGCGTTGCCGTCGGACCATTCGCCCCAGCTGGATCGCTCGGAGAAAGCGCGGAAGCCGCAACCCTCCGGCGGCACCAGGAACGCCGCTTCGCGCGGGGTGTGATCGCGCGCCCAGATCTGCGCGTCGAAGCACGCGCTCTCTTCCGGAGTGGGCGGGATTTGAAAATTCCAGAGCTGATCCGCCGAGTCCATCAAATAGAAAGCGCTGCCGAGAATTCCAAGAATGCAGAGCCCGGCGGCAACCCGCGAAATAGCGACAGATGGGATGGATTTTCCGAGTCGCCCGAATAAAGCCTCAAGAAACTGGTCCGTCCGCTGCGCGGGATCGAGCAGCAGAAGCATTGCGGGGAAGAGCAGAATCGCCAGGTAATTGCAGAGCGGCAGCAAAATGGCGCTGCATGCAAGGATGCAGGCGACCGCCGAACTGCGCCCCATATCCGACTCCAGCAATCTCACCCCGTAAATCTGGATCAGCAGGAACGCATAGGGAATCAGCAGCGAATCCGCGCGCGGCAGCATGAACCGGGCGACGCCCGGCGTCAGCCAGAAACATCCCGCAAGAATCCCGACGCCCGTGACCGTCAGGTAGGACAAGGCCAGCAGTTCCAGCCTGCTTTCGATTTTCAACCTGCGCCGCCTTGCCAGCAGACACATGCCCGCCGTCGCGAGCAGGATCAGCGCCGCTTCCAGTATCTGCGAGATGGGAGTCCACCGCAGCGTGATGTGCAAAGGATAGTGGATCAACAGATCGGAGATGTAGCCTGCCGGATAGTTTTGCAGAAACGACCCGCGGAAATGGAGGAACCACGGCAGGAAGACTCCCGCTCCCAGCAGTCCCGCGGTGACGATCCTCCGTTTTTGATTTTTCCAATCCAAGACGACGAACAACATGATGGCAGGGAGGAGGTGCACAAAATGCAGGGCGTCCACCCAGACCACGAGGCCCGATGCGATGGCCGCGCTGCGCCATCTTCCCTCGACCAAGAGCACGCCGGCGAGAAGCGCGAGCGCCAGCCCCAGCGCCGCTTGCTCCGAGACTTCGCCCAGGATGATTGTGCCGCCAATCGGCGTTTGATTGTTCATCATCGCGGAAAGAGCGATGGCCGGGACCATGCAGCCGCCCAGAACGCGGCTGCGCACGCGGCCAGCCACGAGCAGCCCCACGGCGCCGAAGAAGATGAGCTTTGTGGCGAGAAAAAATCCAAACAGGATGTGTTCCATGCTGAAGTGCCTGGAAAGCGTGGCCACAACAGGCCAGTAGATAGTCTGGACGTGCGGAAAGGCATTTCTCAGCGCGTCCCCCGGATACAGCGAAGGGTCGCGCAGCCAGTTGGCCAGCGGCAGATAAAAGTTGTAGTCCGCTCCCGCCGGATATTGGAACCCGTAGACTGCCGCATTGACGTAACATCCCAGCAAAGAAAGGAAAAGGACGTAGCACCATCCGGCCGACGGCGATTTATTCTGAAATTCGTTGCTACTTGAGGGTTGGATGAGAGGATCAATCCCCATATTCGTATTCAAATCAGAGCGAGTGTACTACATGTTTCCCAGAACATGACCGGCGCGAGCGCTCCGGGTCAAAGCCGGGTAGTGATATTATCCGCCCCCCAAGGGGATTTGACGGTCAGACCCTGGAAGCTGGCATCGCCAAAATGCGGAACTCCAAATGAGCCTTTATACGATTGCAACGACTCTGAGAGATTGGGCTGCCACAACTGAAAAATGGAAGAAGTTTTGGGAGAAGACGGGCTCATGGCCGGTTCTTTCGATAGCAGCATCGTTACTCCATACTTTCGGTTTTGTTTTCGGTGCGGGATTCTTGATTTGGTACAGCGGAAAGCATCGATGGACCAACAACCACTTCGTCTTGATTCTGGCTGCAGCACTGTTCCCCTATATATTCGGCTGGAACTGGCTGCGCCGCAGAATTTATCTGGGCGAATTGCGCCGTGCGCGGCATGAGCCCGCAACTTGCGCCACGCATGAACGAGCGGGCGCTGGGCATCATCGCGAGGTCACAACTTTGCCCGTCAATGTTACGAAAAGCAAAAAAGGGCGTCCGGCCGGACTGATGGATGCCGCCTGGCAAATCGATCGCGGAATATTCATCGTTTTCATCGCATTTGTGGCGGCTGGTATCGTTGCTAAGGCCATTTTCTGGATTTTTGGCTGGTAATTTCAAATCACGAGCATGTCCCCGCCAAGAAGAGAGACCGAATTGCCGCGAGTATCCATTTGCAGCCGGCAGGAATAACACGTACAGGCGGGTGTATAGTACCCACCAGAAATTCAGCAGCGCGAAATTCACGAATATTTTCTCGGGGAGAGAAATATCATGACAAGACGCACACTGACGTTCGCCCTGGCGGCCATGATCGCGGCAGGATTTTTGGCGGGCGCCGCCATCACGAGCAAAATGATTTCCGTGAACGCGCAGGCCAAGCCGGGATATGGAGCGGCCGCGCTGGCCGGCCAGCGCGTGGGGCAGGACGTGGACGGGCCCTACACCGTCGATCCGAACTGGCCGAAGCCGATTACCGCGCTGCCGGGGCACGAGAAATGGACGTACGGTGCGGTGGAAAGCGTCTACGCGGAAAATCCCAATCGCGTGTTCATCCTGGAGCGCGGAGAAATCCCCAATCTGAAGCGGCCCGAGGAAGTTGCTTATCCCTCGGTCGGTCCGAGCATTTCGTTTCCAGTGGCGCAGGTGCCCTGGCGCAACGCTTCGGTGGGGCCGGTGACGGCTGCGGGAAATCCGGTGTGGAGCGGCAAGCTGGGCGTGGACGCCCGCTGGGAGCATTGCATCGTGGTGGCCGACGCCAACGGCAATCTGATCGAGGACTGGACCAAGTGGGACAAGATGCTGCGCCGTCCGCACTCGGTCACCATGAATCCCTACGATCCGGAAAAGCACATCTGGGTGGTGGACGATCAGGGCCACGCCGTGTATGAATTCACGCACGATGGAAAAGAACTGGTGAAAACACTGGGGACGCCCTACGAATCGGGCCAGGACGACAAGCATTTCAACCGGCCCACGTTCATCAACTGGCTGCCCGACGGCACCATGTACGTGACCGACGGCTACGGCAACACGCGCGTGGTGAAATTCGACAAGGACGGCAAATACCTGATGGCCTGGGGCACCCCCTCCATGCCGCCGGACGACACCCGCCCGGGAACGTTTCACGACGTGCACGGTGTGGTGTTCGATCTTCCCCGGCATCGCGTCTTCATCACCGACCGTTCCGACCACCGCATCGAAATTTTTGATGAGAACGGGAAATTTCTCGACCAGTGGACCACGGGAAAACCGTCCACGCCGCAATTTCTGTACAAAGGCGCCGACGGCTACATCTGGATCGCCGACGGCATGACCGCCAAGATCATAAAGTTCGATCTGGATGGCCATCTTTTGTATGAATGGGGCAGCGGAGGCGATTGGCCCGGCGCGTTATGGAACGTGCACGGCATGAGCGTGGACCAGGAAGGGAATCTCTATCTCGCCGAGGTCAACAACGGCCGCGCCGAGAAATTCCGTCCGCGGCCCGGCGCGAATCCTGCGCTGATGGTGGGCAAGCCGGTCTATTCCGCGTGGAAATAGCAGGAGGGCGAGATTTCGTGCCGGGCGGCGCTGCATTCGGTTCGGTCGCAGTCCGCCATTCAGCTGCGGCATTCCGCGAGGGAAAGAATCTAGTATGTGAAGCGGTGGGCCCGTCGTTGCAGGGGGCCTTCCAGGTATTTCCAGGAAAGAGCCGCCAGGCAAGTGGTCAAAATTAATGCGATGATCCCGGCGAGGACATCGGATCGGAAGCCGAAGCCCGCTTTCGTATGAAATCCGAATAGCAGCACCAACCAAAGAATTCCGCGATGGGTCAGATATGTGCAATAGCTGATCTTCCCGAATTCGCGAGCCCAGCTCCAACGCATGATCGCAACATTTTTGTGACCCTGGAATACGAGAGCAATCAAAATCACGGATAGACCCGCTGCTTCAAGCGCCGATCGGCCAAACGCGACTGCAAGCGCATCCGCGTAGCGCACATGTTTTACCTTCATGTAATCGAGGACTATGGCCACCGTCGCCGTCGCACCAAAACAAAAATATATCCAGATGATTTGCTTCCGAAAGAACACTTTAATTTCGGGACTTTCCCACAGGATCGCCAGCAATACACCGATCGCTAAAGCGTCGGCCCGGAAGGGTGTCCATACGTACGTAATTCCCCAAGGATTCTTGAGATTGAGAACTTGCCAGGCGAACATCCGGGCGAGGGGTGCCAAAACAATGATGGCACTCAACCCGGCGATCAAGCTCCGCCGGCTCAGTCGGTAAAGACAAAACGGAACGACTAGATAGAAGTGTTCCTCGAGCGCGAGAGACCAGGTCGTGCCGAACCATTGGGCCTTCGTCAGGAACAAGGGGAAGCGCGGAAAATTTTGCACAAACACAAGACAGCTCCCCAGGAAGGCCCATGAACTGTAACCCTTGGGAGCCAAATCATTCCCCGATTTGGGCAGGCAAAGCACCAATCCAATAAATCCGAGTATCCAAAGGTAGTAAATGGGTGCGACCCGGTACAGCCGCCTCATATAAAACGTTTTGAAGTAATTCGGCGAGGTCTTCGTGCCTAGGAGGATTCCCCCAACCAGGAACCCGGAGAGAATGAAGAACATATCCACAGACAAGGGGAACACATAAAGAAGTTCCTGAATCCGACCCGCGGTATGACTATAGACGGCAGGGCCCGCCAGATAGTGATACCCAATAACGGTTAACGCCGCACCGCCCCTCAGGCCATCCAGTTCGTGAAGGCGATTGGGAAGCGCGTGAATCCGGCTTGGTTCAGGAGGCCCCGGAACAAGGACAGTAGTTGGCGAAACCCGTTCCGTGCCAACCGGAATTTCGAGAATTTGCATATGCGCTTACATGCCAAAGCAAAGTGGTATCTAGCGGTCTCATCTGTTTCCGTTTTCGGAATTTTTCGCGGGGGATTCGTCGGGCGCTGATCCGCAACGCAAACTACCCATCGCGGGAGCGGACCTCTCACACTGTCTAGGATCGGCAAGGTGGGAAATAACTTGAGCGGAATATGGTCACAGTCAAGGAAAAATCATAATCGATCCGACAACATCCCGATATTTGGAAAATGAGCTTCTGGGCGGTTCCAAGAACAGCCGCACCGCCGGTACGTTGGAACTCATTGGTGGTTTACCGCGCTGGTGTTCGCAAGCTTCTGGCATCCCTGCCGCGCTCGTTGGTCTGGGACCGTGGGCTGGAGATAGCCAAACTCAGGACCTTCACGGTGGCCACGAATGCGAATGTCTACATCCTCGGTCCGCAGACCCCCTGGCAGCGCGACACGAATGAAAACACGAGCCGGCCACTGCGACTATACCTCATTGGAAGAATCGACTTGATTGCCTGTGGTCAAACCGGATTCGACAAACATGCTATGCGTTTAAATCAACGTCCGCGAAAGACTTTGGGTTTTCAGGCTCCGGGGGATAAATTGTTGGCGAGCGTTACATAGACCCATTGAGACCGCCCAACTTGCCGGTTGTATTTTTACAGCTCGGCTCCGCTGAAGAAATCCCACATATTCAGAACGACCGCGCCTGCAAACCAAGCCAACATAACGCACATGATGATTTCCATGATGTCCTCCCTGGGGAAAAAACTTAGCCGTGTCTCTGGTCAAATCGACTGTTGCAACTCGGCTAGGAGGATATTCGCAGCTTGTGCGGTCCGGCTCAATGGGCGGCTGGAGCCAATTTTTTCGTTACCCGGGTCCCGGTACCCGGTCCTGCAAATCACGGCAAATAAGGCAGTTCCACCGAGCTTGTCACTTTGCGTACGGATACTCGGAAAGCCTCGCAGGTCCGGCGGGGTTGGTCCATTGCAACAGCGGACGCAGTTCGTGGATGTCTTTGACCTTCTCAAGATCAAGCAGACGATCGATCAGACGCGAAGTGGATGCGCCTCCGATCACCGGCTCCATGAGGTCGCGCGCTTTGGCGATGACCTGCTCACGCGTCAACGGATTCTGAACGTACGTGGGTACGTCGTCCTGCACCAGACGCGTGCCGTCCATCAGCGTGATCTGAATGAGCGGGTCTTTCCTGCCAGGGAAGCCCGGCTCGAGGCGCACTTTCTGGCGCAGAGCCAGAATCGCCGGATCCTGCATGCGCGCCTTGTCATGAATCGAGCGGAACGTGGCCTTCTTGTCGATCAGCATCAGTGCCAGCAAGTATTGGATGTTGAGGTCGGGCCAGCCGCCATTGTCCGTGTTGTTGTCATGGCCGCGGACCGCGCGAAGGATCACTTCCCGGATACTATTCGGATCGATGGGCTGTCTCTTCAGCATCGCCTCCATGGCATACAGCGGCCCCTGGCTGGGTCCCCCCGAGGTCCAGCGCTTGATGTCCGCGTCCATCATGTAATAGTGCTCGCCGAGTTGCTCGACGAGCATCCTGGGGTCGGCCGCCGCATAATTGGCTACCAGGAAATTGTCAGGCCCGGACATGATGTCGTTCACACCGTTCCAGCCGTTATAAACCAGCTCCACCGCGGTGACACCGCTTCGGGCCGGCATGCCGGCAAAGTCGAAGCCCTTTTCGATGTGGTCCAGATCGCGAGGATAAGTGCCGGAGAGGCCGGAACACTGCTGCGCGGCGTAGGACAGCGCCCAGCGCATCTGCGGTTCCTCCAGGCTGGCCGAGCAGGCAGCGGCCGCCGTCGCGCCGAACAGGCCGCCGAGACTGAAGGACGACTTGTGAATCTCCAACCCAGGCTGCACGGTGCGAAGGACGCGAGCGCCGATGTCGTAGCCGAGGACCACGGCTCGCAGGAAATGAGCGCCGCTGGTTTTGAATTGCTCACCGACGGCCAACGCGGCCGGCACGGCGCTGTTTCCGGGATGGTAGCTGATCCCAACCATGTGATCGTCGCTCTCATCGGCGTGCGTCATCACGGCATTCACCATGGCCGCCTCAATCGGGCCGCAAAGGATCGTATCGGCGACAATCGTCGCTACCTCTTTGCCGCCATAGGCGCGCGCGAACCGAATCGCCGCCCGCCCCGCAGGCAATTCCGAGCCCGATACCATGGCACCGAAGGTATCGAGGATGTGAAGTTTCGCGCGCTCGACAACCTCGTCGGGCAGGGCATGGTCGCGCGCCTGGCTCATGTAGGCGCTGAGCCGTGTCATCACGTCGCTGATCGGGTAGTCAGCGCGCGTCTGTGCCTCAGCCGCCGATGGGATTCCAAAGAGCGGCCGGGCGGCTACACCCCGCACCGAGGGGAAAGTTGTAGCGCCAAGCAGCCAGCCCGCGCGCTGCAGCAGACTTCGGCGCGTCAGCCGATTGGCATCCCCGCTTCCCGCATCTTCCGGTTTGCTGAGTGCGTTGTACCGTGCCATGTGACAACCTCCGTGGTGAAGAGAATTGAAATCATTTCCGGACGTGGGCCGCGATGAGCAGCGTTGGGGTTTGGGCAATCATGAGCATGGTTGTAGAAAACACGCATAATGTTGCGCAATTAAACCGAATTGTGCTGTGCTGAAGGACACAGAGTCGAGTGCCGTAGGTCACATTGGGGATCTTCCAAATTCGGCTTGCGTGCGCCGTTGTCGAATCGTCAGGGAAGCAATTCAGCTGCAGATTTCTGTTCTTGGTAATAACTGGAACACAAAAGAAAAAGGACTGGATTGGGGGCAACCGCCACCTCGCACTTGGGACCCGTCCCCAATGCAATATGCAGAATCGCCTGGGACCGGCTCAGCCTCCCAATTTGGAACGCGCCAAGCGATTCTTGGGCCGCTAACCACAGCCTTTACCTATGATTGCTTGTTGGACGTGGTCCGGTCAGGGGCAGGGCGCGTGCGCAAGTAGCAGGAAATATGCGTGCAGCATCGCACCCAACCGGGGTAAAGTACACAATGCAGTGCAAATTGCGGTCCGGGGAGACGCATCCGATGCATAGGCTTTTGACTTTCTGTTGCGGGATCTTGTTTCTTTCGTTGCTGTTGTCGGCACCAGTCGCCCACGCCCAAATCTGGGCTCCAGATCACAAGCCATTGGAATTAGGGATCGGCTTTCAATATACGCACTACAACATTGGCGGGACTCAATTTCACAACCTGGGCGAAGATGCCAGCTTTACTTATCACATCATCGACCCATTGACCGGCGCCGGCGCGCGACTCACCGGGTCGATTGAAGGGGCCGTGATGGCAGGCTTCGACGGCCACCCAGCGGGAGCTTCATCGCAGGTCAACGCAAAATCCCTGTTCGTAGGCGGCGGACCGCATGTGGCTCTGGAAAGCCCGTCGCGCTACACGCCTTGGGTTCATCTGCTGTTTGGTTTGGACCGGGTTCAGCTGACAGCGGCAAACCGGAACGCTTTTGGTTTTGTCGGCGGCGGTGGCGTCGATGTCAATTTGGTCGGCCCCATTTCCTGGCGCGTTCAGGCAGACTATCTTGGGACACATTTCAAGACTCCGGCCTGGGTGCAGAGCAATTACGCGTTTGGAACGGGCGTGGTGTTGACTTTCCGGTAGACGCAGGGTTTCCATCGCGAGCGGCTACAATCCACGGCCCCATTTGCGGGGCGCGACCGCCAACTGCCGGCAACTCCTGGCCAGCGCCATGGCGTGATCGGCGCCGACCATGAGCAAGGCAAACTGCGTTACCAGATCGGCGTCCAGCCAGCCCATTTCCACTTCTTCATATAGGATCGTCATCGCGGAGGGCAGAGATACGCCCCTGCGCTGCGGGCGATCGCTCGTCAGCGCGTCGCAAATATCCACCACCTGAAAAATTCTGGCGATCGGCGGAATCTGTCCGCCCTTGAGCCCGTCGGGGTATCCGCTGCCGTCCATGCGCTCGTGATGGTGGCGTATGACTGGCAGCACATCGCGAAATGCCCGCAAGGGCGCGCAAATACGTTCGCCATCGGCCGGATGCCGCTCCACCACCCGAATTTCCTGGCGGCTGAGCGGGCCGGATTTGAACAGGATTGCGTCCGGTATGGCGATGTTTCCGATGTCATGCAGCAGGGTCGCCATGCGCAACGTTTCCAATACATCCTTGCGCAAGCCGAGGCTTTTTCCGAATCGGGCGGCGTTATTGGAAAGCCGTTCGGAGCGGCCGCGGGCATAGGGATCGCGCGCTTCGACGTCTCGCGCGACCGAAGCGATCACCTCCGCGGCCTGCCGGTCCAGACCGGATTGCAATTCGAGAGTGGACCGAACACGCAGCAGTAATTCCTCCCGCGTGCGAAAGCGCGCCCAGATTTCGCTGGCTCCTGCTTCGCGGGCCCTGGAAAAATCCGCTGCGCCGGACGCTTCCATCATCAAGACAACCGGCATGAGGCGGTTGCGCGAATCGGCCTTCAGTAGGCGGCAGGCCTCAAACCCGGAGACTGCGGAAACCATGTGCAGCACCACCAGGTCCGGAAGAAAAACGGGGCAGGCGAGCAGGGCGGCTTCGATCGTGGCAGCGGTAAACAATTTGTAGCCTTGGCCCGATAGCAGCGCTTCCCATGCGCCGCGGTAAAACGGGTCGGCGCTTACAAACAGAATTGTAGCCGCCATCGTAGAGTGTCCCCCTGGTTCGCGCTCCGAAGCGCGGGCGCGCGCAAAAAACCCATGCTTCGCGCGGATTCGAGCGTGTGACTGCTCGATATTCCGGGCCGGTTGATGAACGCTGATTTTGATGACAATTCTCACAGCGCGCCTTGGGAACGCAAGGCGGCGGGAGAGTTATGACGGGGACGCCATAGTGGGAGCAAGACGTGTGCCAAGGTCCGTGCGGGGTTAACTGCTTCTTACCTTAGGGAGTAGGGCGATTTCCGATGGAAATGGAGCCGTTCGAGCGGGTGAAATCTTTCCGCAGGGCGCATAAATTACACGGTCCTAGGACTTTTCAGGTCGCGGTCCCGCAAAGCAATGTTTTGGCCTATCGAGTCGCGGACGGGGTGGTCAGGGCCTGGAACAGATTGCTGTAGTCGTCGGTCCAGCGGCGCTTCTCGGGCACGTCCAACTTCACGGCATGCTTGGCGCGCGCGGCGAGCGAGTCGATGATCGCACGGTCCCGCGAAACCAGCACCCAATCGCTGGCGTAGGAAATATGGCCATCGATATCGGCATGGACCGCGACGCTGGGGAGACCTAGGTGCTCGGCAGCGGCAACGACGACGGGACGAAGATCGAGAAACGTGTTCGTCACATGAACGGCCAGGACTCCCGTGGGATTTTTCAGGTGCTGCAAGTAAACCCGAATCGCTTCCTGGGTCAGAAGGTGCACTGGGATCGCGTCTCCGTTGAATGCATCGATCACCAGAATGTCGAAATTTTGCGGCGCGCCTTGCTGCAATTCGCGTTCAAGTGAGAGCCGCGCATCTCCCAGCACGATGTCCAAATGCGCGGGGCAATCGCTCAGATAATGGAAGTAACGCGTGTCGCTGGCCAATCGAACCACCTGGGGATCGATCTCGTAATACCGGATGAAATCTCCTGCCTTCCCATAGGCGGCGATCGATCCGATGCCAAGTCCAACGAGACCGAGCCTGAGATTTACGGGCGCCTTGGCTGCCGCTTCGGGTGAATCCAGGTGTTGTGAAAGCAAAAGTCCCAGGCCGCTGTCCGCGGTGTAATAGGAATCCGGAATGTGTCGCTTGCTTGCGTCGAGGAACTCAAATCCATGGACGATTTCGCCGTGCCGCAAGGAATAGGCTTCCCAGCCCGGATCGGAAGCGTTCTGCATGTCCACTGTGAGGGCGCTGTAGAAATCACGCACGGAAGTGAACTTGCCGAGCGAGGCGCTGCCCAGCATTGTGAATTGCACGCCCAGGATCAGCAGAACAATCGCGCAGCTCACGAGGGTAACAATCTTGTTGTTCCGTTCGTTTTCATCCCTTCGCTTGCCTTGCACCAGGTAAATTCCCAGAAGGATTGCTCCCACAAAGGGCAGGGCGCTGAGAAATTTCTTGAAGCTGACGGCCAGCGCCATGCACTCCGGCAGCAAGGCAGCGGCCGCCAGCAGCACCAGGGGCGCCTTTACGCGCGTGCTGTAGAGCCAAGAGGTCCTGTCGCGATACAGCGTTACCAGAAACAGCAGTACAGCGAACCAAAGGCTGACGTGATATTCCCAATAGCCGACGAAGAATGCCGGAGCAAACAGCCCGACGAAAAGACCGCCGACCACGCCCCCGGCGGCAACGACCAAATAAAATAATGTAAGATGGCGCGGGTCGGGCTTGAGCCTCGCGAGCTCGCCATGGCAGACCATGCAGCCGGCGAATAGCACAAACGCGTAAATTCCCACTTGTCCGAAGAGATTTGTGCGCGCCCCCGTGGAAAGCACGAACACGGCCAGGAGCACGGCCAGGGCGAACGCGGGATGAAACCACGTGCGGGAATAGCGGTGATCGCTCTCAAAACACAGCGTGAAGGTGAGCAGATAAATCGCCAGCGGCAGGACCCAGAGCAGCGGCACGGCGGCGACGTTCTTGCAAAGCTGATTGGTTGTCCCCAAAAACAGCGCCGACGCACATGCCGCCAGGCCGAGCCACAAAATGAGCAGCCCCGTGGGGGGCGGCGCGGCCAGAGGCACAGTCTGCGCATCGATTGACGCGCGATCCGCTTCCGCGGAATCTGTTTTCGGCTCGCTTGCGGCCGCTGCCTTCAGCGCGCAGTACGCGCACCCCAGCGCAAACGCGACATAAGCGCACGTCCATATCCGCGCCTGCGTCTTCAATGTCAGAAACGGCTCAACCAGGAACGGATAGCTGACCAGGCCGAGAAACGATCCGAAATTCGACACCGCGTACAGCCGGTAGGGGGAACGCCCGGGATACATTCGCCTCCACCACGTTTGCAGCAGCGGGGCCGTCGAAGCCAGCACGAAGTAAGGGAATCCTACGCTGACAATCAGGAGAATGAATATCTGGAGCACCGGATTGCCCTGCGCGTCCGGTTTCCATCGGGAATCCAGCGTGAGCGGCGAATGCCACACCATAGCCTGAGCCATCAATACCAACACCGAAACGAACAGCAAAATGCGGTGAAGGCGGGACTGTGCGCGCGCCCCGGCGCGGTCCAGGACATGCCCGTAGGCGTACCCTGCCAGCAGGGCCGCTTGAAAGAAAAGCATGCAGGTGATCCAAATGGCAGAGGCGCCGCCAAACCACGGAAGAATATACTTGCCAATGATTAGCTCCACCTGAAAGAGGAGCAGAGCCCCAAGGAAAACGGTCAGGATGTATATCTGCATGAGTGATAATATTATGGCGCACAACGCGCGCCGCTTGCTCCCGGCAGCGCGCACTGGTTATTGAGCCTTTGCGCAATCCGCTCCCGTGGCCTAAGACCTGAACGAAGCCTCCTGCAGAGACGGCAATCACATACGAAAACGCTGTATCGGAACATGCTGACGCTGGACGCTGCGCAGCATGTCCCCATTCATGGCCACGTCGGGGCGAACGACGAATTCGTGAAGATCGTTATGAAGGCCCCGCAAAAACCGGGATTTCCGGGCGGCGAGGATCTAGCACAGCCACTCTTGGCTGTGTGATTTTGTTGATTGCACGCAGGCGAGCGATCCTGCGGCGCTAGCGAAAACCACACAGGCAAAATTGCCTGTGCTACTTAAACCCGCCAGCTAATTGGTTCACGATCGGTTCGTCTTAAGAATATGTCGTCATTCCGAACCCACAAGAACGGTTTCGGAATAGCGCGAATGGGTGGGTATGGGGTCAAGCCTCATCCCCCAAGTTTCGATATCCACAGCAGCACTGCAATCCCAACAATAATTCGATACACGGCAAACGGCGCAAACCCGCGTTTCCTCACGTAGGCCATGAACCATGCCACCGAACCGTAGGCCACGATGAAGGAAACCACGAAGCCGATGGCCAGGACGATCCAGCCGTGCGCGTCAATCTGCGATACGCCGATGGGATTTTCCGATTTTCCCACGAGCGATTTCAGCAGGTCGTAGCACGTGGCCACGACCATGGTGGGAATCGAAAGAAAGAACGAAAATTCCAGCGCCGATGCTCTCGACATTCCGGCCAACTGTCCCGCGCCGATGGTGGACATCGAACGCGAGGTTCCGGGAAACACGGCCGAAAGAATCTGGCAAGCGCCGATCCAGACGGCTTGTCCCAGGCTCATGTCTTCCATGTGCCACACGCGGACGCGTCCGGTGGACGAGCCCGGGCCCGCCGCTTCGGCCTTGGCGTTCATCGCGTCGATCACCCACATTGCAATTCCGCCGATCAGCAGCGACATGCCCATGATTTGGAGGCTTTCGAGGTGCTTGCCGATGATTTTCGTGAGCAAAAATGCGGGAATGGCGGTGACCACGAATGCGATGCACGTGAGGCTCAGCGGATGCGTAAGGATGGTGCGGTCGCCGCGCTCCCCTTGCGGAAACGTGGACAGGAATTTCAGAATGCGCGCGCGAAAATAAATGGGCAGGCACGCGATCGCGCCAAGCTGGATGACGATCGAGTACATTTTCCAATACCCGCTCGACAGGCTGATGTGCATCAGCGCCTCGCCGATGCGCAGATGCGCCGTCGAGCTGACGGGAAGAAATTCCGTAAGACCTTCCACGATGCCCAGAATCAAGGAAAGGAGATAGTCGTTCAATTTCCCTCCGGAGAATGGCGAAGCGATTTATGCATTTCGTAGGCGTCCAGGCCGGGGCCGTAGTAATCCGCGATAGTGCCGAATTCACGATAGCCATGCTTTTTCCATAACGCAATCGCGGGTTTGTTGGTTGTTGCGGTTTCCAGAACCATGCGCGGGACGCCCAGCCGGGCGGCGGCCTGCTCGGCGGCCTGCAGCAAGGCAGACCCGATGTTGCGGCGGCGGTAACTTTCCAAAACGTCCAGCGTAATAATGTGGGCGAATTCGGCGGTCTGCTCGGTGAGAATAAATCCGGCAACCTCGCCATCGGCTTCCGCGACCAGGCAGCGCGCGCCCTCCGAGCGCAGATAAAATTTCATCTGCCAGCGGCTGTAGGCGATCCCGCGCGGAAAACAGGATTGGTCGACGCGAAACAGGGTCTCAAAATCGGAATTCTGGTAGGGGCGCAGGCGGAATGCGGAGGACTCCACTCTCTCATCTCACAGTTCGAGAATGACGGGGAGAATCAGCGGGCGTTTGGAAGTCTGTTTCTTGAGGTAGCGCCGCAGGTCCACGCGGATTTTTTCCTTGATGACGCTCCAGTCGGTCTTTTCCTCGGCGTTGGACCCCTCGAACGTGCGCAGAATAACTTCCCGCGCTCCGGCGAGGAGTTCGATTCCGTCGTCCGACGGCAAAAAGCCGCGCGTCACGATTTCGGGCGTGGATTCGATTTGTCCCGTGTGTTTATCGATGGCGATGATCGGAACGACCACGCCGTCCTCGGACAAATGCTTGCGGTCGCGGATGACGAATTCCTCGATCTCCTCGAGCGATCCGGAATCGACGCAGATGCGCCCCGCCGTCACTGGCTCGCGGCGGTAGGCGGCATCGTCGGTGAATTCGATCGTCTGGCCGTCTTCGATCAGCAGAATTTCTTCCGACACCGAGCCGACGGTGTGCGCCAGCGCGGCGTGGCGGAACAACTGGCGAAATTCGCCGTGCACGGGGATGAAAAAACGCGGGCGTACCAGATTCAGCAGCAGCTTTTGCTCTTCCTGGCTGGCGTGACCCGAGACGTGAATCGTCCCGCCATCATTGTCGTAATACACCAGGGCGCGCTTGCGGAACATGTGGTCCAGCATTCGGAAAATGGCTTTTTCGTTTCCGGGAATGATGCGCGCGGAGAGAATTACGGTGTCGCGTTCGTCCAATGTCAGCAGCCTGTGATTGTCCACGGCCACGCGCGAAAGCGAGGACATGGGTTCGGCCTGGCTTCCGGCGACGAGCACGACAAGTTTTTCGGGAGGGAACGAATCGATGTCCTGCGAACGCACGATCAGGCCGTCGGGAATCGTGAGCCGATTCATGCCGTGCGCGATCTCGACGTTGTCCACCATACTGCGGCCGATGAACGCGACCTTGCGTCCGGTAGCCGCCGCGATATTCACGATGGTCTGTATGCGCGGGATCGACGAGGCGAAGCAGGAGACGATCACCTTGCGCGTTGCCGCGCGCGTCAGTTCCTCGATGCGCGGGCGCACCGTGCGCTCGGACGGCGTGTGGCCGGGGCGCTCGACATTCGTGCTGTCGCTGAACAGCGCCAGCACGCCTTCCTGGCCGTAACGCGCGAAGGCGTGGAAATCGAACGGCTGGCCGTCGATGGGCGTTTGATCGATCTTGAAATCTCCGGTATGGATTACGATGCCCACCGGAGTGCGAATGGCGAGCGCGACGCAGTCAATCGTGCTGTGCGTGACGCTGATGAACTCGACCTCGAACGGGCCCACTTCCAGCTTGCGCCCGGGAATTACTTCGCGCAGGTCGGTCTTGTCGAGCAGGCCGTGCTCTTCCAGGCGCTTGTGCACCAGCGCGAGGGTGAATCGCGTGCCGTAAATCGGCGCGTTCAGGTCGCGCAAAATGTAGGGCAGCGCGCCGATATGATCCTCATGCCCGTGAGTCAGCAGGATGGCGCGCAGGTGCTGCCGGTTCTGCTTGAGATAGGTGATGTCCGGAATGACGATGTCCACGCCGAGAAGTTCCGCCTCGGGAAACATCATCCCGGCATCGATCAGGATCATGTCGTCGCCCGTGCGCAGCACGAGCATGTTCATGCCGAACTCGCCCAGTCCGCCCAGGGGGATTGCTAACAGAGAAGGTTTAGACAAAGCAGGTCACATCCTTAGTAAGACCATGTATCGTATCACAGAGACGTGGGCTGGAATCGAATTGCGCGGACCGACTTACTCCCCGCCGCCGGAAAACAGGCGCGCGAGCGTTACCAGAACCACGGCGCCGAGCGTGGCTGCGGCGATGCTGTAGATCAATCCGTTGCCGGGGATATTGAGTTTGGTGAAAATCCAGCCGCCGAGGATTGCGCCGATCAATCCCAGGATCACATTCGCGATGCAGCCGAATCCACGGCCCCGCGAAACTTTTCCCGCCAGCCAGCCGGCGATCAGGCCGACGATCAGCCATCCGATTACGGAGCGGGGAACTGTGAAGAATATGAGGTGCATGGGTGCTCCTTTGCTTATGAGAATGATCCAAATTTGTTTGATGGGCAATGCGCTCTCATGCAGCCCAGTTGTTAGAACGGCGGGGCTAAAGTAGCACAGGCTTCAGCCTGCGGGATTTTGGCGTGGAGCAATTTAACCCCACAGGCTGAAGCCTGTGCTACTAGAACCCATCAAGGCGCCGGTTCCTGCTGTGTCATGCAGTGAATTGTGCCCAGGCCGAGAACCAGATCGAGGCACGCGATGCCTACGACTTTGCGGCCGGGGAACAAACTTGCGAGTTTTGTCAGCGCAATGGCGTCGCGCGTGTCGTTGAACGTGGGAACCAGGACGAGTTGATTGGCGATGTAAAAATTGGCGTAGCTTGCGGGGAGGCGCTGGCCGTCGAAAAAGACGGGCTCTGGCATGGGCAGGGTCTCAACGCGCAGCTCGCGGCCGTCCTGATCCTTCATCTCGCGCAATAGAGCGAGATTTTCCTGCAAAGGCTGAAAATTCGTTTCCGAAGGATCGTTCTCTACGACGGTGACGACCGTCGTGGGATTCACAAAGCGCGCGAGGTCGTCGACGTGGCCGTGTGTGTCATCTCCCGTGATGCCGTTCCTAAGCCACAACACATTTGTGGCACCGAGATTTTCCCGGAAAATTCCTTCCAGCTCTTTTCGCGTCACGCCCGGATTACGCGCCTGGATCGGGCTCAGCAGGCATTCCTCGGTCGTGAGCATTGTGCCCAGGCCGTTGACGTCGATGCTGCCGCCTTCGAGGACCACGCGCCGCTTTTTGTATTCCGGCGACCACATCTTCCATTTGAGTTTGGGCGCGAGTTTTGCGTTAGCCGCGTCGTCTTTTTTCCAGTCGTCGTATTTCGCCCAGGCGTTGAAGTGCCAGTTCGTGACGGCAGTCTCGCCCTTTTTGCTGCGCACGAAAATCGGGCCGAAATCGCGGATCCATCCGCGGTTTGTGGGCACGTGGTAGAAATCGACGGCGGAAAGATTCGCGCCCGCCTGTTTCAGTATGCGCCGGACCGAGCGCTCCACCGCCGCGCTCTCGACCAGAATGCGCACGCGCTCGACCTGGGAAAGGTGGCGCACGATGTCCGCGTAAACCCACGGGATGGGCGCGGATTTTCCGGGCCAGTCCGTTTTTTCATGCGGCCACGCAAGCCACGTGGCTGCGTGCGTTTCCCATTCCGCGGGCATGCGGAAGCCGAATGCGGCAGGTGAGGCTGCTGCTTGAGGCCCGCCTTTACCGGGTGCGGGCTCTACTTGGAGCCCGCCTGAACGAAGTCTAGAGGATTTTCCGCGGGAGGGTTTCACTCGTGCCATCGCTCCAGGATGGGGGAGTAGGCGTCGATGCGTCGGTCGCGCAGGAACGGCCAGTTGCGGCGTGTCTCCTCGACGCGCTTGGGGTCGCACTCGACAATCAGAATTTCTTCCTTGTCGGAGGATGCCTCCGCGAGCACCTGTCCAAACGGATCGCAGACAAACGAGTGTCCCCAGAATTCCAGCCCGCTTTCCGGAGTGCCTTCGTAGCCGACGCGGTTGACGGCCGCGACGAACACGCCGTTGGCGATGGCGTGCGCGCGCTGAATGGTGCGCCAGGCATCGAGCTGCGCCGCCCCGAACTCCTTTTTCTCGGCCGGATGCCAGCCAATCGCCGTGGGATAAAACAAAATGTTCGCTCCGCCCAGGCTGGAGAGGCGCGCGCCCTCCGGATACCACTGGTCCCAGCAGACCAGGACGCCAATGCGGCCGAATTTCGTGTCGAAATTGGGGAAGCCGAGATCGCCGGGCGTGAAATAAAATTTTTCGTAGTAGAGCGGGTCGTCCGGAATGTGCATCTTGCGGTATTTGCCGAGTGACGCGCCGCCCGCGTCGGAAATCACCGCCGTATTGTGGTAAATCCCGGCCGCGCGGCGTTCAAACAGCGAGCCTACGATTGCGACGTTCAATTCGCGCGAGAGCTTCGCCAGCGCTTCCGAGGAAGGCCCGGGAATCGGCTCGGCCAGCTCGAATAAATCCGCATTCTCCTCACGGCAAAAATATTGCGAGCGAAACAGTTCCTGCGTGCAGATGATCTGCGCTCCGCGCTTCGCGGCTTCGCGGATGCGGGCATCCACCTTCGCGAGATTTTCCCGCGGATTGGGCGAACAGCTCATCTGGATCAAGCCAATCGTGAATTTTTCCGCCATGCTCGAATCATAGCATTTTCTTTTTATTTTTGACGCGTTGACATTTCTCTGGGCCGAGGTGAGTTTTCGCCGGCTGCCTTGTGGGGACGTATCGCATTGCTTAGAGCTAGAACCTAGCTTTCTCCCGCGTGGCGGGAAGAATAGTTGGTTTCAAGGTGGTGTTGAACTATGCTGTATCGGGCTAACTGCAATGCAATTTTTCACCCAACAAGAGACGTACGATTGGCTAGGTAAGACCCCTTTTAGCCTCCGGTCAGGCCAAAACGATCTCTCATTTCCTAATGGATCAACCTTTTGTCTTAGGTTTGAACTTCCGGCCAAAATCTATCGAGTCTCGAATTTTGTCAATTTTCTGCTGCCTTACGAGGAAGGCTCTCTATCGTGTCGGTCGCTCCTTTGGCTTACAGATTGGGGCATATGGAATGAAATTCATGAACGCGCTGGCATGTTCATGATTGAACAGATGCGCATTGCCCAAGGCGAATCCAAGCCGCTAATTGAAAAGCCAGGCCACTTGTTCGACCGTTCAGAAGCGGTAGCTCTTCAATCTTTTCTTATCCTTCCCCTTTTATTCAGTTGGGATGCCTATCTTGCGCCCGAGAGTGGCGAATACTTCGTATTCAACAGCCATGACGAATTTGTGTCCGTAGTTTCTAGCACGCAACGAACACACGAGAAGCTGTTAGAGGACCTGCGAATCTGGGACCCGATACCATCAGAATGGACCCGTTGATTCCAACACCTTGTCATCCTGGCAACATAAGTTTGGATTCCGCCAGAGAGTTCGGGGTATCCCAAATCGATCGCTTCCCAATTTATTGGAGAGGTTTTTCGAGCGGATTTAGGGAGGATCGAACGATCAGTCGTCCTCGCCGATCATGATCGCGGCGGCCAGCACCGTAGTCCACAACCCGCGCTTATCGCCGACGGCGGACTGCGTAATATTCATGGTGCGGACGATCTTGTTGGAAATGCGGTAAACCTCTTTCTTCTCGTCCCAGGACAAATCCGGATCGAACTCGACGTTCAGAGTGGTCGCCAGCATTTCGGCGGCGAGCTCTTCGGTGTACTCGCCGGCGACTTCCTCGGTTTCGCCGAACGAGTGATGCTCGGAGAGGTAGCCGTACATGGATTTGTCTGCGGGGAGGGCGAGGCCGATGCCGGCGGCGATCAGGCGGTGCGCTTCGCGCGTGGAATTTTCGCTAATGACGGTGAAGGCCACCTGGCCCGGCTTGATGTGCTTGAGTCCTTCGCTGCGCGAGATTAGTTTGCAGTTGGGAGGAAAAATGGAGGAGACGCGCACGATGTTGCACGCCGCGATTCCCGCGCTGCGCAACGCCAGCTCGAAACTCGAAAGCCGCTCCCGATGCTTTCCTACGCCCTTGGTCAGGAAAATCTTTTTCGCGACGAACGCCATGAGGGGTGCCGAGAAGCGGTGGCTCCTTTATTCCGGCGGGCTCCAAGCAGGGCCCGCACTTGAGACTGAGTCAAGAACTCGCGTGAAAATTTGCGCGAGCGAAAAAGTAACAAGAACGCCCTGTAGTGTCAATCAATTTCCCGCCGCGACACCGAAAAGCTGTTGCGATCTCGCCAACTAGGCGCGGTTTATTGCTTCGATCCTGAATTTGCGGCGAAGATGCCGGGTTTTGTGGCACGCCCTCTCCCGGCTGTGTGGTTCTTGCGAAGGTGGAAAGAATTTGCGGCGTAGTAATGGCGTAGAAAACCACATAGCCAGGAGTGGCTGTGCTACTCACGGCAAAGCAGCGCTTTGTTCCTGTTCCACAGCCTTGCGGCGGAGAGATTCCACTGCTTCCGGCGGTTCGATGCGCCAATTTTCATTTGCGGCATCCGGCACCACGCCTGTGCGGGTGAGGTGCGCGATGAGCAGATCGCGAATTTCCTCGGTCGAGCGGTAAACGATCGGCAATCCCTTGAAATCGTAGCCGCCTCCGCCCGAGTAGCGGTAATTGTTCATGGCCACGCGCAGTTTTTGATCGTCGGCCAGCGGCTTGCCCTTGTATTCGAGTCTGGTGACGCGGTGTCCGGCGGGCAGCCGCAAATCAATCGTATAGTTCACACCGGCGACGGAATCGACGTTGAAATCCGGCAACCGAGGGGCTTGCCCGCCGGGAAACGGCCACGCAGGAAGCATGCTTGCCGAATGTTCGAGCGCAGCGCGCAAACGCGCGCCGGTCATTTCCACGGTGTACAAATAATTTTCGTAGACATAGAGCGAAGCGACCTGTCGGATCGACACGCGCCCCTGAGGCAATCGCGAGCCGGTGTAGAGCATCCCCGCCAGAGAGACGTCCGCGTGGCCCGCCTCCATTTGCACGGTATGGATCAAATCCACCAGGGGCTCATCCTCGAATCGCGCGGTCGTGCCGCGCAATTCCTTGGGGCTCGTGGCCACGGCGGCGTCCAGGTAAGCCTGCGTGGCCTGCTCGTAGGGCGCCGCGAGCTGGACGATTTCAGGATCGGCGGGAACCTGCTCGGTGATCGGGAGAACCACGGAGTGTTTTGCAGCAACGCGCCAGGCGCCGCTCGCGAAGCGTTCCAGGTCCAGATCGACGCGCGCGAGGGAAGCCCCGGAATTTTTCGCCTGCGTCAGCAGGACGCCGTTGATTATGCGCTCGGGGACTTCATTGTGCGTGTGGCCGATCAGTATGACGTCAATGCCCGGAACTTGCTCGGCGAGTTCCTTCATCGCATTTTCGCCGGGCGATTCGTCCGTCCAGGCCGGAACCGGAGCGAGTCCGGAATGCGCTACGACCACGACCAGGTCCGCGCGCTTGCGGACTTCGGGGATAACGCGGCGCGCGGTGTCCACGATGGGCTCAAACTCGTAGCCGCGATAATTCGCGTGAAGTTCCACGTGCGGGATTGCCGGGGTCACGAATCCGACGATGGCGACGCGCACTCCCGCGATTTCCTTGATGATGTAGGGTTCAACCCGCTGCGGCGGTTTGTCGTATTGCTGCTTCACGTTTGCGGCGAGAATGGGGAAGCGCGCCTCGCGCTTCACTTTCCACAAAACGTCCAGCCCGAAATTAAATTCGTGATTGCCGACTGCCGCGGCATCATACCCGAGCGCGTTCATCGCCAGGATCATGGGGTTTGGCTTGTCTGTATCCTTGCGCGCGAAATAATAGGCCAGGGGAGTGCCCTGAATGGTGTCGCCGGAATCGAGCAGCAGGACATTCGGCTGTTCGGCGCGCACGCGGCGAACCAGCGTCGCGATCTTCGCCAGGCCCAGTTGCGCCGGTTTGCCCGAATAGTAGTCGAGCGGTTCGATATGGCCGTGCATGTCGGTTGTGCCGAGCAGAGTGATGTGTACGGCGGCGGAATGGCTGGAAACCTGCGATGGAAGAGATTGTCCTGGAAGGGCACTGCGCGAGTAAACGGGTGCGAGGAATAAAACGAACAGCGCGGCTCGCGTCCACATGCGCGATGATTTCATTTTCTTATGCGCCGGTGCAGGCACCCAGAAAGCGCACTAGCGCGGGCGACAGGGAAGTCAACGTCTGCAAATCCTTTTGCGTGAAATCAACCCCCGCGTCCGAAGCCGAGCGGCCTTTGCGGGATATTTGCACCACGCCCCGGACTTGATTGCCCTCCAGAATCGGGGCGCTCATGATTTTTTGGATCAGTTCGGCGGGGTCGCGGCCCAGCGGGACGCCCTCAAACACGGTGGCGTGCCGGGAGGTGCTGAAATTGTTTACCACTTCCGGCCGGCGCTCGCGGGCCGTGCGCGCCGCAAGCGCCGTGGCGCTGCTCAGGGGAATCGTCCCGACGGCTGCAAGCTTTTCCGGGAGCACGAATTTCAGATTCTTGCTTTTCGAGTTCAAGCTCAGGATGGCGACTTCATCGGCGTCCACCGAAAACAGTTTTGCTACGGCTTTGGCCACCTGGAAAAGGGAATCCCCGTCCGGCGGCGAGCTTTGTTTCGCCATGGCGTCGACAATCGTTCCCAGGTCCGCCGTTTGATGTTCAACCATGCTCTCTCCCCGGTGTGATTCCCACCCGTCATTATAACCAAATTGGCACAGCCGTCGATTTCTTATCTTCGCGGGTTGCTGCGTCTTGAAAAACACCCGGATATTCCCTATACTTAAATTTCTGACCAGGATGAACCGGAGTTGGAATGTCTTCGATTGAAGTTGATTTACGACAAATTCGCCAATTTTCCCCGCGAAAAGTTCAAAGCCCGAATAGCAAAATGAGGGCTTAGTTTGCCTGCTCGCGTCAGGTGACGCGGTAATGGGTGTGCCGAAAGGGTTTAGGCGAAAGCCAGGGATGATGGAGCGGCAATGAAACCAGGAGTCGTACGATGACAGAGTCAGCGGTGGCAACCAAGGCGGCGCCGAATCGTCTGCTGGCGCTGTGGAGCAGCGTAATCGGCAAAAAAGTGGTTATGGCGCTGACCGGGGCGATTCTGGTTGGTTTCGTGATCGCGCACATGGTCGGCAACATTAAGATCTTCAATGGCCCTGTGGAGATCAACGCCTACTCGCGCTTCCTGCGCGAAGTCGGCTACCCGGAATTGGGTTACGGGCAACTCCTGTGGATCGTCCGCATCGTGCTGTTGATTTCCGTGGTGCTGCACATCACGGCGGCCACGCAGCTCACGATCATGAACCGCAAGGCGCGCCCCATCGGCTACGAATCGAAAAAAGACGTGGAGACTACCTGGGCCGCGCTGACCATGCGCTGGGGCGGCGTCCTGCTGGCCGTCTTCATCGTGTTTCACCTTTTCCACTTTACCGCCGGCATGGTCGGATTTCAGCCCGGGCAATTTGAACATTTGATGGTCTACCAAAACGTGGTGGCTGGATTCCAGGTGGTGCCTATCGCGCTGTTTTACATTCTGGCCATGTGCGCGCTTTGCCTGCACCTGGATCACGGCATCTGGAGCGGGCTGCAGACGCTGGGCTGGGTGACCACGGACAACACGAAGAGCTTGCGAACCATTTCCAGACTCATCGCCATCGTGATTTTTGCGGGATTTATCTCAGTGCCAATTTCGGTGCTCGCAGGCTGGGTGCGCTGAGGGGAGAGAAATGCTCGAATCCAAGATTCCATCCGGTCCGATCGAAAAGAAATGGGAAAAAGCCCGCTTTGACATGAAGCTGGTGAACCCCGCGAACCGCCGCAAACACAGGGTGATTATCGTGGGCTCCGGCCTGGCCGGGGCGGCCGCAGCGGCTTCGCTTGGCCAGCAGGGCTACAACGTCGATTGCTTCTCATTTCACGACAGCCCTCGCCGCGCGCACTCGATTGCCGCGCAGGGCGGCATCAACGCCGCAAAGAATTACCGCAATGACGGCGACAGTATTTTCCGGCTCTTCTACGACACCGTGAAGGGCGGCGATTTCCGCGCGCGCGAAGCCAACGTCTATCGCCTGGCGGAGATCAGCGTGAACATCATCGACCAGTGCGTGGCGCAGGGCGTGCCGTTCGCCAGGGAATACGGCGGCCTGCTGGACACGCGCTCGTTCGGCGGCGTGCAGGTATCGCGCACGTTTTACGCGCGCGGTCAGACGGGGCAGCAACTGCTTCTGGGCGCCTACCAGGCGCTGGAGGAACAGATCGCCGCGGGCACCGTGCGCATGCACACGCGCAGCGAAATGCTGGATCTGGTGGTGGTAAACGGCCGGGCGCGCGGAATCATTACGCGCAATCTGGTCACCGGCGAGATCGAATCTCATTGCGCCGACGTCGTGGTGCTGGGTACGGGCGGGTACGGCAACGTCTTCTATCTTTCGACCAACGCCAAGGGCTCGAACACCACGGCCATCTGGCGCGCGCACCGGCGCGGCGCGCTGTTCGGCAATCCGTGCTTCACGCAGATTCACCCGACCTGCATTCCCGTCAGCAACGAAAATCAATCCAAGCTCACGCTGATGTCCGAATCGCTGCGTAATGACGGCCGAGTGTGGGTTCCCAAAAAGAAGGGCGATACCCGCGCCCCGGGCTCCATTCCCGAGGACGAGCGCGATTACTATCTCGAGCGGCGCTACCCGAGTTTCGGCAACCTGGTGCCGCGCGACGTCGCTTCGCGCAACGCAAAAGAAGTCTGCGACGAAGGCCGCGGCGTCGGCCCCGGCGGTATGGGCGTCTATCTGGATTTCGCCGACGCCATCAAGCGGCTCACCGAACCCGTTGTCCGCGAAAAATACGGCAACCTCTTCGACATGTACGAGGAGATCACCGGAGAGAACGCCTACAAAGTCCCGATGCGGATTTTCCCCGCGGTTCATTACACCATGGGCGGCTTGTGGGTCGATTACCAGCTGATGTCCTCGATTCCCGGCCTGTTTGTGGCCGGCGAAGCCAATTTTTCCGACCACGGCGCGAACCGCCTGGGCGCCAGCGCCCTGATGCAGGGCCTGGCCGACGGATATTTCATCCTGCCGTACACGCTCCCGAATTACATCGCCTCCAGTTCTCTCGAAAAAGTCGACACCTCGCACCCGGCGTTTGCCGCCGTGAAAGAGGAAGTGCAGCAGCGCGTGGCGAAGATGGTCAACATTCGCGGCAAGCGCACTGTCGATTCCATTCACAAGGAACTGGGCAAGATGATGTGGAATAACTGCGGGATGGCGCGGTCGGAAGCGGGCCTGCGCGAAAATCTTGCAAGAATTCCGGAATTGCGCCACGAATTCTGGACCAACGTCAACATCATCGGCGGCGGCGAGGAGTTCAACCAGTCCCTGGAAAAAGCCGGCCGCGTGGCAGATTTCCTGGAGCTTGCCGAGCTGATGTGCCTGGATGCCCTGCAGCGCGCCGAATCCTGCGGCGGCCATTTCCGCGTCGAGAGCCAGACCCCGGACGGCGAGGCCCTGCGCGACGACGATCATTTTTCGTACGTATCGGCCTGGGAATGGCAGGGCGAAAACGCCGACTGGGTACTTCACCAGGAACCGCTCGCCTTTGAACACGTGCACCTGGCCCAGAGGAGCTACAAGTAGCGCTTATGAACCTCACACTCAAAGTTTGGCGGCAGCAGGACGCGAAGGCGGCGGGGAAGTTTGTCAGCTACCAGGTGCAGGGCGTAACCCCGGACATGTCTTTCCTGGAGATGCTGGACCTGCTCAATGAAGATCTGCAGACCAGGGGCGAAGCGCCCGTAGTGTTCGAGCACGATTGCCGCGAAGGCATTTGCGGATCCTGCGGTTTCCTGATCAACGGCGTGGCCCACGGGGGACACCGCGGCACCACGGTTTGCCAGCTTTCGATGCGTTTCTTCAAGGACGGCGACTCGCTGACGCTGGAGCCGTGGCGCGCCAAGGCTTTTCCGGTGCTGCGCGATCTGGCGGTCGATCGTTCCGCGTTTGACCGCATCATCCAGGCCGGCGGGTTTATCAGCGCACCCACAGGCGGAGCTCCGGACGCCAACGCGATCCTGGTTCCCAAGAACGACGCCGAGCGCGCCTTTGACGCGGCCGCCTGCATCGGCTGCGGCGCGTGCGTAGCCGCGTGCCCCAACGCGGCGGCCATGCTGTTCACCTCGGCGAAGATCACGCACCTCAACTCGCTGCCCCAGGGACAGCCGCAGCGCGACCAGCGGACACTGGACATGGTCGCGGCCATGTCCGATGAGGACTTTGGCAGCTGCACCAATCACGGCGAGTGCGAAGCCGTCTGCCCCAAGGAAATTCCCATCGAGTTTATCGGCCGCATGAATCGCGACCTGATTCACGCGACGCTGCACCGGCGCGGCGATTAGCGCGGCAGCAGCAGACCATTTTCAATATGCCGGCTGACGCCATTTCGCTTCGCGCGCGCCAGATTCATTTCTCCAATATTGTCATCGATACCCACGCGGACACTCCTCAGCGGTTTCTCTTCGATCAATTTGATATGGGCCATCTCGACAGCGAAGGCTGCGTGGATATCCCGCGGCTGCGCGCGGGAGGCGTTACGGCCATCGCTTTTGCACTGTGGGTGCCGGTGGATATTACAGGCGCAGCCGCCACCGCCCGCGCGTTCGGTCTGCTGAACGGTGTGGAGGAGCAGATCCGGCGGCACCCCGATGACGTGATTCTGGCCAGAACCGCGCAACAGGTCCGCGAGGCGCTCGACCAGGACAAGATCGCGATCCTGCTGGGCGTCGAGGGCGGCCACGCAATCCACAACGATCTTCAGGTGCTCCGCGAGTTCGCCGCGCGCGGCGTGCGCTACATGACGTTAACGCACAACGCGGCCACCGATTGGGCCGACTCCTCGAACGCGGGTGCGCGGCACAACGGCCTCACCGGTTTCGGCAGGGAAGTGGTGCTGGAAATGAACCGCCTCGGCATGATCGTGGACATTTCCCACGTTTCCGACCAGACCTTTCGCGACGTGCTCGAAACTTCCAGCGCGCCCGTCATTGCCTCCCATTCCTGCTGCCGCGCGATTTGCAACGTCCCGCGCAATCTGAGCGACGAGCTCATTCGCGCACTCGCCGCCCGCGGAGGCGTCCTGCACATTACATTTCATGCCGCCTTCCTCAGTCAGGAATATGCCGTGGCGTACAAGGCGCTAAGCGCGGAAAATACACTCCGCGAACAGGCGGCAAACGACAAATTCGGATTGAACGAGGCGCAAAAGCTGATCGAAGGGCAACGCATGAGCGACGAATGGATTCGCGCCGGAAAATTGCCGCGGGTGGGCTGGGAGAAAATCATCGAGCATATCGATCACGCCGTGCGCCTGGTGGGCGCTGACCACGTGGGACTCGGTTCCGACTTCGACGGAGCATTTATGCCCGAGGGCCTGGAGGACGCCGCCCAGTTTCCAAGAATCACCGACGGCCTGCTCGGTTTGGGGTACGCCGAGACCGACATCGCTAAAATTCTGGGCGGAAACACGCTGCGCGTGATGAGCGAATCGGAAAAGGTTCGAGGGTTTTAGTAGGACAGGCTTCAGCCTGTCGGTTTTCGTCCGAGCCGGCCCAAACCCCGCAGGCTGAAGCCCGCGCCACTGAGGGCGTCCTTTGATAGCCGCCTTGTTATCGTGGACTCGCCTAACGTCGCGGTTAGGGAACCCCTAGTCAGAGAATAAAAATCGCGGCATAATGTGGCCCGTTACTTTCGATCGGAGATAACCCATGAAGCTGATTCGCACAACCGTAATTCTGGTATCGATCTGCACGCTGGCGGCGCTCAGCGCCCAGGCGCAGACTTCCGGCCAGGCGCCGGCGAAGAAGCCCGCGGCCAAAGCGCCCGCCGCAAAAGCCCCCGCGACGGCTGCAAAAATGCCGTTTGATTCCGCGCTGCTGCAGCCGGCCACGCTGAAGACGGTGGCTCCGGCCGAATACGACGCGCAGTTCGTGACCAGCGCGGGCGAATTTACCGTGCACGTCACGCGCTCGTGGGCCCCCAACGGCGCCGACCGTTTCTACAATCTTGTCCGCCACCATTTTTATGACGGCGCGGCGTTCTTCCGCGTGCTGCCCGGATTCATGGCGCAATTCGGGATGAGCGCGTACCCGCAAGTCTCGCGCGCCTGGGAAAACGCGAATATCAAGGACGACAAAGTCACGCAGAGCAATCGCCGCGGATACGTCTCGTTCGCCATGGCCGGACCCAACACGCGGACAACGCAGATTTTCATCAATTACGGAAACAACACGAACCTGGACGGCAGCGGATTTTCGCCATTCGGCCAGGTAACCGCGGGCATGGATACGGTCGACAAGTTCTACAGCGGGTATGGCGAGGGCGCGCCCGATGGACGCGGGCCTCGCCAGGATTTGATCGGAAGTCAGGGTCATACCTATCTGGAAAAGAGCTTCCCGAATCTGGACAAGATCCAATCGGCTTCCATCGTGCCGCCAGCGCCCAAACCCGCGGCGGCGCAGTAGTCCGCGGCTCAAACGAAGGAAGGCATTTTCCCTTGCGGGTGCAGGCATGATTTTCGATTTCATTCTCGGCAAATTCCAAATCCGAACCGCCTGAAATATGTCCTTAATCCCTTTTTTGCGGAGATACTCCTTCGTCCGGGATGATGCCGGCGCAATCGGCGTCGCGCGCGCGGACAGCGGGATTCGCAGGTGGTGGATCGAAAGCGACCTGGCCGTCGCGGCGGGCTTCGCGATTAGCGCCTGCCTGATTCATATTGCGCTCGATGGCCGTTACGGATATTTCCGCGATGAGTTGTACTATGCTGCCTGCGGCCAGCATCTGGCCTGGGGTTACGTCGATCAGGCGCCGTTGATTGCCGTGGTGGCCCGGCTTTCCCGCGCGCTGTTCGGCGAGTCGTTATATGCGCTGCGCTTTTTTCCGGCGCTGGCAGCGGGAGCGAAGATTCTGCTCACCGGGTGGATCGTCCGGGAGCTTGGCGGAAGCCGATTCGCGCAGTCGCTTGCGGCCACCGCCATGCTGGTGTGTCCAATTTTTCTGACCATGGACAGTTTCCTGTCCATGAATTCCTTCGAGCCTTTGTTCTGGATGCTGTGCGCCGCCATCGCCCTGCGCATCGTCCGCACGCGGAACCCGCGTCTCTGGCCGCTGTTTGGACTTGTCGCCGGGGTCGGAATCCTGAACAAGCACTCCACGCTGCTTTTCGGATTTGCCTTCCTGCTTTCCCTGCTGATGACGCGCGAGCGGCGACAATTGCGCGGTCCATGGATCTGGGTTGGCGGGGTGATCGCGTTCCTGATTTTTCTGCCGAATCTGGTTTGGGAATATGCAAACCGATGGCCCACGATTGAGATCCTGCGCAACGTTGACGTTGCGAAGAACGCGCACATCTCCTGGCTGGCGTTCATCGCGCAGCAGGCGTTTCTGGTTCATCCTCTGGGCGCGCCCATTTGTCTTGCGGGGCTCTGGTATTTCCTGGTCGGCAGGGAAGGGGCGCCCTTCCGCTTCCTGGGCTGGACCTATCTTTTTCTGCTCGCGGAAATGCTCATCCTTCGAGGGCGCATCTATTACCTCGCGCCAATTTATCCGATGCTTTTTGCCGCCGGAGCCGTGGCCATCGAATCGTGGATTGCCGCTTCCGGCAGGAATTGGATCCGGCAAGCCGTGCTCGCGCCGCTCGTCATGGGCGGAATCGTGGCCGCGCCGCTGGCGCTGCCGATCCTTCCGCTGGACCGGATCGCATCCTACGCCGATTTCTGGGACGTGAACAAAGTGCGCGTGGAAGTCGAGCCCAGCGGAAAATTGCCGCAGCTTTTCGCCGACATGATGGGCTGGCCGCAGCAAGCCCAGGTTGTCGCGGGCGTTTTTCATTCCTTGCCGCAGCAGGATCAGGCCCGCGCCGCGATACTGACCAGGAATTACGGCCAGGCCGGAGCCATCGACTATTTCGGCCCCGCCAATGGATTGCCGCACGCCATTAGCGGCCAGAATAATTATTACTTGTGGGGCCCGCGCCAGTACGACGGCCAGGTGGTGATCGCGGTAGGCATGCGCCTCGAGGATTTGCAGCCCATCTTCGGCGAGATCGAGCAGGCCGCGACCATCAACAACGAATACGCCATCCCCGAGGAAAACGGCCTGCCCGTCTACATCTGCCGCCGCCCGAAAATGACCCTGCAACAAGCCTGGCCCAGACTGAAGTTTTATGGTTAACGTAGGACAGGCTTCAGCCTGTCTGCTTTTCTGAAGGACATGCAACCGAATGTGATGTGAGGAGGTGTGTTTACAAGGACCAATCCCGTCATCATGCCGAACCCGTTCCTATAAGCGAGGAATCTCCCCGGAACGAGATTCAAACCAAAGAGAGATTCCTCACGGAGTTTATGCCGGCTCCTGCCGGGATTCGGAATGACAAATGACCGAATGTTAGCGCCAACCAATCAGCCAAAGTCGCGAATAACGTCTATGCAACCCCGAGAATCGTAACCAGTTCCCGCACCGACGCCGCCGACTTGTTGAACGCGGCCTGCTCCTCAGCAGTCAGCTTGATCTCGATAATCTGCTCGACGCCACGCGCTCCTAGTTTTACCGGAACGCCGGCGTACAATCCCTTGACTCCGTATTCCCCCTCGAGGTACGCCGCGCACGGCAGAATCTTTTTCTTGTCTTTCAAAATCGCCTCCACCATTTCGACGACGGCGGCGGAAGGCGCATAGTAGGCCGATCCGGTCTTGAGCAGGTTGACGATTTCCGCCCCGCCCTTGCGCGTCCGCTCGACGATGGCCGCGATGCGGTCCGCCGGAAGCAGGTCGGGCAGGGGAATGCCGGCTACGGTCGAGTAGCGCGGCAGCGGCACCATGTCGTCTCCATGTCCGCCGAGGACGAACGAATGCACGTTTTCCACCGACACGCCCAGTTCCATGGCCACAAACGCGCTCATGCGCGCCGAGTCCAGCACGCCGGCCATGCCCATGACGCGATTCTTCGAGAAGCCGCTGATCTTGTACGCCGCCTGCACCATGGCGTCGAGCGGGTTGGTCACCATCACCAGAATGGCGTTGGGCGAATATTTTACGACCTGCTCGACGACGGCCTTGATGACGTCGTAATTGGCCTTTAACAAATCGTCGCGGCTCATGCCGGGCTTGCGCGGAAAGCCCGCGGTGACGACCACCACGTCGCTGTTCGCCGTCTCCTTGTAATCGCCGTTGGCCGTGGAAATTCCGGTCACGCGCGCATCCGATTTCGAGATGGGCGTGGACTCCATCATGTCCAGCGCCTTGCCGGCCGGAGGGCCGTCGAGAATATCGGTCAACACCACGTCCGCCAGTTCCAGATCCACAATGCGCTGCGCCGTCGTCGATCCCACGAACCCGCCGCCCACTACCGTGACTTTCTTCCGCATGAGTGCGTTCTCCTGTGTGTGTTTTAAAGATGAATTAAAATCCGGCCGAGGCGCGCCTGCCGCTGCCGCCGTTGCGAAAATTACTTCGCTACCGCGAGGGCCTGCATATTTTCGATGATGGCCCCGGCGAACTGCGAGGTGCTGAGCTTTGTCGCGCCTTCCATCATGCGTTCCAGATCGTACGTCACCCTCTTCTGCGTGATGGTGCGCTCGATTCCGGTCTGGATGAGCTTGCCCACTTCCGGCCAGCCCATGAAATCGAACATCATCGCGCCGGAAAGCATCACCGAACTCGGATTGATGACGTCCTTGTCGGCGTACTTAGGGGCGGTGCCGTGCGTGGCCTCAAAGCAGCCGTAGCCGTCGCCGATGTTGGCGCCCGGAGCCATGCCCAGGCCGCCCACCTGCGCGGCGCAAGCGTCGGAAATGTAGTCGCCGTTCAGGTTGGGCGTCGCCAGCACTTGGTACTCGTCGGCGCGTGTAATCACTTGCTGGAAAATCGAGTCGGCAATGCGGTCGTTGATCATCAGCTTCTGCTTCCACTTGCCCTGCCCGTGCGTTGCGTGGATTTTGTCGATGACGGATTTCACTTCGTCGCACACCGCTTTGCGAAATGCTTCGGTTCCTTGTTCCATGCCCGGCTCGATCATCGCGGCATTCTGCTCGATGGTAAGCTGCGGATTCTTGTCGAGGTTGCCGAGGATCCAGCTCTCGCGCTCGGTGACGATCTCGTTGCGGAATTCGTCCGCGGCCAGCTCGTATGCCCAGTCGCGGAAAAATCCCTCGGTGAATTTCTGGATGTTGCCCTTGTGCATGATGGTGACCACGCGCTTCTTATTTGCCAGCGCGAATTGCACCGCGCGCCGCATCAGGCGCTTGGTCCCGAACGGAGAAATCGGCTTGATGCCCACGCTGGAATCGGTACGGATCTGCTTGGGTCCGCCGCCCAGCATGTCCTTGTTCAGGAAGTCGATCAATTTTTTGCATTCAGGCGAGCCGGACTTCCATTCGATCCCGATGTAAACATCCTCGGTATTTTCGCGGAACACGGTGACGTCCATGCGTTCGGGATGCTTCACGGGCGAGTCCACTCCCTGGAAATAGCGCACCGGGCGCACGCAGGCGTAGAGGTCCAGGACTTGCCGCAGCGTGACATTCAGCGAGCGAATCCCGCCACCCACCGGCGTCGTCAGCGGACCCTTGATCGAAATGCGGAAATCGCGCACGGCCTCGACGGTTTCGTCCGGCAGCCACTGCTTGAATTCGTTGTACGCTTTTTCGCCGGCGAACACTTCAAACCACGCGATCTTGCGCTTTCCGCCATAGGCCAGCTCGACCGCGGCGTCAAACACGCGCCGCGACGCCTTCCAGATGTCTCGTCCCGTGCCGTCTCCCTCGATAAAGGGAATGATCGGATTGTTGGGAATAATGAATTTGCCGCTCTCATACTGGATCGCTTTGCCTTCAGGCGGAATGGGCCTGCCGTTATACGATGGCTTCATGTCGAATGTCCCTCAGTGAATTGAATTGCTATGGCGCGAATGGAAAAGAATAACACACCCGGTGTATGGAGGACACAACCGCAGCGACACTTTTTGCAGCGGACCACTCACTTAGGCTGGGTCCTGTTTCAAAATGGTTCAAGTCAGGAACGAAACCGCGTCGTGCCTCTCGGGCTTGTTCGGATATTCCCTCAGTCGTAATATTCCTGCCCCAGGTGCGTAATCAAGTCCTCGCCCATCATCCAGCGCAGCGTATTCTTCAGCTTCATCGATTGGATGAACAGGTCGTGCTCGGGATACAGTTCCGGGGCGCACATCGGCGACTTGAAATAAAAGCTCAGCCATTCCTGAATCCCGCGCATTCCGGCGCGCTTGGCAAGATCGAGGAAGAGCACCAGGTCGAGGACGATGGGCGCCGCCAGGATCGAATCGCGGCACAGGAAATCGACCTTGATCTGCATGGGGTAGCCCAGCCAGCCGAAGATGTCGATGTTGTCCCAGCCCTCTTTGTTGTCGCCGCGGGGCGGATAATAATTGATGCGCACCTTGTGGTGAATGTGGCCGTAAAGGTCGGGATAGAGCTTCGGCTGCAGAATATATTCCAGCACGCCGAGCTTCGACTCTTCCTTGGTCTTGAACGATTCCGGATCGTCCAGCACTTCGCCGTCGCGATTGCCCAGAATGTTGGTCGAGAACCAGCCGTCCATGCCCAGCAGGCGAGCCTTGAAGCCGGGAGCCAGAATGGTCTTCAGCAGTGTCTGCCCGGTCTTGAAGTCCTTGCCGCAAATCGGCACACCGTGCTGCTTGGCCAGTTCCGTTAGAGCGGGAATGTCCACGGTCAAGTTCGGCGCGCCGTTGGCGAACGGAATTCCCATGGTGATGGCCGCGTAGGCGTACAGCATCGAAGGAGCGATGGCGGGGTGATTTTCCTTCATCGCGGCCACGAATTTTTCGGGCGTTTCGTACACGGCGTGCTGCTTCAGGAAGATTTCCGTCGAGCCGCACCAGATGACCACCGTGCGGGAAACCTTGTTCTTCTTCTGAAATTTATGGATGTCGTCGCGAATCTGCATGGCCAGGTCATACTTGTTGCGGCCTTTTTTCACGTGCGTCCCGGTCAGCTTTTTGACGTAGTTCTGGTCGAAGGCGGCCTTCATCGGGCGAATCTTGCTGAGAAACGCTTTCGCTTCGGCCAGGTGCTCGGAACTGAGCACCGCGGCATTCTTGGCCGCCTCGTAGGCGCTGGCCGGAAAGATGTCCCATCCGCCGAAGACGATATTTTCCAGTTTCTCGAGCGGAACAAAATCCTTGATGGCCGGGGCGCGCGATTCCGTTCGCTTTCCCAGGCGGATCGTTCCGAGCTGCGTCAGCGATCCCACGGGATGCGATTTTTTGCGGCGCACCAGGTCCACGCCCGCCATGAAGGTCGTCGCCACGGCCCCCATTCCCACGGTGAGCACGCCAAGCTTTCCCTTTGGCAGAGCAATCCCTGCGGACTTACGCATTCGTGTTTCTCCTGTCTTCCTGAATTCTGGTGGAGCAAGGAACTTACTGAACGCGGGCTCTACGCTTCCCCTGTGTATGTAGCCGTAAGACTGAGCCCCTATTTTTTCGACGCAGGCCCCAAGCAGAGCCCGCACCCGGTGCCGGCGTGCCAATCAAGCGGAGCGAAATCGGCAAATCCCTGCGCGCGGAAACAATATCATGCGCGATGGAAGGCCGATTTGCAATGCGCAATCGGGAGGAAATCTTATTTGGATCCGGCCCGCTTGGCCTTTCCTCGCGCGCCTGGCGCAACGGTCGCGGCAAGTTTGCCGCGGGAAGCCGCCCCGGGCTTTGGCCGCAAGCTACCCAAAAGTTTCTCCGTCGAAAGCGTGTTGATCACGTCCTTCTTCTCAATCCACCCGCGCCGCGCCGTCGTCACGCCGAAGCGCATCGCCGCAAGCCCTCGCGTGGTGTGCGCGTCGGTCGAAATCACGATTTTCACGCCGCGCTCCTTGGCCATGCGCAGGTGCGTGTCCTTCAGATCCAGCCGCTCGGGCGAAGCGTTGCACTCCATGACCACGCCGTGCTTTTCGCCGCGTCCAGCACGCGCTCCATCTCATACGCGTAGGCGTCCCGGTGCAGCACCAGGCGTCCGGTGGGATGCCCGATAATTTGCACGTAGGGATTTTCAATGGCCGCGAGAATACGTTCGGTCATTTCCGCGCGTTCCAGGTTCATGTATGAGTGGATCGAAACCAGCACCACGTCCAGCTGCGCGAGCACGTCGTCGTCCAGGTCCAGTTTTCCGTTCTTGAGCACGTCCACTTCGCTGCTGGCCAGCACTTGGATGCCCAGGTGCTTCGCGTTGGCCGCGTGAATCTTCTTGATCTGTTCCAGCGTGCGCTTTTCGTCCAGACCGTTGGCAACAGTGACGGCCTTGCTGTGATCGGTCAGCGAAATATATTCGTAGCCCAGGTCCTTCGCCGCCAGCGCCATTTCCTCGATCGAGTTTTTTCCGTCGCTCGCCGTCGTGTGCATCTGCAGGTCGCCGCGAATGTCAGCGAGTTCGATCAGATGAGGCAGGCGGTGTTCGGCCGCCGCATCGATTTCGCCCGTGTTTTCGCGCAGTTCGGGAGGAATGTAATCGAGGTCCAGCTTCTTGTAGATTTCTTCCTCGGTGGCGCGCGCGACCGGCTTCTCGCCCTTCAGCGTAGCGAGCGCATATTCGTTCAGCGTCAGGCCCATCTTGTTCGCGCGGCCGCGCAGCGTGACGTTGTGTTCCTTCGATCCCGTGAAATAGAGCAGCGCCGCGCCGTAACTCTCTTTATCCAGAATCCGCACGTCCACCTGCAACCCGTTCTTCAAAACAAAGCTGACCTTGTTTTCCCCGCGCGCCAGCGTCTGGTCGATCCCCGGATATTTCAGGATGTGCTCGGAGATCTCCTCGACGGCCCCCGCCGAGTATTTTCCGTGTGCCAACGTGACCAGCACATCGAGGTCGCCCACGGTCTCCTTGCCGCGCCGAAGCGACCCCGCCGGCGTGACCGTCTCCACCGGCTTTCCAAATTCGCGGATGTGCGCGACGATCCGCTCCGCTTCCTCTTCCCCCACATTGATCTGAAACCTCCCGGCGGATTTCTTGTACACCTCGATCGCCTTCAGGATATTTTCTTCGCTTTTTTCGCCGAAGCCTTCCAGGTCCCGCAGCTTGCCGCCGCGCGCCAGCGCCTCCATCTGCTCGACGCTGCCGGCCTTGAATTTCTTCCAAAGGAGCGCGACCTTCTTCGGCCCCAGCGACTGCAATTCCAACAGCTTCAAAATTGTTTCCGGATATTTTTTCAGGAGTTTCTGGCGGAGGGTGTAATCGCCGGTCTTGAGGATTTCCTCGATATGATCGGCCAGTCCGTCGCCAACGCCCGGCAAATCGAGAAGCTTTTTGCGGTCCTTGGCAAGTTCCTCGATCGATTCCGGCAGGCCGTCGATGAGCTCCGCGGCCCGCTCGTAGCTGCGGTAGCGCCCGATCATGGCGCCGTCGATTTCCAGCAGTTGCGCCGTTTCCCGCAGGACGCGGGCGACTTCTCGATTTTCCATGGGTGCGACCCGATTCTAGTGCCCGAGGATGTAGGCGAACATCAGCGGCGCAACGATCGAAGCGTCGGATTCGATGACGAACCGCGGTGTCGCCGCCTCCAGTTTTCCCCAGGTGATCTTTTCATTCGGCACGGCTCCGCTGTAGGAGCCGTAGGACGTGGTGCTGTCGGAAATCTGGCAGAAATAACCCCAGAGCTTGCACTTTTCGCGCAGGTCCTGCGTGATCAGCGGCACCACGCAGATCGGGAAGTCTCCGGCAATGCCGCCGGCGATCTGAAAAAATCCGATCGTCTCGTTGGCCGAATTCTTGCGGTACCAGTCGATCAGCAGGGCCATTTGTTCCACGCCGGATTTCACCACCTGGAAATTTGAGACGTCGCCGCGGATCACGTTGGCGACGAAAATGTTTCCCAGCGTCGAGTCTTCCCACCCTGGCGTGAAAATCGGCAGATTCTTTTCACACGCCGCGATCACCCAGGAATCCTTCGGGTCGATCTCGTAAAACTCTTTGATCAGGTCGCCGCGAATGAGCTGGTACATGTACTCGTAGGGGAAATAGCGCTGTTTTTCCTGGTCGGCCTTCTGCCAGAGCTTCAGCACCTGGCGCTCGATGCGTCGCATGGCCTCTTCTTCAGGGATGCACGTGTCGGTGACGCGGTTCATGCCGCGGTCCCGCAGCGCCACTTCCTCGGCGTCGCTCAGGTTGCGGTAGTGCGGCACGCGCTGGTAGTGATTGTGGGCGACAAGATTGAAAATATCTTCTTCCAGGTTCGCGCCGGTCGTGCAGATGCCGTGCACCTTGTTCTGGCGGATCATCTCGGCCAGAGAGAGCCCGAGTTCGGCCGTGCTCATCGCCCCCGCCATGGTCAGGAACATTTTTCCGCCGCGCGCCAGATGCGCCATGTAGGCATCCGATGCATCCACGATAACCGCCGCGTTGAAGTGCCGGTAATTGTGCCTGATAAAATCCCGTACGCTCATGTCCGCCTTTCTCTCCGAAATATTTTTCCGGAGCACATCCTTGCGCAAATCGTATGCTACACGCGGCCATGATTCAAGAGTAGAACGAGAAATACTGAAAATATTTGTGCGCGGCCCGCGGCGGAAAATAAATTGCAGCGAGCGCGGCGCCTATCGAAGCCGTTTCTGAAAACGCATGTAGTACAGCAGCCCGCAAATGGATTTCGCGTCGCGAAGCGTGCCTTTCTCGATCATGGAGGACGCCTGCTTCAGCGTGAATATTCGCGCCGTGATTTTCTCGTCTTCTTCCGGCTGCGCTTCGCCCGACTGCAATCCCTGCGCCGCAAAGATCCACATCCACTCGTTCACGAAGCCCGGCGTGGGGACCACGCGCATTAATTTCCGCATGTGCCGGGCGGTGTATCCGGTTTCTTCGAGCAATTCGCGATGCGCGCCTGCCACAGGCGTTTCGCCGGGTTCCTTGCGTCCCGCCACCAGTTCCCAAAGAAACTCTCCCACCGAATGACGGTACTGCCGGATCAGCAGGACGCGCCCGTCCTTGAAAATCGGCAGCACCACCACCGACCCCGGATGCACGATGATGTCGCGGTCGGCGCGCACGCCTCCGGGCTCAATCACCGTGTCCCGTTGCAAACGGAATACTTTGCCTTCATAGAGAGTCTTGCTCTTAAGCAGCTTTGCGCGTCCCTTTGCCAAGATCGGCCTCCGAGCGATGCTCGATCAGTCTAGAGAATGGTTCGCGTTTGCACAACCTACGCGAAAGTCAA
>JAIQFG010000045.1 GCA_020073375.1 Terriglobia bacterium | reverse complement strand
GGCAGTCGGAATTACAGAAGCGAAATCGCCAACATAAATGAAGCGGCCGTGTACGTCACTGGGACCGCTAAGCGGGAAGGCAGCGTCTGCCAACGAATTGCCGAACTGCACATTGAACACGGCACTACCAAGAACAAATACCAATTGCCACATGCAGATCGACGTGAATATTCCATAATCGATTTTTCGCAGGACGCTTCGAGCATTTTGCTGTCAGAGCAAATTGCAGATGCCGTGGATGACACTTTTCGTAATATGGAAATAGCTGTAGTACCTATCTCCTTAGGAGAGTTAAGTTTGCACAATGTTTGGGACATTCTTCAGTGGGGAGAGTGCGATGCAACAGTCTACCCGCAAGGATTTGGCAGTGATGGCGCTGTCGTACTTCTCGCCAGACCATCAATTTGGCATGGTCACCCCCGCTCAAATTGCGTATCGAAAGAAGGACTGTACGCGGTGAATTTAGCAGCCGGAACAGTCATTCACTTACCGTCCGACACAGACACAAATAGGTTCGGAAAGTCCGCGAACGGTCCATGTCAAACATGCAAGGCGGACCCAGACATTGTTGGTGCCTGCTTCACCGTTCACGGGCGGCTGGGATTATACAATGGCACACCTAGCTACCGGATTTGGAGGATTGGCACTGACCGCATGCTTGGCGTTCACACTGAAATCGTTCCTGAAGCAGTTGCATCCAGGTTGACTTGGGAGAATGCCGCCTTTGGAGATTTCTACGTTTGCCCCTTCACGAGGGAGAAGCCCGGCGAAATGCAATTTGTGTGTGTTGAGTCGGCTAGCCGAATAATCTATAAGAAATGGTGAATCAACGTCCCTCCCTGCATAGCGATTGACTGGCCTTTCATTTGAGATGCGAATCCTGCCGGCTTCCGCCTGATGAACGGATTTGCGGGGCTTGGCCGAGCGGCAAGACAAGAGAGCAGGTGGGGCGTTGGCGGGCTCGAAAGCTGGCCGGTTGGCGTCAAACGGGTAGACTTGAGCAGGACGGGTTCCGCGCTCTATACGCAATACTTATCGATTAGCTCACGTTCCTCGCCCTTGGCGCGGGCCTTCTTGGCGATTCCTTTCAGGATGGGGGACATTAGCGCGAAGGATAGGCCGGCCATTTTGCCTTCGGCCATACTCAACAGGATGGCCGCATGTTTGATGCTCTTCGGTCTGGATTGACTGTCGGTCAAACCGTCGGCGGCCATTCCGTAGAGGATGCGAAGAAAATATTCCAATTTTTCGTTGGCCGGCTCTACTTTTACTGCAAAGCGGATTTCGCGGTCCGTGGGATTGAAGAAACAATGCCAGGCCATTGACTCCACGATGTGGGACTCGCCGGGCTTCAGAATCTTTTGTTGTTTTTTCTCGTTTTCCAGGCCCAAGTCTCCATCGATGGCCGTGAAAGTTTCGGGATAGGCATGGCAGTGCAGGACATTGCGTCCCCTCGGCTTCAGGGTTACTTCAAGTTCGGTGGCTTTTCCGTTGGTGCCGGCCGAGGTCTGCAGGAAAGTCACGCTGTCTTTGAAGATCGGATTCACGATCGTTCTCTTCATGGGTACTCCCTGCATGAGGATTTTGGCTTTGGGCCTGCAGACGGGTGACACTCTAACCTTGGCGGGCACAGGTTACAAGCTTCACGGTCGTTGCTGAGTATGGCTCAAAGACTTTTTCTATTTGCAATATCGAATGAGTAGAGGAGAAGTTCGATGGCGCGGTCGACGTCGGAGGGGTGATGCAAGTGGATGCTGACCCAGCCGCTTTCGGGGAGGATGTGGTGGGGTTCGGCGCGGCCGGATGCTACCAATTCGTTTCGGATGCTTTTTGGGAAGGGGATATCGACGAGGCGGTCGGGATGGACATGGCCGATTTCTCGGCGGCCGAGGCGGTATTCGGTGCCGCCGTAGCGGTGGGGTTGTGAGGTGATGCCAGGGCAGGATTGCAGAGCCGTTTCTATTTTTTTTGCTGCTCCTGAGACGGACATGCGTTTCTCCGGTGGGGGTGCAAAGTAAGGATACAACGCAATCGTCGTGGCGGGGCAGGCAATTGAAGGCGGGGTTTGGAGTGTGTTTGAGTCCTACAATTCAAATGCGCCAGCGGCTTAAAGCCGGGTTAATCGCCTGGATTTATGTCGTGGCTAAAGCCACAACCCACAAAGAATTCGAGGTTCTCGCGCACACTCTTTCGCCCGTGAAGCTTCAGGGGTTAGAACCCCTCAATCGTACTTGCGGTTCGTCGGGGCTGAAGCCCCGACCTCCGCATTCTCATAATTCCTCAAAGTCCGCAATCTTGCAATTCCACAAATTAGGGCTGCGCCCGCTGGTCAGGCGCCTACTTTCATTTGACGGGATCTTGCGGGGTGGTAGTTTCCGGGAACGGTGCGGGCGGCGATGTTCAGGCGGTTCCAGCCGTTGATGGCGACGATGGCCAGGGTTAGATCGGCCAGTTCCTGGTCGGAAAAAGAGTTGCGGACGCGTTCAAAGACGGCGTCTGGGACGTGGCCTTCGCGGATGTTGGTTACGGCTTCGGTCCAGGCGAGGGCGGCGCGTTCGCGTTCGGAGTAATAGGGGGATTCCTGCCAGGCGTCGAGGCCGTAGAGGCGTTGTTCGTTTTCGCCGGAGGCGCGGAGGTCTTTCCAGTGCATGTCGAGGCAGTAGGCGCATCCGTTGATTTGCGAGGCGCGGAGGCGAATGAGGTTGAGCAGGGACTCGTCGAGGTCGGTCTGATGCAGGTATTTTTCCAATCCCAACATCGCTTGGACGACGCCGGGATTGATTTTCGTGTAGTCGATTCTCGGTTCCATAGATTTCCTCCCAGGAAGTGGATGAGGGGGGCCAGCGCGCAAGGAGCACGAATGATGCCAGATCGGCGCGGGGGGAAAAGCCTGCAGGGGAAGCCGCGAATCGCGCTCAATGCGAAGCGGGAGTGCGCGGCGTGTCTATCGTGGGGGCCGGAGGAAAAGTGCGCAAGAATTACCGGGTATTTATTGACTGATGCGAGTAAAAATTTTGTGGCGGGATTGCGGTGAGGGGAGACAACCAGAAGGACATTCATAAACGGTCTGACGGCTACTTTTTCTGTTTGAAGGCCAGTCGTTCCATCGCGCAAACAGCGCGCGGGAGACAAGCCCGCGGCAGCGCCGTGGGCTTGGTGAAGAATCTTTGCGTTCGCCCTGACGAGGCGGAGAGCCCCTGCGCCCTTTAAGGGCGCACCGCGAACGAGGGGCCGCGATTCCCGGGGCGTTGCCCCGGGCTAGTCACCGACGACGCTTTCAGCGCCTGAAACAATCGACTCAAATGAATCCTGGGAGATCCGTTTCAGGAGAACTTTCGGTTCCGCACAGTCAGGGTATTTGCGAAATAACGTCCAGACAGGGGAGTTTGTCAGCAACCTGTGAAGGCGGGACGCACGGGTGCGGCCTTAGTGGGCCGATGCGGCTCGCGGGACTGGCTTTCCGTTGACTTCGATCCAGTCGAGGCGAGAGCCGGGGGCGCCGTGGCCGGATCCGGGCATGAGGTCGGTGAAGCCGATTTCCTCGACGCGGGTGAGATTTGGATTATCGATCCACTTGTCGCCGCGGCCCTCGGTGACGGTTTCGATGTTGAGGGGCTGCCAGCGGACGTCAGCGAGTTGGATTTCGGACTCGACCCAGTCGGTGGACCAGGGGGTGGCATGGTCGCCGACCAGCCAGGCGCCGCCGGCGAGCTTCACAACGGGATGGAGCATGTGAAAACCGCTGATCCTGGTGCGCCAGCGGAGGGTCGCGAGGCCGCTCAAATCGACATCGTTGTTTTTGTCCCTGAGGGTGACGGCGCAATTGGACGCGCAAAGCAGGGTCATGACGTAGGTGATGTTTTTGTTGCCGGGCTGATTGACGGTCAGAATTCCGGCCTTGTCGCCGTAGAGGCGCACTTCCAGATTTGGATTTGCGACGTCGGCGGGAACGATCGCATGTTCCGGTTCCTGGGGAGTGTTGATGTTGGGCAGGCCGGGGGCCAGCGTCCAATCCTCGCGGAAGAATAATGGAGGGGATTGCGGGCGCGGCGCGGGCTGTGGCTGCGCCTGGGGCTGCGGCTGTTGAGCGGCGGCGCGCGCGGGCTTGCCTGACAGGCAAAACGATCCGGCCGAGGACAGGCTCAAGAGTCCCAAAACGAGTGCAACTGAATGAGATTTTGTCATGCGCGCCCTCGCTTCTAAAATGCCAATCGGAAAAATCCGGAATACAGGCGGGCCCAGTTCACTTTACCCAAGGGTCGTAAAGCTGCCGTGAATCGCGTTTCAATGGTGGGGAGTATATATCACGCGGTTGGAGGGAGAGACCGAAAGTTAACGGGGGTGCAAGGAATCGGGCGTGGCGACGGAGGCAGCAGTGTGCGGGACCGCCTCAGGGTCCGATGGCCTTGTGCCGTTTTCCATCGCGCAAGCAGCGGCGCGGAAGCGTGGATGGGGCGCTACTGCAGAATCCAGTTGGCATTATTCTCGACGAAACGGAATGCGTAGCGCCGTTGACGCGCGTCGCCACCATCGCAGCGGATGACTCGGGCAATGCCCGCAAATCTTTCTCCTCCGCTAACCAGGTCCACGGTAACTTCGGAACCCGGCCCCATGGCGGCCTTGCAGGGGCAGAAGAAGGTGGTCTTGCTGACGTTTTCGGTGGCGCAGAGTTCCTCGAACCGGCCTTCCAGCGAGCCTTTATGGATATCGAGGCCTTTCAGTTTCAACATCACGCGAAGATTGATGCGCACTTCACTGCGCCGCTCGGGCTGAGTGAGCTGCAAAATCTTTTCCAAGCCGTCGCGCAATGCGGGGAAGTCGACCGGCTTCTCGAAGTAGGCGGTGGCGCCCAATTCCTCGCAGAACTGTTTCGTGGTGGCGCCGGCCTCACCGGTGACGATGATGATGGGAATCAACTGCGTGGATGTAATGGATTTGAATGTGCGGCAAAGTTCAAATCCGGAATAGTTGGGCATTCTTAAATCGAGCAAAATGATGTTGGGCTTGGATTGCAGGGCCAGGGCCAGGGCGTATTCCGGGTCACCTGTTTCAACGACATTGTACAGATCTTCGAGATTAATTTTCAGAAGCCGGCGCATTGGCGCCTCGTCATCAATTACCAGAACTTTGTGCATGTTGCGATTACCTCCCATCGGTATAAGTAAAATCAAGGCCGGGGCCCGGTATGGCAGGAAATAGGGTTGCCGTCATGTTTGGGTTTTGACCAAGCTGTTGCTTCCATCCAGCATTTCACGCAATTTGCGCATCAAAACTTCTTCCGTAAAGGGTTTACGCAATAAGTGAGTGCCCAGTTCCAGGACTCCGTGTCCAGCGATGAAGCTGTCCGTGTATCCGGACATGTAGAGAACTTTCATCGCGGGATGAGCGGGGGCCAGGCGTTCGGCCAGGACGCGGCCGTTGATTCCGGGCAAGACCACGTCGGTGAGCAGGAGATGAATCGGGCCGGAAAATCCCTCGGCCACATGCTGGGCTTCGGAGCCGTCCGCGGCCGTCAGGACGCGATAGCCGTTTTCCTGCATGAACAGCTGGGCCAATCGGCGCAGTGGCTCGGCGTCTTCCACCAGCAAGATGGTTTCGGAGCCACGGACGGAAAGCGGCTCCGGGATATTTATGACCGGGGTTGAGAGGATCTGTTCGACGCGCGGCAGGTAAACGGTGAACAAAGATCCAAGCCCTTTCCGAGAATCCAAGGCGATGTATCCGTTGCTTTGTTTCACCACTCCATAAACGGTGGCAAGGCCGAGACCGGTGCCCTTGTCCCGCCCTTTGGTGGTGAAAAAGGGTTCAAAAATTTGGGCCTGGATTTCCGGGTCGATTCCCGTGCCGGTATCGCGAACGGCGAGCATGACGTATTTGCCGGCGACGGAACCGTGATGTTCCTTGACGAAGTCGTCGTCAATTTCGGCGTCGGCCGTCTGGATGGTCAACTTGCCGCCATCGGGCATGGCGTCCCGGGCGTTGACAGCCAGATTCATCAGGACCTGCTCCATCTGGCCGGGATCGGCTTTGACCATGCTGATGGCAGGATCAAGGATCAATTTCAGTTCGATGTCTTCACCAATCAATCGGGGCAACAACTTCTCCATATCGGCAACCAGCTTGTTCAAGTTTAGGACGATCGGTTCCAGGACCTGTTGGCGGCTGAAGGCCAGCAGTTGCCGAGTCAAGGCGACGGCGCGCTGGCTGGCTTTCTCGATTTCCTCGGCATATTCAAATAAAGGGTTCCCGGAGACGAGGCTGCGCTTGATGACCTGGATGTATCCGAGGATTACGCCGAGAAGATTGTTGAAATCGTGCGCGACCCCGCCGGAAAGCCGGCCCACAGCTTCCATTTTCTGGGCCATCTGGAGCTGGCGTTCCAGCGCCCGCCGTTCGGTCACGTCCTGATAGATGCCGAGCGAGCCAAGCACCCTTCCTTCCACGGTCAGAGGAACCAGGTGGAGTTCGACGTCGACGTAGCTGCCGTCATTTCGTTTTCGGCGGGTGACCAGGCTGACGCGTGTTTTCTCGGGCGCGGATCCGGGCGCCATGCTCGCTTCCGGGAGGAAGCGTTCGCCGGGGAACAGAGCGACGACGGGCTTCTCAATGACGCCCGGCTGGGTGCATTGAAACAACTTCTCGAAGGCCGGGTTGCACAACTGAATTTTATGCCTGGGGTCCATGACCAGAATGGCAAGCGGGCTATTTTCAATGAGGGCATTCAGGTAGGAAGTGCGCTCGACGACCCTTTTTTCCAACTCATTCTGGGCTCCCTGCAGTTCGATGTCCCGCTGCTGGATGCGATCCAACATGCTGTTGAACTGGTTAAAGAGAAGCCCGATCTCGTCATGGCTTCTGTTTTTTGCACGTATGGAATAGTTTTCCTGGGAAGAGACGGACAAAGCGGTATCCGCCAGTTCTTGAATCGGGCCGGAGATAACGCGTTGCAGGCGGGAGGACAGCAGGAAAGCAACGGCCAGGGAGGTCAGCAAGACCAGGAAATCAATCTCCAGAAACCTGGTGATGCGTTCCCTGAGGTCCACCAAATCCGCTTCAATAAAAATGGTACCGATGGATTTGCCGTTCAGGGCGATGGGTTGAAAAAGAATCACACGATTATTCAAAATCGCCGCGGATTCGGATTGCGCCGGAGGCGGAATAAAGCTGGCGGCGGCTGCGTCCCGGCTGTAGCCGGCAAATACTTTGCCATCCACGTTGTAAATGCAGGCGTGGAGCACATTCTGGTTGGCCTGCAGGGCGGATAGAATTTCGTTTGCCGATTTCGCGTCACCGAAACTTAAAGAAGCGGTGCTGTTCGATCCCAGCATCCTGGCCGCGACCGTGAGGTCCTGCGTCTTGGCAAGCAGGAACGCAGAGCGGTCGAAAAAAGCGAAAACGGCGGAAGCCACGAGCAGTGCGGCGGCAGAAGTGACCATTACGATGATTTGAAATTTATGCCGGATCGATAGATCCGCGTAGGAACGCATGCAGTCCTCCTTCCGCGAGCTTTCTTCGTGCGCGGGATGGGAAAGCAATTTGCATCCCGAGCAGGAGTTCACAACAGCGAGACTGCCGCGTAAATGTGATTGGCCTGGTCAATTTTTCACGATTTGCGCTAGAGCGAGCAGCTTGGAACTGATGGAGAGCCCGGCCCTGGACGCCGCATTCAGGTTAATGTCGAAACGCACGTGTTGATCCTGCAGGGAGAATTGAATCATCCCGCCGAGCGCCGCAAACTGCGTCATTTCTCCGACCGTGAGGATGCCGGTGCCATTCAGGGCCGAAAGGATGCGGGGAGTGGACTTCCTCTCGGAGGAACCGATGTACAGGACGTGACAACCCTTGGTATCGGTGTCGCGTTGCAGGTGACGCAGAAGGATGGCCCTGCTGTTGACCATTTCCGTGGAGACGTTTGAAGTAAGGGAATTCGCAAAAGGATCCTGCCCCAGAATGCAAAGAAAGATCGGCGCATGGCTGCCGGCATAAGCCGAGTCCGGCCATTCGACGTACTTGGTGAGGTTGTAGAGCATGGCCGCTTTCAACTTGTACTCGTCGACGGAATTGTTCTGACCCTCGGCAGTGGCAGAAACCATGAAGTGGCAGAGAAAGAGGGCAAACGGGGCCATGAGCAGCCGACGCATCCACGCGGCGCGAAATCCACCGCAATGCGGGCGGCGCGCTTTCGTTCGTAAATGGCCTGGCGAATTCATGATGGGCAACGGAACCCGTTCCTAATTCAGGGCTACCTTGAAACCGCGAAGGGGCGATAGGTCAGCTTGAATCTGAAACTCCGCCCGTCCTGCGGAATCGAGGCCTCGCGATCCTCGAGGGCGCCGGTGTTGGCGTAGCGCCTGTCGAGCAGATTGTAGAGACCGCCGGAGAGATCGACCGTGTCGGTGATTTTGCGGCTGTAGGCGGTCACATTGAGCAGGAAGAAACCGCCGATTTCGGATTGCGCGATGGTTCTGGTTTCGCTGGTGTACTGAGCATCGAAAGCGGCAAAGATTTTTTTCGTCAGGAGAGGGAAGCCGAGGCTGAATTTGGCTAATTGCCTAGGGGAATTGGGCAAATCCTCTCCGGAGCCGGGGAATCGAGTGGACTGGATTGTGTGTGAGACGGACCCTTCCAGCCCCCCAGGGCCCTTGACTCCCAATTCGTATTCGATACCAATGGAATGCAGGGGAGGAGAATTCAAGTAGACCGGCCGGCCGGTGAGCGGATCCATGGTTTGCTGAACCAGATTGTCAATCTGGTTTGAGAAACCGGCTGCTGACAGATGCAACCACTCCGCGAAATGGTGTTCGACGTCCAATTCCCAGCTTCTGATTCTTTCGTCCACCAGCAAGGGGTCGGCGGTATTGCTATTGTTGCCGGAATAGAAGGCCTCGTAGTCGTTGGGCGAGCGAAACGCCCAGCTGTAATTGAGTTTGAGGTCGGTAGCAGGGGTGAGGGCGAAGTGCAAGCCCGCGCGGGGGCTGAGGGCGTTGCCGTAACCTTTGTACCAGTCACTGCGAATACCCACGACAAAAGACAGTTTTTTGGTGACGGAAAACTTGTCTTGAAAATAGATGGCGCCGGAGCGGTCGGAATTATGGCTATCGAAGTAAAGAAAAAACGGCTGGATGTCGTAGTTGATTTGCTGCTGGCGAATATCGCTGCGGAATTCGGCGCCGAAGGCGATCTTGTGCCGTTGGAAGAGGGTGGTTGAGGCATCCCCCTGGAAGTCCAGCCAGGTTCCGTTGGCGGCGTCGTAATTTTCAGTGAATGGGGGAATTCCAGCGCCTGGATAATCGTACACGTAGATGCCGTGATAGCCATACCAATCGTAGGAGGCGCGCGCGAGCGTCTCCCAGGATCCAAAGGAATGGCGGTACTGAATATCGACATATCTGCGAGCGTCGGTGGTTTGATTCCTGGGATCATTGAAAACCGTGTCGAAAGAGGCCGTGGGCACGTGTTTCGTGCGCGACTCATCCACCAGATGAACGTTAAAGTCGCGGTAGATCACATCCCCGAAAGCGCTATAGGCCCGGTCGCCGTCGGCGTTTTGAGCGATGCCGTTGTTCGTGGCGGGGGAGTCGAACTCCGGAAAAAAGAGGCGGGCATGGCCCAGGCTGTTGTAGAAAGTTCCGGAGAGCAGGGCTTCCAGGCCGTTGTCAAAGCGCTTGCCGTAGCTCATGCGGAGCTTATAGGAATCCCAGCTTCCGGCTTCAAAGGAAGCTTCGAGAGCATTTAAGTCGCGGCCGCGCTTGGTGATGCAGTTAATGACCGCGGCAAATGCACCGGTGCCATAGGCCGAAGAAGCCGGCCCGCGAATAATTTCAATGCGGTCGATCAGGTCCAGGTCAACGGGGAATTCCGTGCCGACATAGGCGCCGTCAAAAATGTTGTCATTGACGCGATGGCCGTCCAGCAAGAAGAGAATGCGCGCGTTGTAATCCCCGGGCAGGGACAATCCACGCACGCCTACATAGGTGTAGTTTCGGTCGTTGATGACGTAAAAGCCGCGAACACTGCGCAGGACATCCGCCAAATTCCTATACCCATGCCTTTGAATTTCCTCGGCAGCAACAATCGTGACGGACGACGCGGAGTCCGCCGCTTTTTGCAGGAACTTGGTGGCGCCATATACCGAATCCACCTGCATCTTCACAAGGACTTCCAGGCTCTGTCCGCCCAGATCGTCCTGGTTGCTTTGTTGCGCGGGCGCGGAACAGGCGGACAACATCACGATCAACAAAATGCGGCCCACGGATCGACTCAGCGGTCGATCTCGTCCGGTGGCGGGGCGATGAGCCAGTGACGATGTGTCTTCGGAAGGGGTTCCGACACGGGATAGAAAAAAGACATCCCGGGCATTCTGCATACAAAGCGCCTCGCGAAAAGAAATAGATGTAAGGCACCGTTCGATACACGATGAATTCGTTGGCTTATCAGAACCGATCGTTGGAAGGGGGGCCGAAGGTGTACAACGACACCATTATGATTCATGCGGGGGCGAAGCGAGAAAAAATCTATGCGCAGTTTCGTGAGGCGCACCACTTGAGCAATCGCGGCGGTTACCCGCCACTTGCCGGCATTTTTTCAGGTCGGCATCTTGAGGTAAAAGTACAGACCGAGGAAGGCGAAGATGGTGTCGGGGGCCCAGCCGGCCATCAGGGGGGGCAACTGGCCTACAGCGCCCATGGCTTCAGTGAGGGCGGAGGCAGCCCAGTAGACGATGGCGATGCCTACGCCGAGGGCGAGGCCGCCGACTGCGCCGCGGGTGCCTACCAGAATGGAAAAAGGGATTGCGAGCAAGATGATGATGGGGGCGATCAATGGGAAAGAGATTTTCTTTTGGAGTTGGACGGAAAGGCGGGCGACATCGAAGCCGGCCTGGCTTAGGTCGCCAATGTAGCGCTTCAGTTCCCACCAGGTCATTTGGTAGGACTGGCGGACTTCGCGATTGAAGTAGGACGGTGGCTCGTTGAGCTCCTGGAGGGCGTTGGCGAGGAAAGGTTCGTAACGGGTGACTTTGCCGTGGTCGAAATCGCGGACCCAGCCGGACTCGAGAATCCAGACGCCCTGGGGAGCGTCCCAGTGGGCGCGGGCGGCGAAGATGCGGCGGCGGATCTCGAAGGTGGCGGGGTTGACCTCGAAGACGTTGAGGCCGCCGAAGAGTTCGCGATCGGGATCGAAGAGTTCGTAATTGTAGACCTTGGCGTTTTCACCGAAGATCCACTGGCGGTTGGGGTTGTAATAGGTTTGCGCGGGGCGGCCCTTGATTTCGTTGCGCAGGGCATCCTGGCGCTGGTTGGCGAAGGGGAGGTAGGTGTCGTCGAGCAAGACGAGGCCTGCGGCGAGGAAGATGCCAGCGAGAAGGAGGGGGAGGGAGACGCGGTAGAGGCTGATACCGCCGGCCTTGAAGGCGACCAGTTCGTTGTTCTTGGTCATGATGCCGAGTGTAACCAGGACGGCGACCAGGGCGGCGAGGGGGGCTAGTTGATAGAAGAGATAACTAGCTAAGTATATAAAATAGGTTACGACGTCGAACAGGCCGGTGCGGTGGCGGGCGATGTCGTCGAGCAGGTCGAAGAAGGTGAAGACCTCGAACAGGACGATAAAGCCGATGGTCAGCAGAATAAAGTAGTAGAAAAAACTACGCAGGACGTAGAGGTCGAGCAGTTGGGGGATGCCTGCGCGCTTTTTTCGTTTGGAAGGGCGAGCGCCGTTTGGGGGAAAGCCGTTTCTTGCGGGGGGCGCGACCAGGGGCTCGCGGCGGAAGAGTTTCCAGATGCGCCAGCCGGCGATGGAGGAGAAGAGGGCGGCGGGGCGGCTGCTGCCGGGCATGCGCTCGAGTCGGGGGAGCAGAAACAGGCCCAGGCCTGCGGTGAAAAGATTTGCGGCCCAGATGCCGGCCCAGACAGGGACGGCACCCTGGCGGGCAAGGCCGGCGCCGAGTGTAAAAAGCAGATAGTAGCCGCTGACCAGGAGCAAGGTGATGAGGAAACCGGCGGCACGGCCTCCGCGGCGAGGGCGGGCGCCGAGGGGCATGGCCAGCAGTGCGAAGGAAATGCAGGCGAAGGGGAAGGACAGACGGCGCTGAATTTCGACGCGGACGTCGGGCTGGGTGGAGCGTTCGCGCCAGAGAGTGGACATGGTGCGGCCGGGGATGCCGGGCTCGGCGGCGCGATCGACTTCGCTGCCTTTTATTTCCACGGGGAAATCCCGCTGGGCGAAAGAGGAGAGAGAGTAACGACCGGGATCACTGAGGGAAAATTCATGAACGCTTCCGTTACGCAGGTGTAACTCCAGCTTGCCCTCTTTGGGGTCGGCAATTACAATCGCATCTTCGGCGAGAGTCAGCCGGGAAACGTCCTTGCTGTCGGTTCCGGCCAGGAAAACCCCCTTCCAATGTGTCGAAGCCGAATCGATGTCGTTGATGTAGAGGACCATGTGCGGGAAACGCTCGTCAAAGACGCGGGGGGCGACCTGGTTGGAGGCTTGTCCGGCGCGGAGTTGGTCTTCGATGGCGCGGAAGGTGCGCACGGACAGCGGGCCTAGCCACAAGGTCATGACAAAGGTGAGCAGGGTGGCGCCGACGGCAAGGATGCCGACCGGGACCAGCAAGCGGCGGCGGCCCATGCCGAGGGCGCTCATGGCGATGAGTTCGCTATCGGCGGAGAGGCGGCCGAGGGCGATGAGCACGCCGACCAGAACGCCGATGGGCAAAGTGAAGCTGAGAATCGCGGGGAACGTGGAAAGAAATAAAATGCCGATGGTGGACCAGGAAGCCGGGTGGCGCACGACCAGATCCATCAGGCGGACCAACTGCGGGACAAAGAAGACGAAGGAGAAAATGCCGAGTCCCAGCAAGGCGTGGGAAAAAATCTGCCGGCAAATGTATCGGTCGATGAGTCGCATTGAGGACAGGGCACATTCTAGCACGGGCGGGAAAAAGGAAATGGGGATGGGCCGGCAATGAACCGAGTGAACCTGATGATGCTGTGGCACATGCACCAGCCGCAGTATCGCGACCCGACGACGGGGCGGTACGTGCTGCCGTGGACGCGGCTTCATGCGCTGAAGGATTACTGGGGGATGGTGCGGGTGCTGGAGGAATTTCCGCAGGTGCACGCGACATTCAACATGGTGCCGTCGCTGTGCGCGCAGCTGGAGGAGTATGCGAGCGGGAAGTTCGACGAGACGTGGTACACGGCGGCGTTCCGGCCGGCGGGGCAGCTTTCGGCGGAAGATAAATCGGAAATTCTGACGCGGGCGTTTCAGATTAACTACGATCACCTGCTGGCGCGGTGGCCGCGATACATCGAACTGCATTCGTGGGTGAGCTCGCAGGGAAGCGAGCGGGTGAAGCAATCGTTCGGGGAGCGGGACTGGCGGGATTTGCAGGTGCTGTCGCAACTGGCGTGGATGGACGAGGAGTATCTGGCGAGCGATCCGGCGGTGTCGCGGCTGGCGCGCAAGGGCGCGGATTTTTCGGAAGCGGACAAGCAGCAGCTGGCCGAGAAGAATCATGAATTGCTGGGACGCGTGCTGCCGGAATATCGCAAGGCGGCGGCGACCGGGCAGATAGAAATTTCGGCGACGCCGTTTTATCACCCGATACTTCCGCTGCTGTGCGATACGGACATTGCGAGGATCTCGAATCCGGGGACGCCGCTGCCGGCGCCGGCGTTTCGGCATCCGGAAGATGCGCGGGAACAACTGGCGCGCGCGCGGAAGTATCACGAACGCGTTTTTGGGAAATTGCCGGAAGGATTGTGGCCGTCGGAGGGATCGGTATCGGAGCAGGCGCTGGGGATCGCGGCGGAACTGGGATTCAAGTGGTTTGCGACCGATGAGGGCGTGCTTGGGCGGACGCTGAGCGCGGGATTTGGACGCGACGCGGCCGGCGTGCCGGACAATGCGGACAAGCTGTACTCGCCGCTGCGTGTGCGCGCGGGCGGGCGGGAAATGGTGGGATTTTTCCGCGATCATTACTTGTCGGATCTGGTGGGATTTGTTTATAGCCGGATGGATGCGGGGGCGGCGGCGGAGGATTTGTACCAGAGGATTCGGGCGATCGGGGAGCGTGTGTCGATCGGGCGGCCGCTGACGGTTTCGCTGATTCTGGACGGGGAAAACGCGTGGGAATATTTTCCGGGGAACGGGCGGGAATTTTTGCGGCAGTTTTACAGGCGGATCGACAACGATCCGGACATCACGGCGTTGACGGCGAGCGAAGCGGCGGCTTCGGCGGGGGATATTCCGAGGAATAACGGAATATTTCCGGCGTCGTGGATCAGCGCGAATTTCGACGTGTGGATCGGGTCGGGCGAGGACGTGACGGCGTGGGAGCATCTGAACCGGGCGCGCGATTTTTACCAGCAGCAGGCGGACAACGCAACCAAGGGATTTCCGAAGGCGCCGACGGCGAAGCAGCTGGAGGCGTCGTACGAGGCGGTGCTGGCGGCCGAGGGCAGCGACTGGTGCTGGTGGTACGGGCCGGAGCACAGTTCGGCGAACGACGCGGAATTCGATGCGTTTTACAGGAAGCTATTGACGGAAGTTTACGTGTCGCTGGGAGCGGAAGCGCCGGATGTGCTGGCGGGGCCGATCAAACGGCAACCGGAGCGGGCGCTGATCCTGCCGCCGTCGTCGAATCTGAGGGTGAAGGTGGATGGGCGGGAGACGACCTATTTCGAGTGGATGGGCGCGGGGCTGTATTCGTCCGACCACCGCAGCAGCGCGATGCACGGGCGGCTGAACCTGCTGCACGAAATCCGGTACGGTTTCAGCGAGAAGGAATTCTTTTTGCGGGTGGACATGTTTCCGGGGGCGCTGGGGGAATTGCACGACGCGGAATTCCGGATCACGCTGCGGGCCGAGCAGGAATTGCGGGTGGTGATCCGGCTGGAGGAAGGGCGGGTGAAGGGTTACCTGATGGAATCGCGCGACCTTTGTTTGCTGGGGCCGGATGAAGTGGTGAAAGTGGCGTGCGACAAGATTCTGGAAGTGTCGGTGGGGAAGGAAATGTTTTTGCTGGGGGACCGGAAATCGATTTCGCTGGGCGTGGCGCTGTGGGAGGGCGGGCTGCCGGTGGATTTGCTGCCGGAAGAAGGGATGATGGAGGTGCAGCTGGGGGAGGAGTATTTTGGATGGGGGGCTTAATCCTCGTTTGCGTCCGGTCTTTTCCGAAAAGCAATAATGGCTATTTTGCTCTGAAGCAAAAATCAAAACAATTTAATCGCAAGTGAAGTGGGCCGGGTGCCAACCGGGATCATGGTGATGAGGCTTTGTGTGCGGACGCGGATTATGGCGAGGTCGGCGGAGTCCTGGTTGGCGACCAGGAGGAGGTCGCCGCTGGGGTCGAGGGCGCAGGGGCCGGGGTTGCGGCCGGTGAGGATGGGGGGAAGTAGGCGGCGGTTGGCCATTTCGATGGGGGTGACGCTGTTGGCGGTGGAGTCGGAAACGTAGACCAGGTCGGCGTTGCCGAACATGGCGGAGCTGGTGGGAGAAGAGCCTAGGATCATGGAGTCGGAGACTTCGGTTCGCCAGGTATCAACGATTTCCAGGCCGTGGGAGGCGGGGACGTTGACGTAGAGTTCGCCGCCGTCGGGCTTCATCATGAGAGCGGAGGGGGGGCCGGTGAGGCGGAGGTTGGCGAGCAGGACGCGGCGGCGGAGATCGACGGCGGAGACTTCGCTGGAGGCGGAGGAGGAGACGAAGGCGCCGGAGCTGTCGGGGAGGATGGCAACTTGTTCGGGGCGGGGGGCGACGGGGATGGTGGCGAGCAGGGTGAGGCTGGCGGCGTCGAATACTTGCAGGGTGGAATCATCGCGGTTGGGAACGAGGATTTGTTTGCCGTCGGGGGTGAGTTGGGCGAGCGAGGGGTGGCGGCCGGTGCGGGCGCGGGCGAGGATTTGTCCGGTGCGGGAGTCGATGGCCAGCAGGGTTGAGGAACCGGAAGCGGCGACGTAGGCGCGGGCGCCGTCCTGGGAGAAATCGACGGCGAAGGGCGAGGGGCCGACGGGGATGCGTGCGGCGACGCGGCCGGTGGGGGCGTCGATGACGAATGCATAGCCGCCTTCGGTGGAGACGCCCCAGATTTGCTTGAGGGCGGGATTTGCGCGCAGGCCGGAAGGAGCGGGGCCGACCGGGATGGTGGCGATGTTGGCCATGCCGATGAGATCGATGACGGAGACGGTGCCGTCGCCGGAATTGGCGACGTAGGCGTAGAGGCGGAGGCCTGGGCGCAGGAAACTGGGGCGGTATTCGCGGGCGATTTCTACCGAGGCTGAGGCGGCGATCAGCAGGGCGACGATCAGGAGGCGGTAGTTCAGGCGGCGCGACATTGGCGGGATGATTTTGCCACAGAAAAGGCTTTAACATAGAGGGCACGAAGAGCACAGAGGGAGCGGAGAGAATCGGGTTAATGGCGGGAGGTGTTTTGCCGATTGGAGGAGGGAACGCCGGCCAGGAAATGATAATTTCCTAACCCAGGCATTTGAAAAATAAATGCAGCCTGCTCTTACCTCCATGCATCGTAAACGTATGGCTACCACTGCGCCGAATCCTAGCATCCGTGCACGCGACATATTAACCGCCTGGGGAAGAATCCTGACCGGGAATGCGCCCATGCTTTCGATTGAGATTACGCGGGAGTGTCCGTTGAGCTGTCCGGGGTGTTATGCGTATGGGGATTCGCATTTGGGCGGGGGAGTGACGCTGAGCGAGTTGAATGATTTGCGCGGGGACGAGTTGGTGGAGGGAGTGCTGGGGCTGGTGCGCAAGCATCGACCGCTGCATGTTTCGCTGGTGGGTGGGGAGCCCATGGTGCGGCACCGGGAGTTGGGGAGAATTTTGCCGGCGTTGAGCGAGATGGGGGTGTTTACGCTGGTGGTGACCAGCGGGGTGATTGCGATTCCGGCGGAATGGATGGATTTGCCGCGGGTGCGCGTGGCGGTGTCGGTGGACGGGTTGGCGGAGGATCATGACGTGCGGCGCAAGCCGGCGACTTACGAGCGCATTTTGAAGAATATTGAAGGGCGCGAAGTTAATGTACATTGGGTGATTACGGGGCCGATGCTGGAGCGCTCGGGGTACCTGGAGGAGTATGTGCGTTTCTGGAGCGCGCGGCCGGAAGTGGACCGGATCTGGGTGAGCGTGTATACGCCGCAGATCGGGGAGCAGAGCCGCGAGATGCTTGGGGCGGAGGATCGCGAGAAGCTGGCGCGGGAATTGCCGGAGATTGGGCGGCGGTATCCCAAGCTGCTGTTCAACGAGGGGATTGCGAAGGCGCTTTTGCATCCGCCGAAGAATCCGGACGATTGCGTGTTTGCGAAGATGTCGGCGAATTACTCGGCGGATTTCGAGACGCGCGTGGAGCCGTGCGTGTTTGGCGGGGAGCCGGATTGTTCGCAGTGCGGGTGCTCGGCGAGCAGCGGGCTGCACTGGATCCGGTCGGTGAAGGTGGCGGGGCCGGTGAGGGTCGGACATTTTATTGGGGGGTCGGTGAAGATCGGGCGGATGATGAACCGGTTGAGGGCGCGGGGGGCGCGGCCGGGGCGGTGGGATTCCACGGGGGGCGGGGCGAAGAGGAAGAGGGGGGATTTGGTGCAGATTGGGTCGTGAGGGCGTTTCCAGTCATTCACCTCGCGCAAATCCAACTCTAGTGCAACCTCAAATATTTCTAATAAATGAATAATCATTTGTTGAAATGAATCTATCAGTTACAATTAATTCGCAATGGATAGTGAGAATCCAGCCCCGGATGGGCCTAGGGACGGCGTCCCAGAAAAGCAAACTTCCAATCAATTCATCTCCCAAGAAGCAAATCAACGAAATACCACTAGCGAATTCCAAAAAGTTGAGAAGGAGTTGGGCAGCTATGAGCGATCCACCCTAAGATGGACGGTTGTGATAGTCCTGATCAACCTTATCACCTGCTTGTTTTTAGGTCTCCAATGGCACGAAATTAAATCCAGCTCTTCAGACACTCATACCCTCGCAGAACAAGCCAAGAAGCAAGCAGAAAAAATGTCTAATATGAGCGACGCTGCCGATAAAATCAGGCAGGCCGCTGAGAATATGGTTATTCAAGACCAAAGGATTGCCGATAACGCCCAAAACGCTCTGGACGCTAGCAATGGACAGAGTAAGGCGACACTTGAGGCCAGTATTGAGGCCTCAAAGCTGGATCAGCGAGCTTGGATTACTGTAGAAGTAGAAGAAAAGACTGGAAACTTTGCTGTATTCATGAGGAATACAGGGAAGACACCCGCAATTAATGTAACTGAAGTTACTGGATTTAGCGGTGGGACAGGCATGGCACCACCGGCAGTTGACTTCACCTTTAATTCGAGTTCCTCGCCCCCCATTCCGACCAATCTGCCGCCCGACATTTTGAAAAGGTTAAAACAGGAAGGGTACATTCGGGATAAACCACCGAGTGGGTATGTAATAGCTCCTGGCGATTCGCAAATCGGTTCTGATTACCAAGGTAAATTTACCCAAATGTTCAAATTGGGGGGAGAACGTGCATACATCCAAGGTAAAGTGACCTACGACGATGTCTTTGGTAGACCTCACGAAACGACATACTGTTTCTGGTTCGCACCACCTTCTGATTTCGTGATGTGTAACGACCACAACAAAATGGATTAGAAGCAGAAAGCAAAGTAGGACATTCCCAGTTCGTGGATGTGATTGCCGCTTGGCGGGTAACCCGTTAGAATGAACTGCTTATCACTCACCTGATGGTTTACTGAGGGCATGGCAGACCCATTGATCCGCGCGGAACTCCCTTACGATTTAGAAGACGAATATCGGCCTGAGCCTGTGCCTGTTCCTACGCCGCCTGCGTGGCAGGACGGCAGCTACCGCATTGGGATTCACTGTTCGATTGCGGGGGATATTGCGGGGTCGCTGGATATTGCGGCGAAGCTGGGCGCGAATGCGCTGCAGATATTTTCGGCTAGTCCGCGGATGTGGCCGCGCGGAGGGACGCGGATTGCGGAGGCGGATGCGGCGCGGTTTCGGGCGCGGCGGGCGGCGTTGGGCCTCGGGCCGCTGGTGATTCATGACAATTATTTGATTAATCTGGCTTCGCCGGATCGCGTGATGAGGGCGCGGTCGATTCAGGCGTTTCACGATGAAATTGTAAGGGCGGTGTCGCTGGGGGCGGATTTTCTGGTGGCGCATCCGGGGGCGGCGATGGGGGCTCCGGTGGGGCAGGCGATTGCGGAAATTGCGGACGGGATGAGGCAGGCGGCGCGGGGGGTGAAGTTCGGAGGACTGCGCATATTGGTGGAGAATACTTCGGGGATGGGGTCGGCGGTGGGATCGCGGTTTGAGGAGGTTCAGGGGATTTTGGAAGCGATCGCGGATTTGCCGATGGGCGTTTGTCTGGATACGGCGCATACGTTTGAGGCGGGGTTTGATATTGGGAGCGAAGAGGGGCTGGAGAAGACTTTGGATTTGGTGGAGCGGACGGTGGGGCTGGGGCGGGTGTTTGTGCTGCATGTGAACGACTCGAAGACTGCGCTGGGATCGCGCGTGGACCGGCACGAGAATATTGGGTTTGGGAAGATTGGGAGGAAGGCGCTCGGGAGGATATTGAATCATCCGCGTCTGGGGCCGGGGGCGCTTGCCGGGAGGGCGTTTATTTTGGAGACGCCGATTGATCGGGCGGGGGATGACCGGAGGAATGTGCGGGCGCTATGGGAACTGGTGGGGGTGGATGAGGAACATGCGCCTAAGGCGGAGGCGGGATTTTCGATGGTGCGGGGGGAGAGAAAAGCTTTAACACAGAGAACACCGAGGACACAGAGGGCACAGAGGAAGACAGGGGCCGTTCGGAAAGGAAAAGGAAGGGGCAAGACGGGGAAGAAAAGAGCGAAGAAGTGAATTTGAAATTTAAGATTAAAGGCAAAGGCGTGCGGTGGGGGGCGGGTTTGGGGTTTGATTGCTCGGGGCGGGAGAGAGAGATTTAACACAGAGGACACGGAGAACACAGAGGGCACAGAGAAAGAACTTTCAGGATTAAATTTCAGATTTGAGATTTGAGAATTCAGATTTGGATTTGAGATTTGAAATGGCGAATTGAAAGTGCGGGCGAATTCTGGGAATGGGATTGCGAAGGGATTTTTAGGATTCGGGCGGGCAAGTTGATTCCCGCGGGAGCGAATGGACGTGGCGGAATACGATCCACAGGCGGTTGAGGCGAAGTGGCAGGAGAGGTGGAACGCGGAGCGCGCATTTGAGGCGGACGCGGATCCGGCCAAGCCGAAATACTATGTGCTGGAGATGTTGCCGTACCCGTCGGGGACGATGCACATGGGGCACATGCGCAACTACACCATCGGCGACGTGGTTGCGCGGTACCGGAGGATGCGCGGGTTTCATGTGATTCATCCGATGGGGTGGGACGCGTTTGGGCTGCCGGCGGAGAATGCGGCGATTCAGAGGGGGATTCATCCGCGGGAGTGGACGCTGACGAATATCGAGTCGTTCAAGCGGGTGATGCGGCGGTTCGGGTTCAGCTATGACTGGCGGCGGGAGATTTCGACTTGCGAGCCGGAGTATTACAAGTGGAACCAATGGTTTTTTCTGCGGATGCTGGAGAAGGGGATTGCGTACCGGAAGCGGAGCCGGGTGAACTGGTGCCCGAAGTGCGCGACGGTGCTGGCGAACGAGCAGGTGGTGAACGGGTGCTGCTGGCGGCATGAAGATACGGCGGTGGAGTCGAAGGAGATCGAGCAGTGGTTTTTCCGGATCACGCAGTACGCGGATGAACTGCTGGAGACACTGAAGCAGCTGGAGGAGGGGTGGCCCGAGCGCGTGGTCACCATGCAGCGGAACTGGATCGGGAAATCACGCGGGACGCGGGTGCGGTTTGCAGTGGATGGGGTGCCGGGGACGTCGATTGAAGTGTTTACGACGCGCGTGGACACGATTTACGGGGCGTCGGCGTTGATACTGGCGCCGAATCATCCGCTGGTGGACAAGCTGCTTGGGACGGCGGGGGCGAATACGGAGCACGCGGGGACGCTGGCAAAACTGCGGGCGGCGTCGGTGAAGACGGCGGACATCGAGAAGGCGGAGAAGGAAGGATTTTCGATCGGACGATTCGCGATCAACCCGTTTAATGGGGAGAAGATTCCCATTTGGGTGGGGAATTTTGTGCTGATGGAGTACGGGACCGGCGCGGTGATGTGCGTGCCGGCGCATGACGAGCGGGATTTTGAGTTTGCGACCAAGTATCGGTTGCCGATTCCGATTGTGGTACAGCCGAGCGCGGGCGAGGCGTTTACTCCGGCGACGCTGGCTAGCGCGTTTACGGAGTATGGGAAATCGGTGAATTCGGGGCCGTATACGGGATTTTCTTCGGAAAAAGCGAACGAGATTATGACGGCGGACGCGGAGGCGCGCGGGTTTGGGAAGGGCGAAATTATTTTCCGGCTGAAGGACTGGGGGATTTCGCGGCAGCGGTACTGGGGGACGCCCATCCCGGTGATTTATTGCGACGGGTGCGGGATGGTGCCGGTGCCGGACGCGGATTTGCCGGTGGTGCTGCCGGCGATGGCGAAATTTTCGGGGGTGGGGCAATCGCCGCTGGCGAGCGTGGCGGAATTCGTGAACGTGAAATGCCCGAAGTGCGGCGGGGGGGCGCAGCGCGAGACGGACACCATGGATACGTTCGTGGATTCGTCCTGGTATTTTTACCGGTACGCGGACGCGCACAATGAGAAGCTGCCGTTCGATCCGGCGGCGGCCAAGTACTGGCTGCCGGTGGACCAGTATATCGGCGGGATCGTGCACGCGATTCTGCATCTGCTGTACACGCGATTTTTCTGCAAGGTGATGCGCGATTTGGGGCTGGTGAATCACAATGAGCCGGTGACGCGCCTGTTTACGCAGGGGCTGGTGCTGAAGGGCGGCACGGCCATGTCGAAGTCCAAGGGGAACGTGGTGGGGGCCGAGGACATGGCGGTGAAGTACGGGTGCGACACGGGGCGGCTGTATACGCTGTTCGCGGCGCCTCCGGAAAAGGACCTGGAGTGGAGCGAGCAGGCGATCGAGGGATGCGCACGATTTTTGCAGCGGGTGCACAAGCTGGTGGCGAAGCACGCGGAGTGGATGAATACGGCGAAAACTGTGGTGGTGCCGGGGCAGGAGTTTGCGGAGGCGTCGGCGAAGGAGAAGGCGCTGCTGCGCAAGGCGCACCAGGTGCTGCGGCGGGTGACGCACGATTTCGAGACGAGGTGGCATTTTAACAGCGCGGTGGCGTTGTTGATGGAGCTGGTGAATGAGATTCACAAGGCGGAGCCGCTCGAGGATGGCATGCGGCCGGAAGAGGCGCGGAAAGTGTTCGAGCTGCTGACGCAGATGATGGCGCCGATGGTGCCGCATCTGGCCGAGGAGCTATGGGAAATGCTGGGGCACACGGGGGAAACGCTGGCGCGGGCGGGGTGGCCGGAGTTTGTGGCGGAGTTGGCCGCGGAAGATCAGGTGGAAGTGGTGGTGCAGATTAACGGGCGTGTGAAAGGGAAAGTTTCGGTGGAGGCCGGGCTGGACCGGGACGAACTGGTGGAGAGGGTCAAATCCGATCCGAAGATTGCGAAATTGCTGGAGGGGGTGCGGGTCGCGAAAGTGATTGCGGTGCCGGATAAGCTGGTGAATTTCGTGGTGGGGTGAAGGGAAAGGCAGGGGGCACGAGGCAAGGAGGCAGGGAGGCAAGGAGGTCGGATGCGCTGCGCTATCGTGTGCGGTTTCCGGGAATGGTGGCACGAGAGACTAGGTGGTGAATTTCAAATTTGAAATTTGGGATTTGAGATGAAAGTAAGGACGTTGGCGGAGGTGGGCGGGGAACGGCAAAAGCTAAAGCAAAGGCAAAGGCTTTAACACAGAGGACGCAGAGGGCACAGAGGAAGAGAAGAGAGTTGGTGGCGGCGGGGGAATTTTGGAGCGAAGGGGATTCGGAGAAGAAGCGATTCAGGCGCGGTGACTTGGCGACGCAGAGGCTACGAGGCGGCATGGAGGAAGCGGTGAGGGGACGATGAGCGAGCGCGGCGGGATTGTGGTGCTGGATTTTGGGGGGCAGTACACGCAGCTGATTGCGCGGCGGATCCGGGAGCAGCAGGTGTTCAGCGCGATTTTGCCTTGCACGGCTCCGATTGAGCAGATACGGAAATTCGAGCCGGTGGGGGTGGTGCTGTCGGGGGGGCCGAACTCGGTGTATGACACGGCGGCGCCGGCGTGCGATGAGGGGGTGCTGCGGCTGGGTGTGCCGGTGCTGGGGATTTGCTATGGGCTGCAGTGGATGACGCACGTGCTGGGCGGGAGAGTGGAGCGCGCTGACAGGCGGGAGTATGGGCGGACGGAACTGGTGGTGAAGAACGGGTCGGCGCTATTCGCGGGGCTGCCGCACAAGCTGCGGATCTGGAACAGCCACGGGGATCATGTGCGGGCGCTGCCGGCGGGGTTTCACGTGACGGGGGAAACCGGGAACGCGGTATCGGCGGCGGAGGATACGGAGCGGAAATTGTACGCAGTGCAGTTTCATCCCGAGGTAAGGCACACCGATTGCGGGTCGGAGATTTTGCGGAATTTTGTTTTCGATATCTGCCACGCGAAGCCGGCGTGGAGCGGGGCGGCGTTCATCGCCGAGACGGTGGAGGCGATCCGCAAGCAGGTGGGCGGGGCACGGGCGATTTGCGCGCTGAGCGGCGGGGTGGATTCGGCGGTGGCGGCGGTGCTGGTGCACCGGGCGATCGGGGACCGGCTGACGAATATTTTTGTGAATAACGGGCTGCTGCGGAAGGATGAGTTTCGCGAAACGCTGGAACTGCTGCGCGACCGCATGGGGCTGAAGGTGATGGGCGTGGACGCGTCGAAAGAATTTCTCGATCGCCTGAAGGGCGTGACCGAGCCGGAGGACAAGCGGAAGCGGATTGGGGCGGAATTTATTTCAGTGTTCGACCAGCAGGCGCGGCAACTGGCGACGGGGCCGGAACGCGCGGGGTTTTTGGTGCAGGGGACGCTGTATCCGGACGTGATCGAGTCGGTGGCGGTGCGGGGGCCTTCGCAGACGATCAAGACGCATCACAATGTGGGCGGGCTGCCGAAGGATTTGCCGTTTGCGCTGATCGAGCCGCTGCGGGAGTTGTTTAAGGATGAGGTGCGGTCGATCGGGCGGGAACTGGGGCTGCCGGAGGAGATGCTGACCAAGCATCCGTTTCCGGGACCGGGGCTGGCGGTGCGGCTGCTGGGGGAAGTGACCGAGGAGCGGCTGGCGCCACTGAGGGACGCGGACGCGATCGTGGTGGAGGAGATTCGGCGGGCGGGGCTGTATGAGAAAGTGTGGCAGGCATTTGCGGTGCTGCTGCCGGTGAGAAGCGTGGGCGTGATGGGGGACGAGCGGAGTTACGGGTACACGATTGTGGTGCGGGTGGTGGATTCGGAGGATGCGATGACGGCGGACTGGACGCGGCTGCCGGCGGAGGTGCTGGAACGGATATCGACGCGGATTGTGAATGAGGTTACGGGGATAAACCGCGTGGTGTACGATGTGAGCTCGAAGCCGCCGAGCACGATTGAGTGGGAGTAGAGTTGGGGGAAGGCAAAGGCTCAACACAGAAGACGCAGAGGGGACAGAGAAAACAGATGTAGAGAAGTGGGGAGGGCGAGGGTTGGGAGATGGAGCGGAGTGGTTATGGCCCGGGTTGGATCGCCTGATGGTTCCAGAGCGCTCGCGGTGATGCCCGGGCCAATGTGCCGGTATGGCGGAAAGTGCCGTCCCGAGGAAATCGGGAAGCCGCTGAAATTAGCGGGTGGCCATCTTCTGAGCCATGTAGAGCAGGAGCCGACGGTCGGGTTCTTCGATGCGACCCATCAGCCTGCGGAACTTGTTCAGTAGACGCGCCTCTTTCCCGGAACTTCCCCAGACGATGTCGTCGGCGCTTTTGCGCTTGGGCAGGTTGGGGAGTTCGGGCGGTTCTTCGCCGTCATAGAAAAGTTGATAGAGAGGGACTTCCAGGGCGCGAGCCATTTTCTCGAGCGTTTCGATGGCCGGAACGGTATGGCCGTTTTCAACGCGGGAGATATAGCAACGGAGCAATCCGGTGCGCTTTTCGATGTCCCCTTGGGAAAACTTTTTTTCCTCGCGCAGTGCGCGGAGGCGATCGCCAATAATCATGTCGGCATTGTTTCATAATGTTATAGTGGCTGCAAGGGGAAATGTTGAATTGCAGGAAACGCCCTGAAACCGGAAAACGATGGCCAACGTCACAAATTCAGAGTTGGTGCGCGGGCCGAAGGCCGGCAAGGGCAAAGAGCCATTGGCGGCGGAGGCCGAGAAGGCGCTGGTCCGGCGGGTGCAGAAGGGCGAGGTCAACGCATACGAGGACCTGGTGCGGATGCACCAGCACCGGGTGCTGGCGGTGATCGGGCGGATCCTGCGGGGCAGCGAGGACGTGGAGGACGTGGCGCAGCAGGCGTTCGCGAAGGCATATTTTTCGATCCGGCGCTTTGACATGCGGTCGGCGTTCGGGACGTGGCTGTACAAGATCGCGGTGAACGAGTGCTGGGACTATTTGCGGAAGAAGAAAGTGCGGCGGCTGGTGTACGAGTCGGATATGAGCGAAGACCAGGTGAGGAAGATGGATGCGGCGCCGGAGCAGAGCTTCGGAGCGGGGCAGCATCGCGAGGACGCGTCACGGCGCGTGGAGCACCGGCAGACGGTCGAGCGGCTGCTGGGGCAGCTGGATGAGAAGGACCAGATGATGCTGGTAATGAAGGAAGTGGAAGGATTTTCAGTAGAAGAAATCGGGGAGGTCCTGGGCCTGAACGTGAACACGGTGAAAGTGCGTCTATTTCGAGCACGAGGCCGCCTGGTGGAGACGTACCGGAAGAGAATGCAAACGCGACCGGCTCCGCGGGAAGGTCTGCGGCAGGGAAGGAGCGAGAAAATTGTTTAACACATCGAAATCTTCAAAGGGTTGCCGAAGGATGGAAGCGCGCCTGGAGGATTATCTGGGCGGCGCGCGGGACCGTGAACTGGAGCGCCACCTGGGCGAGTGCGAGGCGTGCCGCGGGGCGCTGGAGGATTCGCGCCTGGCGGGCGACTTATTGCGGGAAGCCCTGGAGCCGGCGGACGAAGCGCACCCGGCGTTCCTGGCGGGAGTGATGGCGAAAATTCGGGAGGAGAAGGCGCGCGCGGAATCTCCGGCGGCGTTCTGGAGGCCGCTGGAGGCACTGGCTTCGCGGCTGGCGCTGACCGCGGCGCTGGTGTTGTTCGCGCTGTCAGCGTATCTGGTGGGACTGGCGCCAGGGCGAAATGCGGCGCAGGTACCAAGCAGCACGGAGATCAGCGCGAGCGAATTGCCGCAGCCTCCGCAGGATCCGGTAAGCAACGAGGAAGTGCTGCAATCGCTGGCGGAGAGGTCCAATGGACGGTAACAACGGAAATCGCAAGGCGGTGGCGCTGGTGCTGGTGGTGTTCGTGCTGGGGATCGCGCTGGGTGGCGTGGGAGTGTATTTGGTATCGGCGCGGGTGCAGGCGGCGCGCGCGCAGGCCACGGCGCACAATCCGGCGAGCACGATGGCGATGTTCACGCGGGATCTGAATCTGACGGCGGATCAGCAGAAACAGATACAAGCGATTATCAGCGATACGCGCGCGCACTACGCGGAGTTGCACGACAAGTTCGACCCGGAATACGAGCGCGTGCGGCACGAAGGGCGGGAACGGATTCGAGAGACATTGACGGCGGAGCAGCGGCCGAAGTTTGAGGATTTGCTGCGGCAGATGGATGAGGACCGGCGGCGGCGCAATGCGGAGCAGGGGCGGTGATTTGCGCGGCGGCGACGGCGAGAGCTTCAGCGGCTGAAGCCGAAAAAAAAGAAAATGCGGTTCGGCCGGGCTGAAGCGCGGCCATCCTGAAGCCCGGCCCTCCAACCGTAGTATTGCTTTGCTGGAGCCACGATGATTCGGCCACGAATCGGTTTCGCAGGGCTTCGAGCGAAAGTCCCCCACGAATAAAAGATGAAACTTCAGGGTTGTCCATGGCGTAGTTCATAGTGAGCCGGGAATACGCGGCGGAATGCGGGGACAAAGGGTATGGGACGCCTCACTGAAAAATTGAAGGGAATGTGGGCGCGGTCGATGATGCAGCGCGCGCTGCTGGTGGCTCCGCCGGTGGTGCTGCTGCTGTACGCGGGATTTGTGACGGTGGGCGGGCGGACCACGGCGAATTACTTCACGGCCAAGGTGGAGCAGGGAGACATTTCGCAGGTGGTGCAGGCCACCGGAACGATTAATCCGGTGAATACGGTGCCGGTGGGGTCGGTGGTATCGGGTAATGTGGTGGCTATCAACGTGGATTTCAACTCCAGGGTGAAGAAAGGCGACATCCTGGCGGAGATCGATCCGGTGCCGTTCCAGAACCAGCTGAATCAGGCTCAGGCGGATTACCAGAACGCGGTGGCCAACGTGGCGAATCTGGAGGCGCAGATTGAGACATCTCGCGCCAATGTGGGAACGATGAAGGCCAATGTGGCCAAGGCGCACGCGGGAACCGTGGATATGGAAACGCAACTGACGCGAATAAAATCACTGACGGAGCAGGGCGTATTCTCCGCGCAGCAGAAGGACGATGCGCAGGCAAACTATGACACGGCCGTGGCCAGCGAACATGCCGCGCAGGCGCAGGAAAAACAGTCCGAGGCGCAACTGGCGGCAACCATCGCGCAGCGCGACCAATCCAAGGCGCAACTGCTGATGAAGAAGGCGGCGGTGGCGTCGGCCAGGCTGCAACTGAGTTATTGCACGATCCGGGCGCCGATTGACGGCACGGTGATCAACCGTACGGTGAACGTGGGGCAGCCGGTGGCGGCCAGTTTGCAGGCGCCGAATTTGTTCAGCATCGGGCAGGACTTGACGCACATGCTGGTGTACACGAACACGGACGAGGCGGACGTGGGGCGGATTCAGGTGGGGGCACAGGCGACGTTTCGGGTGGATACGTTTCCGCGGGAAACATTTTACGGGCACGTCCAGCAGGTGCGCATGAACGCGGCGACGATTCAGAATGTGGTGACGTACAACACGACCGTGGAGTTCGATAATCCGGACGTGCGGTTGTTTCCGGGAATGACGGCGTACGTTTCGATTCCGGTGGCGTGGGCGAACAACGTGGTGAAGATTCCAAACGGGGCGTTGCGGTTCAAGCCGGATATGACCGATAGCGAACGGCAGAAGCTGTATGCGAAATACGGGATTGCTTCGGGCGGAGCGACGGCTGCGGGGCGGATGGCGGCGGCGAGCGCTCCTGCGGGCGGGGCTGCGGCAGGGCAAGCGGGAGGGGCGGGAGCGGCGGGCAGGGCTGAAAGCGCGGCGGCTCCTGCCGGAGGCGCTGGCGGCGGAGGCGGTCAAGGCAAGCAGGGCGGAGGGGGAGCAGGGCGGCGACCGAGCGGGAATGGGGGCAACGGTGGCGGGGCTGGCGGCAGTGGAGGGAGCGGCGGGCGTGGCGGGCGTGCCGGGGCTGCAGGCGCGAACAGCCAGCACGAGGATTCGGCCATTGTGTGGAAACTGCTGCCGGACAAATCACTGGAGCCGGTGCAGGTGGGGATCGGGGTGACTGACTTTACATTTACGGCCATGACTAAGGGGAATTTGCAGCCGTCGGACGATTTGGTGATTGGGCAGTCGGTGACGAAAGCGACTACGGCGAAAATTGCGAATCCGGTGGCGGGGCCCGCGGGGCCGGCTGCGGGGACGCCGCGGAGGTTCTAGGAGTGGATGTTTGCGAGTGGGGCGTGAGGCGCGAGCCAAGGGCTAAAGAGTCTGTGTGAGAACTCCACTTTCGCGCCGCCAGCGGCTGAAGCCGCACTGATTTTGCTTCCTTTATGTCGTGGCTGAAGCCACGACCCACAAGGAATTGTGAGTTCTCACACAGACTCTAAAGCCCAGATTTTTTTTTGAGGCTTGATGTCGCGGGCGAAGCCGCGAGCCACAAAGCAGAATTGTCAGGCTTGGATTAATTTTTTATGCTGGGATCGGGCTTGATGTTTCCGGGCGATGATGAACATGGCCGAACAAATATTACCGGCGGCGGAGATGGAGCGAACGGGGGGCAAGGGCGAGCCGGTGATTCGGCTGGAGAACGTATACAAGACGTACGACCTGGGAGAGATTCAGGTGCAGGCGCTGCGCGGGGTTTCGCTGGAGGTGATGGCGGGGGAATTTGTGGCGGTGATGGGGCCGTCGGGGTCGGGGAAATCGACGGTCATGAATATTCTGGGGTGCCTGGACCGGCCGACCAAGGGGCGATATTTTCTGGATGGCGTGGATGTTTCGGGGATGTCCAAGGACGAGCTGGCGCGGATCCGGAACAAGAAATTGGGATTCGTGTTTCAGCAATTTAATTTGCTTTCGCGGACGTCGGCGCTGGAGAACGTGGAATTGCCGACGGTGTACGCAGGGATCAAACCGGAAGAGCGGACGAGGCGGGCGATGGAGTCGCTGAGGCGCGTGGGGCTGGCCGACCGGGCGGGGCATCACCCGTCGCAGCTATCGGGCGGGCAACAACAGCGCGTGGCGATCGCGCGGGGATTGGTGAACCAGCCGGCGATTCTGCTGGCGGACGAGCCGACGGGGAATCTGGACAGCCGAACGTCGATTGAGATCATGGAAATTCTGCAGACGCTGAATGAGGAGCAGGGGCTGACGATCGTGCTGGTGACGCACGAGCCGGACATCGCGCAGTTTACCAAGCGGAATCTGGAATTTCGCGACGGAAAATTGAAAAGGGACAGGCTGGTGGAAGAGCGGCTGAATGCGCGGGAGGTGTTGAAGGCGATGCCGACGGCGGAGGAAGAGGCGGCCGAGGATGCGGGCGCGGCGGGCGGGGCGGGGACGGGTGCGGGGTGAACCCGATTCAAATGCGCCAGCGGCTGAAGCCGGCTTAAGTTAGCGAGGGTTTGGCACGGCTGAAGCCGTGCCCTACAAGGATTCGGTTAGCGGTTTTGTGAATGGAATGGCGGTGAAAAAACATGGATTTCATGAATACATTTCGGCTGGCGCTGCGGGCGCTGGCCCGGAACAAGATGCGGTCGGCGCTGACCATGCTGGGGATTGTGATTGGCGTGGGGGCGGTGATTGCGGTGGTGAGCATCGGGCAGGGGGCGCAGTACATTGTGCAGCAGGGGATTCAAGCGATGGGGACCAACGCCGTGTTCATCGCGGCGGGGAGCAACCGGGCGGGCGGAGTAAGGCAGGGATACGGCGGGGTGAAAACGCTGACGGTGGACGACATGAACGCGATCCTTGCGGAAATTCCGTTGATCAAGCAGGCCGCGCCGGCGTTGACGAGCCGGCAGCAGGTGGTGTACGGCGACCAGAACTGGAACACAGCGATTACGGGGACGACGCCGAATTATTTCGATATCCGGACGTGGCCGGTGCAGGCGGGGTCTGTATTCAGCAATGAAGAGGTGGACCTGGCGGCCAATGTGTGCGTGATCGGGACGACGGTGGCGAGAATTTTATTTGGGACCGACGATCCGATCGGGAAGACGATGCGCATCGGGAATCTGCCGTTTCGCGTGGACGGGGTGCTGGAATCGAAGGGGCAGAACGTGAACGGGCAGGATCAGGACGACGTGATTTTCGCGCCGTATACGACGGTGCAGCGGAAGATTTCGGGGATTACCTGGCTGCAGTTTATCGCGGCGTCGGCGGTGTCGCAGGAAGCGTCGGTGGCGGCGGTGGCGCCGATTACGAGTTTATTGCGCGAGCGGCACCGGATTCGCGCGGGGAGCGACGACGATTTCATGATCCGCACGCAGGCGGATATCGCGGACCTGCAGAACCAGACGCAGTCAACGATGACGATGCTGCTGGGGGGGATTGCGTCGGTGTCGCTGGTGGTGGGCGGAATCGGGATCATGAACATCATGCTGGTGTCGGTGACGGAAAGGACGCGGGAAATCGGGGTGCGCATGGCAGTGGGGGCGACGGAGAAGGATGTGCGCATGCAGTTTCTGGTGGAGGCGGTGACGCTGAGCATGATGGGAGGGGCGATAGGAATCATATTAGGGCTGATTGGGTCGATGCTGATCGCGAATTTGCTGCAGTGGCCGACGCTGATATCGGGGAAGGCGGTGGTTGCAGCGGTGATTTTTTCGACGCTGGTGGGGGTAATTTTCGGGTATTACCCGGCGCATAAGGCGGCGCAACTGGATCCGATTGAGGCGCTGCGGTATGAGTAACATGCATCACAGCGCCGTTTGCACTGCGATGCATGTTTGTGAAGATTGGGAAATCAACGATTCGGTTGCGATTTTGAAAAGCACACAGGCAAGAATGCCTGTGCTACCTGGGGGCGGCGCAGTTGGAATTAAGTTGCATGCTGCGGTGTGAGTGGGAAACGTTTCAATTTTTCGGGCCGAGGTGCAAACCTAAAGTGAAAAGCGACAGGCTGAAGCCTGTCCTACTGGTTAGAACGGGATGTCTTCGTCGGTTACTTCGGGGCCGGCCTGGTCGTCCATGGAGCGCGCGGGGGCTTCCTGATCGTAATCTCCGCCGGAATTTCCCGACGGGGCGGACATGGGGCGGGATGCGCCGCTGCCTGCAGCCATCGAGTCCGAGCGGGAACCGAGCATGCGGAAATTGCTGCAGTTGATCTCGTAGCTGGTTTTCTTTTGTCCTTCCTTATCGGTATATTCGTTGGTTCGGATGCTGCCTTCCAAATAGATTTGGGAGCCCTTTTTCAGATACTGCTGGGCGATCTCCGCCTGCTTACCCCACACCGTGATCCTATGCCACTCGGTGCGTTTTTGGCGTTCGCCGGATCGGTCCTTGAAAGTCTCGTCCGTCGCGAGCGAAAAGTGGCAGACAGCTTGCCCGCCGCCCGTGTACCGAGTCTCCGGATCCTTGCCCAATCGCCCAACTAGAATGACTCTATTTACGGACATAAGTTTTCTCCAGTGATAGAGGAAGATAACACGGCGTCACTCACGGCGCAAATTTACGCGGGAAAATCGGTTGGATGTGGCGAAGGGAGTGAAGCGTGACGCGGGAATTCTCCGGGAACTTTGGGTGCTCCGTGTTTTCTGCGTTGCAGGGTTGTTCGGGAAAAAGCTTAACACAGAGGACGCTGAGGGGAGAACACAGAGGGCACAGAGAAAAACAAGGAATTTGAGATTTTAAATTTCAAATTTGAGATTTCACATTGGAGATTTGAAAATGGAGATTTCAAATTCTAAATTTGAAATTGCTAGCCGGCGGTTGCGCCCATTTCTTTTAGCTTTGCGGCGCTGCGCCTGGCTTCCTCGGTGCCGGGATAGTTGTGGACGACGGCGCGGAGTTCGCGGACGGCGGCGGTTTTTTGGCCTAGCTCGGCAAGGCAGAAGCCTTTTCTCATGCGGGCGGAGGCGGTTTTGAAACTTCGGGGATATTTTTCGACGACTTTGTTGTAATAGTCCAGGGCCACCTGGTACTGGCTTTGCATGTAGGCGATTTCACCGAGGTAGAACTGCGCGTTGGAGGCGAGGTCGGTGTCGCCGTAGAATTTCATGTAATCCTGGAATTCCTGGGTGGCCAGATCGTAGTGCTTGCCGTTGATGTCGCGCAGGCCGTTGGAGTAGAGGACATCGGCTGACGCCGGAGGCGCGGCGGAAGACATGGGAGCGGACGGCGAGGGCATGGACGCGCTCGGCCCGGGAGTTGGGCCGCCGGAGGGGGCCATGGTGGCGGGCGAAGGGGCGGAAGGACCGGGAGCGGGAGAGGCCAGCTTGGAGTCAACGCTTTGCAACGTGTTTTGCATGTCGGTCAGTTTCTGATCGAGCTTGCCGAGGCGGGCCTGCAGGTCGGCGACGTTGTCGGACAGGCCCTGGACTTGGGTGCCCATGGTGTCCAGGCGGGCGCCGGAAGCGGCGGAAAAGTCCTGCGTATTTTTCTGGACGGCGGACATGGAGACGTTGAGCTTGCTGACGGCGTCGAGCGATTGCTGGATTAAAGTTTGCTGCACGGCGGCGTTTTGCGTGATGGCGGTTTGCATGGCCTGCTGGCCCTGGATGATCTGGTTGACGCCGGTCTGAAGTTCGATGATTTCGCGGGCCACGGCGCCGGCGGGCGCGGGGCCCAACAGGGCGCCGCCCAAGGCGCCGGCGAACATGGATGCACCGAAAAATAAAACCCATCGCGTTCGCAACGTGATCCTCCTTGTACAGCTTGTACAGCGGGCTGCGCGCCCGAAGCGGCCTCGGCGGCCGGAAATAATTGTCGGCGAGGGCTGGGGGCCTCGCAACTAGAACCAAATCATCTCACAAATGATCCGGCGTTGAAACTTGAGGCCCAGCCAGGGGCTGAAGCCCGATTTTTTCCCGTGTTCTCATGTCGAGGCTGAAGCCGCGACGCACAAAACACATTTATAAGGTGACTTCCCGTATTGTAGTTCAATCCCGCGGTGCGGCCAACTGTTGGCGGCGGATTGATGCGTTCGAGCTACCCGAGTACGAGCAGATAATTTGTCGATCGGCCCTGGAGGATGTGCGGTAACTCGCGACCGAGCGCGCCAGCGGCTAAAGCCGCAATTATCTCGCGCGGTGGAAGTCGTGGCTAAAGCCACGACCCACAAAGATTGCGAAGTTGCCGCACACGCTCCTGACCGACAGCCTGTTTGCCGACTACTTGCCCATAACGAAATGGGCGCGGCGGTTTTGCTGGTAGCACTCCTCGGTGGAAGCGCTGCAGAACGGGCGCTCTTTTCCGTAGCTGACCGTTTCGAGGCGGTCGGCGGGGATGCCGAGGGAGACCAGGAACTGCTTGGCTGCCGCGGCGCGGCGGTCGCCCAGGGCGAGGTTGTATTCGGTGGAGCCGCGCTCGTCGCAATGGCCTTCGACGACGATTTTCATTTGCGGATAGGAGCGCAGGAATTGAGCGGTGGCGGAAAGGGCGTCGCGGGCGTCGGAGCGGATGTCGGCCTTGTCGTAGTCAAAGTAGGCGTCCTTGACTTCCTTGTCGAACAGCTCCTGCAAGGTCGGTTGATGAACGGCGGGAGCCGGGGGCGGGGGAACGGTGACGGAAACGCGGACGCTGGCGTCGGCCGAACCACCGGGACCGGTGGCGGTGATGGTGTAGGTAGTCGCGTCGGTCGGGGACAAGGATTGCGTGCCCTCGGCGGCAACCTGTCCGATGCCGGGCGACAGCGTGAGCGATGTGGCGTTGGTCGAGGACCAGGTCAAGGTTGTGGACTGGCCTCGCTGGATGAATGTTGGCGATGCCTGCAGGTTGACCGTCGGTCGAGCCGGGGGTTCAGCCGCAGGAGGTGGGGTTGGGGCTGGCGCTGGGACCGGCTTTTTGTTGCAAGCCGCGCCCAGAGCGGTGAAAGCGATCAAAGTAGCGAACAGTGCCCTGGCGTGCGTACGGTTCCACATCGTTCTTCATTCCTCCTTTGAGCAGATAAGAAGATGTCGCAAGTAAAGTTTCATTGGAGCGCTCACTGCTACAAATCAAGTCTCCTGACTGGAGCGGCCAAAACACCCTATTATTTCGGCGACCAGTTGGGAGATTCATTTTGTCCCTGCTTGGTCAGCTGGTGGGCGGAGGTTCCGTCCGCGAGCATGGACCAAATCTGACGCGTGCCGGTGCGTGTGGATTCAAAGACGATATGACGGCCATCAGGGGCCCAGCTCGGGCGTTCGTTTCGGCCGGCATCGCGGGTCAGCTCCACGAGCTGGTGCGTGACAATTTCCATGATGTAGAGATCGTAATTTCCGTTGGGGCGGCGCCAGCTGAAGGCGAGCAACTGGCCGTTGGGGGACCACGCGGGATCGATGACGTAGCCCTTATCGGCCAAATCGACTTTGGCCTGGCTGGTGCCGTCGGCATTCATGGTATAGAGCTGCGGAATGCCGCCGCGATCGCTGACGAAGGCGACCTGCTGGCCGGTCTTGGGATTAAATGTGGGCGAAGTGTTCGCTCCGTTGGAATAAGTGAGGCGTTTGGGGCGCGCGCCGGAGGCATCGGTGATGAATAACTCGGGATTGCCGTACATGCTGGACATGAACATGAGTTGCGAACCGTCCGGGGACCATGCGGGGGAGGAATTGGTACCCTGAAAACGGGGCCAGGAGATAAGACGGTTGGAGGCGGCGGAGTAGATACAGATCTGGGCGGTGAGAACGCTGCCGCTATTGGGCTGAGCGTAGCAGGTGAAGGCGATGCGCGAAGCGTCGGGTGACCAGCGCGGCGTGAGCGCGATGGTGTGCAGCTGCGTGAGCGGGTGCTGGTTTTCGCCGTCGTAATCCATGGTCCAGATTTCCTTGTTGCCGGTGCGATTGCTGACAAACGCTATCTGCGTCGCGGCAATGCCCGGCAGGCCGCCGGAAAGCTTGCCGATGATTTCGTCCGCAAACTGGTGGGCGAAGGCACGCACCTGAACGTCGGTGGGAGCGCCGCGATATACCTTTCCGATGACTGGGGGAAGAGAGGCGTTACGCACGTCGTTGAGCCAGGCGGAAATTTCCAGCGAGTTGGCGTCGGCGGAGACGGCGCCGAAAGCGAGAAGCTGCGCCGATGCCGGAGCGTCAGACCATGCCTTGAAATCGACTTCAGCCGGAGTGCCGGGCGTCTGCAGGGGATTGTAGCTTTTGCTGACCAGGTCGAGGATGCCGCTGAAGTCGAGGTCGTTGCGGACGACGTCGGCAAATTCAACTGCCAGGGGCTGCGCGGGGGTGGACTTGGGAGCGAAATCGGCGACTCCGACGCGGGCCTTGGAAACGCCCAGGCCGGTACCGGTGCGGAACCAATCCTGGGCGGCGGCCGGTGTCGAGAAAAAGATAAATGCGAATCCGCAGATGAACACAGATAAACACTGATAAATGCTGGATACGTTTTTTTTCATCGGCCCCCATTTGGACGCGCGGGATGGGCCATTCGTGATCTTACTCTTGCGCGGAGATGAAGAAAATATGATCATCGGCTGAAAAATTACCTCCGAAACTCGAACCAGAATTCCACGGTGACGCTGTTGCCTGCGTAGCCCGAGGGGAGCGGGGACATCGGGCTGGAACTCAGGATGGCGCGCAGGGCGGAATTATCGACCGAGCGGTTGCCGCTGGACTGAGTCATTTGAACGTTGGCGACAGTGCCGTCGCGCAGGACTTGAAAAGAAAATTGCGCGCGCGGGGCCCAGCGGACGGAGGGATCGACCGTGGATTGCAGCCAATTGGTGCTGATCCGGTTGCGCACGCCGTCCACGTAGCTGGGAAATTTTCCGCTGAAATCGCCGCCGCCGGGGCCGGAAAAACCCATGCCGCCTTGCGTGGGGCCGTTCATGGTGAAGGTCGAGGAATAGGGCATGGCCGGTGCGCCGCCTCCGCCGTAGGGGACGGCGTTGGTGGGAGGGGGCGTCTGATCTTCCAGGATTTTCGACGGGCGCGTGACGTAATGGGGCGCTTTTTCTTTTGTGAATTCAGGAAGCTTTTTTACGTCGGGCGGCTCGGGCGCGGGCTTGGGCGGAGGCTCGGATTTGTATAGGCCTTTGCTGGTGTCGACGACGCGGCTTTGGGTGACGGCTTCGGGGCGCGGGAGATTTACGCCGGGGAGGCTGCCGACCAGGCCCACGGCTACGGAATTGCCGCCGCCGGGGCCGCCCCAGGTGTCGCCGCTGCGGTTGAAGACCGCGGAAAAAATCATGGAAGTGAACAGGAGCGCATGGAGAAGGACGGACCAGAGGAACGGTTTCCTCAGGTTGTCAGCGCCGGGATGTGCGGGGGCATAGGACATGGCGTCAGTGGGGCGTGTCGTCCAAAGGTTCGGTGACGACGCTGATGTTTGAGATGCCGGATTGGCGCAAAGTGTCTACGACCAGGGCGAAGGAACCGAAGGGAACGGTCTTGTCGCAGCGCAGGTAGACGGTGTCGCCCTGGGGATTGTGGATCTGGGAGTGAACTTTGTTGCCAAGTTCGTGAATGTTGACGGCGTCCTCGCCGATGTAGATGCGCTGGGCGCGGTCGATGGAAACGACAATGCGGGATTCGGCGATTTCCTTGACCGTTTTCGTTTTCGGGACGTCGACTTCGATGCCGGATTGCAGGATGGGCGCTGTGATCATGAAGATGACCAGGAGGACGAGCATGACGTCAACGAAGGGGACGATGTTGATGTCCGCGAGAGAGGTGCCGGTTTGGCGGGAGAGTTGTGGCATGGTCGCGTGGTCTTCCGGGTTTCGCTCCGTTCCGAAATTCTAAAGCTAAGGCTTTAACACAGAGAACACAGTGGGCACAGAGACGGAAAAGAGAAAAAGGCGGAATCTTTTTTGGGTTCGTTTGCGTTTGTTCTTCTCATCTTTTCTCTGCGCTCTCTGTGTTCTCTGTGTAAAAGCTCTCTTCGTTTCGCTTATCCTCTATTCCCCGGATACAGTTTTTCCACCAGCGCGGAGACTTCCAACGTGAAGCTGTCCAGGCGCGTGGCCAGGTCTTTTATGTCGTGCAGGAAATGGTTGTAGGCGATTACGGCGGGGACGGCGGTGAACAGTCCGGCCGCGGTGGTGATCAGGGCTTCGGCGATGCCGGGGGCGACGGCGCGCAGGCTGGCGGAGCCGGCGGCGCCCAGACCGGTGAAGGCGTCCATGACGCCCCAGACGGTGCCGAACAGGCCGATGAAAGGAGTGACCGAGCCGGTGGTGGCGAGCCAGGGCATGAATTTTTCGGCTTTGCGGACTTCTTCGCCGGCGGCGAGCTGCATGCTGACGGTCACGGAATTCAGGCTGGTGACGCGGCCCATGGGAGTGCCGGTGCGCGTCTGGCTTTCGATTTCACGGTAGCCGGCATTGTAGACGGGTTCCAGGGGAGAGCCGCCGGTGCCCATCTGGCGCGGGTCGGGGAGAATTCGGTTGGAGCGGAAGATGCGCAGGAAGAGTGCGGTCTGGCGATTCATGCGCGAGAACATGGAAAGCTTTTGAAGAATCAGCGCCCAGGAAAACAGGGAAAACAGCAGCAGCATGGCAAGAACGATGCGCGCGATCCAACCGGTTTGCTGCAGCAGCGTGGTCAGCTGGCTTTGGAAAAGCCAAGTCCCAAGTAGTGGAATTGTCGCCCCCTCAGAAAAAGCTCGATCGAACTCCCCCGTAAGGACGCTAGCACAGGGGCAAAATGGGGTCAAACGATTACGGGCGCGGTGGTGCTTGATTGTGCGCGGGGAGTATAACACATCGTGTTGCGATATATCGGGGGGGGGCAGGGAGGCACGAGGCAGGGAAGCAAGGAGGCAGGGAACAAACAACGCGAGGGGGGGTGGGCTCCGGGTGGAAACCTCATGTGTTACTATTTGGATTGGGATCGATGAGTGAAGCGTTTGATATTCGGGTGGGGGAGTTGACGGGCGAGGGTGCGGAGCCGGGGGTGCGGACGGGTGTGAGTGCGGGGCCTGCGATTGCGTCTGGGGCGGTTGATCCGCGGACGTTTTATATCGAGACGTTTGGGTGCCAGATGAACGATCACGACTCGGAGAAAGTTGCGGGGGTGCTGCTGGGGCGGGGATACCGGCAGGCCGGGAGCGTGGACGCGGCGAAGCTGGTGCTTTACAACACTTGCAGTATTCGGGAGAAGGCGGCGCAGAAGGTTTTTTCGCGGCTGGGGACGTATCGCAAACATCCGGACCACAATAAAATTATCGGCGTGCTGGGGTGCGTGGCGCAGCAGGAGGGCGAGGAAATTTTCGAGCGCGCGCCGTGGGTGAGCCTGGTGTGCGGATCGGCTTCGTACAGCAAGCTGCCGGAATTGATTGCGCAGATCGAGGGCGGGAACCGGCGGGTGATGGGGCTGGATAAACATACCGAGGAAACATTCGAGACGGAAATTACGCGGCGTGACAATCCGTTTCGCGCTTACCTGACGATTATCGAAGGGTGCGACAAGTCATGTTCGTATTGCGTGGTGCCGTTCACGAGGGGGCCGGAACGAAGCCGCGCGAGCGGGTCGATTTTGGAGGAAGTGCGCAGGCTGTCGGATGCGGGGTATTCGGAGATTCAACTGCTGGGGCAGACGGTGAATTCGTATCGGGATCCGGCGGCGCGGAGAATGAGTTTTGCGGAATTGCTGGCGGCGGTGGCGGGCGTCGAGGGGATCCGGCGCGTGCGGTTCACGACTTCGCATCCGCGGGATTTCGGGCAGGACATTGTGGACGCGCTGGACGCGGTGCCGGAGCTGTGCGATCACGTGCATTTGCCGGTGCAGTCGGGGTCGACGCGGATTTTGCGCGAGATGCGGCGGACGTATACGCGGGAGGAGTATCTGGAAAAGATCGCGATGATTCGCGGGGCGCGGCGGGAGATCAGTCTCACGTCCGACATTATTGTGGGATTTCCGGGGGAGACCGAACGCGATTTGGAAGAGACGATTTCGCTGCTGGACATTGCGCAGTATGACGGGGTGTACGCGTTTCAGTATTCTCCGCGGCCGAATACGGACGCGCAGCACATGAGCGACGCGATTTCGGAGGAAG
>JAIQFG010000126.1 GCA_020073375.1 Terriglobia bacterium | reverse complement strand
GGAGTGGCAGCCGATTCGGAGGAAGGATCCATGCGCGGAGTGAACTTGTTAGCCATCGGCAATTTGGAGAAGGTACGGCCCTCCCGGGCGAATGGAGCGTCTGAAGTTCAGGCTTGCCCAAAAAGTATGGGGGCATTCCGGGGCCGGGGCAACGGAAGCGGAGGGGGGTCTTAGCGAAGTGGATAACAGGAGGGGGGGCGTGAACGGTGACTGGTGACTTGTGACTCGTAAAATCCCAGCCCGCCGGTTTGGGTCAGCAGGTAAACTCTTCGTTTTGTTTGCATTCGACAAGTAAGCTTGGCCGATGCGCGCCAAGCTGGTCATGGGTGGCACGTTTTCGTCGTCCAGATCATGGCAGTCTTCGGTAGGCTGTTGGCAACGTTTGTCTATCGTGTCAAACTTGTTTGAAAAGGCGTACCTTCAGGGAGGGCATCGCCATGAATCCGCGAAACTTCCATCGAACCAGAGAGCGCGAGGCGAAGCTGACCGCACTGCGGATGGCCATTGACACGGGCGACGCCAGTGGAGTCGCGAAGGGGAACGTGTTCGGGCGTGTCCGTAAGGCGCTCAAGCTTCCCCGATCGGCGCGCCAAGGAGCGCCCTAGAGTTTCCGGCACAGATTTTCGGAGTTCACCTGACCTTGCGCTAGGTCTTCGAGATCGCAATGAAGGTAAACTCCATGCTGCTCCAGAAAATTCAGGAAACCCATGCGTAAACTGAAGCCAATTCACCCGGGAGAAATCCTTCGAGAAGAGTTCCTGGTGCCGCTCCGCTTGAACGCCAACAAGTTGGCCCTGGCACTGCACGTCCCTGCGCCGACCGTCTACGACATCGTCCACGAAGAGCGGGGCATTTCCCCGGAAATGGCGCTGCGGCTTGGACGTTTCTTCCGGACCACGCCGGATTTTTGGCTTAATCTGCAGTCGGAATATGATTTGCGGGTGGTGCGAAACCAAAAAGAGGTAACCGTTAAAAATCAGGTTCGCCCGCTCGATGAGTCGGCCTGGGTGTCAGAATCGTCTTGAAGGGCGCTGTACGGGAGTATGCAGCGCGCATAATTCCGTGAGGCAATTCGGGCGGCGCGGTAGTATGTATTCGAAATTGAGACGAGGATCCGCCTTTGAAAAGTGTCAAGGACGGGGCTCCCGCGTAGATGTTGGCGTAAGTTAGGTTTGGGTGCCGCACTCTTGCGTTTTTCAAGGGTGCGGTTTTTTCCAAAATGCGCAATCCTCTTGAGCGCCGCTACGGACAAGGCGATCTCCACTTCATCACCTTCAGTTGTTACGGACGCCGCCCCCTGCTCGGAACGCCTCCGGCGCGCGATTTCTTTGTACGCATTCTGGGGGAAGTCCGAATCCGGTATTCGTTCCGCCTGATTGGGTACGTCGTCATGCCGGAACACGTCCATCTTCTCCTCAGTGAGCCCGCGACAAGCAATCTTTCCGTCGTTTTGCAGGTAATGAAACAGCGTGTTTCGAGGACATTGCTTGCACAGTATGCGGACGGCAATGCTATTGCAGAATCACATTTCTGGATGCGGCGTTTTTACGACTTCAATGTGTGGACCGGGAATAAATTGACAGAGAAGCTGCACTATATGCATTTGAATCCCGTAAACAGAAATTTGGTGACGCATCCAAAGGATTGGCCCTGGAGTAGCTGGTCGCATTACGCGACGGGAGACGTAGGTTTGATCGGGATCGATCGGTGGAATGAATCGGCAGGCCAGAGCGAAAACCCGCACCCTTGAAATCCGCAAGGGTGCGGCACCCGAAAATTCAAAAACCGAGTCGGCGCGGGGGCATCCGACTACGGTCAACCAAGAAGGCTGGCGCACCCGGCAAGAAACGCGGGACCTATAAGAAAAATTAGGAGGGTAATCCAAGTTTTCAGGATGCAGGTGGTGACCAGATTAGTGTAGCCTGTTTCGCATGGACCTTAGAGAGATGCTGTTCTGGTTCTTCATAACAATCTTTGGGACCGGGACATTTGTGGTTTTCGAACAACATATCCTTTTCGGAATGGCGATGATCGCCATTGGTTTTGCTGGCATGTTCGGGTGCGCGTGGCGATATCTCAAGGATCCGATATCCGAAAGGGTTATATTTCATCGGTATTGGCCCATGATTATTATGGCGATATTAATGCTGCTTACTTGGGTAGGCGTTGCGGTTGGATATTATGGTCGCAACTCGGCATCCGACATACCTGAGTTTGACGGGTCAAACGCTGATCTCGTTCTTGGATGGGGGCAGGATACTACGGGCGCTTGCGACATGAACGTAAATGGAAAACTCCTTCTGAATCGCCAATCTGGTTATAAACTGGCCATAGGATGTTTCATTTACGATGGAAAAGAAGATATCCTTGATGCCCCCTATATTCAAGTTAGCAATTTATATGACATAAAAGACGGCGTGATCGCTATGCGTTCTTCTTACCAGCCATACTTCTTGGAATATTATAAACAGATGCATCCAACTGGCACCGAAATAGCGCTATTCAATGTTCCCAATGGAGTACAACCGACTCAATTCACGACGCTTCGACAGGCTCGGTCTTTGGGTGTCAAAATTCCTTACATTAAAATTGTTCGGCCTGGAGAATAGGGAATCTAAGAGTGGAATCTCGGAAATTCTGAATTGACAGACTGCTATTAACCCAGTAGGTGGGGCCACGGGCAGATATCGTCCGATGCGCGATGCTTTAGTGGGTTCGGATCGGGCTGCTTACGGCCACTTCGAAATCCGGTGCGGAAACGGCGGTTTAGCAAGTAAATCGGTGTTAACGGTTTGCGATCAAAAAGTGGTCCAATTTCGTTGCAGACAATTGGCCACGCAGCCTCTGCTACCCATCCAACGGCCAATATGAGAAATCCTTGTGCGAACCATTCCATACCCTCACTCTAGATTGCACTGTGCCAGAAAAGCACCTGTCCGGAAGGACAATTAAAGTAGGGGTTGCGAGACAGTAGAAAGTTCCATAAGAAACCTAACCTTCGGGTGAGAACGCATTTTCAAACTGAATCACTACTGGCTAGTCGACAAGCGTCCGAAGTCAACTGCCCGTTCCGAAATTGGTCGAGTCGGCACGGAAATTGTGCTTACGAATCGAATGAAATTCAACGCAACAATCAAAAGGGCGGCCCAAATCTCGGGCCGCCCTTTGTTCTTATTCCAATTGTGAATTGACTGATGCTCGATCTAATCCGACCCCTCCGCCAGCGCATCCGCATCCTTGCGCAGGAAGTCGAGCGCCGCGGCTTCTTCGGCCGAGAGCTCGGCAGGGGGCATGATCTCCTCCATCGGGGGCGGAGGAGGCACTTCGGTCAGCAGTTCGATGTTGCGGTAGCGTTCGAGGCCGGTGCCGGCCGGGATCAGGCGGCCCATGATTACGTTTTCCTTCAGGCCGCGCAGGTAGTCCACCTTGCCGGCGACTGCGGCTTCGGTTAGGACGCGCGTGGTCTCCTGGAAGCTCGCCGCCGAGATGAACGAATCGGTGGAGAGCGACGCCTTGGTGATGCCGAGCAGTAACGGACGGCCCGTTGCGGGGCGGCCGCCTTCGGCGATGATGCGGTCGTTTTCCTCGCGGAAGCGGAACTTGTCCACTTGCTCCTCGAGCAGGAACGCGGTGTCGCCCACATCCTCGACCTTCACCCAGCGCATCATCTGGCGAACAATGGTTTCGATGTGCTTGTCGTTGATGTTGACGCCCTGCAGGCGGTAGACCTCCTGGATGGAATTGACCAGGTACGCCTGCGTGTATTTTTCGCCGAGCACGGCCAACAAGTCGTGCGGGTTGAGGGGCCCATCGATCAAGGGTTCGCCCGCCTTTACGTGCTCGCCTTCCTGCACGTTGATGTGCACGCCGCGGATGATGGAGTATTCCTTCTGCGTTTTTCCGTCTTCGCTTTCGACGTAGATTTTGCGAAGGCCCTTGCTGATTTCGCCGTATTTCACGACGCCGTCGATTTCGCTGATGACGGCCGGATCGCGGGGCTTGCGCGTCTCGAACAGTTCCACGACGCGCGGAAGTCCTCCGGTGATGTCCTTGGTCTTGGTGGTTTCGCGCGGGATTTTCGCCAGCACGTCTCCCGGTTGCACTTCGTCGCCATCCTGCACCATCAAGTGGGCGCGCGAAGGCATCAGGTATTTTTTGCGCGTGCGGCCGGCGGAGTCGCGGACCAGAATCGTGGGCGCGTGTTTTTCATCGCCCGGCGGCAGCGTGACGACCAGCTGCGATAGTCCGGTGACTTCGTCGACCTGCTCCTCGATGGTGATGCCGGGCTGGAGGTCCTTGAACTGAATGGTGCCTCCGGATTCGGTCAGGATCGAGAACGTATAGGGATCCCATTCGGCCAACAATTCGCCGAGCTTGACGGGTTGATTTTCCTCGACCTTGAGCCGTGCGCCGTAGACCACGTGGTAGCGCTCTTTTTCGCGGCCCTTTTCGTCGACGATGGCGATCAAGCCGCTGCGGTTCATGGAAATCAGGTGCTCGCCGCGCCCGCGAACGACGTTGAGGTCGATGAAGCGGACGAAGCCGGCGTTGCGCGCCTCGAGCTTGGATTGTTCGGTGACGCGCGTGGCGGTTCCGCCGATGTGGAACGTGCGCATGGTGAGCTGCGTGCCCGGCTCGCCGATGGACTGCGCGGCGATGACGCCGACCGCTTCGCCCATCTCGACGGTGCGGCCGGTGGCCAGGTTGCGTCCGTAGCAACGCGCGCAGGCTCCGCGGCGGCACTCGCAGGTGAGTACGGAGCGGATTTTGACGCGCTCGATGCCCGCGGCCTGGATCTGATTGGCCAGGTCCTCGCTGATTTCCTGGTTCACATCGACGATCACGTTGCCTTCGTAGTCGCGGATCTTGTCGAGCGAAACGCGGCCGACGACGCGGTCGCGCAGCGGCTCGACTTCGACGCCGGCTTCGGTGATGGGTTCGACGTAGATGCCGTCGGCGGTGCCGCAATCGATCTCGCTGATGATCACGTCCTGAGCGACGTCCACCAGGCGGCGCGTGAGGTAGCCGGAGTCGGCGGTTTTGAGAGCCGTGTCGGCCAGACCTTTACGCGCGCCGTGCGTCGAGATGAAGTACTGCAGCACGGTGAGGCCTTCGCGGAAGTTGGAAGTGATGGGCGTCTCGATGACTTCGCCCGAGGGCTTGGCCATCAGGCCGCGCATTCCGGAAAGCTGGCGAATCTGCTGCTTCGATCCGCGCGCGCCGGAATCGGCCATGACGTAAATCGGGTTGATGATGCCTTCCTTGTCCTGCCGCTCCATGGCCTTGAACATTTGTTCCGCGACTTTTTCGGTGATGTCGCTCCAGATGGCGATGACCTTGTTGTAGCGTTCGCCGTTGGTGATGGCGCCATCCAGGTACTGCTGCTGGACCTTGACGACTTCCTTTTCCGTGTTGTCCACCAGCGAGAATTTGTCGCCGGGGATGACCATGTCGTCGATGCCGATGGAGATGCCGGACTTGGTGGCATACAGGAAACCAAGTTCCTTGAGCTCGTCGAGCATCTGCACGGTGCGCTTCAGGCCGAAACGCAGGTAGCAGTAATAGCAGAGCTGCTGCACGCCCTTTTTCTTGATGAGTCCGTTGATGAAGGGCATTTCCTTCGGCAGGTGATCGTTGAAGATCACGCGACCGACGGTGGTGTTGATGAACTGGCGCTTCATCATCACGGGCTCGGCGTGCGGCACGTCCTGGTCGTCGTACGCGGCGGCCAGGTCGATCACTTCGCCGTCATAGCGCAGGCGGATGGGCGTGAGCAATTCGACTTCTCCGGATTCCAGCGCGAGCACGACTTCCTCGGTCAAGCCGAAGGCGCGGCCCTCGCCCTTGGCGCCGGGCTTGGCCTTGGTCAGATAGTAGATGCCGAGGACCATGTCCTGCGTCGGGACGGCGAGAGGCAAGCCGTTGGCCGGTGACAGAATATTGTTGGCCGAAAGCATCAGGACGGAAGCTTCCACCTGCGCTTCGGGCGAAAGCGGAATGTGCACGGCCATCTGGTCGCCGTCAAAGTCCGCGTTGAACGCGGTGCAGACCAGCGGATGAATGCGGATGGCCTTGCCTTCGACCAGCGTCGGTTCGAACGCCTGAATGCCGAGGCGGTGCAGCGTGGGAGCACGGTTCAGCAGCACCGGATGCTCGCGGATTACTTCTTCCAGGATGTCCCAGACGACCGGGTCCTGCTGCTCGACCATTTCCTTGGCTTGCTTGATGGTGGTGCAGTGGCCCTGGGCTTCCAGGCGGTGATAGATGAACGGCTTGAACAGCTCGAGCGCCATTTTCTTGGGCAAGCCGCACTGGTGGAGCTTGAGTTCGGGGCCGACGACGATGACGGAACGGCCCGAGTAGTCGACGCGCTTGCCGAGCAGGTTCTGGCGGAAGCGTCCCTGCTTGCCCTTCAAAGTGTCGGACAAGGATTTCAGCGGGCGGTTGTTGGTGCCGCGCAGCACGCGGCCACGGCGGCCGTTATCGAACAGCGCGTCGACCGCTTCCTGCAGCATGCGCTTTTCGTTGCGGACAATGACGTCGGGCGCGTGCAGTTCCATCAGCTTCTTCAACCGGTTGTTGCGGTTGATGACGCGGCGATAGAGATCGTTCAAGTCGGACGTAGCGAAACGGCCGCCGTCCAGGGGCACCAGCGGGCGCAACTCCGGCGGCAGGACCGGGAGCACGTCCAGGATCATCCACTCGGGGCGGTTGCCGCTCTTGCGGAACGATTCCAGAACCTTCAGGCGCTTGGCGTACTTGATGCGCTTCTGCAAGCTGGGATCGACCTTCATCTTTTCGCGCATCTCTTCGGCGAGCTTTTCGACCTCGACGCGCTTCAGAAGTTCCTTGATGGCTTCCGCGCCCATCTGCGCGCGGAATTGTCCCGCGAAATCTTTCTGCAGTTCGCGGTATTTTTCCTCCGGGAGCATTTCGCGTTCCTTGATGCCCGGAACGTCGCCCGTGTCGATGACCACGTAGCCCTCGAAGTACAGAATGCGCTCGAGGTCGCGCATGGAAATGTCCAGCAGGTAGCCGATGC
>JAIQFG010000125.1 GCA_020073375.1 Terriglobia bacterium | reverse complement strand
GGGAACCACACGCGCAGGGACGGTTCGTTTCGTTGGGGCCCGGGCGAGCTTGGCCCCATTTATCTGTGCGAGGGCTGCTGGCTGGCGGCTCACGCCACTGTAACCAAGAACGTGACCGTGGGCCGCGGCGCCCTGCTGGCGGCAAATTCGGTAGCCACGCACGATGTTCCGCCGATGGCCCTGGCCGGCGGAGTGCCCGCGCGGGTGATTCCGCGTAATCCACGCATCGAAATCGTCGGCCTGAATTCGCATTCTCAAAAAATATGATTCATCTGCCCGTGCTGGAATTTGAAATTAGCGTTGCGATTCTGCTCGCCGGGGCAATTCTGTGCGCCAAGCCCGAGTATGGACTGTTCGTATACGGTTTCGCTCTCGGATTTCCCGATCTCGCTCTTCCCTTGGGGGCCGCGATCAATTTGCGCCTGGACGATGTGCTGATCCTCCTGTTTCTGATTCGGACAGTATTGTGGACGCCCGCCCCCTTGGCTCCGGGGCAGCGAAAAATACTCGGCTGGCAGGTGCTGCTGTTGGCGGCCTGTTTGTTGTCGGCCGGTTATGAAACCCTGGGCGGTGCCGCTCCTCCCATCTACGAAACGGCGAAAATGGCCGGATGCGCCGTCATTTTGTTCGTCCTCCCGCGCCTGGTGCAATCCGAGCGCCGGCTCGGTTTCCTGGTCGCGGGGCTGGTCTGCGGCGGCGCCGCATTGGCCGTCCAGATTTTTCACCGCGTGGGCGGCATTTCAGCGAATTCGCCGCAGAATTTTCAGGAATTCAAAAGCGCCGCGGCCTTCGCCACGTGGAACCCGAACACCATCGGACAGGCGTCCATGCTCATGGTGTTTGCCGCTGGCCTGGGAGGAATCCTGTTTGCAAAATCGCGGGCCGGAAAATTGTTTTGGCCGTGCCTCGCGGTCGGATTCGCGCTGATTCCCTCGCAGGTGTTTGTGCGCGGCGCCACGCTGAGCATCGCTGCGGGAATTCTCCTGTTCTGCTGCCTCGCGCGTTATTGGAACTGGATCCTCGTGTTTTTGCTCTTGTGTCTTTCCGTCGTTTTTTTCGTGCGTGCCGCCAATCCGCAGCTCTTTGCCGGCGCCACGCAAGTGGACCTTTCCACTGGCGAAGGTTTAAGCCACCGCATGGACCGCTGGGAAATGGCCATCGGCGCGATCGCCTCCAGGCCCATCGCGGGCCAGGGATTCGGCCAGGAATGGGTCTATCTCAGCGGCATTGGCAGCGAAGGCCGCGCACACAATGCGTACCTGACGGTGTGGCTGGAGATGGGAATCGGTGGCCTTGCTTTGCTGCTTGCGGTTGTCAGCCAGATCGGCCTGGTCGGCCTGTCGCTCTACCGTCAGCCGCAGTTTCGCCTGCAGGGCGCGCTGCTGCTGTCGCTGCTCTTCGCCCTGTGTCTCGACAGTCTCGGATTGCCCACTCTGTATTGGGAAAAGTTGCCGACTATCGCGATTGCCGTGGGCGTCGCGCTGGTCGGTATCTGTGAACGAACCGCATTTGAAACAGCGCCGCAGGAACTATCCGCGCTTGATCTGGAATCGCTGCCGCAACATTCCTAGAGCGCCGCGCCACCCATCGCCGGAACAGAAAAATGCAAAACACCGAAAACATATCCGTCACGGTCATCGTGCCGTGCCGCAACGAAATCCGCCACATTCGCGCGTTTCTCGAATCCGCCATGCGCCAGAATCTCGCAGGCATCGATCTGGAAATCCTCGTGGCCGACGGCATGAGCGCCGACGGCACGCGCGAAATCCTCGAGGAATACGAGCGTATCTGCCCGGCTCTTCGCGTGATCGACAATCCCAGGGAAATCGTTTCCACCGGACTGAACGCCGCCATTCGCCAGGCCCGCGGTGAAATCATCGTCCGCATGGACGCGCACACCGAATACGCCCCAGACTACATTCGCGCGTGCGTGCAGACCCTCCACGAATCCCGCGCGGACAACGTCGGCGGCCCGGCACTCACCCGGGCCGACGGATACCTCGCGCAAGCCATCGCCCGCGGATTCCACTCCAAATTTGTTAGCGGCGGCGCCCGGTTTCACGACCCCCAATACATAGGCTACGTGGACACGGTCACCTACGGCTGTTGGCGGAAATCCACATTGCTGCGCCTGGGCCTGTTCGATGAACGCCTGTACCGCAGCCAGGATTCCGAGCTGAATTTGCGAATCCGGTCCGCGGGAGGAAAGATCTGGCAATCCTCGAAAATCAAATCCTGGTATTGGCCCCGACCAACTCTGGCCGCATTGTTTCGGCAGTACTTTCAATACGGATTCTGGAAAGTCGCCGTGATTCGCAAGCATGGCAAGCCCGCTTCCTGGAGAAATCTTGTCCCGGGGGCGAGCCTTTTGTTTGCCCTTGCCTTGTTGACAGGTGTTGGATGTGCTTGGCTGGCCGGATCCACGTGGTGGGAATCGGAATTCCTGAACATTTTGATTTCACTGGCCAGTCTGTACATTGCCGTCTCGATCGGCGCCGCCGTAATCGAAGGGTGGCGCACCGGCCGGCGCTTCATTTTCGTCCTGCCGCTGGTGTTTGCAACTTACCATCTTTCCTACGCGCTCGGTTTTTCCCTGGCGCTGGCGTACCGCCCGCCGGCCTGGGATCGGTCTTCCTATCTTCGCAAACTGCTGACGGCAATCACTCGCTAAAACAACATGAAAGGCTGAATCGTGGAAACCACACTGGATGCAAGGCCGCGCGCTGTGAACTCTAATTCGATGCATCAGGGTTCTCCTATCTTTTCAACTTCCGGCTTGGCGGCGGGGCAGATTGCCGAATTTGCCGCCGCGTTGCGCCTGGACCAGCCGCGGACCGCCGCCGAAACTCCGACCGCTCACATTGCGGCGGAAAAAATCGTCGCGGCCGCGCGGCGCGGATTTGACGTCGCGTGCGCGGCCATCGGCCTTGTATTCCTGGCGCCGGTGTTCGCAGTCATCGCGGCAGCCATCAAATTGGAAGACGGCGGGCCTGTCTTCTATGCGCAGATGCGCGTTGGCAAGGAATTCAAGATGTTTCGCCTCTTCAAATTCAGAAGTATGAGCGCGGTTTCGACGGAGGGAGCGGTGCTGACCGGCCCGGACGATCCGCGCGTCACGCGCGTGGGCCGTTACCTGCGAAAATGCAAGCTGGACGAACTCCCGCAACTGTTGAATGTCGTCAGAGGCGATATGCAACTGGTGGGCGTGCGTCCTCAAACCGAGCGGTTCGTGGAAGTCTTTCCCTTTGAATACAGCGTCCTGCTGCAGGAACCGCCGGGAATCACCGGGCTCGCCTCACTGGCTTTCCGGCACGAAGAACAAATGTTTGGGCCCGGGCCCATCGAGCAGCAGTACCTGGAGCATATTCTTCCGGAAAAATTGCGCCTCGCTTTGGAATATCACATGAAGCGCACGTTTCTTTCCGACATCGAAATTATTTGCCGCACGGTTCTAGGTTTTAAGTCGCCTGCAAGGCGCTGATCCGCATTCACTAAAGCGAGCCCTCCGCTTCGTCAGGATTCTATTTGCATTTTGCCGGGATGGATTCAGATCGAAACACAGGAATCTGATCCTTTCCATCAAAAGGATGAATTGGACAGAAACCCCTTCTGGCCCTATTCTCACACATGAGCAGATAGTAATCCTGACCACCCCGGGGCCGAATGAACACCCACATTCGGCCCTCCTCCCTCCCCGAAAGTAAACTCCCAAAACGGCACTTCTGACCCGCCCGAACCAGGCCTGATCCTGCCGAGTTTTCCGTTGGCGCGGACGCTGCCGCACTGCGCCTTGGTACTCCCGCAAAACTTGCTCTTCCAGAGGATTACCCATTTTCCGCGCATTGTGATGGTTAAGAAAGAAATCCGGCCCCTCCATCTTCGTGATGGGATAACAACATTTCAAAATTTTCACAAAATTGCTCCCGGCGAATCTGCGATAATTGAGTGTCGATTTCCGCTTGTGGGCTCTCATGTCTCAGCCGCCTCACGGAAGAAGGGAAACATGATCCGAAGGAAGGTTTCCGATCCCGGTGTCTCGAAGTGTCCCGGCTGTGGCGAAAGCCATAGTCAGGCTGTGCTCGAAGAAAACCTATATATCTGCCCGGACAGCAAGCGTTATCTCACCATGCCGTCCGGCGCGAGGATCGAGCTGCTGGCCGACGAAGGGACGTTTCGCGAGCTCGATCGCGAACTGGTTTCCGTCGATCCGCTTCAGTTTGCGGACCTGAAGTCCTACCGGGTTCGATTGCAGGAAGCGCGCCGCGAAACCGGCGTGCGCGAGGCCGTAACCACGGGCTTTTGCCGTATCGGCGGGAATCGCGCCGTGCTCGTGGTTTTCGATTTTGCGTTTCTCGGCGGCACGATGGGCTCCGTCGTCGGCGAAAAAATCGCCCACGCCTTCGAGGAAGCCACGCAGCAGCGCATTCCCTTGGTAAGCGTGGCGGCCAGCGGCGGCGCCCGCGTTCAGGAAGGCATGTTTTCGCTGATGCAAATGGCCAAAGTTGCCGCGGCCGCTTCGGTGCACGACCGCCAGGGCCTCCCATTCATTTCCATACTGACCGACCCGACGTTCGGAGGCGTTACCGCCAGCTTTGCTTCGCTCGGAGACATCATGATCGCCGAGCCGGGCGCGCAAATCGGTTTCGTCGGGCCGCGCGTAATCGAACAGACCACCGGAATTGCCCCGCCGAAGGATTCGCACAAGGCGGAAACACTGCTTCAGGCCGGACTCATCGATCTGGTCATCACCCGGAAAGATTTGAAATCGGTGACGGCCTATCTAATCGCCCACTTGGGCCGGAACAAAGCCGTGGGCGCGGAAAGCGACACGCTCCCGCCCTCCCCAAGGCACAAGCGCCTGCCGGCGTGGCAGAAAGTCGGACTGGCAAGGCACTCCGGACGACCCACCACGCGCTTTTACATCTCGCACATCGCCTCCAGATTCCTCGAATTGCACGGAGACCGCTGGAGCGGCGACGATCCGGCGATTATCGGTGGCCTCGCGGAGATCAACGGGGACACAGTTTTCATCATGGGCCAGGAGCGCGGCGGAACTCCCGAAGAGAAGGAAGCCTCGCATGACGGGAAAGCATTTTCCGAGGGCTACCGGAAATCGCTGCGCCTGATGCGCCTCGCGTCGAAGTTCCGCATCCCCGTTATAACTCTGGTTGATTGCCCCAACGCGCAGGCCAGTTTTGAGGCCGAGCATCGCGGAATCGCCCACGCTCTCGCGCGCAACATGGCTACCATGGCTAATCTTCCAACGCCGATTGTTTCCGCGATCATTGGCGAGGGAGGCAGCGGTGGCGCGCTCGCTCTCGGCGTCGCCGACCGCGTACTCATGCTCGAAAATGCGATCTATTCCGTGATCTCACCTGAAGGCGCCGCGGCCATTTTGTACCGCGATGCGGGAAAAGCCGAAGCCGTATCCGGCGGCCTCAAACTGACGGCGCAGGATCTGCACTCCCTCGGCATCATCGATACGGTGGTTCCCGAACCGGAAGGCGGCGCGCATACCGACGCCGTCGCTGCAGCCGAGACGCTGAAAATTTATTTGCTTTCCGCGCTTCACGAACTGCGCGACCTGCCGCCCCGCCAGCTCCTGGACGCACGCTACAAAAAATTCCGCCACATCGGCGAAGAAGGCACCGTTTGGCGCGAACGCGTGAAGAGCGGCTTCAGCGATGTTTTCGGTCTGCTGGCCTACGCCGTCTCCAAGATGGAAAAATCCAACCGCAAGCCCAAGCCAGCCGATGGCGCCCCGCGCTCCCGCCCGGAAAAGAGCCGCACTCCGGTAACCGCAGGCTCGAAACGCGCGGAACGCGAATAATGTAGCGCCCGCATTCAGGCGGGCATTTTTGCCCCCGCTCACATGTCCGCCGGAAGGCGGACGCTACTTAGTCCTTGCATATTTCCGATGCCTGCCGCATAAGGACATTGCTTATGAAAGCCCTGGTAAAAAGCCGCGCCGAACGCGGATTGTGGCTCGAGGACGTTCCCGAGCCCCAGCCCGGAATCAACGACGTCAAGATCCGCGTCCTCGCCACCGGCATCTGCGGCACCGACCTGCACATTTACGATTGGAACGAATGGGCGCAGTCCACCATCCCGGTGCCCTTGGTCATCGGCCACGAATTTTGCGGCGAGGTAGTCGAGACCGGCTCCAACGTGGCCGATTTGCAACCCGGCGATCTGGTCAGCGGCGAGGGCCACGTGGTCTGCGGGCGCTGCCGCAACTGCCTGGCCGGCCGGCGTCACCTGTGCGCGCACACACAGGGCGTGGGCGTGAACCGCCCCGGAGCGTTCGCCGAGTACGTCGTCATCCCCATGATGAACGTGTGGAAGCACACGCATCCGATTTCCCATGAAATCGCCGCGATTTTCGATCCCTTCGGAAACGCCGTGCACACGGCGCTGTCGTTTCCGGTGCTTGGCGAAGACGTTCTGGTCACCGGCGCGGGCCCGATCGGAATCATGGCTGCGGCCGTCGCGCGATTTGCAGGCGCGCGGCATGTCGCCATCACGGACGTGAATCCTCGCCGCCTGGAACTGGCGCGCAAGGCGGGCATTCCGGTGACGGTCGATTCGCGGACCATGCGCCTGAAAGACGTTCAGAAACAGCTCGGCATGCACGAAGGTTTCGACGTGGGCCTGGAAATGTCCGGAGCCCCCGCGGCGTTCCGCGAAATGCTGGAAAACATGTGCCACGGCGGCAAAATCGCCATGCTCGGAATTCCCGCCGACGAAATTGCCATCAATTGGAGCCACGTGATCTTCAATATGCTCACGATCAAGGGCATCTACGGCCGCGAAATGTTCGAGACCTGGTACAAGATGACGGTGATGCTCGAATCGGGCCTGGATATTTCTCCGGTGATCACCAATCGTTTCTCCTGGCGCGATTACGAAAAAGGTTTTGAGGTCATGCGCACGGGCGAAGCCGGAAAAGTGATTCTGGATTGGAGCGACGCAAGCTAGATCGCCGGTTCTAGTAGGACAGGCACTCTTGCCTGTCCCTGCGTGCAACGAAAATATCCCGCCGAATCAACCCATCA
>JAIQFG010000124.1 GCA_020073375.1 Terriglobia bacterium | reverse complement strand
GCATTCTTGCGTGTATTTTAGAATTGAAAAGATGCCGGCGGGACGCCGGCGCTACGAAAACCATTCCCAAGTCTTCTTCAACCCTTCCTCAAATCCAAAGCTCGGGCTATAGGCGAGCAAATCTTTCGCCAGCCCAATATCCGCCTGCGAATCGCGAATATCACCTTCGCGCGCCTCGCCGTATTTTGCCTTTGCTGGCCGCCCCGTAATTTTCTCCAGCAGCACCAGCGTCTGATTCAATGTCGTTCGCACGCCGGTCCCGATGTTGATGGCCCGCCCCGGCGCGGTTCGCGATTCCGACGCCAGCACATTGGCCGCCGCGACATTGCGAACGTACACAAAGTCGCGCGATTGCTCGCCATCCCCATAAACGGTCGGCTGAGTTCCCTCTTTTACCGCGGCACTAAACAGCGACAGCACGCCCGAATAGGGAGACCCGGGGTCCTGCCGCGGCCCGAACACGTTGAAATACCGCAGCGCCACGAATTCCAGCCCGTCCACCTGCTGAAACACGCGCCCGTACGCTTCCCCCATGAATTTCGAGGCGCCGTAGGGAGAAATTGGCGCCGGCGGAACGTTTTCATCGATGGGCAGAACCGGCGTCTTTCCGTAGATGGCGCAGGAGCTGGCGAACACGACGCGCTTCACATTCGCATCGCGCGCCGCCACCAGCACGTTCAACGTTCCATTCACGTTGACCAGATTCGTTTCAATCGGATCCTTCACCGACCTCGGCACCGACGTTTGCGCCGCCAGATGGATCACGCAATCGGCCCCGCGACACGCCCGGTGCACCGCATCCAGATTTGTGACGCTATCCTGCACAAACTCGATCTGCGATCGCACGCCGCTGAGATTTTCGGCCTTCCCCGTCGAGAGGTCGTCCAGCACAACCACGCTGTGTCCGCGGCGAACGAGTTCATCCACAGTATGCGAGCCGATGAACCCAGCCCCTCCCGTCACCAAGTAGCGCATTTAGGATCTTCTTCCAATTGCGATGGAATCTTTCTTCAAGCAGGCCTTCTTTTCCGGGACTTGTCTTTCCCGCAGGCAGGATCTGGACGCGCGGCCAGGATCATTCTTCTTATAAACCGCATCGCCGACATTGCTGGTTTCCGGTCCATTTTTTTTGTACCCTGACTATAGCGCGCCCGCTCGGCGATGTCATCGTCTCCGGGGTTGCACGCTGGAAAGGGCCCCGGGCCCCTGGCTCAACAATACCCTGATGACGTTTCGGCTTTATTCCGAATTTCGCCGGCCGATGATTGCGGTCGCGTGGTTGGCCGCCGCGGTTTTCCTCGCCTCAGGCGTCCCGGCGCAGAAACCCAAGCGCGCCAAGCCCGCGGCCAAAGCCCCCGCGCACCCGGTGGCGCCCGCCGCCGCTGCCGTCCCGTTCCGCCCCGGCGAAACGCTTGAATATCGCGTTCTCTTCTCGAAGTACTCCGTGAACGCTGCAAAAATTGAAACCAGCGTCATCGAGCAGCGCAATTTCTTCGGACACCTGGCCTGGCATTTCCGCGCCGTCGCCCACACCATGGATACCACGCGGATGCTGTTTGCCATTGACGATGAGTTCGATTCCTATACCTCCGCCGCCACGCTGTTTTCCCTGCAATACGAAATGTATTTGCACGAGCAGGGCAAGGAGCAAACCTCGGTCTATCGCATGACCACCGATGCCGATCCCGCCCCGCCCAATGTCACCGCCGTCCGCGTCGTCCCCGGTACGCGTGACGCCATCAACTTTCTTTACGAACTTCGCGCCGCCGATTGGCAGCGCACGCCGGAACTTCACGCCCCGGTCTTCGACGGCCGCCGCCTCTATGACGTCGTCGCCCGCGTGGACACCCCGCAAGGCACCGCCGCAGTCCCGGCCGGAAACATTCCCGCCACCCGCATCGCCATCCGTTTATTCGATCACGGAAAAGAACTCACCGACACGCGTCTATGGGTCTGGATCGCCAGGGACGCGGCGCACACCCCGGTCCTGGTCGAAGCCGACATCCCCTTCGGCACCGCCCGCATAGAACTCATGCACCTGCCCTAAATGTTTTTCGTAGCGCCGGCGTCCCGCGGCGTTTTTTTTCGACGCATCACAACGCAAAACCGCCGGCGAGACGCCGGCGCCACACTGCAACTCAATTCGCTTCCCGATTATTTATTGCGGACAGGTTCCGGCTGCGGCGCGGTCCAAACGTCCGAGGAAAACGCAATGGACCAGAAATTCGGGGAAGGTGCGAGGAATTTGAGCCCGACCTGCCTCTTGCCGTCCGCGGACGTCCCCACATAGCTGATCATGCACAACTGCTCAAGGCCGGTCCCCGGGTTGAACAACCGCAGCGTCTGCCCCTGTGACACTTTGCTTGCCAGAGCGATCAACGCCCCGTGCTCGTTGACCACCAGCGTTTGCGTATCCTCAATAAAAGATGATTCCGCGGGAGCGCCCTCGGACCGCACCGTAATCGGCAGGCTCAGAATCACCCGCTGGCTGCGGCGCCGGGAGGATTCCGGCACGCCGTTGCTTGGATTCACGTTGGGCATGGGCATCGAAACTCGGGCGCGCGACGCTCATTTAGGAGATAGCTTCCACAGGTCATCTCATAAATGGGCTTTGTGGGTCGCGGCTTCAGCCGAGACATCAAGACACTGAAGGAAACCGGGCTTCAGCCGCTGACGCGTGCTGCAAATAGCACATCCGGGGATTCATGAGCCCAGCGCCAAAACAGAGCGGGCGCGATTCCGGCGCGCGGCATTCATCCGGCACACAAACGCAGGGCGCTATACCAGCACAATCTTGTTGCGATTCCGCGCAATGCGCCGCGTGACGTTCCGCGTGTCCACCACCAGTTGCGCCGACTCCACGATCATCTGGTAGTCGTAGCTGGTGTGGTCGGTGGCGATCAGCACGCAGTCGTACGACGCCAGCGATTTCGCGTCGATCGGAACCGATTTCATCCCTTGAAAATTGTAGTGCCGCAACTTCGGAATCTCCGGGAAGTACGGATCGTTGTAATCCAGGATTGCGCCGCGCGCCGTCAGCAGTTCCAGGATCTTCAAGGAGGGCGATTCCCGCATGTCGTCCACGTCCTTCTTGTACGCTATGCCCAGCACCAGGATCCGCGATCCCTTGATCGATTTCTGCCGGTCGTTCAACGCCGACGCAGTCGAATTCACCACGTGATACGGCATCTCGGTGTTCACTTCGCCGGCCAGTTCGATGAACCGCGTAGCGAAATCGTATTCCCGCGCCTTCCACGAAAGGTAAAACGGGTCCACCGGAATGCAGTGCCCGCCCAGTCCAGGCCCCGGATAAAACGGCATGAACCCGAACGGCTTGGTGGCCGCCGCGTCGATCACTTCCCAGATGTCCATTCCCATGCGCAGGCTCAGCATCTTCAGCTCGTTCACCAGCGCGATGTTCACGCACCGGAAAATATTCTCCAGCAGCTTGGCCATTTCCGCCGCGCGCGTCGAGCTCACCGGCACCACGCGGGAAACGATCTGCGCGTACAGTGCACACGCTGCGCGCCCGGACGGCGGATTGATTCCGCCGACCACCTTCGGAATCTGCGCCAGTCCAAACTGTTTGTTGCCGGGATCCTCGCGCTCGGGGGAAAACGCCAGGAAAAAATCCGTTCCGATCTGTTCGGCGTCCGGCCCCTGCGCGATCGGGCACTTCATCCCGGTCGATTCCAGCACCGGTAGGACCAGCTCCTCGGTCGTCCCCGGATACGTCGTCGATTCCAGCACGATCAGTTGCCCGCGCTGCAGGTTCGGGCGAATCGATTGCGCGGTCTGCTCCACGTACGAAAGGTCCGGCTCGCGCCGCTGGTCCAGCGGCGTGGGCACGCAGATAATCACCGCATCCATTTCCGCGATGCGCGCGAAATCGTTGGTCGCCCCGAAATGCTTGGATTGCACGAATTGCTGGATCTTGTTCTGCGGGATGTGCTGGATGTACGTTTGCCCTTTGTTCAGCTTCTCGATTTTCACCGGATCGGTGTCAAACCCGGTGACGCGGTGCCCGGCCTCGGCAAACCGCAGCCCCAGTGGAAGTCCCACGTATCCCATCCCGATAATTCCAACGCGGAGTTGCGATCCCTTGAAGTATTCCGGCCTTCGATCTGTCGCCATTGAGGTGGGTTCCAATCCTTTCGAATTTTTTCTTTCGTTCCGGTATGAATTTTGCGGACCGCGCGCTTTATTCCAACCCGGCACGGGCGAAGAGCCCCGCGAAAAAGTCGCGCCTGTCGCCGACTATAGCAACATTCGCTTTCGCGCAATACCCGCTCCGCGCGCCGTTGTGCCCCAGTCGCCAATCACGCGTAGGGCATCCCCCGGGCGGGTTTTGCCAAAGTGCGCCGCGCTCCCGGGCACGCGAAATGCCCTCCCACTACCGCGCTCCATTTGCCAGGCTTGGATTTGCAAAACAGTGCGGCAAACCCTCTTCACACCGTAACGCCGCGCCGCTGGTAACACAGCAGGATCAGATCGGCCCTGCGGCGCACTCCAAACTTGCTCAGCAGATTGGAAACGTGAAATTTCACGGTTCGTTCCGAAATGTTCAGCTTGTTTCCAATCTCTTTGTTCGCCAGATTCTCCAGCAGGCAGTTCAGCACTTCCTGCTCGCGCCGGCTCAGTGTGGCCGTCGTGTCGGCTTTCAGCCGCCGGCTGGTTGTGCCGCCCAATATTGAATCCACAAATCCCGAAAGCACCGATCGCGGCACCCAGAATCCGCCCTCGGCCACCAGCGGCAGCGCCCTCGGAAGCTGCTCCCGCGCCTCCGAGTAGCTCAGCAGCCCCTTGGCGCCCATCTGCAGCAGCGAATAACTTTCCGAGGCATCGAATTTTTCGGCCACCACGATGATTCGCGCTTCCGCGTGCGCCTCCAGAATATTCGTCAGCAGCGCCCCCGCCGCCGGCCGCGCCACGTGCGCGTCCACCACGTACACCACCGCGTTCGGCACCTGCAAATGCCGCAGGTCCGGACCCAGCGCCGATTCCAAATGCATTGAAATCAGCTTGAACGATGGATTGGTCAGCACGCGCTCGAATTCGCTCAGCACCAGCGGGTGCGGTGAGAGCAAACAAACCTGAAGCGCATTTTTTTTGGCCGCTTTTTTCACTGGAATTCTAGGCTATCCGAACCCCAACCACGGGGCAAGACTTGGTCAACCCCGAGTTGCGCAGTCGCTAACAGTAGACAGGGCAAGCCGGGCGCCCGTTCAGTGCCGCCCCGGGACACTGGTTGTGAAACCTTTAATTTCCCTGGAGTTATGGCCGGGGGCCTAAGTCGGGAGGCCCATCCTTTGTAGTTGAATTTAGGGTGCCCCGTCCTTCGCTGTTTGAAGGGCGGGGCTTGCGACTTTCTTCTGTTAGCCTGGCACCACACAGCAAAATGCCGATTGCAAAGTCAAACCAAAAGCCCCACCCTTGAAAACCGTCAAGGACGGGGCACCCGAACACCGGCATCATAACTCACAGTTGACTTACGGGAGTAGTATCATTCGCTGGTGAAGCGGGGTCAAAAGTCCAAAGCCCGGGCCACCCGTCCAAAAGCGTCTGGCTCGAAGAGTTTTAGCAACTGATTCGGACCCGAGGCAATCATCACGGGGTTGTCTAATTGACAAGAGGGAAAATGGGAATCGCAGAGGCCTACTCGAAACTCTCAAATGATGAAATTCTGAATCTCGCAGTGGAAATTGATAGCTTAGCCGAAAACGGTCGGACGGCTCTTCTTGCAGAACTGGCTGCAAGGAGTATTTCCGCAGACGAGATTGATGAGTACAAGAGATATCTCTCAACCGTTAAGCCGGGAGAGTTGCGCGGCAAAGAGCCGAAAGAGCGGTTCGTTGCTCGGTCGTTCAACGGTTTTGGAACGTCAATCTACGGGAAGCGTGACTTTCTCGCAGATGGTTCTTATGTGACTACGAAGTGGGTCGTCTTGTTCTGGATTCCTATCTTGCCGCTTAACAGCATGCGAATAAGGGAGGTCGGCGGCAAGGGTAAGTCGTCTGGTCTGCCGGGATGGTCGGCAAACTACACCGTATATTCCAAAGGGCGACCGAACCTGCAACAAGTGCTGTACGTTTACGGATTCATGTTCGCATTCGCTCGTGCGTGGTGGAATTTTGAGCCGAAACCCAACCTCGTCAATACCAGTGTTGTTTGTGTTCTGCTTGTCTTGCCATTCTTTCTTAGAAAGGTTGCCAAAACCCGAGCGTTGCAAAACACAAACCTCTAAACCGTTGGATTCCGGTGCGCCCTACGACGCAAGGGCAACTTAGCCTGTTCAAAGTCCAAAGGCGGTTTAGTGCGGACAGCATTTGATTCTATGGTGCATTCGGGTCGATTGCGTACTTGCGATGTGCGATAGGTAGAGGCAAGGCGACATGGCGGTGCGATAGTGGACAACCACGCATCATGCAAGGCGTTTCTTAAGACCGTTCGTGCTCGGGCGAAAAACGCTGGCGTCAGGGTTGGTCGGATCACGACAGATGGGCGCAACGAACACGGTCAAATCCAATTATACAAAGACGGCAAGAAGGAGGGTTCCCGCGTTTCAGCGCACTGCGCGTATGAAGCGAAGGCGAAGTACATCAGCACAATAATGGACAGACTCCCACAAAATGTCTACCTGATCTGCCCCTTTTGCGGTGCTCGAAAACCGATGCAGCCGCCCGAGGGCTACGTGATATGTCTGGGCTGTCACGAGGTTCTAGCCGTCAAAGATATGCCGTTGTCTAAGGAGGTGTTGTGATGGAATAGGCTTACCGCTGGCCGGGTGGCCCGGCCTCGGATCTTGAACCTCGGGTGCCCTGCCCTTCGTTTTTGAAGGGCGGGGCTTTTCGCCTTGCTTACCGCATGATTGCAAAGGGATCAGTGCAGGGATCAGTTCCTCATAAGACAATCCTAACCTTCGAATCCGTTTTTCCGCAGCCCCGCGCGGGTTACGCTTATGCCAGACAGCGATGACGACCACCACTGAAAAAAAAGCGCGCCGGTACACGCGGGTAGGATTGCCCAAGGGCATTCTGGTCGCCTGGGAACATTCCGGAATCCGCAAACTATCGCGCGTGAGCGTCGTGGCCCTCGGAGGGCTTTTCATTTCCACGCCGGAGCCGCCGCCCAATGGCGACGCGATTCGATTGATTTTTGAAATTCCCGGCGGAGAAGTTCGCGCGCGCGCCGTGGTGCGCGATTGCCAGCCGTGCAAGGGAATGGGAATTGAATTTACCGCCATGGGCCCGGAAGCCCG
>JAIQFG010000123.1 GCA_020073375.1 Terriglobia bacterium | reverse complement strand
GGAAAATCCTCGGGCAGCACGCCGCGATGCGGCCGAAAACTCTGCGCCGCAATCGGCAGCCACACATCCACCGACAGAATCCGGACCTCGAGCGTGTCACCCGGCTCCGCGCCATTCACATACATCGGCCCGATCAGCGTGTGATCCCCGCGCTCGGCGTCCTGCACGCCCTCAAACGCGGCATACAGCTCGGCGGGAATTTTCTCCTTCGGCACGCCAAGATTCTCAAAATATTTCGGATTCCCCGTGGTCGTCCAGACCTTCACGTGATCCCCGGAATCAATCGTCAGCACTGGCTTCAGCGTCGCATCATAAAACCCGCGATGCACGGTAGTCGGCGACGATTTCAGTTCATGAACCTTCCCGCCACTCTGCGCGCCCGCCCGCGCGCTCACGCAGAGCACAATCGCAAAAACTAAAGCCGCGCACCGTTTCATGGTTGGGCTCCCTTCCACAAGTATTCCCGTCTGGATTTCCGAAGCAGGTGGGATTGTATACCGGCTTCCACTACAAGTCGTCTGAAGGAACCAGTGGATGCCACGGAGGTGGAAAGATTTTGATGTTTGGGTGCCCCGTCTTTGACGCCTTTCAAGGGCGGGTTTCTTGATTTTGTATTCCCATTATCTAGCAACAATGACACCGATAACAGACCCGCCCTTCCAACAACGAAGGACGGGGCACCCTGAAATTCCAAGTCAAAGGCCGGGCCACCCGCCCCTTTGCCTGCTGGGACCGTGAAACTCATTAGTGACAATCAGCAGCATAGGCCAAGGAGTGTCCCTGTACCAGAATCGGACTTCAGGCCAGTAGGTTTCCTCCTGATATCGGTGCATAGATAATGTGGAGTGTGGGCGCCCCAGTCCGCGTATGCACCTGAAACAAATTATCGACTCCGCATCCTTTCTCGCCAATCAGGCAAGAAGATTAGACTGCGGAAACATTGCTGGCGCCACGGTATTTGCTATTCCCTGGACTCAACGTCGGATAAATCGTGTATTTGAAAGCTACAAAGGCGATCTGTCAATCAGACTCCGCGATCCCAAAATTCCGTGGATTGAGTATGACACTGGCTCAATTGGACGGTTCTGTTTGCTTTGGCAGGGATACGGTCTTCGCGTCACTGTCAGAATGCTGATGCAAAATGCAGTTTGTGATAGGTGCAAGAATTGGAGCGGAGCAGAACGCCGAATCAAGAGGGGGGCCCTCTCGGCTCGATCGACTGAAGCAATGCGTCACGCAGCGGGGCGGTTTACCGATTCGCAGGAGTTCTGCACTTGGATTAATCGACGCATGATACAAGCGATTTCAAACTAATTACCCCTCAAGAGCAAATCCTTAGAAGCCCAGGACCGGACCATCCGCCGACGCGCGTTTCAAAACCCGTGTGGTCCAACCTTCGGCTTCGGATTTCCTGTCATGGCCATAAACTCATTCTCCACTCACGGGGCGACTTCAAGCTTACACCACAGCACCTCAAAACTTATCCCAATACGCCGAACACACATGCGCCGTATCAAAATCCGCCCCCGTCTCCACCAGCGGCGTAGGCGGAAAGAACGACTGCCTCTCATCAATTTTGGAATTGTACCGATCCCAGTGCGGCGTACTCGTCGAATTGGGATTGCCCCGCTTGGCGAAGTGCGTCCAGTAGCTGATCATGGCCGTGGAAAGAGTCTTCTCGTCATCGGTGAATGCAGGAGCGGGCGGCCCAATGCGGTTGATCAGGAACTGCACGTCCGCGCTGTGGTAGGCGCCCCACGGAAAGTCGATCACGGGCTTTGCCGGGTGAGGGGCGGACGTGTCATTGAACTCATACGCCCACACGTTCACGAATTGCGCCAGGCCCCGCTCGGCACGCCGCGCCGGGCACACGAAGATGCCGTCGGTGCCCGCGGCGGAGAGCTGCAGCTCGGTTTGGTTGGCCGGCGGCGTAGGAATCGACAGCGGATATTCGGCCTCGACGCTCGATGCTATGGTGGCCCCGAATACATTGCCGAAAAGGGTTGTATATTGCCCATTCCCCACGGGCTGCGGGTAGTCGGTCGCCACAAAAAATCGAAATTCGTCGTGATTGTTCCCGGTGATCACCGGCACGCGATTAAAGTTGCCGCTGTTGAACGCGTCCCCCGGCGTCTCGGTCAGCAGCGTTCCGTCGATGACAGGCAAAGTCGGAAATTTATGATTGACCTGCGTCAGGACCAGCGTCGTGGCGCTCAGCGCGCGCAAGCACGTCGCCGTGGTCTGGTCCGGGCACCCCGCCGCAGTGGTCATTTCCGCGCCCGAGTGCACGAAGTCGTTGCCTGCCGACTCGGCCGACGCGATGGGAATAATATTGTCGCGATAGTCGGGAGAAAAACCCGCGTAAGCTCCGCTCTGCGCGATGGCGCGCTCAAATAGCCCGCCGGCCTGCAGCGAAGCGAGCTGGCTGTAAATGCTTAGCCCTCCCGCGGATTCGCCAAAAATCGTGATGCGGCTCGGGTCGCCGCCAAACGCCGCGATATTGTCGTCCACCCAGTGCAGCGCGAGCTGCTGATCCATGAAGCCGTAATTCCCCGCGTCGTGCCCTTCGGCGTCCAGCGCCTGCTGCGCGAGAAACCCCAGCATCCCCAGGCGATAATTGATCGTCACCACGATCACGTCCCCGCCCTCGACCATCGGCGAGGGATCGAAGTCGCTGCTCGCGCCCTTATTCAGCCCGCCGCCGTGAATCCATACCATCACCGCGCGCCCGCTGGGCCTCAATCTTTTTTTGCCCAGGGGAGCGTACACGTTGAGAAACAAGCAATCTTCGTCGCCAATAGTCTTGGTCTTGATCAAGGCCGTGTCCTGCGGGTCCACCTGCGGACACACGTTGCCGAAGCTTGTCGCCTGAAAAATCCCGGTCCACGGGGAAATCGGCGAAGGCGGCGTCCACCGCAACGCCCCGGCCGGCGCCACCGCATAAGGAATGCCGAGATACTGGATCATCGTCGCGCCCACCACTCCCTGCAGCCGCCCGCTGTTGGTCCGGATCACCGGATCGCCGGGCGACGCCTCGGCAGGCGTGGCACACGTGAAAGCGGCAAGCGTTGTCACCAATCCAAATATCAATCCAAAAGCAATTCTCGGCGTCCTTGCGCCATATCTTCCATTCGCATTCATCGTCGATCTCCTGCGTCCCCCGGGATTCCGCGTCGAATCGGGGAGCCTATGAATTGGGTATTTCGGAGCGGGAGTATACTACAAGAGTAATACATCACTGCGATTCAATCTAGCCGCCAGCCGGGATTATCTTGCTTGAAGATTTTCAGCGAGAGGAAGTACTAGGACGCCCCGGTGGCCCGGGACTTTCGCGCTCAGATTCCTTGTGGACTTCAGCTCCCGGAGCATCATGGGTTTTCCCTGTGTTACTCTGTGCCTCCGTGACTCCGTGGCAGCTTAAGGAGTTTTCCGAATGAAACATTCCCCGGCATTCCTGGCCCTGGTGAACGACGCTAAGGCGCGCGTAAAACAGTGGGATTTCCGCGAGGTCAAGCGCCGCCTCGACGCCGGCGAAAAATTCACCCTGGTCGATGTCCGCGAAGACAATGAATGGGCCCGCGGGCACCTCCCCGCTGCGGTGCACCTCGGCAAGGGCATCATCGAGCGCGACATCGAAACGTCCGTCGCCGACAAGTCCGCGCCGCTAGTGCTGTACTGCGGCGGCGGCTACCGATCGGCCCTGGTCGTCGACAATCTCCAGAAAATGGGCTACACCAACTGCATTTCCATGGACGGCGGCTGGCGCGGCTGGACCGAAGCGGGCTTCCCCACCGAAAAGCCGGAATAATAAATTTTCGCCCCGCCCTTGCGCCTTTCGCGCACAACGATTATCTTTTAAGGATTCAATAAAGCGTTTCCCTCGACTGGGGCGTGGTCCAATCGGTAGGACACCGCACTGTTAATGCGGATGGTAGAGGTTCGAGTCCTCTCGCCCCAGCCAAATCTTCCGCGCACCCAAATCCCTAAACCAAATGCAAAGGCTTTAGCACAGAGGGCACAGAGGGCCACAGAGAAATACGAATGCAGAAAGGGCAAAATGCAAGCGGAGGATGCGCCTCCAAGAATCCTTCTCCTCTTGCAGTTCTCTGCGCCCTCTGTGTTCTCTGTGTTAAAGCTTTTCAGGTTCAAGGTGGTGGGTGGCAGGTTTTAGGTGTCTCGTCCGCGCGTGCTTCCGCCGATGGGTATGGTCCATTGGGTGTGGTTTGGGGTAGGCGGCGGAAGCAGTGAGAGGGAAGATCGTGCCGGCCCAGCCCTCAATCCCCTATAGGGATCCTCGGCGCGTCTTCCCTCTTCGGATATTACCTATCGCACGCCGCAGGCCAAACCCAACGCGCTGAAAACACAGTGTTTTCTTTAGGCCACCCCGGGTAAAAAAGCCATGCTGCGGGAAATTTTTCCGCGACGTTTTTGCGCCTAAGGTAAATCCCGTACGAATCTGCCCCGATAAATCGCTGAAGTAATAGTACTCCGCCGCTACGAAATAGAAAGGAACGAAGTATCGCGCCCCTTCAGATTTTTCTCCTCGATTCGCTCTAAAGATCCGCCCCATTCTTGACGACCCCGCCTCCGCCTGCTACGTTACAAGGTTACGATGGGCGCATTTTACGCGCCGTGTGCCGGGCCGGCAGTGGGGGCGGCCTCTCAACCATGGGCCTGACCAAGATCGTCATTCGCGGAGCGCGCCAGCACAACCTCAAGAACATCAGCCTGGAAATCCCGCGCAACACCCTCACCGTCATCACCGGCCTATCCGGCTCCGGCAAATCCTCGCTCGCCTTTGACACCATTTACGCCGAGGGCCAGCGCCGCTACGTCGAATCGCTCTCCGCCTACGCGCGCCAGTTTCTCGACCAGATGGAGCGCCCCGAAGTCGACTCCATCGAGGGCCTCTCCCCCGCCATTGCCATCGAGCAAAAAACCACCACGCGCTCGCCGCGCTCGACGGTCGGCACCATCACCGAAATTTACGACTACCTGCGCGTGGTCTACAGCTCCATCGGCACGCCGCACTGCCCCAACTGCGGCCAGCCCATCTCGCGCCAGTCCACCGATCAAATTGTGCGTTCGATTCTCCAAGGGGAACTCGCCAAGACCGACGACCGCATCATGATCCTCGCGCCCATCGTCCGCGGCCGCAAAGGCGAGTACCGCCAGGAACTGGAAAAATTCGCGCGCGACGGCTTCGTCCGCGCACGCATCGACGGCGATCTCTGCCCACTCGACGATCCCCCGCGCCTCGACAAGCGCAAGAACCACACCATCGAAATCGTCGTCGACCGCCTTCTGGTCCGCCCCGGCATCGCCACGCGCCTGGAGCAGTCCATCGCCACCGCGCTCAAACTCGCGAAAGGCCTGGTCACCGTCGTGGTCGTCGGCGGCACCGAGCAGGTCTATTCCGAAAAAATGGCCTGCAGCGATTGCGGCATTTCCGTGCCGCAGCTTGAGCCGCGATCGTTCAGTTTCAATTCCCCCTACGGCGCCTGCCCCGCGTGCAACGGCCTGGGCTCGAAATACGATTTCGATCCCTCGAAAATCATTGTCGATTGGACGCGCCCGCTCTTTGAAGGCGGCCTGGGCCCCGGCGCGGGGTCCGTCTTCCTGAAGCGCAACCTGGAACTGGGCGCGATGGCTCATGGGTTCGACCTATCGGTTCCCTTCGAGAAAATGCCGCGCGAGACGCAAAATTTAATTTTGTATGGCAATCCGCCCTCGAATGGGAAATACGACGAGTCCGCCGGCGCGAAAAAACGCGGCAAGGCCGCGAAAGGACTCCCCGGCCTGCACTTCCAGGGTGTGGTCGGCTTTCTGGAAACCAGTTTCGAGGAATCCAGTTCCGACAACTACCGCGAATGGATCACGCAGTACATGTCTCCGGTCCCGTGCGCCGTGTGCGGAGAGCGCCGCCTGCGCCCGGAAAGCCTCGCCGTGAAAGTGGGCACCCGCTCGATCTCCGAATTCACCGCGCTCGCGATTTCCGACGCCCGCCCCGCCGTGGACCAAATCCGCAAGGGCCTCACCGAACGCCAGACCGCCATCGCCGGACGCGCCCTGGCCGAAATTTCCGCGCGCCTCGATTTCCTTCTCGCCGTCGGACTCAGCTACCTCAGCCTGGACCGCTCCTCCGCCACGCTTTCCGGTGGCGAAGCCCAGCGCATTCGCCTCGCCACGCAAATCGGCTCGCAGCTCCGCGGCGTTCTCTACGTCCTCGACGAGCCCTCCATCGGCCTGCACGCGCGCGACAACGGCCGCCTGATCTCCTCGCTCGAGCAGCTTCGCGACATGGGCAACACCGTCCTGGTCGTCGAGCACGACGAAGAAACCATCCGCCGCGCCGACTACGTCGTGGACCTCGGCCCCGGCGCCGGAAACGCCGGCGGCTACCTGGTCGCCAAGGGACACCCCGAAGAAATCCAGCAGAACGCCGACTCCCTCACCGGCCGTTACCTCAGCGGCGAACTCTCCATCGCCGTGCCCGCGCAGCGCCGCTCGCCCAACGGCAAATTCCTTCGCATCCTCGGCTGCGAAGCGAATAACCTGAAAAATATCGACCTGGAATTGCCACTAGGCCTGCTGACGGTCATCACCGGCGTATCCGGCTCCGGAAAATCCACCCTGGTGAACGACATTCTCTACCGCGCCCTCGCGCAAACCCTCTACCGCTCGATGGAGCGCCCCGGCCAGTTCCGCGAAATCCAGGGCGCCGCGCAGATCGACAAGGTAATCGAAATCGATCAGGCCCCCATCGGCCGCACGCCGCGCTCCAACCCCGCCACCTACACCGGCGTCTTCGCCCCCATCCGCGAACTCTTCGCCCAGTTCCCCGAATCCCGCGAACGCGGCTACCGCCCCGGCCGCTTCAGCTTCAACGTAAAAGGCGGCCGCTGCGAAGCCTGCCAGGGCGACGGCCTGCGCCGCATCGAAATGAATTTCCTCCCCGACGTCTACGTCACTTGCGAAATCTGCCGCGGCCGACGATACAACGCCGAGACACTTGCTGTGAGATACAAAGGACACTCGATTTCCGACCTGCTCGACATGCAAATCGCCGATGCCCTGAAAATCCTGGAAAACATCCCCCAGATCCGGGCAAAACTCGAAACCCTGGTCGACGTAGGCCTCGGCTACATCCAGCTAGGCCAATCCTCGACGACTCTTTCAGGCGGCGAAGCCCAGCGCATCAAACTAGCCAAGGAACTTTCCAAACGCCAGACCGGCCGCACCCTTTATATTTTGGACGAGCCCACCACCGGCCTCCACTTCGACGACGTAAAAAAACTCCTCGACGTCCTCAACCGCCTGGCCGACCTAGGCAACACCGTCCTGATCATCGAGCACCACCTCGACGTCATCAAACAATCCGACTGGATCATCGACCTGGGCCCCGAAGGCGGCGAAGGCGGCGGCCGCATCGTGGCGCAGGGCACGCCCGAGCAGGTTTCCCGGGTGAAAAAATCCTAT
>JAIQFG010000122.1 GCA_020073375.1 Terriglobia bacterium | reverse complement strand
AGCAGCGCCGCGCACCCGCCCTTCCTCACCCCCACCATCGCCGCATACAGCGGAAACGCCACCGGAACAAACCCCCGCGCAATCATCCGTTCCAGGCTTTCAATCTGTTGCCTTGTGAACGGATCCATAAATCCCCGGCCTTCGATTTCAACTTAATTTAAATTTTTGCAGGAATTAAATTCGAGGAAGACCCCAGTAGGACAGGCTTCAGCCTGTCGCTTTTGACTTTTTCCACCACTCCAAAATCCAAAAAAGACAGGCTGAAGCCCGTCCCACGTAACACTCACGCCACAGCAGGCTTGCTCGCTCCCGGCGCCGCCGTCCCCTTCTCTTCCTGCTCCAGCGCCTCAATCAGCCCGCGCAGCGTATCGATCAACTCATGCCGCGAAACATTGCTCTTGCGAAACTGTATCCGCAGCCGAAACGCCTCGTTCTCCGGCCGAAAATTAAAAATAAACGGCTGCGGACGCGGCCCCGTGTTCTTCTCTTCCTGCCGTTCCCTCCGCGCCTCGTCCCGCGTCAACCCCGCCTGCGCGATCCGGTGGATCGCCTCCGCCATCTTCTTCTCGGTCGGTTGCCGCGCAATCTGCAGCAGCAGCGACTTCGACACGATCCCGCTCTCGATGCACAGCTTGCGCAGCGCCTCGGGTATCACCCGCAGCGACATCGTTTCCGTCACCGACGACCGCGCCTTCGCGATTTTCTTCGAAATGTCGTCGTGCGTGTAGTCGAAATGCTCGGCCAGCCGTTGCAACCCGTCCGCCTCTTCAAACGGCGTTAGGTCCTTGCGCTGCAAATTCTCGATTAGCGCCAGTTCCAGCGTCTCGGCGTCGTCGGCGATCTTCTCGATGCACGGCACCTCGCGCAGTCCCGCCGCCCGCGACGCGTGGTACCGCCGCTCGCCGGAAATAATGTGGTAGCAGTCCTCGTGCGGCACGAACCGCACCAGCAGCGGCTCCAGCACGCCCTTTTCCTTGATTGAATCGGTGAGTTCCCGCAAATCGCCGAACATTTTCCGGGGCTGGTCGGGGTTGGGCCTGATCTTGTCGACCGGAATCATGCGCCCCACCGCGGCGCCGCTGAAACTGGTCAGCTGTTCTACGTAGTGCGCGTCATGCCGCATCTTCAGCGTGACGGGCAATCCGATCCTCTTCGACACGTTGGATAACCTCCAGGGCGAGCTTGCCGTAATCCTTCGCGCCCGGTGACTTCGGCGCGAAGGTCATGATTGTTTCCTTGTAGGCTGGGCTCTCCTCCAGGCGCACGTTCTTGCCGATGCGCGTCTTAAACAGCACCGAGCCGAATACCGACCGAATCTGCTCGTGCGTGTCGCGGGAGATGTTTGTTCGCTTGTCGTACAGCGTGATCACCACGCCCAGCACCTTGAGCGCGGGATTGGGCCGCGCGCGGATCCGCTCGTACGTCTCCAGCAGATCGTCGGTGCCCTCGATCGCGAAGTAGGCCGCCTGAATCGGCACCAGCAGGTGCGTGGACGCCACCATCGCGTTCACCGTCAGTATCCCCAGCGCAGGCGGCGTATCGATCACAATATAGTCGTAATCCTTCAGCACGGGCGCCAGCGCATCCTTCAGCTTGAACGGCGCGTCAAACTGCCCCGATAGCTGCTGCTCCAGCTTCGCCAGCGCCAGCCTCGCCGGCGCCACAAACAGAAACGGATCCTTGGTCGGCTTGATCACACCCGCCATCTCGGCGCGATGATCCCCCAGCACGTCGAACATCGACGCCTGCACGTCGGCCAGATCGAAAAACGTGATGCTCGTATTCGATTGCGGATCCAGATCGATGAGAAGCGTCTTCTTCTTGCGTTGGGCGATAGCGGCAGCAAGATTAATGGCGGTGGTGGTTTTTCCCACGCCGCCCTTCTGATTGGCGATGGTCAGGATGGCGGTCATAAACTGCCCGGCCGCAGCCGGGCAAAATTCCTCCCTGGGCGGCAACATTTCCCCAAGTAAATGTGGATTTGCCCCCAGTCCTCAGCGCACGCCCAAATCTACTCGCCAAGCGCATCGAGCGCAAGGAAAAAAGCGTTTTGCGCCTGTGGATCAAAAGTAGGGCAGGCTTCAGCCTGTCGCTTTTGACTTTTGCCCGCAGCAAGAAAGCCACCCCGAACACTCTGGCCACTCGCATAGATAAAACCCCTCCCCCGCATCATTCCGAACCCGCTCCGGCTGTGCGTCGCGCGCACCATTACAACCAACAATTCCCCCTTGTCCTGGCGTTTAACCGGGGATATAGTCAAACCAATAAAGTTCCCAGGCGCAAAATGAAAGAGAGTCGTGCATAAACTCCTCCTCACCTTGCTGGCTTCCTTGTTTTTCTTAACAACGGCATTCGTGCCGATCCTCGCTGATGATGGAAATCAGGCGCTACCTGTCACCATCACTGTAACGGATTCTTTTGGAACCCCTGTCCCCCACGCGCAAGTCCGGCTGGCCCCCCATCCAGCGTCGAATCCCGGGAATTCTGAAACAAACGAAACAGGAAGAATCGTACTGAACGTGCTACCCGGCAAATACACGTTGCAAGTCACCGCGCCAAAATTCAAATCGTGGACCAAGGACATCCAGGCAGCAGCCCACGGCCCCCAATCCGTCGAGGTCATTCTGCAAGCCGCCGATACGTCGCAAGTCACAATCTGTGGACCTTGTCCTATGGTTCAAATACAAGAGGCGCTCATCGTTCCCTCCGGTTCCGTCACTTTTGTTATCGCCGATGCGACCGGCGCCACAATCCCACACGCGAAAATCGGAGTGAACCACGCAAATATCAAGGACCATCCGGAAGAGATAGTTTGGAAGCTCAATGAAGCAGACGAGACTGGATATTTCACTCTGAATTTGTCACCGGGAATTTACGATCTGGCAGTGACAAGCCCCGGCTTCCGACTGTGGACGCGGCAAATTGAAGTAAAGGAAAAGGACAACCGGATATTGAAAGTCGCCTTGGAAGTGGGCGAATGCCCGCCCGGATCATGCACCGTCGTTGAATCGGCTCACTAGGGGCAGTTGGCCAACGATTTCGCACTGCAAATGACCGTGTCCAATGGACAGCTCAATACTACTCCAGTACGTCCACGCTAATTAAGGCTTTTGAACTTGGGGTGCCCCGTCCTTGAGGCTTTTCAAGGGCGGGGCCTTTGATTTTCAGAGTGGCCGACACTTTCGATGTTAAAGCGTCGGGGTTTTATAGTTTGAACCGGGTGACAAGACTCGTTGAATCGTTTGCGGCCCGCTTGTTGAACTCCGTTGAACCGTATTGAAGTCCACCGCTATCGCAACCACAAAATCGACAGTAATTGACATCCATAGCACTAAGTGCTATAGATAGTTTAGCGTTGCGAAAATCCCTGTGAGGTCTATTGAGAGTATGGAAGACAAAAGCCTTTGCCCGATTTGCCCGAAAGGCAGATCTGAATGACGAGCATCTCTGCAAGGCGATTGCCGAAGTCGAACAGGGACTAGTCGACGCCGATCTCGGTGGCGGCGTGATTAAGCAGCGGATTGCCCGGCGTGGCCAGGGTAAGTCGGGTGGTTTCCGTGTCGTAATCTTGTATCGGCGGGGTGCGCGGGCGTTTTTCGTGCATGGATTTGCAAAGAGCGAACGGGCCAACATTTCCCAACCCGAACTGGCCGCGCTCAAGGAACTCGCATCGGAAATGCTGGCCTACGACGAAGCGCAAATAACCAGAGCGGTCGCGTCAGGGCCGTTGATTGAGGTGACCTGTAATGAATAATACCGGGAGATCGAAATCCAATCCGCGCCGGAGCGCTCTTTTGGCCTCCGTGCACGAGACCGCCAAAGGCCTGCACGATGCAGGTGTGATGGACAAGCAGACCATGCGTAAGTTTGACGTCATGTGCCTCACGCCCGTGCGGCCTTTAAGCGCCAAGCAGATTCGCGAACTCCGGCGGCGTGAACGTGCCAGCCAAGCGGTGTTTGCCCGCTACCTGAATGTGACCACTGGCCTGGTCAGCCAGTGGGAACGCGGCGAAAAACATCCGCGAGGAGCTTCCTTGAAACTGCTCGCTCTCGTCGCCAAAAATGGATTGGAAGCCGTTGCATAACTCGGCTATTTCAAAAGGCCGGGTGCCCCACGCATTGAGCTTTTCAAAAGGAGGGAGGTTTAGACGAGACCACCACTAATACCAACAAAAATCCCACCCCTTCAGTTCTTGCGGGGTGGGACGCCAGTTTTTTCGATATCCAGAAAAACCAAATCACATCTTACACCGCCCCAAATCCTCGTCCGAAAGCCCCTCTAGCCACTTCCGGTTCTAAAATGAGATATCGAGAAGTACTTGCTGCAGCCCCGCACCTTACTTCTTCACCGGCAAAATATTTCTAAGTACGGCCGCAAGCTGTTCGGCGAGACGGCCTGTTTTGGCAACAGATTCGAGTTGCCGGTAGATATCTTCCGCATCGCCCTGCTTTCGCGCGCCAACGCTGCATACGACGACAACGATATGTTGCCGATAAATTCGGTAAACGACACGATGGCTTCCGAACTGGTGCTTCCAATAACCTGCCAGAGATCCACGCAGCGGCAGTCCGTATCCTTCAGGGTCAACAGCTAGTTTCTTCTCAAGGACCTTGCGCAGTTGATTTCGCACGCTGCCGTCGAGAGCTTTGATCTCCGCTGCGGCGTCTGGCGTGTATCGAAGCTCAAAGGGAGGTTTCGAACGCCCCTCTTCCGGCAATGGGGCGGCGGGGGAAGGCTGCTTACGCCTTTTCCTCATTTGCCAAAAACATCTGCCGTCGTGAGCAGTCGGCCGGCGGCAACGTCTTGTTCGATGGTCTTGGACAAGCTCAGCAACCGGTCGGTGAGTTCGCGGTCGGCCAGAATCTCCAGAGTGGCGAGAATGGACTCGCGCTCCTTCACCAGGGAGTCCAGGAAATCTTTGTCCACCAGGTACTTCGACGGCTGGCGCCGGTTCTCGACGAGCACGACGCGGTTTGCTGTCGCCTCTTTCAAATACCTCTTGAGCTTGCCTCGAAGGTCGGTCGCTGTCACCTTTTTCACTGCAATGGTAGCCCGTGGCATCGAAACTCTCCTAACGTACGCTCCGTATAACTAAATGTACATTGGATGAGAATGGCGTGTCAAGGCCGGGTGGCCGGGTGCCCCACCCGTTGTGCTTTCAAAAGGTGGGGGTTTTGGACGAAACTGCAACGAACACCGCAAAAAAATCCCACCCGTTCACTACTTGCAGGGGTGGGATGTCAGATTCTTCTTCTCTCGATATCCAGAAAAACTAACTCACATCTTATACCGCCCCAATTCCTCATCCGAAAGCCCCTCCAGCCACTTCCTCAATTCCTCGCTGGTGGACTTCTCTGAAATCGCCGACGAAATCTTCGAGCTCTTCAACACCTCATCCTCCACAAAGATCGGGCAATCCACCCAGCGACCATCATAGAACGGAAATTAATTCTTCCACCGTAACTCTTGTATCGCGCAAGATGCGTTTGAGCGTACCGAATGCAATTTCGGCATGTAAAGGGACAGTGACTGGAGTGCGTTGCGGGTCCGTCAAGTGATATAGCCGCACGTGACTCCCCTTCTGGCGGGCACGAGCGTATCCGAACTTTTCAAGGGCGCGAATCAGGTCTTCGCCGGAAACCACCGGCAGTTTGGGGGTCATCGCGTAACTACGACACTGCCGATCAGCACGCTATTCGGGTTTGGAATTTCCTCGCCCCTGCTCTCCATCGCTTCCAGACACAGTTCAATCGCCTCCCGGATATTCGCCATCGCTTCCTCCACCGTATGGCCCTGCGAATAACATCCGGGAATCGATGGGCACACGATCACATACCCGCCATATTCCTCGTCCCGTTCCAAGAACACCTTGAAGTCCCGAGCCGTCATGTCCCCATGCTAGTCCAGCGGAAGGCCTGAGGCAACAGATGTCCATCGCGTTAGGCACCCAGGCCCGCCGGGCGCCGCACCCGTTGTGCCTTTCAAAAGGTGGGGCAGACGAAACAACAACCGGCGCCGCAAATAAAAATCCCACCCGTTCAATTCTCAAAAGGGTGGGACGTCAGATCTTTCTAATTTCGACATCTAGAAAAAACTACATCTTATACCGCCCCAAATCCTCATCCGAAAGCCCCTCCAGCCACTTCCGCAATTCCTCGCTGGTGGACTTCTCCGAAATCGCGCTGGAAATCTTCGAGCTCTTCAAAACCTCATCCTCCACAAAAATCGGGCAATCCACGCGCAACGCCAGCGCCAGCGCATCGCTGGGCCGCGAATCGATCGACATGATCTCCCCGTTCCGCTCCACCCAGATCAGCGCGTAAAACGTGTCGTCCTTCAAATCGTTCACAACAACTTTCTGCACGCGCACTTCCAGCCCCAGGAAAACGTTGCGCAGCAAATCGTGCGTCATCGGCCGCGGCGTCTGCACCTTCTCGATTTCCAGCGCAATCGCGTTGGCCTCGTAAATCCCCACCCAGATCGGCAGAACCGCCGTCCCTTGCGCATCCTTTAACACCACAATCGGCATGTTCGTGACGGGATCCATCATGAGTCCGCGGATTTTCATCTCGACTTCCATGGGAACCTCCTCGGACCGAACACCAACTGGGGATGCGGCTTTTGAAACTACGTGCCATTTTATAAATGCGTCTTGTGGGTCGCGGCTTCGGCCGCGACATCAAAACACGAAGAAAAACTGGGCTTCAGCCCCTGGCCGGCGATCGTGCTTGATTTCCCAGTCATTCATGAAACGCCCCTTAAACAACGTGCTCGCCCACCAGACTATTCGGCGCCGCGCGCGTCACTCGCACCTGCACGTATTGTCCCAAAAGCCCCGGCTGCGGCGAAGAGAAATTTAAAATCCGGTTGCTGGAACTGCGACCCGACCACTGCCCCTCTTTACGCGACGCCCCATCCACCAGCACTTCAAACTCCGCGCCGATCAGCGCATCGTTCCGCCGGATCTGAATTTCCCGCTGATGATCCTGCACCAGAGCCAATCGCCGCCCCTTCTCTTCCTCCGAAATCGCGTCGCTCATGTGCTGCGCGTCCGTATTCGGCCGCGGAGAATACTGAAACGCGTACACCCCGTCATACTGCGCAATATCCAGCAGCGAAATCGTCTCTTCCAGATCTTTCTCGGTCTCCCCGGGAAATCCCACAATAACGTCGGACGTGAGACTGATCTCCCGCCGCGCCCCGCGAATCATCGCGATCTTTTCCAGATATTCCTCGCGCGTATACGTCCGCCGCATCTCGCGCAAAATCCGCGTCGATCCCGACTGCACCGGCAAATGCACGTGATCGCACAGCTCCGGCACCGCATCGAGCGCATCCACAATGTCCTGCCCAAAATCCCGCGGATGCGAAGTCGTGAACCGCACGCGCCGGATCCACTCGACGCCCGCCACCGCCGCCAGCAATTCCGCAAAACTCATTCTCCGCGCCGCCGGATCCCGATACGAATTCACCGTCTGCCCCAGCAG
>JAIQFG010000044.1 GCA_020073375.1 Terriglobia bacterium | reverse complement strand
ACGATGGAACGGCTGGGGATTGAGTACGATTTATTGCCGCGCGAGAGCGAAATTCTGCATTTGAAATTCTGGGACGCGGCGTTTGAGCAGTTGAAACAGCGGAACGCGATTCACCTGGCGGCGTCGGGCAAGAACGCGGGCTGCTGGGTGATGCGCACCGATGATACAGGCAATGCCGCCGCCCCCGCCGAAGGCGGCAGCGAGGACGACGACGCGAAAATTATTGTGCGGTCGAACGGGACGGTCACGTATGTCGGAAAAGACATCGCCTACCAGCTGTGGAAATTCGGCCTGCTGGGCAAGGATTTCCAATACGAGAAATTTCACACGTACGCGGACGGCCGCACGCTGTGGTCGAGCATTTCTAGCGGCGGCGATCCGTCCGCGCCCGCGTTTGGAAAGGCCGCAATCGTCTACAACGTGATTGACGCGCGGCAGGCATACCTGCAAAACGTGGTGGTGGCGGGACTGCGAGCGCTCGGTTTCAACGACGCGGCCGACCGGTCGATCCATTTTTCGTACGAAATCGTGGCGCTCACCCCGCGCTGCGCCCGCGAACTCGGCTACACGCTCAGCGAGGAAGACTCGAAGAAACCGTACGTCGAAGTCAGCGGGAGAAAAGGCCTGGGCGTGAAGGCGGACGATTTATTAGACCGTCTGGAAGCCGCCGCGCTGGCCGAAGTCGCCGAGCGCCACCCGGAATTGCCCGCCGTCGAACAAACCGGGATCGCGCACGCCATCGCCATCGGCGCGCTGCGTTATTTTCTACTGAAATTCACGCGCACGGCGATTATCGCCTTCGATTTCAAGGATGCGCTCAGCTTTGAGGGGGAAACCGGGCCGTATTGCCAGTACGCCGTGGTTCGCGCCCGGAATATTTTCCGGAAGCTGCGCGAGCAGCAACCGGATTTTGCAATGGCGTCTCTTGCACGGGTGGATCTGACGGCTGCCGCTGCATTGCTGACTGGAACCGACGGCAATGCGTATTGGGAGTTGGTGCTGCTGGCGGGATCGCTCGGCACACAGATCGAGGCTGCCGTTGGAGCGCAGGAGCCCGCGTTCATCGCCAAGTACGCGTTTCAGCTGGCGCAGGCGTTTAATCTTTTCTACCACCATTACCGTGTGCTTGCGGAAGAGGACCCCGCGAAGAAGACATTTTTATTGCAGCTCAGCCGGCTTGTCGAGGTTCAGCTTGTGGCTGCGCTGGAATTGCTTGGCATTGATGCGCCCGAAAAAATGTAACGAATTGTTCGAGTAGGACCACCTTGCAAGCCCGCAAAATGAGCCCAAAGACTCGCATTTGGGTTACCGCGCCCATTTCTGCCCCTAGTGAATCCACTTATTGGTTGACTCGGCTGATCAGAACCAAATCCTCGGCCGCCACTTGCCGCTCAAATAACCTTGCTTGTCGTTTGGCACGTCCGAACCGACAATCTATCTGGCTTGCAATATTAAGAATAACCTGCGTAACCGTACAGGGATATAGTTACCTGATTATTAGAATTACAATTGAAATTCTACTGGGATGAGAGGTCACAAAAGGGATGGCGCCAGACAAAGCCTTTGTTCTAAGAGCCCTTCTCCAGCACAACTACCTACCAGTCCAAAAGAAGGACCGCGAAGAACTGCCCCCGATCTTTAAGACCACATCCTTCTCGATCGCCGCAGCGAAAAAGCTAGCTGGTCAGGGTGCGAAACGTCGCAGCCCGGAACTCGGATGGGACGTTGTTGACTATAAATCAACAAAATTCAATAGCATTCCAAGATTATTGTCAATTCCCCATCCCACACCTCACTCGTTCTTGTCGCTTTGTATCGAAGAAAACTGGGAGAACCTCAAATATACTGCGCACAACGAGATAAGTTTGGTGCGCCCACGTGAACACGCCGACGGTCGCTTGGTCATCATGGATTATGACAGATCGCTGAAGAAGATCACGAACAGCGCAAAGCTTGCATTTGGGAAGCGCTTTGCGGTGCATACCGATATCTCTAATTGCTTTCCCAGTGTGTACTCGCATGCGATCCCATGGGCTACGGTTGGATTTAGCCACGCCAAGAAGAACAGAGCGCCTACCGAGTGGTTCAATAAGCTGGATAAATACATCCGTTGGACAAAACGGAACGAAACTCAAGGCATAGCCATCGGCCCTGCGACGTCCAACATTGTCAGCGAAGCGATCCTGGCCCGGGTAGACAAAAAGCTTGCGACAGACGGCTTCGAGTATGTGAGATACATCGACGACTACAAGGCCTATTGCCAGAGTGAGGACTGTGCGCAGGAATTTATCCGAAAACTTGCCGATGAGTTGGCGAAATTTAAGCTCTTGTTGAACATAAAAAAGACATCTGTAAATTCGCTACCCCAACCAACATCTGACGAATGGATTGTGGATTTGGCCAGTTCAAGACCATCTCGATCCACAGTCGAGCAATACGATGCGCATGATTTTCTTGAGCGAGCTGTTCTCATCGCGCGAAAGAATCCTGAGGGCAGCGTTCTGAAGTATGCGCTGAAGACTCTTCTTAGCAGAAAATTCGAATTGGGTGTTGCAGATTCACTGCTACCAAGAGTGCTGGAACTCACTTTTCACCAACCTGCATTGCTACCCCTTCTTGAGCGTTTCTTCAACAGGGCATTCAAAACAAAGCGTTTCCTGTATGGGCATTCACTCCATGCGCTCGCATCTGAAAACTCAAAACTTCGCAGATCTGACGGAATGTGCTGGTCCCTCTACTATCTAAATTTATACAAGGTTCCGGTTGAAACGGAATTGGCAGATTCCGTCTTGCATACAAGAGACTGCCTTAGCCTCCTGCTTCTTTATTTGTCCGGCCTCGAGGCTCATCGTGATTGGGTCATTGACTTCGCAAAGGGTCTCGACTGGTCCGATCACTACGAACTCGATCAATACTGGATCCTTCTCTATCAATTGTTCCTTGACGGCCACATCGGCAATCCGTATGCCGATGAAGACGCGTTTGAAGTCCTAAAGAGCGAGGGCGTGAATTTCACAAAATAGACCCTCTTGCGGATGCCCCCGGTCGAAGGCGGATGGAAAACAGACAGCAGTGATGCAGATGCAATAGCCCACCTTCCGAAGAACTTGCTTGTGCCCCATACATACGCTAACCAGACAGGTGCCCGCTAATCCCACGAAGGACAGGCTAGGGGGGAATTGCAACCTTTTCCTGACCTTATGTTGGCTCAGTTCACTGCAGCTCAACATAAATTCGCCGCACATCGTTGGCGACGGCGTTGCCATTCCAATCGGGATATTTCGTTTTCAATTGAGCAGCGACGGCTTGCGCGGCATCATCGGCGGATTTTCCCTGGGCCTTGAGTGCGAGGGCGCTGTCGCGGAGATCGGCGAGGAAGGCGCGCTCTTGCGAAATCAGGGAGGCGTCTCCAAGGGCGCCGTGGTCGGGGACGATCAGTTTTGGACGCAGGGGGGCGAGCTGGTCGAGATCGGCGATCCAGGATTTGGCGCTGGCGTCGTCGTTGGAGAGGTTGGGGATTAGCTTGTCCTGGACGATGTCGCCGGGGAGCAGGACGCTGTCCTCTGCAATAAAGATTAGCTCGTCGCCTTTCGTGTGGGCCGCGCCCAGCCAGAAGAGGCGGGCGGTGACTCCGCCGAGGTCGAGGTTCAATTCCCGGTCGAAGAGGATGTCGGGGGGCCTCAGCTGGACGTCCTGGAGGAGGTCTTTATTTTGCGCGGACATGTTGCGGAAGCGGTCGGTCATTTCGGGGCCGAGCTTTTCGAGTTCTTCCTGCTGGGCGGTGTTGCGGATCAGCACGGTATTGGGCGGGAAGGCCTGGAGGCCGGAGGCGTGCTCGGGATGAAAATGCGTGGTGGTGAGGTAGAGGATGGGGACTTTGGAGAGGCTTTGCGCGACGCGAGCAACCGTGGCGCCGTTGCGGGCGCCGAGGCCGGTGTCGATCACCAGCGTGGCGCGGGAGCCGACGACGATGCCGATGTTGGGGAAACCGATGAGGACGTAGACGTGGTCGGAAACTTTTTTCAGGGTGGTTTCGCTGACCAGCGGCTGGGGGAGCTGGGCTTGGGCGCGGGGCGTGGCGCAGAACGCGGCCGCGGCAATCGTGAGCGCGGCGGCAAGCGGTTCAAAAAACCCTTTTCGGCGGAACATGGGATTCCTCCGCGAAAAGTTATCTCATAAGTTGTTTGGCGAGGGGTTTTTTTCTTCGGGAAACGAGGACGTGGGGCCGCGGCCCTGGTACCTGCATCTAGCTGTTGCAACGCACGCTAAGTGGGCGCAAGGGCCCTCCCGCCCTTTCAGGGCGGGGGGAAATCCGTGGTGTTACCCGGGGCGTTGCCCCGGGCTGGTCAACTCCGGCGCCTTCAGCGCCGGCGGAGGGGGAATGGGAGGATGGGCTAGGAGGTTTGAGATTTCAAATTTGAAATTTCAGATTTGAGATTTGAAGGGCGCGAGTTGAGAGTCGGTGTTCGGAATCGCATATTCGCCCGTATTAAATTCAGATTTCGGATTTGAATTTGAAATTTCGGATTTTGGATATTGCTTCCTGCTTCATGGACCAATGGACCAACATTTCCCGAGGATGATTTATTTGATGTTGTTCTCCTTGCCTTGCTTGACGTAGGCGATTTGCGAGGCGATGTGGCTTTTGCTGTGGACGGCTTTTTTCTTGGCCAGGTGGGCGAACATCTGGATGCCGAAGCCGCCGTCGAGGTCGTTGGCGATGCGCTGTTTCCAGGGGCGGCGGACGATTTGGGTGGTGAGGCGGCGTGTGGTGCGGGGCTGGGTCATGATGTGGTCGGCGAGCTGCCAGGCGCGGTCGAGGAGTTTTTCGCGAGGGACGATTTCGTTGATCAGGCCGTATTCGAGTGCTTTTTTGGCGTCGATGGCCTGGCCGGTAAGGAGGGCGTAGGCGCCGCGCTTCACGCCGAGCAGTTCCAGGAAGCAGCTGTGGATGCCGTCGCCGGGGACCGAGCCGATGTCGTAGTGGAGATCGAAGATGATGGCGTCTTCCGCGGCGATGGTGATGTCGCACATCAGGCAGATTTCGGTGTGGAAGCCGGGGCCGTTGAGGACGCCGATGGTGGGGATTTCCAGGTCGTTCACCAGCGAGCTGACGTTGATGCGGCCGTCCTTGTAGGCGTATTCGTAGGCCCAGTGCTGCAGGTCTTCCTCTTCGAGTTTGAAGCCGGCGGGGTCGGCGTCCATCATGAAGTCGTTGCCGGAGCCGGTGAAGATCATGACTTCGTTTTCGGGGTCGGCGCCGATGGTTTTGAAAAGCTGACCGACGGAGCGGTGATTTTCGACGCTGAGCTGGATGGGGCCGCCCTGCGTGTGCGCCTGGGCGAGGATGACGCCGTCGGCGCGGCGCTCCAGTTTGTAGTGCTGCTGGAAGCGGGCTTTGTATTCCTCGAATTTGGGCGTGGGGACGAAATCGACCAGGGACATTTGCTTTCTCCTTTTCTTTGGTCAATCAGCTGTGTGCAGAAATTCGTTGTAGCGCCGGCGTCTCGCCGGCATTTTTCGTTGAGCTGAAATCAAAAACTGCCGGCGGGACGCCGGCGCTACTTTGTCTTCAGGCCGGCATTGCGCGCGATTACTTGCGTCATGCTGGACCAATCTTTTTCTCCCTGGCCTTGGGCCAGGGCGGCTAGCAGGTGGTCATGGACCAGGCTGGCCAGAGGCATGGGCGAGGCGCATTCCTCGGCGGCGGCGAGGGCGAGGCGGACGTCCTTCAGGCCCAATTTCAGGGCGAAACCCGCCGGATCGAATTTTTCCTCGGCGATGATGCGGCCGTAGAGGGCAAGGATCGGAGAGCCGAGCAACGCGTTCATGGGTTCAAGAAAGGCTTGCGGTGCGACGCCTGCCTTGCGCAGGGTTGCGTACGCTTCGCCGAAGGCTTCGATCATGCCGATGATCATGAAATTGCCGCAGAGCTTGGCGACGTTGGCCTGCCATGGCTCGGGGCCGACGACGCAGGTGGCGCGTCCGAGGGCGTCGAGGACTGGGCGGACGCGATCGATGAGGTCGGCGGGGCCGGCGGCGAGGACGACTAGATTTTTGGCTTCGGCATGTTCGGGGCGGCCGAAGACCGGGACGCTGAGATAGGCCTGATTGCGCTGAGCGTGTTCGGCGGTCAACTTGCGTGCAAGCGCGACGCTGATGGTGCTGTGGGAGACATGGATGGCTCCAGGCTGCATGGCCGAAGCGACGCCGTTGGGGCCGAAGACGACGGCTTCGACGGCGGGATCGTCGGCGAGCATCGTGAGGACAGCTTCGGCGTCGCGACAGGCGTCGGCGGGAGTGTCGCAGACGCGCACGCCTTCGGCGGCTAGTGCTTCGCATTTTTCGCGTGTGCGGTTGTATACCGAGAGAGTGTGGCCGGCGCGAAGCAGATTGCGGGACATGCCAATGCCCATGCGTCCTAAACCGAGGAATGCAATTTTCATACGGGGCAGCATAGCGAGTCAGGGGCGCGGAGCCAAGGGGTTTTCAATCCGATTGAAATGTTGCGCCGCATGATCCTTGCAGCGGTTGCGGACGCGGACGCCGCAAGGTAAAGTTCATCACGGAGCGCAGGCCGCTTCGTAGGGAAGGTGCCGATTGAGTTCAGGACTGTTCCGCGTCAAGAATATTGACCAGCTGATATCGGACGCGGACGAACCGGAGCGCCGGCTCAAGAAATCGCTGGGTTGGGTGAGCCTTACGGCGCTGGGAATCGGCGCGGTCATCGGCTCGGGAATTTTTACAGTTGTGGGCACGGCCATTGCGGGACAAAAGCTGCAGGCATCCTCGATTCTGAATGCTCCCCTGCTGGAATATCTGATCTACCACTCGCCGTCATTCGGGCGGCCCGGAGCGGGGCCGGCAATCGCAATTTCGTTCACGCTGGTTGCGGTGGTGTGCGGATTTGCGGCGCTGTGCTACGCGGAACTTGCGGCGATGATACCGATTGCCGGCAGCGCGTACACGTACACCTACGCGACGATGGGAGAGCTGATCGCGTGGATCATCGGGTGGGACCTGATCCTGGAATATGCGGTGAGCAACATGGCCGTGAGCGTCGGATTTTCGGCGCACGTGGTCGGGCTGCTGGATTGGTTCGGAATTCATCCCAACCCGCGCTGGATTTCGCCCGCGTATCTGCCGAGCGGGCTGAGCGATTTTTCCGGCAACGAATTGCTGCCTCCCGGGTGGCACTTCGGATTCAACTGGCCGGCGTTTCTGATTGTGATGCTGCTGACCGTGGTGCTGGTGCGGGGAATCCGGGAATCGGCGGAAGCGAACAACGTGATGGTGTTTCTGAAGATCATGGCCATCCTGGTATTTGTGGGATTCGGGGCGCGGCTGATTCATCCGGGCAATTACCATCCCTTTACGCCCAACGGCTGGCCGGGAATCCTGACCGGCGGGTCGATCATTTTTTTCACGTACATCGGATTCGATTCGGTGTCGACCGCCGCGGAGGAGACGAAAAATCCGCAGCGGGACCTGCCCATCGGGATCCTAGCCACGCTCGTGATCTGCACGTTGCTGTATATTGCCGTGGTCGTGGTGCTCACTGGACTGGTTCCGTGGCAGACACTGCTGGACGATGCGGCGCCGGTGGTGAACGTGCTGAAGCGGCTGCATCTGGAAAATACGCGGCTGGTGGTGCTGCTGGGCGCGCTGCTGGGGATGATCTCGTCGCTGCTGGTGTTTCAACTCGGGCAGGCGCGGGTGTGGTTCGCGATGTCCCGCGACGGCCTGCTGCCGCGAATATTCAGCCGCGTCCACGTGAACTACCGCACTCCGGATTTTTCCACTTGGGTGGCGGGCGTCGTGGTCGGGGTTCCGGCGGGGCTGCTGGACATCGGAACTCTGGCGGATCTGTCGAACATCGGCACTCTGTTTGCGTTTGCGCTGGTGGCCGGAGGAGTGCTGATCCTGCGTTACCGGGAGCCGGAGCGGCACCGCGCCTTCCGCGCGCCCGGCGGGCCTCTTGCGCCGGTCATGACGATTCTGACATGCCTGCTGCTAATGGCCGGTTTGCCGATTATGAATTGGATTCGTTTCTTTGTTTGGCTGGCCATCGGTCTTGTGATTTACTTCACTTATAGTCGCAAGCGGAGTACGCTGCGAGGCCAGTCGTGAGTGTCAAGAAATTGATGCAGGGTCGCCGGAGTTTCTCCTTTCCCTGCGCGGCCGCTATTGCCGTGGGGGCCGGGGCGTTTCTTTGGCTGTTCGCGTTTCCTTCCACGGCGCGAGCGTGGGGCGCGAACGCCGAGCGCCTGGTGGCCGGCAAGGCCGTGGACACTCTTCCACCGGACATCCGCGGATTCTTTGAAGCTAACCGGGATTTCTTCACGCGCCACGTGACCGACCCGCTGGACCTGCTGGCGAAAAGCCCGGACGCAGAACGGCGAAACCATTATCTGTACCTGGACCGGTACGGAAAATTTCCCTTCGATGCGCTGCCGCAGGACTACAAGGCGGCGGTCGCGAAATTCTCAAAATCCAAGCTGGAAGCTTCCGGCGTGCTGCCTTGGCAGATCGGCGTATACAGCCAGAAGCTGACGGCGGCGATGCGCAACCACGACTGGGAGGAAGCGCGGGCGGACGCGGCGACACTGGCGGCGTACGTGGCCCAAGCGCACGATCCATTTCATACGACGGAGAATTTTGACGGGCACCTGTCGAACCAGACGGGCGTGGATGCGCGGTTCGGCTCGAACCTGATCGACCGGTTTTCGACGTTTTTTCCCATGCGGCCCAACGACGCCAGTTTTTTGCGCGATCCGACCGATCATGCGTTTGACGATTGCATGTCGGCGCACGCTTCGGTTGAAAGCATATTGCTGGCCGACCGGCGCGCGCGTGAAGGGCTAAGCGATTTCACCGACGACTACTACGCCCGGTTTTACAATCTGGCAGGAGCAATCCTGATCCGGCAATTGTCGGATGCGGCGAGCGACGTGGGATCGTACTGGCTCACGGCGTGGATCAACGCGGGTAGGCCGCAGCTTCCTCCGCAATAACCGATTCCCTTATGAATACAACGGAACTGGCAAGATTCTGGACGGCGCTGCCCAAGGCCGAACTGCATGTGCACCTGGAGGGCTCGATCGAGCCGCCGACGGTGGTGGAGCTGGCGGCGCGGCACGGCGTGACACTGACGGTGGAGGAAGCCGCGGCCCGCTACGCGCCCGGGGATTTTGCGCAGTTTATCGAGTCGTTCATCTGGGTGACGTCGTTTTTGCGCGGGCCGGAAGATTACGCGCTGATCGCGCGGCGCTTTGCCGAATCGATGAAGCGGCAAAACGTGTTGTACGCCGAGGTAACGCTTTCCATCGGGATCATGTTCCGGCGGAATCAGGATCCGGCCGCTAATTACGCGGCATTGAGGGGCGCTGCGGCCGAGGTGCCGGGCGTTCATCTGGCGTGGATTTTCGACGCGGTGCGGCAGTGGGGCGCAGCGCCGGCAATGGAGGTGGCGCGGCTCGCGACGGATTTGCGGTCGCCGGACATCGTCGCGTACGGGATTGGCGGGGATGAGCTGGGGCTGCCGACCAGGGATTTGCGCGGGGTGTATGAGTTTGTAGGAAGCCAGGGAATGCACCGGCTGATTCACGCGGGGGAAATCGGAGGGCCGGAACTGGTGCGCGAGGCCGTGGAAATGCTGGGGGCGGAGCGCATCGGGCACGGGATCGCGGTAATGAGGGATGAACGGACCATGGATTTTCTCGCGGCTCGCGGTATTCCGCTGGAGGTTTGCCCGACGAGCAATCTGCGGACGGGGGCTTTAGCGAGGCAACTGGGGCAGGCGAGCGCGGGGTACGATCAGCATCCGCTGCCTTCGTTTTACCGGCGCGGGCTTCCGGTTACGCTGTCGAGCGACGATCCGGCCATGTTTGAGACTTCAGTAAGCGAGGAATATGCGCACGTGCATCGCATGGGGCTGACCAAGATGGATATGGTGCGGCTGGCGGAGGCGAGTTTTCAGTACGCATTTTTGGCGGCCGTGGAGAAGAGTGCGCTGCTGGAAAAATTTCATTCCGGCGTGGCGGCGCTCGGGTTGGTATAATGCCGGGTATGAAAGCACATGTCTGGGTAATGCCGAAACGCACGGTGCTCGATCCCCAGGGGCAGGCGATTCAACACGCACTGGCTTCACTGGGGTTCGCAGAGGTGAAGGAAGTGCGGCAGGGGAAATTTTTTGTACTGGAATTGAATGGAGCCACGCGCGATGCGGCTGAGAAACAGGTCGAGAAGATGGCGCGGGAGATTCTGGCGAATCCGGTGATTGAGGAGTTTCGGTACGAGATTGTGGAGTAGGACAGGCTTCAGCCTGTCTCGTTTTGATCATGCCCGCCGACCGTTCACCCCGACAGGCTTGAAGCCTGTCCTACCTTTAATTTCAGGAAACATACACGATTCCGCCATCAAATCTAGGGTTTCGGTTGTGCTAATCTTTTTAGGCAGGCATCCGTGTCTGACGCCTAGCTCGGATACTCGGAGAGTGACCCGTGTGTGGAATTGTCGGCTATATCGGGCCTAAGAAAGTGGTGCCCCTGATTCTGGACGGCTTGCGCCGGCTGGAATATCGCGGGTATGACTCGGCGGGGATCGCCGTGGTCGATCGCGACGGGAAGGTGGACATCCGCCGGGCTCCGGGAAAACTGCACAATCTGGAAGAAGTGATCCGTCACTCGCCGATCGACGGGACGTACGGGATCGGGCACACGCGCTGGGCGACGCACGGGCGGCCCACGGAAGAAAACGCGCATCCGCACCGGGACTGCACGGGACAGATCGTGGTGGTGCACAACGGGATCGTGGAAAATTACGTGGACTTGAAGCGGCAACTGGAAAAAGAGGGGCACAAGTTCGTTACCGAGACGGACACGGAAATCATCGCGCACCTGGTGGAAAAACACATGAAGGAAGGCGGACCGCTCGAGGAGGCCGTGCGCAGAACGGTGCGGCAATTGACGGGCGTGTATTCGATCGCGATTCTTTCGGCGGCGGATCCCAATAAGATTGTGGCCGCGCGCACCGGGCCGCCATCGGTGATTGGCCTGGGAGACGGCGAGTACTTCGTGGCCAGCGACATTCCCGCGATCCTGGCGCATACGCGCGACATGTTCTTCTTGGCCGATGGGGACATCGCGGTGCTGACTCCGCAGGGCGTGCGCGTGATGGACCTGGACGGCAATACGATTCACCGCGCCGTGCAGCACATTACCTGGGACCCGATCATGGCCGAAAAGGGCGGGTTCAAGCATTTCATGCAGAAGGAAATTTTCGAGCAGCCGCGCGCGGTGCGCGACACGCTGCTGGCCAGCGCGGCCATGGATTCGGGAAAAGTTTTCCTGGATAAGATGGACATTAGCGAGGCGGATTTCCGAGCATTCACCAACATCAAGATCGTGGCTTGCGGGACCAGCTGGCATGCGGGCCAGACCGGGAAGTTCATGATCGAGAAGCTGGCGCGGATTCCCGTGGAAGTCGATTACGGCAGCGAATTTCGCTACCGCGATCCCATCATCGGCGCGAATACGCTGACGGTGTGCATCAGCCAGTCGGGGGAAACGGCGGACACGCTGGCGGCGCAGCGCGAGGCGAAAATCAAAGGCTCGAAAACACTGGCCATCTGCAACGTGTTTGGGTCGATGATCACGCGCGAGGCGGCCGGAACGATTCTGACTCATGCGGGGCCGGAAATCGGCGTGGCGTCGACGAAGGCGTTTACCGGGCAACTGACCGCGCTGATGCTCCTGGCGATGTACCTGGGGCAGGTGCGCGGGACGCTGACCGAGGATTGCGCGCGGATGCTGCTCCAGGAATTCATGCGCATCCCGCACAAAATGGAAACGGTGCTGCGCGCCGACGAGGGCGGGATTTACGAGGGACTGGCGCGGCAGTTTTTCCGGCACACCAATTTTCTGTATCTGGGGCGCGGAGTTCACTTCCCTATCGCGCTTGAAGGCGCGCTGAAGCTGAAGGAAATTTCCTACATTCACGCCGAGGGATATCCGGCGGGTGAAATGAAACACGGGCCGAACGCGCTGATCGACGAAAACTTGCCCGTGGTGATGCTGGCGACGCGCGACGACCAGGATCCCGAGTCCATGACGCGGTATGAGAAGAGCGTTTCCAACATCAAGGAAGTGAAGGCGCGCGACGGGATCGTAATTTCGGTAGTTACGGAAAACGATCAGCTGGCACGCGAGGCTTCCGATCACGTGATCGTCGTGCCGCCCACGATCGAGCTTCTGGCGCCGCTGCTCGAGGTGCTGCCGCTGCAATTGCTGGCGTACCATATTGCGGTGCGGCGCGGTTGCGACGTGGACCAGCCGCGGAATTTGGCGAAGTCGGTTACGGTGGAGTAACACGGCCACTCTTGACTGTGCGGTTTTGAAAGGTATTCCTGCGCCACCGTTTTAGTCACAATTGCAAAAATCACACAGGCAAGAAAGCCTGTTCTACTCAAAGCTACTTCACCTGCAAGGCAATCCTCGCGTAGAATGTCGCTACTATGCAGCGACGCTGGGTCCAAATCATCGGTTTCTGTCTAATCGTATTCCTGAGTGGCGGACTGCTCGCGCAGAATCCGCCGGCCAAGGAAGCGGCTTCCTCGAAAATCGCGGTGGTCACGGTTGCGGGGGCGAAGAAGATTCCGGCCGAGCAGATCGTGTCGGCAAGCGGGCTGAAGGCCGGGGACGTGGTGACCAAGGAACAGATTCAGGGGGCGGCGGACAAACTGGCGGCGCTGGGAATATTTTCGGCGGTCAATTACCGGTTTGCAGTAAAGGGGGATGGGATCGCGCTGGAGTTTCAGGTGGCGGAAGCTCCCACGTATCCGCTTTCTTACGATAATTTTCCGTGGCTGACGGACGCGGAAATCGGCGAGGCCATTCGTACCAGCGTGGGGCTATTTGCGGGGGAATCGCCGGGCGACGGGGCGATGGTGGATCAGATTACCGAGGTTCTGGAAAAGCTGCTGGCGGCGAAGAACATCAAGGGCGCGGTGTCGCATCAACTGCTGGCGCCGGCCGTCGGCGACGGCATGATGATGCAGTTCCGCGTGGATGGCCCGCCGCTGCGCGTTCAATCGGTGCAATTTGGCGACGCATTGGCGAGCGATTCGGAGAAGCTCAAGGATCGCATCCCGGACCTCAAGGGGCAGCCGTACTCAAGGTTCGCCATTGAACTGTTTGAGAACGAGCAGATCCTGCCGCTGTACTCGTCCAAGGGATTTTTGCGAGCGCAGATCGGGCCGCCGGTGGCGACGTTGACGGCGGACCAGGATAATCCCGCGAATTCGGCGGTGGACGTGCGGATTCCGATCATGCCGGGCGCGGCTTACACGTGGAAGGGCGCTACCTGGCAGGGGAGCTCGCTCTTCCCTTCCGCGATCCTGGATTCGACGATTCAAATGAAGGCGGGAGACGTTGCGGACGGATTGAAGATTGAAAACGGGTGGCAGGAAGTGCAAGCGGAATACGGGCGGCACGGGTACCTGGACTTGAAGATGACGGAAAAGGCGCAATACGACGACGCGGCGCATCAGGTTTCCTATCGCGTGGAATTCGTGGAAGGGCCGCAGTACCGCATGGGGGAGATGGTGATCACCGGGCTGTCGGTGGAAGCGGAAAAACGGCTGCGGCGGAATTGGCAGATTGCCAAGGGAGACGTTTTTAACAACGGGTATTTTGAAGGGCTGGCGAAGGAGTTGGTAAAACCGAACGCAGCAGTGTTCGGGGAATTGCCGGTGCACTACGAGACGTTTGGGCACTGGTTGCGGCCGGATACCGAGAAGCATACGGTGGACGTGCTGCTGGATTTCAAGTAGGACTTCGCATGTAATTCTGCCAACTCTGCCGCGGAAGGCGCGGTTCACCGCGAACGGGACAAAGATTCCCTCAAAAAAAACAGCCTTGCAACGGGTGAGTTTCGTTCCGCGGAAAAGTTTAGCCTGGGCGCACGTGTATTTCCTGCAGTTTCCTTGAAATCGAGCTACAATCCGGGATTATGCGATGGCAATCGGCGGTATTGGCAATCCTGATGACGCTGGGGCTGCGGCAAGCAGCCGTGGCGCAGCAATCTTCGGGTGCGGCTGGCGCGCCGGCGAAATCCGGCGCTAAAACGGAGAAGAAGGCGCCTGCGGCGCAGGCGGCGGCGAAGGCCCCGGCGAAAACGAATGACGCGCCGCCTGCGGAAGCGGCGCAGAATGCGGTGCCCGATCCAGACGCCGAGCTGCAGCTTGCTGTGCAGCAGGCCGCGGGCGACAACGCGGCGCTGGTGAAGAATCTGGAAGCGTTTCTGGCTAAGTACCCGGATTCGCCACGACGCGGGGCGATCTATCGCGCGCTGGCGCAATCGGACATGCAGGCACACGACGCCAAGGGCGCACTCGAGTACGCGGAAAAAGTGATCGCCATTCAGCCCGAGGACAGCCAGACGATGTACCTGGCGGCGATGATCCTGGAAAAAATGCCGGACGACGCCAGCCAGACGCACGGCATCGATTACGACACCAGGCTGATCGAGCGCGTGGCCAAGGCCGATCCGGAAACGCGTCCACAGCAGATGACGCTGGACGATTGGCAGGCGGGGCGCAAGAAATTCACGACCGAGTTGTACGTGCTGCGCGGGCGCATGGAGCGGCACCTGCGCAAGAACGACGACGCGGTGAAGGACCTGACCACCGCGTTCCACATGCATCCCACCGCCGACGCCGCAATGACACTGGGAGAAATCGCGGAACAGGACAAGCGCGCGGACGAAGCCATACGCCAGTACGCCGCTGCCTTCATGCTGGCGGGGGATGATCCGGATACTGCGGCAACAACCGAGAACGCCATGCGGCTGCGCATGGGAAATTTGTGGCGGTACACGCACAACTCCAATGCCGGGCTGGGAGACATGCTGCTTTCCGCGTTTGATGCGAACAAGCTGGCGGCGAAGGCCGAACAGCCCGAGGCCGCCGTGTATAACAAGGGCGTGAGCGACCCGCTGCAATTCAGCCTGCGGCAAGTGGATGGAAAAGGCGCGATGAAGCTGGCCGACAATCACGGGAAAATCGTGATCGTGAATTTCTGGACAACCTGGTGCGCGTATTGCCGGGTGATGGAAACTCAACTGGGCGAGGTGCGCGCGAAATTCGCGGGACGAGACGACGTGGTGACGCTGGCCGTGAATGCGGACGAGGATGGGGCGCTGGCCGCGCCCTATCTCGCTGATCAGCCCGTGGCCGGGACGCTGCTGTTTGCCGACGGCGTGGATCAGGCGCTGCATGTGGAATCGATTCCGACGATTCTGGTGCTGGACCGCGGCGGGAAGGTTGCTTACCGGGCGCAGGGGTACGCGCCGGAGGGTTTTGCAGCGGCGGTTTCCGAGGCGATCGCCAAGGCGTCCACGGCGCCGGCGCAGTAGGCGGGCGTTTACTTCCTTTTTAATTCCCTGAAAACGAAGGTAGCCAGAAGAGATTGAGTAAGGCAGAATTGTGCGCATGAAAAATACAATTTTTGCGGCAACGGCAATTTTCGCGGTGAGTTTACTGACTGGGGCGGGCTCGCTCGCTCAGCAAACTCCGGTGGCGGGATCGGCTCCAGCGGCGAGTCCCAAGCCGGCGCCGGCGGCAAAGGCTCCGGCGGCCAAAGCGCCTACGGGGTCGGCATCGCAGGCTGGGAAAGCGCCGGCTGCGGCGGCGAAATCTCCCGGGGCGAAGAGTCCCGCGATGGCGCTCGATACGCCGAAGGCAAAGGCCAGCTACGCCATCGGATTGAATATCGGAAAAGGCATGGGCAGGAGCTCGGTGGACGTGGATACGGATGTGTTCATGCAGGGATTGAAGGATGGCCTGTCCGGGGGCAAGGCGCTGATGACGGACGAAGAGGTGAAGGCGCAATTGGACCAATTGCAGGCGCATTTGCGCCAGGCGGCCGAGGAGAAGGCGAAGGAACTGGGAGACGCGAATAAGAAAGAGGGCGAGGAATTTCTGGCGGCGAACAAATCGAAAGAAGGGGTGGTCACGCTGCCGGACGGACTGCAGTACAAAATTCTGACCGAGGGAACGGGGCCCAAGCCCTCGCCCACCGACATGGTGGCATGCAATTACCGGGGAACGCTGATTAATGGAACCGAATTTGACAGTTCCTACAAGCGCGGGCAGCCGGCTACGTTTGCGGTGAATCAAGTGATCCATGGGTGGGCCGAAGCGGTGCAGCTGATGCCGGTGGGATCGAAGTGGCAGATTTTTATTCCGAGCGAGATGGCGTACGGGCCGCGCGGGGCGGGGCCGGATATTGGGCCGAACGCGACGCTGATTTTTGAGGTGGAACTGCTTTCGATTCAGGCAAAGCCTGCGGCGGCCGCACCTGCTGGGCCTGCTGGGCAAGCTATGCCTTCCGTGCCGCCTGCGGGTACGGGGAAACCGTAGGGGGGTAGTAGGAGAGACATTCTTGTCTGTGCGGTTTTTTGTGGGCAACACCACGGAGGATAGACAAGAGTGTCTGTCCTACTGCCGTTAGTGCTCCTACTCGGCACAGTGCTAGTACGCGCGGGCGATTGATTCCAGGGATGGCTCCGCGTATCATTAGCGCACGTAGGAGCGTGGCCTAAATGCACTCCGGTACTCCGCTGTCCCTCTCTGTTCAGCGTGTTTTGATCGCTGCGTTTTTCTTGCTGTTGGGCGTGCCCACCGTGCGCGCGGCGGATCCTGAAATTTTTCCCCTTTCGCAAGTGAAGCCCGGGATGAAGGGCGAAGCCCTGACGATTTTTGCGGGAGATCAGGTCGAGAAATTCGACCTGGTGGTGATCGGGGTGATGCCGAATTTCCTGGCGCCGAAGGAATCGATCATTCTGGTGCAGCTGGAAGGCCCCAAAGTGGAACATACGGGTGTGGTGGCCGGAATGAGCGGGAGCCCTGTGTACATCGACGGGAAGCTTGCAGGAGCGCTTTCGCTGAAGCTTGGCTTGTTTGCGAAGGAGCCGCTGGCCGGAGTGACGCCGATCGAAAACATGCTGAGCCTGCCCAAGGGACAGCCTCGGCCGATCCGCACGGAGAATACGCCGGACGATACGTTGGCCGAAAACACGGCGGCGTGGCCCAGGGCGGGAGCGAAATTTGAATTGCCACAGGAATGGGCGGCGCGGTCGGGGCTGGGCGGAGGGAATTTTATGACACCGATCGAATCGCCTCTGGTATTTTCGGGATTCAGCGGGGCGGCCATCCGGCAGTACGCGAGCGCGTTCGCGGGATTCGGGATGATGGCGGCGCAGGGCGGAACGGCGGCGGCGCGGCCGGACGATCGGGACATCAAGCCCGGGGACATGGTGAGCGCGGTGCTGATGGAAGGCGACTTGTCGCTGGATGCATCGTGCACGGTGACGACGATCGTGGATGGGCGCGTGTACGTGTGCGGGCATCCGCTTTTCGGATTCGGATCGGTGGCCATGCCCATGGCTCGCGGGCGCGTGCTGACCACGCTGAGCTCGGAACTGGAATCCACCAAGATCGTGAACGCGGGCGGAACGATCGGGTCGATCAGCCAGGACCGCGTGACGGCCGTGGTGGGAAGCCTGGGAGCGGCGCCGAAATTGATTCCCATCGACATGACGGTGGCGACGCCGGACGGCGACCAGCATCTTTCGTTCCGGATGATGTCAAATCCGAAAATTACGCCGCTGCTGATGGGCCTTGCGGCGCTGAACGGCCTGGTGCAAAACGCGGTGTACGGAGAAGGAACGACGCTGCATCTTTCCGGCGGGATTGAAATCGCGGGGCACTCGACCGTGAATCTGGAAAATTATTTCGCGCCCACCGATTCCTTTATCCCGGACGGCAGTTCGGTGGCCGGGGCGGTCGAGAACGTGTTCCAGAGAATTTTCGCGAACCCATATGAGACCGCGGACATACAGCGCGTGTCGCTGCGGATGGAGGCGCTGCCGGAGCGGCGCCAGACGACGATTGAAGGAGCGTGGCTGGATAAGACGGAGGCCGGACCGGGCGACACGGTGAACGTGAAAGTGCAGATGCGGCCGTACCGGGGCTCTCCAGTGATCCGCGACGTGCGCATCACGATACCGGCGCAAGCGACGCGCGGAACGTCCATGCAGATCCTGGCGAGCGATTCGATGACGCTCAACCGGCTGAATTTCGTTTCCGGTTCGCAGACGCGGCTGCAGAGCCTGGAGCAGATGATCTCCGTGTTAAATCGCGAGAGGCGGAACAACCGGCTGTATGTGACGCTGCTGGATCCATCGCCCACCATGGTGGTGCAGGACAAGGTGATGCCGAACGTGCCGGCGTCGCAGATCAATCTTCTGGACCAGCGCGGCGGCCCGGCCAGTTCGCTGGTGGTGCGGGAATCGGCCGCGGGAGAATGGTCCGTGCCGCTCGATCAGATCGTGCAAGGGTCCACAACCATAACGATACAAATCAAGTAAGCGGCCACGCGCGTCACGGGATCCGGCCGCTGAGGAATGCGCGAGAGGGGTCGAATTTCGGTGCGCCAGCGGCAAAAGCCGCATTGATGCGGCGCTGTTTAATGCGCAGCTGAAGCCCCGCCGCAAAGGGATTCTGAAATTCTCACCTACAGTTTGAGGAGTCACATGGGGATTTTTTGTTTGCACGGCCACAAATCACGGAGCGGAAAATTTGCGGCACGGGCGAGGGCGCTGGCCGTTGCGGGCGCGATGGTGGCGGCAGCGGCCGCGCCGGCGCTGGCCGAGCACACGCGGTGGTGGCGGCAGGAAACGTTCGAGGATTTCGACAAAGGAACGCCTAAGGGCGTTGCGCTGCGCAGCGACGGAAAATTATTTCTGGCTCCGCGGTTCTCGGAATTCGCGGACGCAAATCTGGCCTATCTATTTGCGTTGCGCGCGGACGGCAAGGGAAATCTGTACGCGGCGGGCGGATCCAACGCGAAGGTGCTGCGGGTGGACGCGGGCGGCAAGGCAACCAGCGTGTTTGAATCGCAGGAGCTTGCGGCGCAGGCGCTGGCGATCGATGCGGCCGGGAATTTGTTCGTGGGCACTTCGCCGGACGGAAAAGTGTACAAGGTGACGCCGGGCGGACAATCGTCCGTGTTCTTCGATCCGAAAACGAAATACATCTGGGACCTGGCCGTGGACAAGGATGGGACCGTGTACGTGGCCACGGGGGATACGGGAAAGATTTTCGCGGTGACGCCGGACGGCAAGGGGCGGGAGTTTTATTCCAGCGGAGAGACGCACATCCGTTCACTGGCGCTGGATGCAAAAGGAGACGTGTTGGCCGGGACGGAACCGAGCGGGCGGGTGCTGCGGATTTCCAAGGGCGCGAGTCCTCGGGCGTTTGTGTTGTACGAAACGTCGAAGCGTGAAATTACCGCGCTGCTGGAAGACGCCGCTGGAAATTTGTACGTCTCGGCCGTGGGCGAGAAAACTTTCTCGGCCCCGCTGCCGGCGCGACCACAGGTAACCGAGACGCAGCCAACGCAAAACTTCACGATGACGGTGACTCCCGCGGGGGCGCAGGTGGGCGCCGTGCCGCTGGCGCAGCCCGGAGGGTTCACTCCCTTCCCTGCCGTGAATTCCAGCTCGGTCTATAAAATTTCGGCGGACGGGTCGCCGGAGGAACTCTGGAGTTCGCGCGACCAGGTGGTGTACGCGCTGGCGCTGCTGGCGAACGGAAAATTGATTTTCGGAACGGGCAACGAAGGGGCCGTGGTGGAACTCGAAGGCAATCACGTGTATTCGCGGCTGGTGAAGGCGGTGTCGCGGCAGATCACGTCGATCGCGGCGGGACCGGGCGGAAAAATGTTTCTGGCGGCGGCCAATCCGGGAAAAGTTTTTTCGCTGGGGCCGGACACCGAGCCGGAAGGAACGTTTGAATCGCAGCCGTTCGACGCGCATATTTTTTCGCGCTGGGGACGGATGCAGTGGTGGGGCCAAAATGCGGCCGGCGGCAAAGCCGCAGGCGGGGCGCGCATGGACTTTTTCGCACGCTCGGGAAACACGTCCAATCCGGAAAGCGACTGGAGCGCGTGGAGCGGCCCGTACACGAACATGGGCGCGGACAAGATCGATTGCCCACCGGCGCGGTTCGTGCAATGGAAGGCGCAGCTTCACGGAGCGGCCGCGGGGATGGCTCCGGAGGTCGATTGGGTGAGCGTGGCATACCTGCCGAAAAACGTTGCGCCGGATGTGACGTCCGTCGCGGTGCAAGCACCCGGCGTGCGCGTGCAGAACACGGCCATGGTCGTGGCGGGCACGGGCGCGGGCGCTCCGGTGCAACTGCGGATGCCGCAGCCGCCGGCTCCATCGTCGTCCGGTAATTCGGGATTCGCCGCGGGGCAAGCTGCACTTTCCGCGGCGGCCGCAACGCCGGCGCATTTCGACCCCGTGCCGCAGGGAACCTCGCAGAAAGGCTACGAATCAGTGCTATGGACGGCCGAGGACGCCAACGACGACACGCTGGAATACGCGATTTATTTTCGCGGGGAAAATGAAACCAACTGGAAGCTGCTGAAGGATCATCTGGACTCCAAGTTTTATTCCTGGGACACGACGACGATGCCGGACGGGGCCTACTACCTGAAGATTGTGGCCAGCGACGCGCCCGGAAATCCCGCGGGCGAGGGGCTGACGGCGGAACGCGAGTCCGAGCGGTTCATGGTGGACAACACGCCGCCGGCGATTTCGCAACTGACGGCGGAGGCGGCGGGAGCGGGAGCGATACGCGTAAAATTTCAGGCGAACGCTTCGGGAAGCTTTGTGACGCGAGCCCAGTACAGCGTGGATGCGGCCGACTGGATGCTGGTGTCTCCGTCCGGGGGATTGAGCGACGAGCCACGCGAGGATTACGATTTCACCGTGCAAAAAATCGCGCCGGGAGAACACACTGTGACGGTGCGCGTGTTCGACCAGTTTGAAAATTCCTCCAGTTCCAAGGCTGCGATTCGCGTTGCCGGCAACGGAAACTAAATCGCGGCCCTGGGACCGGAGGCGCCGCCAAAATCGTCAGCTGGTCCAACGCTCTCCCGCGGAAACCTTCGCTTCATACCGCTCAATGTGCAAACCAATGCCGGATTTTCCGCCCGCCTGGAGATTCGGGCGGATGTGAACCACGCGCGCCACGCAGCGCACGTCGGCCGAGGATTTTCCAGAAAGCTCCTGCGGCATGCGCAGGGACACTTCGAGAGGCATGCCAACCTTGAGAGGAATCGCGGTCTCAAAATACAGTCCGCGTTGCGATATATTTTCGGATTCCGCGGTTTGTTCGGTGGAATTCACGATGTTGAGAGCCCGAAACCGCAGGGGCACCCGGACGTTCACGCGCGTATCGATACGACGTTCGTTGGAGCTCATGGTTTCCTCCCCGCTCGCAGGAATGCGCGCGGCTCTTAAAGTTAGGAAGGGGTAAAGCGATTCTAGGCGGATGCAAGGCAGGCGCAAGAGAAATGAGGGAATTTTTGGAGTGCCGAACCAAGGCGGGTCAAGCTGTGCCATAATGCACCGTCTTAAGAGGATTCTCATTGAGCGATCCCAGCGTCCATCCTTTTACGGGCCCCAACCTGCAAGCGATCCGCGAAGCGCACCGGCGCATCTCCCCCTACATCGAGCAGACGCAAGTGATGATTTCCTACCCGCTGGACGAAATGGCGGGAATGCTGCTGTTTTTCAAGTGCGAAAATCTGCAGTTGTCAGGATCGTTCAAGATCCGCGGAGCGGCGAACGCGGTGTTTTCGCTGAGCGAGGCTGAGGCGGCGCGGGGAGTGGTCACGCATTCGTCGGGAAATCACGGGGCGGCGCTGGCGCTGGCGGCGCAGTTGCGCGGGATCCGGGCGTGGGTGGTGATGCCGAGAAACGCGCCGAAAGTGAAGGTCCGCGCGGTGGAGGCTTATGGCGCGGAGATCACGTTCTGCGAACCCACGCTCGAGGCGCGCGAGGCCGCGGCCGCGAAATTGCTGCACGAAACCGGAGCGAGCCTGATTCATCCGTATGACGACGACCGCGTGATCGCCGGACAGGGCACGGCGGCGCTGGAGCTGCTCGAGGAAATTCCGGACCTGGACATGATTTGCACGGCGGTATCGGGCGGCGGACTGCTTTCGGGGACCGCGATCGCGGCGAAATCGCTGCGGCCGGAAATCCAGGTGGCAGGGTGCGAGCCGGCCAACGCCGACGATGCGCGCAGGTCGCTGGCTTCCGGGCACATCGAGGAGGCTTCGCCGCTATTCACGATCGCGGACGGATTGCGCGCGACGCTTTCGCCACGCACGTTTGCGATTTTGCAGGAGCGCGTGGACCGGATTTATCCGGTGACGGAAGCAGAAATCCTGCAATCGATGCAGCTGATCACCGAGCACTTGCGGATCACGGTGGAGCCATCGGGGGCGGTGGCGGCTTCGCCGGCGCTGCACCGGCAGATTTCGGGAGATTCCGAGGATATGCGCATCGGGATTATTCTTTCGGGTGGGAATCTGGATGCGGATGCGCCGGGGCTGAAGTGAGTGCGCGGGGTTTTGGAGCGGCGATGGGGCCAGTGCATCGCTGATAGATTTTGACCGAAGCGGGAAATCAAACCCAACACGCTGAAGCCTGTTCTACTTACGTCACGATCAGGGTAATTTGCACGGATTGCGCGGGGGCTCCGGCGGTGGAGCCTGTGATTGTGATGGTGTAGGTTCCCGCCGGAGTGCCCGTGGGAGTTACCGTCTGCGTGCTGCTTCCCGCAAGGCCGCATCCTGCGGCTGTAGCGATAATCCAGAATACAAGTGAACACAGTGGAAGCAGAGTGATAAGTTTGAGTTTGCGCGCGCGTTTTCCGGCCGCGGTGAAGATCATCAGTGCTGCGAGCAAAACGATCGCGGCGCCGGCCCGCGGATCGATCCGCGGGCCCATCGTGCGCGGCGAGGCTGGAAATGCGGCGGCACGCGAGGACGTGGCGATGACCAGGGCGGCGCTGGAATTCGGCGGGACCGTTGCGGACCTGCAGGAGGCGCCTGCCGGAAGGCCGGAACAGGACAATGCAGCGGCGCTCCCGCCGGCATTGCCGATCATGTAAGTGGCCGATGAGCCTGCCGCAATGGTTTGCGAGGCAGGGGAGGAATTCAACCCAGGCGTGCCGAGGAACAATGTGAAATCCTGAGAGGCGGGCGGATCAACGCCATTATCCGCGATGAACGTGATCGAATAGCTGGGGTCGGATCCCGCGGCAGGGGTGCCGCTGAGGACGCCGGTCGACACGTCGAAGGAAACTCCCGTGGGCAAGTCTCCGCTGATCGAGAATATCGGGGCGGGAGTGCCGGTGGTGGTTACGCGAAAAGATCCGAATCCATTCACGGGAAACGTTGCGCTGGGGGCGCTGGTGATGGCCAGGCCCTCGACCACGATCAGGTCGAAGCTCTGAACGGAATCGGCGGCCACTCCATTGTGCGCGGTGAAGGTGAGATGGTAAACGCCCTCTGAACCCGCGGGCGGCACGCCGTCCAGGAATTGGCCCGCGGGATCGAAAATAACCTCGGGCGGGAGGGTGCCGGACATGGAAAATGTCGGCGGCGGGTACCCGGCAGCCAGCACATTGACAAACCCTTCGGTGCCGATCTCAAAAGTGAAGCTCGCGGGGGTATAGATGAACGGGGGTATGCCAGCTGTGAGCGTAAAATGCTGGATTACGGGGGGCCCCACGCCGTTGGAAGCAGTGATGGTGATGGCATAGATGCCCTGGGACTGCGGTCCTGGGATTCCGCTGAACGCGCCCGTTACAGGGTTGACGAACAGCCCGCCGGGGATCAAGCCCGATTCGGAAAATGTGGGCGCCGGCGAGCCGGTGGCCGTGAACGTGAAGTTTCCCTCCACGCCCAAAATGTAAGTGGTGGACGTGGGGCTGGTGAAGGCGGGAGCAGCGGGGGACAGGGGCGCGTGCGTGACGTTCAAAACGGTCTTGCCGCCGGCCTGAGCAGCGGGTTGCGCGCCTGCGGCGGTACCGTAAGGGGCAACCAGAATGTAATAAGTAGCACCAATGGTAGTTCTAAAGGTAAGTAATGAGTTCGCTATTCCCTGGGGCGAGGCGTCGTCATTGCAAGCCACGCTGGTGAGGTTTCCGGGTGTGCCGGTCCAGACCGAGAGCGTGGTGTCGTAGGAGCTTCCCAGCGTGGAGACCGTGACGCTGGCCTGTCCGGTCGAAGCGAACGTCCACCAGACGGTCCTGGTGTCGGGATTGGAGCTGCCCGAAACGCAGAGGGGAACGGGATCGGTGGGCTCGGGGGTCGCGGCCGAATTGTCCACCGCGCCGGAATAATTGCTGCTGGTAATGACGATGGCACCGGCGATGTTGTCGTTGATCGGCGGCGAGGAAGTGACCGTGAAGGGCAGGCGCGTGGCGGACTGCGCCGCGCGGGGATTGTCGTCAATGACGGAAACGAACGCGGATGTAAACGGAGGCTGAGCGCCGGGGATTCCGGCGTTGCTGGTCCCGTAGGCGATTAGGCTGCGGGAGATTGTGGCCTTGATGGAAGTGGGCGTGCCGCCGGGCTGCATGGTGACGCCCGCGGTGGATCCATTCCACAGAATCTGCGGGTTGGCGGTGAAATTATTGCCGGTGGCGGTCAGCGTAAAATCGCCCGAACCCGCGGAGATGGATGTGGGGGCAATCGAAGTGAGTAGGGGAGCCGAATCGGCCGCGCCGGCGCCAGTCAGCGACCAGGAATTGACCAGATTGGCGACATCGATCGTGCCCAGGCCGGTGGCACGGTCATATCCAAAACCCGCTTTGAAGCCGGTGGGCTTGCCATCCAGGCAGTTCAACGACTGCAAAACACAGGGGCTCGAGTTGTTTCCCGCAGCGATGTCATTAAACACCGACGATATGTTGAGCGCTAGCGGATAGAGAACGTAATTCACATTTCCCTGCCCTGACGAACCGGTCTTCTGGTTCACCAGCGCCAGCATCCCGGCGAATGCGGGCGCTCCGAAGGAGGTGCCGCCATAGGCAGAGAGGCCGGGATTGGTGGCGGATATCCGGAAGCCGTCTTGACAGCCAGGAGTGAGCGGGCCGCCGGACGTGAGCTGAATTTCCGTGCAGATCAGATAGGGATCGTGCATGGGGGAAGCATTCAGGGAAATGTCGGGGACGTCGCGGGCGCCGTCGTTCGGAACTCCGATGTTCGCTTGCCAGGAAGGCTTGCCGAAGATGGAGCTTGCGCCGCCACCTCCGGAGTTGAACCCGTTCAAGACGGAGGAATCGTTCCAGGCAATCTCCGGGATGTAGGAGAGGGCAGAGGAAAGCACGTCGGCTCCGGAGTCCGCCTTCCAGTAGACGCCGTTGCCCTCATTGAATTCGGTGCCTCCGACTGCAGTGACGTAAGGGAGGCTGGCGGGAAAATCGACGCTGAGGCCCAATTCCGCGGGGAAGTTTGGCGGGTTCACGGAACCATCGCAATCGGTGGCGCCGGAATCGCCGGCGGAGGAAACGATCGTGATTCCCTGCGCATTGGCCTGCTGCGCAAGAGAGGCAAGGGCCTGGATTTCGCCTGGCGGGTGCAGCGCCTCGCAACTGCCGTAGCTGATGCTGATGATGGGAGCAAAATTTTGGCTGATGGCGTATTGCAGCGCGTCCATGACGCCGTTTCCGGAATAGACAAAAATAATCGCGGCTCCGGGCGCGACCGCTCCCGACCACTCGATGTCCAGGCTGGATTCCTGCACGTCGCCGTCGATGACGCCGGGATTTGGAGAGGACGGAACGAGGATGGTTTGCGGAACGCTTGGCGGCAATCCAGAGAGCGAGCGAAACGTGGCGACGTCGCCGAGAACTACCTGGGATTGTCCGACCACGACGATTTTTTGGCCGGTGCCATCAATGGGTGGAGTGGAGGAGTACAACGGATTGAGATCGTAGATGGTGGCAAAGTCCTGGGGAGTAACGTACTTCGTGCCCGTGAGGCTGGAAGTGAAATCCGGCCGGACGGGTGCGCTTGCGATCTTGCTGGGCACGGCGCGCGGCTGCAGGCGGACGCTATTGAGTCCGCGAAATCCGGCGACCAGGCTGGCGATCGCTGCCGGGACGGAAGGCTGCGAGGAATTCGCGAAAAACTTTTGGCCTTTCGCGTCGTAGTTGTGAATCTCGGTGTGAAATGCGGCGCTTACCTGCACGGCGGTGCCTTCAAATACTAGAAAATTTCTGCTCGCCGGAATTTCCACGACGGCGAGGCCCATCGATTCCAGCCAGGCGGTGACTTTGGCGAGGTCCGAGGGGGTGACGCCGAAGCGGTCGCCGAATTGCTGCGGGGAAAGCCACTGATGGAGGCTAGGCGAGGCCGAATTCTGCTGCGCGGCAAGGAGCGCGTCCAAGTCAGACTGCTGCTGCGGCGTGAGTTGGAACAGGAGAGTGACGCGCTGCAGTTTGAGCGAAGGATCGGCGGGGCCGCGATCGTTTTGCGGGGTTGCCCAGGGATGGAGATTTCCGCGGGTCAGGGCGAGTTGGCGCTGGTCGATGGCAGCGGCGATGCGCTGTGGGGGGAGACCGGTTTGCGCGCAGGCAATGAGCGGGAAGAGACAGAAAAACGCGGCGGCGCAGGCGGCGGAGAGAGATTTCGTGCTTCCCGGCATGAAGTGAGGGGATGCACGCGATGAGCCACTTTCCAGCTAATTGGTGTGTGTTCAAGGGTGGGGTGGTAGGCGCGTCAATCGCGTAGGAAAGTTATTACCAAGAGTCATATTTTCATTCGGTTGCGGGATGTTCTGTTCCGGGACTTGTGCGGCCTGGGGAAAAAAAGTAGGGGCGGGGATTTGGCGTTTCTTGGCTTCGAGTTTCGAGTTGGGACGACGGGATTCGCCCGCGCTTCGATTTGGACCTGGGTTTGAGTAGGACAGACACTCTTGTCTGTCCTACCGGGCTGAAACGAGCAGAATCTATTGCACGTTGATCGTGATGGGCGATTGCTGCGCGGCAGCGCCGGAGGGAGTCGCCGTTACGGTGATGGTGTAGGTGCCGACGGTGGTTCCGGGGTTGACGTTACCCGTGCCGCCGCCGTTGCCGCTGGTGCAGCTGGTCGCGACGAACATCACGGTACACAGTGCGATACCAAGGAGCACCATGCCGCGTCGCTTGCGCGCCGCAAGACTGAACAGCGAAAGGCAGGCGATCGTGGCGAAAGATTCCGCGATTAGCAGCCAATTGGGATTGCGCGGGCGGCGCGACGGATTCACGAAGATTTTCGCTGCGGCGGTGGTGTTGACTGTGAGCGTGGCGCTGCCGCCTGGAGCTCCCGCGGACAACGTGATGGTGTTCGGGGCGGTAAAGTTTGAGCCGGGGGCGCCGAAGGCGCAGGTCGGCGGATGGGATGCGTTCGACGGGGCGCTGCTGACGCCGCAGGTTAAGGTGACGGCGCCGGCGAAGTTGTTCGCTCCGGTCACGGTGATTAGGCAGGAACCGGACTGGCCCGGCGTCGAGATTGTGATCGTCGAGCTGGAACAGCCGGGGGTGACGTTGATGCCGGCCGATCCGACGGTGACGGTTATGGCAGGTGACGTGGCGCTGGCGGCGTAGTTGGAGTCGCCATTGTATTTCGCGGTGATGGAATTGGCGCCGTTGGCGAGCGTGGATACGATCACGGCACCCGTGGCCTGCGCAGAGCCGTTGGAGGCCGCGCTGCCGGCGACGGTCACGGGGTTGCCGAGAGGCGCGCCGCCGACAAAGAACTGCACGGTGCCGGTGGGTTCCTGGGAGGCGTTGGCCACGGCGTTGCTCTGCGTGGCCACGGTCGCGGTCAGCTGAACATTGGCGCCGGAGGCAATGGTCGTGGAATTGGCGGCGACGGTAGTAGTGGTGGCGGCCTGCGTGACGGTGACGGTGATCGTCGAATTGCTTGTCATGAAACTGTTGTCGCCGACGTAGGTCGCCTTGATGGTGTGCACGCCGACGGGAAGCTGGATGGGCTGGTCCTCGAAAAATCCGAAACTGTTAAGCGTGAAATTACCTCCGTCCAACTGAGACGGATTGCCATTTACCGTGTCGGTTAAAGTCACCAGTCCGGAGGGAGGCGCGCCGAATTCCGGGGGATTGCAAGGCGTTTGGAGCGACCTCAAATCCGAGACTGCCACGCTGAGAATATAGGGAGAGCCATAAGCGAAGGAGGTAGAGGTCGTGCAAGGCGTGTTCACGACGATGCCGAGTGTGGTGCGGCTTGCTTCCGGAGTGACCGTAACTGGCGTAGTTGAAGAATCACTGCCGAGGAAATTTCCGTCGCCTTCGTAGTGAGCCTTGACAGGATAAGTTCCGCCGGGAAGAAACACGGTGCTGTTGGTTACAGTGCCGCCCACCAAAGGGAAGAAGTCGACACCACCGCCGACGAGTGCATTCCCGAGCAACGAAATGTCGCCGCTCGGGGTACCGGTTGCGGGCGAGACCGGAGCGACGGTAACGGTGAAGGGCACGGCCGTCCCATGCGTCACGGTGACTGGATTTCCGGAGTTGAGATTGAGAGTCGTGGTGGTTCCCTTGGTGATGGCGGTGGTCCAAGCGTTGAGAAGGTTCGTGACGTTGACCGAGCCGAGGCCGGTGGCTTCGTCATAGCCGGCAGCGGCATTGAAACCTGTTTCACCGGGGATATTCGTATTTCCCACGGTTATATCGTTAAAAATGCACGAGGCGGCGGGCGGGGCGGATGGAAGGACGCTCGAACCGTTACACGAGGTACCGGCCGTCTGCTGGGTGTGGGCGAGATTGTAGAGCGTGATGTTGGCGATGCCGACCCGGCCTGCCTTTTGCACGACCAATGCCATGATTCCGCCGAAGGCTTGCACCGAGGCGGATGTGCCGCTGAAGACGAAGAAGCTCGGGCTGCTTCCGCTGCACGATGCATCCATGCAAACGATGTAGCCGTCGTGATCGGCGGAAGTCAAGGCCACGTCGGGAAGGAAGCGCGAGTTGACGTTGGGAATGCCGTTGACGCCGGTTTGCCAGGGGGGCTTGGCGAAGATGGTGCTCTGCCCTCCCCCGCTGGACCAAAGTCCAATACCTGGACAAGTCGCGCTCACCACGGTGCAGCTTTCGTTCCAGACATTTTCGGGGATGTAGGACTTCGCGGACGAGCCATTCGATCCGTTATTTGCGTTCCAGTAGGTGCTGGCGTTTGCCGTGTCATTAAACATTGTGCCGCCGACGGCCATGGTGTACCAGGAGGATGCCAGGATGTTGACCGATGCGGCAGTCGTAGCGGGTGGAATATTTGGATCGTCACAGCTGTCCGGGCCGCCATCGCCGGAGGCGACCAGGAAAGAGATTCCCTGCGCGGCGGCCTGCTCGGCAACGCTGGAAAAGAAGTTCGCGCCTGACGAGAAAAATGTTTCACACGCGCTGAAACTTTCGGTCATGACATCGGCCAGATTGTTGTTGACGATGTAGACGGCCGACAGGTCGGTGCCCTGACTGGAATCGGTATCCTCGGAAACGACCAGATCGATGGTGGCCGCGGGAGCGACAGCGCCGGACCAGGTCGCGTCCAGAACGGCTTCGCCTTCGTTGCCGGAAACGATGCCGGGATCGGGGCCGTTCAAAATAACTTGCGGCAGGTTGCCGGTGGAAAGGCCGAACAGGCCGCGGAAATCGGAAACGTCCTGGACGTGAATGTTCGAGTCAGCGATGACGCCGATAGTGGCGTCGGCGCCGGTCATGGTTACCGGGTTGACGTTATAGATGGTGTTGAAATCGGCGGGCCCCAGGCCGTGAGAGCCGTCCGTGAAATTGACTTGCGGCCTTTCACCGGCCTTGAACGACGCTGGCACCTGGCGTGGGGAGCGGGCCAGCGCGGGCTTGGCGCGAAAATTGTGAAGCGAGACGAAGCCGGAAATTACCGGCGCGAGGGCGGCGGGAATTTGCGGGTCGCTGGAATTGGCCCAGTGCGATTCCCCGTTGACGATGTACTGGTGAATGGGCGCGTGCAGTGCGGTGGCGACCTGGGAAGCGGTGCCGGAAAATTCGACGGTGGTGCGGCCGCGGGAAACGCTGATGGATTGAAAGCCGAAGGACGCGAGCCAGGAGGTCACGGCCTGGATGTCAGCGTCGGCGGGGCCGAATTGCTGGCCGAACTGGTCGGGCGTGAGCCACTTGTGAAAATTGGGGGACGCAGCGGTCTGCTGCTGGATGAGCAAATCCTGCAGGGCGGATTCCTGCTCGGGGCTGCGCTTCAGGACCAGCATGATGCGGTTCATGGGCAGGTCCGCGGGTGCGGCGCCGCGGTCGAATTGCGCGCGCGCCAGAGGGTGCGTGCCGCCGGTGAGCACCGTCATTTGGGACAAGTTCACGCGATCGGTGACTCGGGGGCGGACGGGATTCGTTTGCGCGAAAACGCCGAGCGGGGCGAAAAGCGCCAGCGCGGCGGCAACGGTCGCGGCGCGCCGGAAACGCGCCGGGGCACGGCGAGAATCGCGGGGGGCGGCTGGGAGATTATTTTCGCGATATGGCTGATGGAGAATGGACACACTCTCGGAAAAGGACGTTTTCACGATACCCTCTGGCAACGCTAGGATGATGACAGACCCCAACCGCAAGAAACCCGCTATGAAAGGCTGGTTGGCGCACAACGAGGCGAAATGCGCCTCCTATCAGTTCCGTTGGATGCAGGAATTGGTTCCGGGTTTTCTCGAAAAATTGGAACCTTGCAGGCTGCACTCCACGCACATGCAAGGGTAGGCGGGGCTTCGCGGGAATTCCATTAAGAAGGAATGGCACGTACCCTGTAAGTTACCTTGGTGAAGAGGTGAAGCCCGGCACCGCGGGCTGAGGCGCGGCCGGGCGAATTGCGAAGAATGTTTACAGGCCGGACGACTTCCAGTTCTCGGGCGGAAACGAAATTTGCCAGAATCTGGGCGAGGGGTCGACAAATTCAAGCGGAATCAGGTAGCCCTCGGCGGATTCTCGGGGGGCGCGCGTGACACGGACGCCGATGCGCTCGTTGGTTCGTTCATTGCGCATTTCGAGCCTTACTTCCGCGTCGAACGATCGCTGGCACAGGACCATGGCGCCGTGAATATTGACGGCGACGGTGAAGGCGTCGGCTTTCACTTTCTGTCCCAGGATGGTGGCTTCGAGAGCGACCGGGACGCGAATGATGACGCGCTGGCTGCGGCGGCGTTCTTCTCCGGCGAGCAGTGCTGTTGCGCGGTCCGCCGACAATTCTTTAGGTGGTGTCACAGGTCCACTCCCCAGAAACCCATTTGCGGGTTTATTAACTCGATGCCCAGTTCCCAGCCTTCGGCGCGTTCGTTGCCACGCCAGACGATGACGGCGAGATTGGATTGTTTGCTCACCAAATTCGTCACTTGAACCTGCTGCTTGACGTGCAAATCCTGTGCTAGAACGACAAGGCAACCGTAGGGCCCGACGACGCGCGTTTGCGCTTCGCCGCGGTGCGGCTCGCCGGCCGATTCCCATTCCACGGCCACCGGCACGCGCGAATTGAGACGCACACCGCGGCGCTTTTCACTGCCGTCGCGTAGAGTCGATTCCGCGACCGTGGCCTTGACCCTGCCCGGAATGATAGGTGCGTGCCTGGGCCGAAATTCAACCATTACAGATCCCCTCAGTGGACGATGAAGCCCTCTTGTGGGACAGATGAAGGCACTCCTCGCCTGACCTCAGGCTAGGAGGGCGGGGCGGCAGGGTCAATGGTACGGCGGGACAGGTAAGGGACAAGCGAAGGCCGACTGTACGAAGCGGTGCAAGCTCCGTGATTTGCGCATCGGCGCTCGAAATTTTTGCCGACAATGGCTATGATGTGTCCGCTTTCCTACCCCAAGACATCCGAGGAGGAACTATGAGCACATTGCGCACGGAGAAATTAACTCTGCAGGTGGCGGACGGCACGTCCATGGACGCTTATGCGGCGATGCCGGCCGAAGGCGGCAAACTGCCGGGGCTGCTTGTGTTTCAGGAAGCGTTCGGCGTGAACGCGCACATCCGGGACGTGGCTGAGCGGTTCGCGCAGCAAGGATACGTGACGATTGCGCCGGAACTGTTTCACCGGACGGCGCCGGGGTTTGACGGATCGTACACGGATTTCCCTTCGGTGATGCCGCACCTGCAGGCGCTGACACCGGAAGGGTTGATCGCTGACGCGCGTGCGGCGTTCGACTGGCTGCAGAAGAATCCGCGCGTGCTGCCGAATGCCACGGCCAGCGTGGGATATTGCATGGGGGGAAGGACGTCTTTCCTGGCCAATTCGGCGCTGCCGCTGAAGGCGGCGATTTCGTACTACGGGGGAGGGATCGCGCCGGGGCTGCTGCCGCGCGCGGCTGAGCAGCATGGGCCGATACTTTTCTTCTGGGGCGTGCAGGACGCGCATATTACGGCGGAGCAGGTGCGCGCCGTTACGGACGCGATGAAGGCGGCGAAGAAAACCTACGTTAACGTGGAATTTTCCGACGCCGACCACGGATTCTTCCGCGACGTGACCGGCGCGTACCGGGAAGCGCCCGCGAAGCAGTCGTGGGATCTGGCGTTGCGGTTTCTGGCGAGCTATGTGAAGTGAGCGACGCAACGCGAAAGCTTGAATCCACAGATGAACACAGATAAACACTGATAAAAACGAAGGAAAGAAAAACTGCAAGGATTGAAGATGGTTCAAGGTGAAATGAGTCATTTTGAGTTTTCTTATCGGTGTTTATCAGTGTTTATCTGTGGATAAAAGGGCGGAGAAATTATGGACGAGCGGATGATGGATGTGCTGGCGATTAAGGAAGTGGTGGAGAATTGGGCGGTGTGGAGGGATTCGGGGGATTGGGAACGGTTTCGGACAGTGTGGCACGAGGAAGGCGTGATGATGGCGACGTGGTTTCAAGGGCCGTATGAGGAATTTATCCGCGTGAATCAGGAAGGGTGGAAGCGGGGCGTGAGCATTCTGCATTTGCTGGGAGGGACGTCGGTGGAAGTGGCGGGGGCGCGGGCGATTGCGCAGACCAAGATGACGATTTCGCAGCGGGCCGTGGTGCATGACGTTCTGGTGGACGTTCTGTGCACAGGGCGGTTCTACGATTTTTTCGAGAAGCGCGGCGGGCGATGGGCGATTGTGCTGCGGCGGCTGTTTTATGAGAAAGACAGGATGGATCCGGTGGATCCGTCGGCCACGGTGAGGCTCGATCCAAAGATTCTTAGCCAGTTTCCGGAGGGGTACCGGCATCTGGCGTATCTGCAGTCGAGTTTGGGGTTTCAGGTGAAGACGGACATGCCTGGGCTGAGAGGGGCGGAGGCGGAGGCGCTTTATGCAAAGGGGAAAGAGTGGCTCGCGGGGGGAAGGATTTGAAAATCGAAATTCGAGAGTTGAGAATCGGAAATCTCTGAGTTGAATTTGAGGGTCGGGTATAGGCGGCTTGGGCTGAAGTTCCGCAAGGTGCGCGTACGAAATGAGTTTCCTGCAATCTCTATCCACGTAAATTCAAGTTCCGGCGGGGTTGAACCCGGGTCGAGGAATAGCGGCCAGTAGAGAATCCATTTTCAAAATTGCGGATGCTGGTTGGGGTCGGAACTTCGCGCTGATGGTGGGGTGCGGCCGGGTTCCGTTTGCCTAGCGGGGGTCACACTTCCTGGGCCATTTTGATGAGGGCGCGGGGGGAATAGGCGTTGGCTTTGTACTGGCTCAACATGCGGTGGGTGTTGAAGAAGCTGGCGTTCAGGGAGATGCAGGAGCGCATGACTTCTGCGTAGGCTTCGGGGGCGCGGTAGAACATGGGGATGATCTGGCGCTCGAGTTTGTCGTAGAGTGAGGCGCTTTCTGCGGCAGACTCGTCCCCGTCCGCTTTGGTGTCATAGCCGATGGCCCATCCGGTGACGCCTTCGACGCAGCCCTCGACCCACCAGCCGTCGAGCACGCTGAGGCTGGGGATGCCGTTGAGAGCGGCTTTCATGCCGCTGGTGCCGGAGGCTTCCTGGGGGCGCTGCGGCGTATTCAGCCAAAGATCGACGCCGGAGATGATGAACTTGGCCAGGGCCATGTTGTAATTTTCCAGGTACACGATCTTAATGGAGTCCTTAAGGCCGGCGGCGGCCTGAATGACGCGATGGATGAGTTCTTTTCCGCCGCCATCGTGCGGGTGGGCTTTTCCGGCGTACAAGATCTGGATGGGGCCGGCCGAGGAGGCGATGTATTTGAGGCGGCCGATGTCCTTGAACAGCAAATCGGCCCGCTTGTAGGTGGCGGCGCGGCGTGCGAAGCCGATGGTGAGGACGGATTCGTCGAGCAGCATTCCGCTGCGCTTCTGAACTTCCTTGATGAGAGCGGCTTTGGCCAGGCAATGCGCCTTGCGAATTTCGTCGAGTGAAATCCCGACGGCGTATCGCATGTAGGCAGGGTCGCGGCGCCATTCCGGAATTTGGCGGTCGAAAAGATCGTGAAACGCGGGCGAAGCCCAGGTAGCGGCGTGCACGCCGTTGGTGATGGCGTGAATAGGAAATTGCGGGAACATATTCTGGGAAACTTCGCCGTGGCGCATGGCCACTCCGTTAACATAGCGGGAAAAATGGATGGCCAGGTCGGTCATGTTGAGTGCGTTCGCGTTGGCAAAACCCGATTGATGGAGCAGGTCGGTTCTGCTTTCGCCCAGCACCTGCCGAATCAAATCCCAGGGGAAGCGGTCATGGCCTGCTTCGACCGGGGTGTGCGTGGTAAACACGCAGCGGCGGCGGACGACTTCGACGTCGGCCTCAACGGGAACGGTGTATTTGCGAAGCTTGAGGGTCTCTTCAAGCAGGGCGAGTGTGAGGAATGCGGCGTGGCCTTCATTCATGTGGTAACTGTTGATTCCCTTGATGCCCAAGGTCCGCAGCAAATTCACGCCCCCCATGCCGAGCAAAACCTCCTGGCAGATGCGGTATCGCTGGTCGCCGCCATAGAGTGTGTCGGTGAGAGTGCGGTCATACTCGGAATTTTCCGGCAAGTCGGTATCCAGCAGATAGACGGGAACGATGAACCCGGACAGTCCATGGACGCTATAGCGCCAGGCGCGAACGTGGACTTCGCGATTCTCGATTTCAACCGTAAATGTGGTCGCGGCCGCCTGCAACACGGTTTCCGGATCCCAGGGGTCGGCTTCCTCGGTTTGATTCCCTTCCGCGTCCAGGTGCTGGCGGAAATAGCCTTTGCGATGCGCCAGAGTGATCGCGACGATGGGCAATTCCAGGTCCGCCGCGGAGCGGAGCATGTCTCCCGCCAGGATTCCCAGGCCGCCACCATAGGAAGGAATGGCCTGATCCAGGGCAATTTCCATGGAGAAATAGGCAATCCGCGAAGAGATCTTTTCAGTCACCATGGCGGAATCATAGCACCGGAGCGGGGTTCCCATGGTCATGCGATCTGCAAGGAAGTTTCGTAACCTGCATGGGTTGCGGGCGGGTTAGGGCGGGGTGAAAACTGGATAAAAGCGCAAGGGACGGCGACGAGCACTGAGTAATGTCTGGACGGGTGAGAAATTGGTTGAGAAAATGCGCGGATGATCCTGGAAATAGCGACGTTGACTGTGCGGCCGGGGCAGGAAGCGGACTTTCAGAAGGCCATGGGCAAGGCGCGGCCGCTGATTGAGGCTTCGCCGGGGTTTGGCGGGATGAACTTGCGCAGGTGCCTGGAAACGCCGAACCGCTATTTGCTGTCTGTGTCGTGGAATGCGCTGGAGGATCATACCGTGGGATTTCGGCAATCGGAGCGGTACCGGGAATGGCGCGAGTTGCTGCACCATTTTTACGATCCGTTTCCAGTGGTGGAGCATTTTGGAGAACCGATAGACATCTGACGGCAGATCGACCGGGAGGCGGAGATGCGGCACGCGATACTGGGGGCGGGCGGGGTTGGAGGGTTGATTGGGGTGGCGCTGGCCACGGCGGGAGAGGAGGTCACGGTCGTGGTGCGTCCCGGGACGTTGCAAGGGTACCCTGCCGAGCTGTCGCTGCAAAATTCGGCCGGGACATTCCGCGCGCACGTGGAACGAGCCGAAAACGTGGCGCGGGCGTATGACGTCCTTTGGATCGCGGTGAAGGCCACGCAACTGGAGGCAGCGTTGCGCAGCGTGGCGGTGAAGCCGGAGGAGATTGGCGCGGTGGTGCCGCTTCTGAATGGGATCGACCATGTGGCGCAGTTGCGGGCCAGGTTCGGGCACGACCGCGTGGTTCCGGCGGCGATACGCGTGGAAACCGAGCGCGTTGCGCCGGGGAAATTTCTGGTCGGGTCGATGGCCGTACGGCTGAATGTGTCCTCGATCGGGGAGAGCCGGCTGGGCACGACGCTCGATCAATTAAGGAAGTTTGGGATCAAGTGCCAATTTGATGCGGACGAAAAGAGATTGCTGTGGAGCAAACTGGTGGTGCTGGCGCCGTTTGCGCTGACGACCACCGCGGCGGCCGCACCCATCGGCGAAGTGTGCCGCGCTCCCGAATGGCGGAAAAGACTGGAAGGGGCGGTGCGCGAAGCCTGCGCGGTGAGCACCGCGTGCGGGACGGCGTTCAATGGGGACGACATTTTTGCGATATTTGACAAAATTCCAGGAGACGGGCGGAGTTCCATGCAGAAGGACGTGGCCGCGGGCAATCCCCCGGAACTGGATGCCATCGCGGGGCCCATTTTGCGCGGGGCGCAGGAGCATGGATTAGAGGCGCCGGTTACGCGGGAATTGGTGGAGCTGATTCGGGGGAAATCGACGGCATCGAACCAGGGGTGAATTCCGTAATTGTCATAAAGATCTGAACTGAATGCACCAACGAGGGCCTCGGAGGGGCGGCACAGGGTAAACATTGTGCCGCCCCTATGGGGCTTTGATTTCTTGCGGGGTTATTCCCACCACTTCCGTGGTGGCCTACATTGTGCCGTCCCTAGGGACCGTTGACCTGCCAGAATCAGGGCAAGTGATAATCACGCAACTTCGATGGGACTCGTATGTTGCTGCCGATGGCTACCGGCCTGACAGGGCGGCTTTGGCCTGCTCTGGGTGCAGCAGGGGGACGGCTACCAGGTGTTCGGCCAGGAACCAGACCTGAAGCTCATTGGTGCGGATGATGTCGCTGACGAGCAAGTCGTTGGTGCCGTCGTCGCCGACTTCGGAAGCCTGTCGGGCCATGGCCCGGGCTTCCTTCAGGATAAATTCGTGGGCTTCGAGCAGGCGAGAAATCTGGACGGGGACTTCTTCCCTGCCGCGAGGGGGCCGCGGAATGATGGTGGTTTCGGCCACGTCGGCGGCCATGGCGATGCTGACGCCACCGAGAAGCTGGATGCGTTCGGCGACGGAGTCGACCAGTTCGTCCTGCTCGCCGTAGTGCTTGTCGTACAGCAGGTGGAGTTGATAGAAGGTGACGCCAGCCACTTGCCAATGGTGCTTCTTGTACATGTCGCGAAGGGTCATGGTATCGGCGAGAATCTGGTTGAGGTTGTTGACGCTGGTCTCGCAGGCGGTCTCGTCCAATGCGATTGGCAACTTGGCAATCTTGCCATAGGGTTGAATTTCCCGGGCGTGCTGGTGCAGGATGGGCTTGGCGCGCTGCGATCCTTCTTCGAGTTGATTAATACGAGTGCGAGTTTCCTCTTTCCTGGGGCTCATGGGGTGGTCTCCTTCCGAGGCGTGGGGTATCGAAGTCAACCAAAGCTATACGCCCTTCCGCGTGGAGCTGTCAATACTGGGGCTCCCGGCAGGAAGATCGATTGCCACAGCGGCACAGAGATTCAGAGGAAGACAAAGAAACATTCTTTGTCCGCTCTGTGTCTCTGTGCCTCGGTGGCACTAATCCCTCTGGCCAGGTATTCGGTCGCTTAGTTCGGCATCAGAACGGTATCGATCACGTGGATAACCCCATTGGACTGGTACACGTTGGAGATGGTGACCTTGGACATGTTGCCCTTCTCGTCGGTAAGGAGAAGGTCCTTGCCGCTCATGCTGGCCCAGAGTTTGCCGCCGCTGACGGTGTTAAATTCGGCTTTGCCGCTGCCGGCCTCGATGGCTTGGGCGATTTCCTTGCTGCCGAGCCTGCCGGGAACCACGTGGTAGGTGAGAATCTTGATCAGGGTCGGCTTGTTGTCGGTCATGAGGAGCGTATCGACTGTGCCCGAGGGAAGCTTCGCGAATGCTTCATCGGTGGGAGCAAAAACCGTGAACGGGCCGGGGCCCTGCAGGGTGTCGACCAGGCCCGCGGCCTTTACGGCGGCCACCAGCGTGGTGTGATCGTCGGAATTGATCGCGTTTTGAATGATATTTTTCGTGGGAAACATCTCATGGCCGCCCACCATGGGATTGGTTGCCGCAACGATCGCGGGCGCCGCGGCCAGCGCCAGGACATACAACTTCGTCATCTTCTTCATTTCTTGTTCCCTCTTTTCTGTTTTTAGTTTGGACTTGCACCCTGTAGTACGAGCAGGGCGAGCGATTGGATGAGCAGATGAAAATTTTTTAACGCAGCGCGGTTAACTTCGACAGGGGCGACGGCGTTATACAAGTGAAATTGGAAGCGGCTGCCACGTGGCGTTGAAAAGCTATGCCGAGGGAAGAGACGGTAGACGAGTCCGATTTTCAAATTATTTTTGGATGCAACCAAATTGGAGCTTTTCAACTCCTGCTGACCAGTGAACAATCTGGGTGCCGGACGAAGCATTGCCCAGTGGCGGGAGCCGGAGGAGGAATACAACAGCCATGAAACTCAAATGGATCGCGTTGATGATGGTTATCCTGCTGGCCTCGACGATCTCGGCGCACCCGCGCAAGGGGCACATGCTGTATTTTTCGCTGCCCATCCTGGTGAACGGCGTGCAAGTGCCTGCGGGCATTTATTCAGTGTCGCTGGAAACTCACGATTCAACGGCGCTGGTGACGATTTCCAAGGACGGAAAATTCGTGGCCGGGTCCAAAGGAAATTGGGTTAAGCAAGGGGAGAAATTCGCGGACAACGCCGTGCTGTTGCGCGTGAATTCCGACGGGTCGCGTTCGCTGGTGGAACTCCGGCTATCAGGCACGAAGGAAACCATCGTGTTCACCGATCCCGTCATTAACGTGGACTCGCTGAAGTCCGCGCACCCCAAGTCCAGCGACGACTGAACGGGCATTTTTGCGTCTTTGTAAGGCATGCACTCTTGCCTTTCCGGTTTAGATTCTCGTCAGCGCACACAAGACCGGACAGGTCCGCCTCCGGCGGATGCCTGTCTTACTGAACCCTAATCTGCAAACGAATTTATGCCGGCCTGCTTGTGGCCCGGAAAAGCTTGTGATAGGGTGTGGCCAAATAGCGATGGCCAGATCCTGCGGGCCACGGGTGACGCAACGTTCCGGCATGAAAACTAAGGTCGAGGCCTGCAAGTTCAACAGGCAAGGGAGAGACCCGTGAAAAAGATTCAGGCGACATTCGCAATGCTCGGGGTTTGCGCATTTGGATCGATTCTGGCGCTAGCGCAACAGCCCGCGCAGGCTCCGCCGCAACCGATGAGCTTTTTCGTGACCAGCCAAGGCTCGGGGCACGGCGCCAATCTGGGAGGCCTGGCCGGAGCGGACCGCATTTGCCAGACGCTGGCGGCAGCGGTGGGCAGCACTAAAACGTGGCACGCGTACATGAGCACGCAGGGCCCCAATGCGGTGAACGCGCGGGATCGCATCGGAGCGGGACCCTGGTACAACGCGAAGGGCGAAAAAATCGCCAACGGGCTGGCCGATCTGCACGGCGACACGGCGGAACTGGCGCGGTTGGGAAACAATTTGGTGAAACTCTCGGCGCTGACCGAGAAGGGCGACGTGAACAATGGGCGCGGCGACAATCCGAACCGGCATGACATGTTGACCGGATCGACCACCGACGGGCGCGCGTACACCGATTCCGCCGACCACACCTGCAACAACTATACGAGTGAAACCACCGGCACCGTGCAACTGGGGCACTCCGACCGCAATGGCGGGGGGAACACGTCCTGGAATTCAACGCATCCGAGCCGGGGATGCAGCCAGGACAATCTGGTGAGCACTGGAGGCGCGGGGCTGTTCTATTGCTTCGCGATCAACTGAGCGAGCCCCGCGGGCAGGCGAGATTTACTTCCTGTTCGGTTTACTTGCAACGATCACAACAATTCTGATATAACGTGCCCGTTAGACGACAGAGGCGGGGTTCCTTATCTTCCAAAGGAGACTAGCCCACCCGCCTCTGTTTTCTATTTCTCGTTGGCCTACCCGGATCGCTTCCCGCCGGGCACATCGCCATTACCGGTGAAAGAATCCCGCATAGACGGCCTTGCCGATAATATGGCCGTCCATTTCCTTCATGACGTCGGCGCGCGACGCATCCGGGCCAAGATCCAGGGTCTTATCGAGGACGTACAGCTCGTAGGTATAGTGGTGCGGTTTACCCGGAGGCGGGCAAGGGCCCAGGTAACCGTTGGCGCCGCGAACATTCTTGCCCTGAACCGCGCCGTTATCCAGCTTCGGTCCCGCGGGAACGTTTTCCGGAAGCTGCGTCACGGTGGCGGGAATGTTCCACACGATCCAGTGGGTCACGTCCCACATGCTTTTCATGGGATGCGCGTCGGGGTCATGAAAAATCAAGGTGATGCTGGCCGCGTCCTTGGGAATGTTGTTCCACTGCAGCGCCGGAGACACAGCCGCGGGCGTCGCCGAACAGGTGTATTTTACCGGAATATCGGTGCCGTCCGCGTAGGCGGGCGTGCTCAACAGAATTTGAGGGGCCGGAGGCGCGGCCGGCGGTGCGGCTTGCTGCGCCGAGGCTGGAACGACGCCCGCGGCCGCCAGGAGCGCAAGTGCCTTCCAAGTTTGCGTGATGCTGATTCTCATTCTGAAGTTCCTCCCTTTTCGATGCCTGGATACTTTGATGATCGAAGTTCGCGTATACCGGCTCGTAGAGTTAGTATTACAGTTTGCGGCGGGTTGCAAGTGAGATATGTTGCGATGGGCGGCGGGCGGCGGGCGCCGGAAAAGGTTGAAACCGGGGGCGCAATTCCCTACTCTAAGACATATCAGGGCGGATTCCTCGGAGGTGTTATGCGCGCGAAAACACTTTTTACGTTGGCGGCGATTTCCTGCGCGATGGTTGCGGTTCCTGCGCCAAGCCAGGCCCAGATGGGCGGGCGCGCTCCGATCGTGCTGCCCGATGGCGAAGTAAAGCCGCTGGTGCAGACGGCCTGCGCGGTTTGCCACAGCCTGGGAAACATTACCAATGCCGGGCATTCTCGCGAGGAGTGGAAAACGACGGTGTCCATGATGCTGAACGTGGGCGCCGCGATTCCCGCGGACAAGGTCGACGCGGTGCTGGATTACCTGAGCACGAATTTTCCCGAGAAGCCGGCGCCTCCGGCGGTGCTGATCCCCGGTCCCGTGGATGTGTCCTTCCAGGAATGGAAGCTGCCGACGCCCGGAACCCGCCCGCACGATCCGCTGGCCGGGCCGGACGGCTCGATCTGGTTTACCGGGCACATGGCCAACGTGCTGGGGCACATCGATCCGAAGACCGGGGACATCAAGCAATACCATCCGGATACGCCGATGTCCGGGCCGCACGGCCTGGTGATGGATAAGCAAGGCAACATCTGGTTCACCGCGAATTTCAAGGCTTATATCGGGAAGTTCGAGCCGGCGACCGGCAAGTTCACGGAATATCCTCTGGATCCAGAGGCGCGCGATCCGCACACGCCGCTGTTCGATCCAAATGGAATTTTGTGGTTCACCGTGCAGGGAGCGGATATGGTGGGGCGCCTCGACCCGAAAACGGGCGAAGCCAAGACCGTGACCGTGCCTACCCCGAAAGCAAATCCCTATGGAATGGTAATGAGCACCAAGGGAATTCCCTACTTCGTGGAGTTTGGGGCGAACAAGATCGCGAGCATCGATCCCGAAACCATGGCGATTCACGAATACAATTTGCCGAATGAGGATGCGCGGCCGCGGCGCGTGGCGATTACACCTGACGACGTGTTGTATTATTCCGACTACGGGCGCGGCTACCTGGGCGAGTTCGACGCGAAGACCGGAAAGTTCGTGAAGGAGTGGCCTTCTCCGGGCGGGCCCAAGTCGCGGCCTTACGGAATCACGATTGTGAATGGAATTGTGTGGTACAGCGAATCGGCCGTAAAGCCGAACACGCTGGTGCGGTTCGATCCCAAGACTGAGAAATTCCAGACTTGGGCGATTCCCGCCGGCGGCGGCGTGGTGCGGAACATGACGCACTTTGCGGACGGGAAACTGGCGATCACCGAGAGCGGGGAGAATGTGGTGGCGCTGGTGACGGTGAAGAATCCGGCGATGGCGAAGTAGGAATTGCTGAAGACAGCTCCGACCCTTGGAGGTCCGCGCTTTAGTTCGGAGAGATAAGGTGTGTCGACGCGGAGGCTTCAGCCTCTGAAGCTTCAGGGGTTAAAACCCCTGACTGAGCAGTATGTTTCGTCGGGGCTAAAGCCCCGACATCCGAAAGCGAAATCGACTTTCATCTGCGGGCTCGATATAATCTTAGAAATTTACTTTCCGCCTTTGACAAGGTCCGCGGCAGCGCGCTGCGTGGTTCCCTTCCCCGTCAGATAAAA
>JAIQFG010000121.1 GCA_020073375.1 Terriglobia bacterium | reverse complement strand
CGAGCGCTGCCAGCACAGCCGGATTGCTAATCGGCTTTTATTTTCACGGCGATATAGAATCGTTGGCTGCGGTGGCCGATCCCCCCGTTGTGCTCAACGCCTGGATCCACGTCGGCACGGACGACCTCGTGACCATCCTCATCGACAAGTCGGAGATGGGCCAGAGCATCTTGACCGGGCTCGCGATGATCGCCGCCGACGAACTCGATTGCGATTGGAAGAAAGTGCGCACTGAATTCGCGCCCGCTGACAAGGTCTACATCAATCCGCGATTCGGCGTGCAGGCCACCGGAGGCAGTTCCGGGACGCCAACCTCCTGGACGCCGCTTCGCACTGCGAGCGCAACCGCCCGCGCGTTGCTGATCACGGCAGCGGCGCAGAAGTGGGGCATCCCTTCGTCGGAGTGCAGCGCGGAAAATGGCGCCGTCGTGCACACTTCCTCCAAGCGCCGCCTCAGCTACGGAAGCCTTGTGGAAGCCGCGGCAAAACTCCCGGCACCTCAGGACGTGCCTCCCAAGCAGCCCGGCCAGTACCGCCTGATCGGAAAGCCCACCAAGCGGCTCGACACTTTGCTGAAGGTGAACGGCAGCGCGCAGTATGGGATTGACGTGCGCCAGCCGGGCATGCTCCACGCGGTGGTCGCACGCTGCCCGGTGTTCGGCGGGAAAGTCGCCGGCTTTGATGCCGCGAAAGCCAAAGCGATTCCCGGCATCAAGGATGTGATCCAGATTTCCACCGGCATTGCTGTGGTCGCCGACAACACGTGGACGGCAATGCAGGGCCGCCGCGCGCTCGATGTGCGCTGGGACGAAGGACCGAACGCAAGCCTCACGAGCGCCGCCATCAGCAAGGCCCTTGCGGACGCTTCCACCAAACCGGGGGCGGTCGCGCGGAAAGTGGGCGACGTCGACGCCGGACTCACCGCCGCAGCCACGAAATTTGTAGTTGATTACGAGGTCCCGTCCCTGGCGCATGCCACGATGGAACCTCAAAATTGCACGGCCAGTGTGCGCGCGGACCGCTGCGACGTGTGGGCGCCGACGCAGGCGCAGACCAATTCGCAAGCCACGGCGGCAAAGATTACGGGCCTGGATCCGAAATCCGTTTTCATTCACACCACGTTTCTTGGCGGCGGTTTTGGACGCCGGTTCGAGACCGATTTCATCGGCGAAGCCGTGGAAGTTTCCAAGGCCATGAATGCCCCGGTGCAAGTGACCTGGTCGCGCGAAGACGATATGCAGCACGATTATTACCGCATGGTTTCCCATGCGCGGTGCGAGGCGGGCCTGGACGCGGACGGATGGCCCGTGGTGTGGTCGGCGCGCGTTTCCTCGCCGTCGCTTCTGGCGCGGTTCGGGCCGCTCAAGGACAATTTCGATCACCGCAGCGTCGAAAGCCTGGACGACGTGCCCTACGACATACCGAATATCCTTGTCGATTTTCAATTGGTGAACACGGGCGTCCCGATCGGTTTCTGGCGCTCGGTGGGGGCCTCGCAAAACGGCTTCTTTTTGGAAAGTTTCATCGACGAAATCGCGACGGCCGGAAAAAAGGACCCGTACGAACTGCGCCGCCGGCTTCTCGCGAAATCCCCGCGCCGCCTCGCCGTCCTGGAGACGGCCGCGAAAAACGCGGGCTGGGGCAAGCCGCTGCCCGCCGGGCGTTTTCGCGGGATTGCCCTGGTGACTTCCTACGAGGGCTACGTGGCCCTCGTGATCGAAATTTCCGTGAACCGCGCTGCGCGCACGCTGAAAGTTCATCGCGTGGTCTGCGCCCTGGATTGCGGGCGCATCATCAATCCCTCCAGCATCGACGCGCAGGCCCGCGGCTCGATCGTCTACGGCTTGACGGCCACGCTGCACGGCGCCATCACCATCGACCGCGGGCGCGTGCAGCAGAACAGCTTCAATGACTACCAGATGCTGCGCCTTCCAGAAATGCCCGACGTGGAAGTGCACATCATTCAAAACGAAGAGAGGCCCACCGGCGCCGGGGAATTCGTCGTGCCGCCCGTGGCGCCCGCGTTGTGCAATGCGATATTCGCGGCCATCGGCAGACGCGTGCGCAAGCTGCCGGTGCAGCCGGAGGATTTGGCGTGATCTGGGCGCGCAAATAAGGACAACAAGAAATATTCCAGGGAGAAGCGGCGCATACCATCTGTGCATTTGGCGTGCCGCAAGGAAGGTAGCCGATGGCTTCATTTCTTACCCGGTCGAACTTCGCACCCGCAGGCGCCCGTGCCGCATTTGCCGCGGCTCTACTTATTTGTTTGGCCGTCGTGATGCCCGCGCCCGCGCAGGACTCGCCCGTTTCCCCGGGAAACTCCTACCCCAATCCATACCGCACGATCGCGGATTGGGCGAAGCTCCCCGAAGGCCGCACTTGGGGCGCCGCCGCCGGAGTCGACGTGGATCGCCACGGCAACATCTGGGTCGCGGAGCGCTGCGGCCAGAACACTTGCGCCGGTTCCAATCTCCCGCCGATTCTCGAATTCGATCCTTCCGGGAAACTGCTGAAAAGTTTTGGCGCGGGCATGTTCAACTTTCCTCACGGAATCCATGTCGATCGCGCCGGAGATATTTGGGTGACCGACGGAGTGGGGGCGGACGGAAAAGGCCACCAGATTTTCAAATTCAACCCGGACGGAAAAGTTTTGATGACGCTGGGCAAGGCCGGTGTCGCCGGAGACGGTCCGGACACGTTCAACAAGCCTTCGGCCGTGGGCATTGCCCCCAACGGCGATATTTTCGTGGCCGACGGGCACGGCCCCGGCTCCAACGCGCGCATCGTGAAATTCGACAAGAACGGAAAATTCATCAAGACCTGGGGAAAGCTGGGAACCGGCCCGGGCGAATTCGACATCCCGCACTGTCTGGTCTTCGATTCCAAGGGCCGCATTCTTGTCTGCGACCGGAATAACAATCGCATCCAGATTTTCGACCAGGAAGGGAACTACATCTCCGAGTGGAAGCAGTTCAGCCGCCCCAGCGGAATCGCCATCGACGCGAAGGGAATCATTTACGTCGCCGATTCCGAATCCGAGTCGGTTTCCAAGAATCACTACGGATGGAAACGCGGAATTCGCGTCGGAAACATCAAGGACGGCTCGGTGTTCGCATTCATCCCCGACCCGGTCGAAGTCGCCACCGGAACGAGCAGCGCCGAGGGCGTTGCGGTAGACTCGCATGGCGTAATCTACGGCGCCGAGGTCGGCCAGAAGGATTTAAAGAAATACGTCAAGAAGTAGCGGCCCGCAGCATTAGTCCATTCGCGCAACAAGGCAAGCAGATCGGCATCCCGGTTTTAGTAGCGCCGGCGTCCCGCCGGCTCCTGGCTTTGATTCGAGGACTCAAAGACTGCCGGCAAGATGCCGGCGCTACAAAAGCTCGAGCAACTCAGGAAATCCCTGGAGGAATCATTGAATCGGAATAACAGAACCGTACTCTCGATCGCGTCACCCCTCTTCCTGCTCGCCGCCGGATTCCTGCTCCTGGCCGTGCGCCGCACCCCCGCGCAAACCGCCGAGCTGCGCATTATGACTTCGGACGGGATGAAGCCGGCGGTCGAGGAGGCGATTCCCCAGATTGAACATGCCACCGGGCGCAAGGTCGTTGCCCAATTCAATTCCTCGAAGAATTTGCAGGACAAAATTATGGCCGGCGAGCCGTTCGACGCCGCCATCATCACGGCCGACGTGCTGGACGCGCTGATCCAGCAGGGGAAAATCAGCGCCGCCTCGCGCCGCGACATTTCTCGCACCGGAATCGGCGTCGGCGTCCGCGCCGGAGCCGCCAAGCCCAATGTCGGCACTGCCGAGGCCTTCAAGCGCACACTGCTGAACGCCAAATCCCTGGCCTTCAATCCCTCTGGCGCAAGCGCCGTGCATATCTACGACATGCTCGGACGCATGGGCATCGCCGACGCCATGAAGCCGAAATTAATGCTGGATACGCCGCCCGGCTGGCCGCAGCAAATGGTGGCTGAAGGCAAGGCGGACCTGGTGGTCACGCTGGTTCCCGAAATTAAATTTTTTCCGGGCGTGGAACTCGTCGGCCCGGTGCCCGCGGAATTTCAAAGCTACATTAATTTTGCGGCGGGGGTAGGCGCGAACGCGCATGACGCGGCGGGAGCCAAATCGCTGATCGATTTCCTCACCGGCCCAGCCATGCCCGCGATTCTGAAATCCAAAGGCATGGATCCGCACAAGTAGCCCAGCCACTCCTGGCTGTGTGGGTTTATCGATTGATGCGTGGTTGGAGATGTCAGAGCGACACAAAAAACCACACAGCCAGGAGTGGCTGTGCTACCGATACTCTGCAATTTGGAGCAAACACATGCGATCTGGTACCAGCCCAACCAAATGGGTTCTCCCCCTGCTCGCCCTGCTCGTCTCGCCGTTTGCGGCCGCCACGCAGGCCCTTCCCCCTGGCCAGCAACTCGCGCGCGACATCTACAAGGAACTCGTGGAAATCAACACCGTCACGCCCACCGGCGATACAGGCGCGGCGGCTGACGCCATGGCGGCGCGCCTGCGGGCCGCCGGATTCACCGGGTCCGACCTGCAAGTGTTCAAGCCCGCCCCGCGCAAAGGCAATCTGGTCGCGCGCATCCACGGCACCGGCGCGCGCAAGCCCATCCTGCTGATGGCGCACATCGACGTGGTCGAGGCGCGCCGCGAGGATTGGTCCTCCGATCCCTTCAAACTCCTGGAGAAAGACGGCTACTTCTACGCGCGCGGCTCCGGCGACGACAAATTCATGGCTGCCACATTCGTCGACCTGATGATCCGTTTCAAACAGGAGAACTACCGGCCCGACCGCGACATTATTCTTCTGCTCGAAACCGACGAGGAAATCGGCGACATGAACGCCTTAGGGATCCAGTGGATGCTCAAGAATCATCGCGACTTGATCGACGCCGAATTCGCCTTGAACGAGGGCGGAGGGATCGGCGCCAGAAACGGCAAAGCCCTGCGCAACAATTTGCAAACCAGCGAGAAGGCGTTCATCAATTATGGTTTCGAGGTTAAGAATACGGGAGGACACAGCTCGGTGCCCTCCAAGGACAACGCCATTTATCATTTGGCGGGAGGCCTGGCGCGGCTGGCGCAATACGATTTCCCGATTGACTTGAATGAGACGACACGAGCGTGGCTCGAAAGCGCCGCGCCCCTGGAAGATCCCCGGATCGGCGCGGCCATGAATTCCATCGCCTCCGGCAAGCCCGATCCCGGCGCGGTCGCGGAGCTTACCTCAAGGCCTCCTTATAACGCCCAGCTTCGCACCACTTGCGTGGCGACCATGATCGAAGGCGGCCACGCCATGAACGCCTTGCCGCAGACGGCGAAGGCCACGGTGAATTGCCGCGTCCTGCCGGGCGAGCTATTCGAGGATGTGCAGAAGACGCTGGCGCAAGTGGTGAATGACGACAAGGTCTCGATCGCGCCCACCCTCATTGACGTCTACAGCAAGCCATCGCCGCTCACGCCGGAAATTCTCGGCGCGGTCCGGCGCGTGACCTCCGAATTGTGGCCCGGCATCCCCGTAATTCCCACGATGAGCTCCGGAGCCACAGACGGCCGGTTCCTGCGCAATGCCGGCATTCCCACCTACGGCACCAGCGGCATGGCCGGGGACATCGACGACGTCCGCTCGCACGGCAAGGACGAGCGGATTCTCGTCAAATCCTTCGTCGACGGACAGGAATATTTGTATCGCTTGGTGAAGCTGCTCGCGGCGGGGAAGTAAAGCGATTCGGAGCTATGGCCGTCGCACGAAGCGTTCCGGGTAGCGCCGGCGTCCCGCCGGCAGGTTTGCGAATATTGCCATAACGCAGGATGCCGGCGGGACGCCGGCGCTACAACACCTTCAGCGCACACTTGCCGCTCGCGCGGCTACGTATTCGCGCATCGCGCCGTCGAACGCGCGCTCCAGCTTCTGCGCCAGCGGGCCCATCGAGACGGAAAATTTGCGCCCCGCGATTTCGTTCACACCGAGCAGAGTGCGGTTGGTCGAAGTAATAAAAACTTCCTCGGCGGAATAAAGATCCTCGGGAAACAGAGTTTGCTCGACAATCTGCACGCCCGCGCGCCCAGCGATTTCCAGCAGCACGCTTCGCGTCACTCCCTCCAGGCACCCGGACGATAGTGGCGGCGTGAGCACCTTGCCGCCCCGTACGCAAAAAATATTGGCGCTGGTGCACTCAGCCACTTCCCCGCGTTCGTTCAGCAAGATCACTTCCGTCCAGCCCGCCTTTTGCGCCTCGGCCAGGTGCCAGACGTTGTTCAGCCACGCCGTGGTCTTCACTCCCGCCAGCGGCGACGCCGCGTGCCGCCCGTTTTCGGCAATCCCCAGGCGCGCCACGTCGGAATGCGCCGGCAGTCCCGCCGTGAACAGAATCAAATCCACTTCCGGGCCGGACTCATCGCTCTGCCAGAAACCGGTGTGATTCAGGATCATGTAGATCCGCGCCGTGCCCTCCACCACCTGATTGGCGGTGAGCAACTCGCCCAATTGACGGCGCACCACGGCCGCATCGAACGGGAACGGAAGCCCGATCTTCGCCGCATCCTTTTCCAGGCGCCGCCAGTGCCGCTCGTACGCGAACGGCTCGCCCTGAAAAATCCGCATCGTCGTGAACAGCCCGTAGCCGTTCAGCAGCCCCGCCTGCCCGGGGGAAAGCCGCGCCTTGCCGATGGGGACGATCCGGTCGTTGTGAAAAATATTTCGGTGAATCAAGTGAACCTCGTTCGCGGCCTGACCGCGGTGCGTACGGTATTCTAACTCAGCCGGGCGGGAACGCGATTCCGTTTACGGCATTTCGTGGCCTGTCAATACCCCAGACGAGGCTTTCTCCGAAATTCTTCAACATATTCCGGCTCGCCAATCAGTTCAAGCTTAACTCTACTACCGGAAATCAAGACGACCTCGTTATTCCAAGTTTCAAGCTTTAGCTCGACAATTCCTTCATGCCTTAGTGGGATTGGTATCGTATTTACTAAGATTGAATCGCTTAGCATAATCTGTCCGTGCAATAAATCAGCTGGAAATTCGGGAAACGACCTCTTGAGAGAAGCGTCGCTTATGCGCAGCAGAGCTTTCTGTACCCACCCGCTTCCTGGATCTACTCCCGGCGTCCCAGCAGATTCGTGAATGTAAACTGACGAGAAATCCAGCACTGCCTCCCTATGGTGAAAGGAAATGGCCTGAAGAACGGAATCGTGAATTTCTATGGAGCGGTTCTTCATTGTTTTCATCAACTTCCTCATAGAACATTGCCTATGTCAACTATCGCAAGCAGATCAAACACGCATCTGCTCCCATAGCGCAATCCGGGTTGTCACGGCAGTCGCCACAAGCTAACATGCGCCGCGTGGCGCATCACGTGTCGCAGTATCATGATGGAGGCGGCTTTGCTCACTAAGAGAGTTTCTCTATTACTGAAATACATCTCGGCTACGGCTATTCTATTCGGTCTCTCCGGCTGCTCCCACAGCCCCAGCGCCCCCACCGCCGCCCTTGCCTCGTTCACCGGAGACCGCATCCTCGGCCACATCCGCACGCTTTCCTCCGATGAATTCGAGGGGCGCGGGCCGGGCTCCAAGGGCGAGCAACTCACCATCAAGTATCTGCAAGACCAATACAGCGCGGCGGGTCTGGAACCTGGCAATCTGGATGGGACTTACCTGCAGAGCGTGCCCATGGTC
>JAIQFG010000043.1 GCA_020073375.1 Terriglobia bacterium | reverse complement strand
GAATTTGGTTGCGGGGGTTGGATTTGAACCAACGACCTTCGGGTTATGAGCATTAAAATCTGCTGCTGACCTTGTGATGAAACAGCGGCATTTAGGTGAGATTAAGCAGTAAAACAGAGGCTAAGAGAGCTCTTCGGTTCTCCCCTTCTTTCACCCACCTTTTGATATTATGGTTCTCTCACCGAAAACTCTGACAAATGCAACATTACCTGCATTCCTGCCTTATCAATGACCGTCCCTAAGTCCTTTGAATGTGCTTGCCAGTGAAGTGAGAATACAACCTTACAGAGATTTTGATGAGCCTCAAAACAGTCCCATTAAGGCCTTCTGTAAGGCCTCAGCGGCCTGAGTATCTGTGGTGCCGATGTACTGCATGGTTGAAGAAATCGAGCGGTGACCCAGGGCCTGACGAATCAAGGCAAGGTTGGCATTTCCGGCTACAAGGTGCGATGCCAACGAATGCTTCAGGACGTGTGGATGCCGCTTCTCCACTGGCAGACCAGCGTCCTCTGCAACCTTTTGAAAGTTGCGAAAGAACTGGGTACGGTCGAGTCTTCCTCCTTTCTGGGAGCAGAATAGGAAGTCTGATCCATCGGCTTGCAGCTTCCGCATCCACGCCCGGAGTGCAGCCGATTCATCCAGCAACGGCTGCCCTTTATGCTGGTACAGCGGTTGTATGGTGTGGAGTGAGCCTTTGAGCCGACGGATCGAGATCGAACCGGCTTTCATGTCCACGTCGGCCAGCTTGATACCGCAGACTTCAGAAGCACGCAGTCCGTGCCTATATGCCATGAGGATCATTGCCCAATCCCGCGTTGATCGTTTACGCGCAGCCTTGAGCAAATCGAGCACCTCCTTGGGTGTTAAGACAGTCATGCGACCGTGCTTGGTACGGCGGGAACGAGTGTTGTGAACAGAAATAGGGATTACGGCTGGATTTGCCATGAGTACCTTTCTCGTTTTTCAGGATTCGAGATGCAGGGTGCTTCAACTTCGGTGGGGATTCATGCGGCAGTGATCGTCAGTTACAGAGTCTCGCGCTCATTTTCTCCTTTCGCTTCGGGTCCGGTTTCTGTCGCAATCCTCGCGAGAATATAATCGGATGCTTTTTGTGCTTGCGATGCAGCGGAAACAATCAGGCGGGCATCGGACCGGAGCCTATTAATCCAGGACTGCAAATAGGCCGCTGAGTTATCGAGCGTTTCAGATTCGATACCAGCAACGCCGCACAGCATGGCCGCTCCCATCTCGGCTACCAGTTCCTCTTTTGAGTAATCCTCGCTGCCAAATGGGTTGTGATCCATGATTCCCTCACGGCCAACACGAGAAAAATGCCCGGTGGAGTGCGTGAGTTCATGGAATAGTGTCGAGTAATACCCCTCAACAGAATCGAATGCCCACCGAGAGGGCATTCCTACCGAATCGTTAGATGGCCGATAGAAGGCACGCGAATCCCGAACAAATCTCGGCAGATTCGGCATGGATTTGATGATGCGTTCGCATTCCTTGATTGGATGGATGAATCGGCTTGGCTCGGGAGATTTGATCCCGTCGCATTGTTCCAAGTTAAAGACGTTGTAGTAGCGTAGCAGGATTGACTTGCGATTTTCAGTTTCTCCTGTCTCTTTGTTCTCCTTCCGGCATTCGTCGATTTTCCACAAGACAACTTTGGAACCGTGCTCTCCTTTCTTGACGCTTCCGCCCACTGTCTGTGCTTGATGATAGGTAACCCAGTAGCGCGAGCCGTAGCCTTGCGAAGCGAGAAGGAAAATATTGATGCCGCGATATTCCTTCTTGCTGACGAGGTTTGCTGGCAGTTCAGTGCGCCAAGGTTTACGCCAAGGTGCTACACCGGATTCGAGTTGCTTGATTATGGACTCGGTCACGATTTCGTATGCTGTCGCCATTTGCGTATTGCTCCTTTGATTTATGGTTTGGTCAAACTTGAACAGATCAAAACGGAGGGGAATACAGTGCTCTGAAAACGTGGGTAAAGCCTGACAGTCGTGGAGGCCAGTACTGGAGAAGATTTCACCAGAGGGAAACTTCCTGACAGGGCGGAATACTCGTCAAGCAGATTGCTTTGGGTTTATTTTGCTGATGATGTAGTCGTGAGCATCAGCACTGTTGTTCGCGACAACTTCGAGTGCCTTGCATGTACCCCTCAGGACCACAGGAACGACTCGTTCCTCGAACAGCTCTTTCGCCTTCTTAGAGCGATCCTTTATGAAAGGTTTGATCTGACGATGATCGAAGTACATGCTGATTCCTGGAGCTCCAATGGACATGCGCATTCTGTGCACTTCCTTTTCTGAGTGACTTTAGCCACCCCTTCTGCCCGCTCTTTCGAACGGGCAGACAGCGAGGCTAAATCCGAAGCGTCAAGTTCTCCTTTCTCGATTATTTGTGGATCATGTTATTTAGGTTCGGAGCACCTCCCAAATCTTGCGGAGATGAGCGACACAACGCTTCGGCTGGGAATGTACCCGTATACGAAAAGTAGATTTACTACGGTCCCTCCCATCGCGAAACCCACGCCTATCGGCGAGGAAATCCCGTGAACGATATAGTTAGCGGCCTCCGTCAAAAGAATGGTCAACCCTTGCCGTTGCTGAATCCAATCGAGGCACTGTTTGGTGGTTATAAAGTCTCTGACGTAGGGGATGGCTTCGACCTTGTGAATAGACGCCCAAAATATCAGCCAGAGACAGATACCGGCCAGGATCGCGCCGATCATGCTTGGAGTAAGTAACATCTGTAGCTCCTTGTTTTGGATTTGAAATGCAGAAAGACCCACCGGGGCTCGAAACGGATATTCCATTTTGAGTCGGTGGGTCTATCCAGGTGTCTGGTGGTTTTCAGATTTTAGGCTCGCACGTTGCTCCTTTCAGAGGATATATGTTCTCTGACATGAACGGTGTCTTACGGAGTGTGTGGAACACTTGGGAAAGTTCGAGGATCGAACGGTAGTTTTGATTGCGTTGCAAGTTGCTTCGCTGCGGCTTTAGCTTGCGTCTGCGCACGTTGCAAGATAGTGCTCAGTCGCTGAAGACTTAAATCTAGTGTAGCCTTTGTCTGAGGATTAGGCTCACGAACGTACGCTGCGTGATGCCTGATTGTTTCTTCAAGAGTGCTGGTGACGCTTCCAGCAGTGCTATAGAAGCCCACGATTGCGTCCACCTGACCAGCATCGAAGTCGCCAATCCGCTGCGCATTTAGATGATAGACAGGAAAAGCATGAGTCGGTGGGGAAATCAAGGAGTCTGGCTTTGGTAAGCCCTTCGCATCAATCGCGGCGAGTGCCGGATAAACATAGTCGCGGGCAAATCCTTCTATCTCAATATACAATGCGCGAGAAATCTGCACGCGAGAAATCTGCATTCGTTGCCGTAGTTCCTCATTTTGGCGATCTTGCTTTTCGAAGTGGCGCTGATATTTGGCTACGCAAATACCCCCTCCAGCGGCAAGGGCACCGCCGATTACCGCGCCGATGATAGCTGCCCAAATCTCTGAAGTCATGGGTCGATAAGGCGTGCCGCATTTCCCACGTGTGACGCCACAGGGATAATAGCTCAAATCAATCGTTGACAGATTAAATGTGGTCGCCTGTTAGCAATAGACTGCGGATAGTTCCCGGTAGACACGGTTTTTATCTGAGACTGGCCCGATTGAGCTGAAGCATTCCGTCGGATTTGGTGCTGGTGCCCGGGTTTGAATGCAGACAACCCGGACGGCAGGAAGTATTTTCGATGTGATTGGCACCGCTGCATTATGCCGACCAGCAAACTCATAGGGATTCTAAGAACTGATAAATCTTGAGGGCCACTTCTTTTTCGTTGACCCCGGCTTCCGCGAGAACTCTGGAGACCCTGTGTGAAAGAGCTCCGCGAGTAAGGTCGTTTGCCAGGGCCTGGACTTGGGCTGGCGTGATCTTGTCTTGCTTGGTCTGATTGAAGCGTTCCAGTTGGTTCGCCAAGCCGACGATAGCGGCGACGAACACGCCATCGTTCACTTTCACGGCCTCATATAGATTTGGGTTTTCCTTGCCAGCGTGATGCACTTCATTTAGCACTTCGATTGCGGATTTCATTTATCTCCTCCTACTTGTCGTCGGTCTGCCCCGCCAACGCGGCAAAGCCACTGCAACCGAGCGCGGGTAACTTGGTACTTGTTCCGGCTTGTGGACAATCGTTGCCTGGGGATTCTCGGACAGGTCCTGCCTCTTCTTGAGGCGGACTGTCTTGGGGTGTTTTCGGTGCATCCGTGTGATGGTTGGGCCTACGTGCTTCAGATTCTTACAGGCACGACTCTTGGGAGGCCGAGCAACTACAGAGAGCCTTCCGAGCCTGCCAAGGTCCACCTGCCTGCCATCTGCCAATGCCCTTTTGATCGACTCCAGGACCGTTTCCAGGGCTTCTCTGGCCTTTGTTGTGCTGACACTTGTCTTCAGGACGACGGAGGCTACTAATCTCTTTTTGGTCATTTTGGGCATCGTAACCTACGGGGGACTCGTTGCTTCGGACCTAGGGCCTCTCTCTCCATTTCTCCTCAACACACATTCGATATGCCAGCTGTGGCCATTAGGACCGGTCAAATCACCCACCGCTTGGGTTTAATCCACACAAGCCAACCGAAGGTGTCCCGCCCTCGATACTTACTGCCAGTGAGCCGCCTAACGAGGATTGTGCAGTCACGACGATGGAGGCCGGTCACATTTCCGCTTTCTTCTCGGCTGTGGAGATCACTGTTCTCTATAGCGGACGCTATGGCGTTGTAGTCCACATCGAGACTCTTGGTGCACTTATGTCTTGAACCAGAGACGCTCGTCGGGACGATTGTTGCTTGGCTCTTGAGTTGTTCAGAGTTCTTCTTAACCATTTGCTATTGACCTTACGAGATAAAGATTGGGGAACGTCAACGACGATGGAGGGGCTCTGCCCCTCGACTACGTCTTCACCCCGGAGTTTATTTCCAGAGGCGGATTTAAGAACTTCTATTCTCGTGCTCAGCTGATTTCATCACCGCACTCTGTCGGGGTTACCTCTCCAGGATTCCCCATTAAGTTCAACGAAATCGTTCGAACACACTACTAGCAGCTTTAAATCACTCACATCGTCTTTTCTTAAAGACATCCTAACTACATGCCTCAATCAAGAGGCCATTTGGCACGGCTAACACCTTCGATACGGCCACTCTACCGTTTACTAGACTCACCCGCTCTGGCTTTGATGCCCCGTCAGGCCGAAGCCATTACATCTTCCAAAGCAGTTATCCGCCAGCCTTGTCGCTAATTTATAGACAAGCAGGTCATCTATTCAGATGCTATCTGTCTCTTCTTTCTGATTGGATTGCGGCTACTTGAACAGGCCGAAGCTTAGGCCTTCGAAGCCATACCAACAGGAAGGAACCACAGATGTGGAACTCTCGGCGGAATAAATCTCCTCCACATCGTAATGTCATTTTATCATGATGAAAAAGTGAGCCAAAGCCAACTCTTCACACCATCTGACAATGGTTAGTATAGCCATTGGGACATCGTCAAACCCCTGTGTTTATGCTGGTCCTGGGAGTCCCCTTGCTCAGAATCACGGATTTGAACGATTCGCGTTCAGCATCGTCGGATACCTGTTGCCGCAGGACCCTGATATCTTCGACTATCTGTTTCTCCACGTCGTTTGTTTCCCCACGCACACCGGAAGGGTGATTATTATAAGCCTCGGTCTTCTCGTGGAGGTGCGAAGCGATGTCTTTCAATGAGTCGATGTTCCGTCTCGATTCTTCGAGCCACCACAGCGGAAACTCAGGCCCGCTTCCATTGTTCACGGCGAGACCTCCCGATCTTCATGCAACGCGAATGATAACAGCCCGCCAGTCGTCTTATATACCGTAACGATTAAGCAAACCTTGCTTCACATATAAGCGCGGGGAGGCCTGAACTAGCCCAATATGTACACATATTGGAGTGGAATAATGACGAAAAAGAAAAAATCATCAAGAGGACTCCTCGTGCGGGCCTACGCGGAAGACATTAGCGCGAGCCTGCTGGAAAAACATGGCGACACGGTCAAAACAGTCATAGGAAAAAAACGTGGTGTTTACGTTTTATCGAAAGCTGGCAAACCTTACTACATCGGGCTGGCGAACAAGCTTCCATCGAGACTCAGTCATCACCTAAAGGATCGCCATGCTGGCAACTGGGACCGCTTCAACTTTTATGCGATTCGGTCTAAGAGATACATCAAAGACCTTGAATCAATACTCATCAGGGTGGCGAAGCCGGAAGGCAACAGGCAGCGCGGCGGCTTTGGCAAGGACAAGAATCTGCGTCGAACACTCCGCAACGAAATCATTCAATCAAGGCGGACTTCAATGCCGAGTAGCGGGACCGATTTGCTTTAGCTGCCGAGTCGTGATTTCCTTCAAAGCCGAAACGGGTGGAGCTTACAAGCTACGGCTTAGATTTCTTTGCACTTGATAAAGTTATTCGGCGAACCAAACCTGCGAGTTCGTCCTCTAGCTTATTGTCGAGGGTCTCGCGAGTGCGCATTCCATTTCGTTCCTTGTGCGCAGCAATCGAAATAGCTGAAAGCCGCTCGTGGTCCGTGTTTCCTGGATCGAAATGTGGAACATGCATGAACTCGAAGATGCTCGTCCCGATTTGCTTCCCATGAAGGAACCCGCCGAGCCAAGTCCTCACTGGATGCGAGTTCAAGTAGGCACACAAAAAATGAGCCTCTTCTTTTGAATCCAAATCTGCTAGATACAGTTTGTGGTCTGGGATCATTCGCTTGTTCGGGACAATGGAATCAGAATCGTCGGAAACTACCGCACATCGAAATGCGCGTGGATCTTGCTGTTCCATCCACGCGAGTTTCCACTTGCGAAAACTATAGTCGCCGACACAGTAGACTACATAGAATGGAAGGTGTTTTTGATAACGGCGATATGTGGAGCGACGCACGAGCATGTCTCGATAGTTTGAAAAGTAGGAATACGCACAGGGATAATGCTCGGCAAACTCTTCTTCAGTCTCAACAGTTTCGTAATGTTTGTTGGGAATGATTTGATGCCATTTGTCAGTGGATACGCAATATCGCCCTAGGTCACGGCCTCGAACCAGGGGGTAGAGAAGGTCCGCTTCAATCCAGACGCCCTCAGCAGGGTGATCTAGCTCTTGTGCGATGGGCAGTTCATCTTCCCTTAGAGTGCGAATGAGAGCACGGTTCGTTTCCCGCGAGTATTTCTCAACTTTCACCCAGTAGACACGGGCTAAATCTGAGATTGTTCCGCGATGCGCGGATTTCAAATAAGATGACTTTCCACGCATACCCACCGACTCTTTGAAGCTGCTAGAATCACCCGTCCAGAAGGGCGAACCCCAATCGGAAACTGGACAAGCGACGCCGTCCCGAATCTTTACCGACTTCAGGACTTCCGAAAGTGAAGTTCGTGGGTCGATTCGGACCACGTCCTTCGGCTCCCAGTTCTCGTAATGCGTTTCGCCGAAACGTGCCTTATCAGCAGGCGCAACTTTCGTAGCAATATATATTGAGGTTTCGTTCGTCACGTCCGGGAACGGCTGAATACAAGTCAAGTTTGCGATCTCATTTAGCCGAAGTCCAGCGTCGCCTGGTAATGCACCGAGCCGAAATCCTCTTGCAGATGCTGATTTGAAAACTGTCCATGTAATGAGTAAACCCACCCTGCCGCCCACCTTGAGCCAGTGGTCGGCTGCACTGTAGAGCACGACCGTCGAAATGTCGCTTTCTATTCCGCCGGAATAACCTTTCCCCGACACAAGACCGTAGTACTTACAAAAATCCTTTACTCGATCACGATAAGTCTGAGGTAACCTGCTCCAACGCACCCACGGCGGATTGCCAATGAGAATGTCTACTTCACCAAAACCATTAGGCGAAAAGTTATTCTTCACAATGCGGCACCAAATACGATTCCAATCGCGCTCTTCCAGTTTTGCCACGATTTCAAATAGGGCCGTCAGCCTCTCTTCAACTCGCTTATCAAGCAGCGGTTCAACACCCGGGATGGCCCGGACCGAATGGAGGAATGCCTTTACTGGACGTTTATGTTTGATGCAATCCTCGCAAGCGAGTAGTACCTTTCCGAGAACTCCTGCCTGAACGAGCGTATTCGGAATCTCGAATCCGTACTGTCCAAGTTCCGTGTCTAGTGAAAACACTAATACGTCGAGATCATCTTTGGATTTCTTTCCGATGGGAACATTGACGCAGTCTGCGAGGTAGATTGGCAGCTCAACATCTTCACCTACCGCAAAAACGAGGTCGGCGACTGACAGTATGAAGTTCGCCCTCGCAGAGATAACGGCAAGGGGATTCAAGTCCATCCCTTTTATGCGCCGCAAGATTATGTTTAGAAGTTCGCGGCTCCCCATTCCTCGATCTCGCGCCTTGCGACGCAATCGGGTAATGCATTCCACTAGAAATGTTCCTGATCCGCAGGCGGGATCGAGAACAGTTTGGGCGGGATCACCGTCATATTCCACTCGGTCCAACACACGTTGTGCCAACCAATCTGGAGTGTAATATTCACCGAGATCGTGCCTGATTTGTTCATCAACGAGTGTCGTGTAGAACTCCTTCAGCAGGTCTCGCATCACCTCTGGTCGCACGATGGCCGTCGCAGGCTCGAACTGTAGGAACTCCCGAGCTACGGCTTGAATAGCTTCGGCCAACGCCTTTGACTGTTCGTTTGTGTACCAGCTAAAGAAGTCCCCTTCGAGAAAGTTGGAAATACGGTATTTGCGCCAGTACTCTCCATCTTCCAGTTCAGCAAGGTATTCATAGGTCTGGTCAACACTCTTCGCATTTGCTATGCGCTCGCAGACAGAAGTTGTGCTGAGCGGGTTCACCGCTGCCAGAAGTTCCGAAGTGAGTAGTTTCACTACCAGGGCGTAGTGACTGTGAATGGAGAACAATATTTGCGAGGCGTCCTTTGTGGCGATCCCTTGAGACCTGGCCCAAGTCTTCAGTGCAGGCAGTTGATCCAAGCCGTACGTAGAAACCTGCTCGAATAATCTCTTCCACTCTCTGAAGAGCATTGTAGTGCGGTGTTTGGGTTTGCTTAGATGACTACACATCGTCGCCAACAGCCTCTGCGCTACGTCCGATTCCTTACCGAATGAAAGTGCGAGCAGTTGCGCTGTGAGCGGCTTCCGTTGGAGAGCCCTGTATGTGGTTACCAATGTAAGCAACGACGCTTCTGAAACATCAATCAAACTGGTCCAAACCCAGGCTTGTCCGTCAGAGTGGCAAAAACAAAATGATGCGCCATCCCAGAGAATACCCGCCCATCGAAGGGTCTCCGTTTTCTCCTTCCCGGAACTAGAAACATTCAGATAGCCCTCGATTTGCAGTTTAGATTTTTCGAGTTCTTTCACCGACGAAAGCAGTTTGGGCGCTTTATAGTCGAGGACCACGTGCCCAAAAAGGCTATCTGGACGGGTCGAATCAACTTGCGAAAGACCTTGGCTCTTCAGCGTTTCGTTTACCGAAGGCTTATAGGCAATGTCAAACTCTTTCAGTAAATCGGCAAGAAGCGGCTCAAGTTTGATTTGAAGCCCCGTTTCGGAGCGAGCTTCGCTGGTGACTCGTCGGATTGATTCAACATATTCTGCGAGCATAAGATGGGAATAGTTTATAGAATCGAGAGCAGAACAAAAAGGCGCTTTCTCCCTCAATACAAAGTTAGGATTCGGGACATCGGCAGGCGGAAGCGTATCAGACGCTTGCTCACTTTCACAACTTGTACCATTGAATCTGCACTTCAGTAGTGACTGAGAAACCATTGACATTGGAAACTGATTTCGCTATTCTGTTCGTGAGGCACTGGAACTCACTTCCCAAGTGAAGCATTCTTCAGAGCCCTTCTTGGTAAGACCCGCGGGTAGTCGCCACCACAAAATCCAAATACCTGAAAGAGGCACGAGATGTTGAAACTTATTACCCGCACGTCTGTCCAGAATCGGGCGATTCTGGAAGCGCGTCAGCGTCAACTTGAGGTGACTGCCCTGGTAGCAAAACGGGACAAACTCCAAACAGAGTTCGATGATATTTTCATACAACCCATCGAAATCTTGGAGGGTGTCGAAGTCTTGACAGGGGAGATGATTCAAAGAGCCCAGAGTCTTATGGCTCAAATCGCCAAGCTGAACAAGACGATTGGAGTCAAGGGCTCTACTCGCCGGAAGCTGTAAATCGGCAAGAATGCAACGGGAGGCAGCTGGAATCAGCCAGTTGCCTCCTTTCCTTCTGGTGGTGACTTTCACTCTGCGGGGAGTATAAACCCAGCGGAAGTAGAACTCCGATTAATAGGACGATTGATAGGAGAAGTGAACGAGAAGTACCAAATAACAAGTGTAAGACAACAAGCAGCGATGTTACCTTGCCAGTATCACAAGGTCAGCAGCCACAGACGAGGAGAAAGTCTATGAGCTGCAGATCAGGGCAAGGTGGTAGCGTTTTTAAGAAGGGCAACACTTGGAGGGGCAGGTTTTTGGAGGACGTTCCAGGCAGCGACAAGCGGGTATACCGATCGGTTCTGCTGGGAATGGCAACCGGTGAACAAGCGATGACCAAGCCAGAGGCAAAACGCCAGCTGAAGGATTTGATCCAGGAACGAGGGATCAATACGGAAGCTCATCTGGTCCGGTCAATCAGCCCAGTCCAGACGTTCAGGCAGAGGTTCACGTTCTGGGAAGAGAACATTGCTTGCCACTACAAACCGGCCACTCGCACGACAATGCTGTGCCACAACACCAAACATCTCATTCCCGATTTTGGGGATTTACCCTTGGATCAGATCACGCAAGACCTGGTCCAACGATTCATCACCAAACTGCACAAGGCTGGACTCTCTCCGAAGAGCATCCGGAACATCGTTGGCGTAATCAAGCTCATCGTAGACCAGCGCATCGCGAAAGATTGGCAGCTGAAACTGCCAGACAATCCACAACATGAGCAGCCTTATTTCACTCTGGAGCAAATGCTGCTGATCATCGCAGCTGCCCCGGAGAAATATAAGGTCCTGTTCATGGTGCTGGCATTTACGGGGATGAGGATTGGCGAAGCCGTTGGCCTTCACATCGAAGATGTGGACCTGGTCAACAACGTCATCACGATTCGCAGGAGCGTTTGGGGTGGGAAGGAACAGGCACCAAAAACCCAGAATGCCAATCGACGTGTGACCATTGACCAGAATCTGGCTAATGCACTCAAAGCCCACATCAACGGGAAAACTTCGGGAAGATTATTCGAGAGCAAGAAAAAGAATCCAGTTTGTGCGAACAACATTGCCAAGCGGATTCTGAAGCCGATCTTGACCAAGCTGAAGCTTCAAGGATCATTCCACAGCTTTCGGCACGGGAGGGTTTCAATCTTGCAACAGAATGGTGTCCCAGGTGATTTGGTGAAGGAATGGATTGGACACAGCACGCTGCGAATCACGAGCCGATATACGCACTTTTCGGATGATTTCAGGAAGGAAATAATCGGACGTTTAACCCCTTTAACCCACTTATCCACAGAAAAAGGGCTCCCAGGTTGAGACTGGAAGCCCTTTGTTTCACTGGCGATAATCTGGTTGCGGGGGTTGGATTTGAACCAACGACCTTCGGGTTATGAGCCCGACGAGCTACCAGGCTGCTCCACCCCGCGAATTCATAGTAGCGGATGCGCCCCCGTTCGTCAAATTTGGCGCGGGGTCGAGCGACGCGCTTTTCCTGCCCCTGGCGCGTCGAATCGAGTTCTTGCTATTTTGCAAAGCCAAACAATCCTGCTCGTTTGCAATCCTTCCGACACAAGCGCCCAACGGGATCGTTTAATTTCGCGCCGCCAGCGCCAGCGCTTCCAGGTTTGCTCCGGAGCGCAGCTTGGCCAATCGATTCCGAAAATGCGCGGGATCAATTCCCGCAGAGCAGCAGACCAGGCGGTAATCGTCGTTATCTTCAAAAAGAAATTGCTCGGCTTCGCGCTGCTTGCGCAGCGGGCCGCTGATCCACTCCTGCACTGTGTTGGCGAGCACGGCGCGCCAGAGCCGTTGTTCCGGCACTTCTTCATTTTCGGAATGATGAACTTGAACTTCCAACATTTTGCTCCCCCTCAGGTCCGGCGGCCTTTTGGCGCGCCGATCTTACGGGGTTGAGAAAGGCAAACTGGAGGCCATTTGCACGGTTCCCTGCTCAAAAATCGGGCCCGGTAAGGTGCCTATTTTAGTGGTCTTAAGGCGGAGGCGTTTCGCGATTGGAAATCACAGAGATAACGTGTGTTTCATTCTCAAACAAAGGGCCCGGGATTGTGCCGGCGTGCACCGCATATTCTGCGGTGCAGCCGCTTCTGAAAAGTGTGGGGGCATCAGTCTGCGGCGGATTCTAACGTGCGAACCTAGCTGGAATACCAGCCGGGAGATCTCTGGTACTTTCGCCGGTACGTGATCTTGCTTTTCTTCCCGCCGGAAACGAACTCAAAGATGATCCATTTGCTGCCGTCCAGACGCGCCTTGCCGTGATTCTTCGATGTGGAAAGGACGAGCCACTGCCCTGCAACGATTTCATATGTGCCGCGCTCGCTGAGAATCTGGTAGCTCCCATCCGAATTCAATTCCAGGGATGGGGCCGAGCACGTCTTTGCTTTTCCGGCGACCTCGATCTTGGTGCAGTCATAGGTCCCGGAGAGGTAGCTATCGGCGCGTGCTGGCAGCGCATAGATGGTCAGCGCAACGGCGCCCAGAAAGACTAGCCTGGTAATGCTGCAGACCGCTTTGTGGCTGATTGGCATAAGGGGTCCTGAATTCACGTTCTAGAGCGATCCAGTGGGGCTGCGGTCCGGCCCGGATCGCCTTCGCAATAATCAAGTGCAAGGCCCATGCCAGACTGCATATCTTTTAAGCCACTCATAATGAAGGACTTCTCGAAAAAGAGGCGCGGACAAGACCTGATGTGTGCATTGAATTTGTGTCTAAGTGCACACTAGAGGAACTGATTTTCCACTATTCACGCACCCCTTTATGAGAGCTTAAGGGCGGTAATTGTCCATAAGCTATCGAGAATGCCTTCTTAATCTTCGCCGATACCCTGATAGAATTAGGGCCCCAGCAGGAGAGTGCATTTGGACATGGTCAGGCAATCCGCCGATGAAGGCGCCGAAGAGACCGAACTGGTGAGCGAGTTCGAGCGCGATATCGCGCTTCTTCTGCGCGCGGAAAATCGCGATCCGTTCCGGTTACTCGGGCCCCATATTGTTGAGGAGGCCGAAGAGAAACGGCTCGTGGTTCGCGGATTCTTTCCAAAGGCGAGCGATGTGGCTGTACGGTTGAAGGGACACCCGGACCCGATTCCCGCGGGTCGCATTTCCGCGGAAGGTTTGTTTGAGGCGGTCCTCCCGCTGTTCCCCGAACTTCCAATTTCACCCTCCAGCTACCTCTGGAGCGTGCGCCAACGGGGCCAGCCGAACGCCGAATTCCACGACCCCTACGCATTCCCTCCCCTCCTTTCCGATTTTGATTTGTACCTGATGGGCGAGGGGACGCATTACCTGAAATACGAAAAGATGGGCGCCCATCCCATGACGGTCGACGGCGTTGCCGGCGTGCAATTCGGCGTGTGGGCTCCGAATGCGATGCGCGTGAGCGTCGTCGGAGATTTCAATTCGTGGGACGGTCGCACGCACCCGATGAGGAATCGCGGTCCTTCCGGGGTCTGGGAACTTTTCGTTCCGGAATTGTCCGAAGGTTCGCTCTACAAATATGAAATCCGCCCAATGTCCGCGGACCTGCCCGTGCTCAAGAGCGATCCTTACGCCTTCCGCTCGGAGCTTCGCCCGTACACCAGTTCGATCGTGGCCAGCCTGGATCACCATATCTGGAACGATCAGGGCTGGATGGATTACCGCGCCAGAAACGATTGGTTCACTTCGCCGGTATCGATCTACGAAGTGCATCTGGGCTCGTGGAAGCGCGTGGTGGAAGACGGCAGCCGTTGGCTCAGCTACGGCGAACTCGCCGATCAGTTGATTCCCTATCTGAAGCGCTTGGGCTATACGCACGTGGAATTGCTGCCGGTGATGGAGCATCCGTTCGACGCGTCCTGGGGCTACCAGACGCTCGGTTATTTTGCGGCCACCAGCCGCTTCGGGTCTCCCGACGACTTCATGACTCTGGTCGACCGGTTTCATCAAGCTGGCATTGGCGTGTTTCTGGACTGGACTCCCGCGCATTTCCCCCGCGACTCGCACGGCCTGGCCGAATTTGACGGCACTCATCTGTACGAACATGCGGACCCGCGCCAGGGCACGCACCCCGACTGGGGAACGCTGGTGTTCAATTACGGGCGCAACGAAGTTCAGAATTTTCTGATCTCGAACGCGCTGTTCTGGATCGACAAGTATCACATCGACGGCTTGCGCGTGGATGCGGTGGCGTCGATGTTGTACCTGGACTACTCGCGGCGCGAGGGCGAGTGGGTCCCGAACGAATTCGGCGGGCGCGAAAATCTCGCGGCCATCGCGTTCCTGAAACGGCTGAATGAAGTTGTCTACGCGCGGCATTCCGGCGTGCTGATGATCGCCGAGGAATCCACGTCCTGGCCCATGGTGTCGCGCCCCACCTATCTGGGCGGCCTGGGCTTCAGCCTGAAGTGGAACATGGGCTGGATGAACGATACATTAGGTTATTTTTCGCAGGAACCAGTGCACCGGAAGTATCACCATAACCGCATGACGTTTTCGATGCTGTACGCCTTTACGGAAAATTTCGTCCTGCCCTTTTCACACGACGAAGTCGTGCACGGAAAATCTTCCCTGCTCAATAAAATGCCCGGCGACCTGTGGCAGCAGTTCGCGAACTTGCGCCTGCTGTACGGCTACATGTTCGCGCATCCCGGCAAGAAGCTGATGTTCATGGGCGGTGAATTCGGGCAGCGCGCCGAGTGGGATTCCAGCACCAGCCTGGAATGGCACTTGCTCGCCTACGCTTCCCATCAAGGACTGCAAAGCCTCACCGCCGACTTGAACGCCGTCTACCGGAATGAGCCGGCGCTTCACCAGGTGGACTTCGACTGGCACGGTTTTGAGTGGCTCGATTGCAGCGACGCAGACGCCAGCGTGCTTTCCTTCCTGCGCCGCGCGAAGGATCCCGGCGATTTCATCGCCGTCGTCACCAACAACACCCCAGTGCTGAGGGGAAATTACCGTGTGGGCGTTCCCGAGATGGGTTTTTACCGCGAGATCATGAACACCGATGCGGAAAAATACGGCGGAGGAAACGTGGGGAACCTCGGTGGCGTGAATGCAGAAGCCATTCCCTGGGGAAATTATCCGTATTCCATCAATCTGCGCTTGCCGCCCCTGGCCGCCGTCTTTTTCAAGCGGGAGCGCTGGTAATCAGGCAAAACCGGACAGCGCTTGTCCGCGCTCTCCATCAATCTTCAGGCTCTCCCGCATAGCCCTGCCGAGGGGGAACAAAATACGCTTCCGCCTGGATGCTACTCTCCATCCAACCGCGCCGTCTGATGATGCCTCTGGTGTTCTCCACCATTTCGGGGTGGCCGCACAAGTAGACTTTCGTGTCCGCGGGCCTCAGTCCCCACATATCGGTGTATTTGCGGATTAAATCGTCCACGCGGCCTGTTTCCCCGTGCCATGCTTCGTCCTCCCACGGCCTGCTGACAGTGGGAATGTAGGTCAACCAGGGAACTTCGCTGGCCACTTTTTGAAGCTCATCGGAATAGCCCATCTCCCACGACCGGCTCGCACCCTCCAGGATAAATAGCCTGCGCGCTCCGCTCCACTGCGCCGTCTTCCATTCTTGGTACAAAGACCGGACGTAGCTGACATACGGCGCAACCCCTGTAACCGTGGCGATCAGCAAGTGGTTGTCGCGCCCGCCGGACAGGTCGAGCGTAAAACTGCCTCTCGCCACTTTTCTCATGCTGATCTGGTCGCCCACCTGCGCGCGATGAAGCCGGGGAGTTAATTGCCCGTGCGGAACCAGCTCGAAGAAGAATTCCAAATATTTTTCGTGTGGAGCCGAAACGATGGAATACGGGCGCTCGTGATGTTTCTCGGGCGTGACGACTCCCAGCGTCGCATATTGCCCCGAACGGTACGCGAATTCCCCTCCCGGGTCCACGCGAATCGCCCAGAGATCATTTGAAATTTCTCGCCGTTCCACGATTCGGGCGGAATAAAACTTGTCACTCGAAGGGGGCATCCAAAATTCCTTTCGCATTTCTGCGCAAACGCTCAGACGAACAGGTCGCGCCCAGGGAAGCGTGCGAGGAACGTGACACATTTCATTCAATTACGAATTCGGCGAGGCTGCTGGAACAACTCCAAGAAAAAGCATGCGGATGAACGAAGCGTCCGGCTGCCAAAGTCTTCCCATGCATTCCCGCGGCGTAAGGCCCAGAGTCCGCGGCCGCCCGTGCCCGCCTTCAAAGCAATTCTTGATTCCCGTCAGTTGAATTGTGAGGGACTAGTTGCTCCCCGCCAGGCACGGCGGAGTCTCAATGTCCGCATTCTTGTTGAAATCGGTGTAATCCATCTGCATGCCGCCCTTCATCCGCGGATCGCTCATTTCGATGCGAGCGGGCAAACCGGAATCCTTGGCCACGTGCATGCGCAACGGCCCATGGAACTGTCCGTTCTCCAGCACGTAGAACTCGTAGGTTGTGACCGCGACGCCGTCCAGCATATTGTCGCCGACCACTTTCAAATCGGTGAGTGGTGGAGGCGCGCTCCTGTTCACAACTGCCTGAGTCTTGGGCTGGTCCACGCATTGCCACTTAAAGAAGTCGTGAGCCTTTTTCCCCATTTCGACGACCATGGCATCGGAAGCCACTGTGGATGCCGCCTCGACGCCTGCGCTGATCGCACCGAATGGCCCCTGGGCCAGCGATTGTGCGACGGATCGGGCCGCCATCTGATTCTGCTGCACCATTTGCGCCGCAAGCTTTTCGTCGGTCTCTTTCAGAAAACGGGCTGAGCCGGAAGACGAAATTAGCCGCGCCGCGCGGCCGTTCCGGGATACGGCTTTGAACTCCCAATCGTCCACCTGTCCCGGAATATCCGTCGCCGGCATCTTCATGCGCATGATGACCTGCTTGGTGTCGCCCGACACAATCGTTTCCATCGGCGCCATCGACATCTGCGACATCATCTGCATCATTTGCGGATCGCTCGACACCATGCTGATTCGCGTGTGGTACGCCGTCTGTTGTCCCAGCTTCTGGAAAGCCATCATAATGGGACTGTCCATGGGAACCGGCACGCCCGGCGGCTTCACCTGCGATTGGTCGCCTCTTTGCTGCCGTTGCTGCATGCCCGGCGGCATGGGCGGCATCTGCGACGGGTCCGGTGGCGGCTGCTGCGTCTGGTTCTTGTCCTTCTTGCTGCCGGGCATTCCCGGAATGTGAAATTGGGCCGAGGCGGATTCGGCCAGCATTAATCCGCACAATGCGCAGCAAACAGCCAAAACGCTTCTGGTGCGAATTATTCTAGAATTTATCATTGATTGTGATTCTCCTCTCTCTGCAAGAATCCGGGCACCGGAGGGTGTCATGCGGATTGTAGATTCATTCCTTCCTGAGGATGGTCCCAATTTCAGGCTCCGACGCCGCATAATCAATAGATGCGGCGTAGTTTACCCGACGGCCTCGCAAGAAATCAATCGCTCCCGAATACGCCGCCGCAGGAACAGGAAAATCACTCGTAGGCGAGGGCTTCCACCGGATCGCTTTGCGCGGCTCGCAGCGCGGGATATGCAGCCCCGGCGATCGCGCCTCCGATGGTCAGCAGGATGGCTCGCACAATCCAAGCGCCTTCTATCGTGATCTGCAGCGTGGGCGAGGTCCGGTGCAGGATCGCAACAATTCCGTACGTGGAGCACAATCCGACCACCACGCCCAGCGCCACCATCACCAGCGTCTCGCCCAGAATCATTGCGCAAATCTCCAGCCGTGAAGATCCCAGCGCCTTGAGAACCCCGATGTCGCGCGTTCGCTCCAGCACCATGGTGTGCATGGTCAGCAGCACGACCAGGAAGCTGATAATGACCCCCAATGTGGTGAACGAACGAAGAAAGGGTTTCAATTCCGGCAAGTTGGATGACGTCATCAGCGTGCTGAACTCGGCCATCGAGCGAATCTTGTACGTGGGAAGCTTTTTGACCAGCTCGTTGCGCACCACTTCGGTATCGCCCTTGCTGCGCACGTAGAACATGGAGACGCGCTTGTCGGCTCCGGCGATATCCTGCGCGGTCTTGATCGGAATAAAAAACCGCGCGCCCTTGCCGTGCACCACGATGCCCGAGACCATGAACTCGTGGCCCAGCAGCGCCACCGGCCGCCCCACGCGCAGCTTCCGCGATTGCGCCGCCAGATCGTCGGCAATCGCCTGATTCGGTTGCGTGAACGGGCCGCCGTCCAGGAACGTAAAACCGTGGCTCAATCCTGCGAACCGGTCGAAATCAATTCCATACACCACGCCCAGATTGTGCTGATCGACGACGATCAGGACCGGCGCCACTTCGTCCACTCCGGGAAGGCTGGCAATTTCATCCGTCAGCGATTCGGGCATCACCGCGCTGGAAAATGCAAAGAAGATGGACGAGTTCGGGGGCTGCACGATGATGTCCGCGCCCACGCCTTCGGCCCGCGTGCGCCAGTCCGAAAGCGCGCCGGACGTCAGTCCCACGATCAGCAGCACCAGAAACACCTGCAGCGACAGCGCCAGCACGCTCAGCGCCGAGCGCAACGGGCGCATCCCCAGGTTGCTCCACAGGAGATGCCAGATCACAAATCCTTTGTACGGTTTTTCGTCCATGCGCCGAATAAATTCCCGGCTCACAATCTAACACTCCGAGCCGCGATGTCCAAGCGCGCAAGGAAAACAGATTCGCGGAAAGTTTTCAACAGTTGTGTTGAAAACTTTGTGGAAATCGCTCCGCGATCCCGCGAATCGCTTGTGAAACACGGAGGTTCATGCGGTTTGCACAAAGATGAAGCAGCTTGCTCGCGGCATCGATCACGAACTTCATTCGCTTTTTGTTTTCCAACTCTGTAATTTCGCGCGGCGGGGCGCACGATGCCGAAGCTGCTTGGCGCGGAAAATATAAATATTCTTATGGGAAAAGTTTTTAATACCACTTGGGAGGACGCACAAGCTCAATGTGGATGGTCTGTTCCACCTGCGTAATGTCGTAGTATTCGCCAAATGTCTTCCATCCCTCGGCAATCACCTGAATCAGGAATTTCCCTGGAGGAAGCACGGGCACATGGCACACGCCGGCCTGATTCGTCTTCAAATTCATTTCGATCTTCTTGTCCTTGCTCAATTTGCGCTCTTCGACGAATTTCACATACACGCTGGCGCTATCGACGGGTTTCTTTTCCTCGCCCGCGGTGACGATGATCGTCAGGCGCGAATCCTGCGTCGCCGCAGCGTCTTTCCCTTTTGCGGATTCGCCCTTGTCCTGCGCGCGCAATCCCGCGGCGAAGCACAGCAGCAGTGAAAAAACAATCAGGCCAATGTTTCTCGGCAAGTTTGATCCAATTCTCACGAAGCCACCCTGGCAAGGCGATTGTTACCGCCCATCCTCCACATTCTTGTCCTTTTGAGGGAATCGCGCAAGCAAATATGGTTCAACCAGGCACCCATTCAATGCAATCCCCGTACGGAATTGACTCACGTGCGCCGCTGGGCTACTTTCGAACACGCAAATAATTGCCGCAATCCGTAGGGGCACGGCATGCCGTGCCCCCGCGTACGCAACAACTCCAAGTTAAGTCCTGCAGGATCGAGGAGAAACGCAAATGGGATTCGCAACCGACGCCATCCACGTGGGCCAGGAGCCCGAGCCGGCAACCGGCGCGATCGTCGCGCCGATCTTCCAGACTTCGACCTACGTCCAGCCGGAACTCGGAAAAAACAAGGGCTATGATTACGCACGCACGTCGCATCCCAATCGCCGCGCGCTGGAACGCACCGTCGCCAAACTGGAAGGCGGCAGCGGCGCATTCGTCTTCACGTCGGGCATGGCAGGAATCGATTGCGTCTTCCGTCTGCTCCGCCCCGGCGACCACGCCATCATTTCGGAAGCGGTCTACGGCGGCGTCATTCGCCTCACCACGCAATTCCTGGTGCAATGGGGACTCGAATTCAGTTTCGTGGATACGTCCTCGCCCGCGCAGGTCGAGCGCGCCATCAAACCGAATACGAAAATGATCTACGTCGAGACGCCCACCAATCCCACCATGTGCGTTTCCGACATCGCCGCCATCTCCAAAATTTCCGCGGCCCGCGGCGCAACCCTCGTGGTGGACAACACGTTTCTAAGCCCGTTCCTGCAGTCGCCCATCGCCCTTGGCGCGCAGATTGTCGTTCACTCGATGACCAAATATCTCAACGGCCATAGCGATGCCGTCGGCGGAGCGGTCATCCTAACGAACCCGTCCGACGCCGAAAAAATATATTTCCTGCAGCGCTCGACCGGAGCGGGCCTTGCGCCCATGGATTGCTTCCTGATCTCGCGCGGCATCAAGACGCTGGCGGTGCGCATGAAGCAGCACGACGCCAACGGCCGGACCATCGCACGTTTCCTGGAGGATCACCCGCGCGTGCAGCGCGTGCTGTACCCGGGACTCCCTTCGCACCCGCAACATGAAGTGGCCGTGCGCCAGCAGCGCGGTTTCGGCGCGATGCTGTCGTTCGATGTGGTCACGCTGGAAAACGCGCGCACCGTCCTCAATCATGTGAAACTCTGCTCGCTGGCCGAAAGCCTGGGCGGAGTCGAAACTCTGATCTCGCATCCCGCGACCATGACGCACGCCTCGGTCCCCCCCGAAACCCGCCAGCGCGTCGGCATCACCGACGGCCTGATCCGCATCTCGGTCGGAATCGAGGACGTCGAGGATTTAATCAACGACCTCGACCAGGCGCTGCGAAGGATTTGAGCCGCTTCGGGCATTGGGCATTCCCAGTAAATCGAAAACATGATCCTGTCGCCCGCCAGGAGGTTTTGTAGCGCCGGCGTCTCGCCGGCAGGGTTGATGGTTGCTCGCGATCCGCAAAACTGCCGGCGAGACGCCGGCGCTACAAAATCCCCGCTGCATTTTTTCAAAACCGGAAAATTCGCGGGACACACCCGCCCCTCGCGTCACAGATTCTCCTCAAGCCATTCCATGTACGCGCGTGACCCCGCCGCGACCGGCAGCGCAATAAACTCGGGAACGTCGTAAGAATGAAGCCGCTCCACCGCCGCCCGCAATTTTGCGAGTTTTTTCTTGGAAGTTTTGATCAGCAGCAGGCGTTCCTTTGCGGTTTCCACTTTCCCATTCCAGCGATACACGGAAGTCGCCGCGCCGGGAAGAATATTGACGCACGCGGCGAGGCGCGCTTCCACCACAGCGCGGGCGATCCGCCGGGCCTCTCCCGCTCTCGAACACGTCACCAGGACCACCATTTTGTCCGTCATACAGCCCTCCTTGCCCGTTACTCTTTCTCGCGCGACGCAATTCCATTCTGTTTGAAACTTGCGCTCCACGCTACAATACTTCGCCGGAGGCGACAGTAATTTTTTCTAAACCCGCGAGGCTCGAAATAATAATTCCATGACCGTGAAAATCAAATTCGGAACCTCCGGCTGGCGCGCAATCATCGCCGATGATTTTACGTTCGCCAATGTCCGCCTGGCCTCGGCTGCAATCGCGGAGCACGTGTGCAACCGCAATGCCAAGCCCACGGTGATCGTGGGGCACGACACGCGATTCTTCGGCGAGGAATTCACGCGCGCCGCTTCCGAGATTTTGCGCGAGTACTCCATCCACGTCCTGCAGTGCCAGGGCGCAACACCCACGCCCGCCATCGCCTGCGAAATCCGCCGGCGCAAGGCCGATGGCGCTATCAACTTCACCGCCAGCCATAATCCCGCCGAATATCAAGGCCTGAAATTTTCCGGCCCGGACGGCGGCCCGGCCCTGCCCGAAGTCACGCGTGACATCGAAGCGCGCGCCGCAAAACTCGGCGTGCGCGCTCCCGCCAAACCCAATGACAAGCCCTTTGAAAAAATCGACGCGCGCGATTCGTATCTCGCGCACCTCGGCGAACTGGTGAACTTCAAAGCCATCGCCGCGGCCAAGCGCCCCGTCGTCACCGACGCGCTGCACGGATGCGGCGGCGGATACCTGGACCGCGTGCTCGCCGCGCATAGCGTCGAGGTGCACGCCCTGCGAACCGATCGCGATGTGTTGTTCGAGGGCTCCGGCCCCGACGTCTCCGAGGAAAATCTGCTTCCCCTCCGCGATGCGCTGCTCGCAAAAAAAGCCGCCGTGGGCCTGGCCACCGACGGCGACGCCGACCGCTTCGGCATTCTCGATTCCGACGGTGCCTGGATGCAGCCCAATCACATCCTTGCGCTGCTGTACGACTACATCGTCGAAACGCGCGGCTGGAAAATGCCCGCGGCTCGCAGCGTGGCCACTTCTCATCTGATGGACGCGGTCGCACGCCATTACGGCGTCAAGGTTTTTCAAACTCCCGTGGGATTCAAGTATATCGGCGAACTGATCCAGCAGGATAAAATCGCCATGGGCGGTGAAGAGAGCGCGGGGATGACCATGCGCGGCCACGTTCCGGAAAAAGACGGAATCCTGGCGTGCCTGCTGGTGGCCGAAATGGTCGCGACCCGCCGCGCATCGATCGCCGAGCAGTTGCGCGCGCTGTTCAAGCGCGTGGGCGGCGAGTTCTGGCCGCTGCGCGCGAACCTGCACCTGCCCGAGGACGTGAAACTGGCTGCCGTGGACTGCTTGAAATCCGATTTCACAAATTTCCTGGGGCGAAAAGTGAAAAGCCTGGACCGCACCGACGGATTGAAACTCGAGTTCGGCGACGGTTCCTGGGTGCTTTTGCGGCTTTCCGGCACTGAGCCGCTGCTGCGAATTTACACCGAGGCCGCGACGTTGAAAGAATCTTCAAACCTCGCGAAGGAGACGGAATCCTGGGTCATGGGCACCGCGCAGGAAGCCAAGGCATGATGGACGTAAAACGAATTCTGAAAATCACCCCAAGCGATGCGGCCGCGTACCTGCGGCAAAATGCCCGCCAAATCCTGGGCCTCGCGCTGCTGGCTCTGCTGGTGCATGACATTTTCGGCGCGCACGGATTTGTGGCCATGCGCAACACCCAAAAAGAGATCGATCAAATCCGCGATCAAATCGGCAGGCTCAACGCGGAAAATAGATCGCTCGCCGGACAGGTCAACTCGCTCAAATCCGATCCCAAGGCTATTGAGCGCATCGCCCGGGAGGACATGGGCCTGGCGCGCCCGGGGGAAATGATTTTCAAGCTTCCCGAGCAGGCTAAGCCGGCGGATCCGCGGAAGCCCGGTGCCCGGCAGTAGAAGTTCGGCGATACTCCCGGCAACAAACCTCTGGCAATTAACATCCGGCGACGAAATCCGCCGATAGAAGTAGCGCCGGCATGTTGCCGGCAATTTTTAGCTCTTCCCAAAAAGAAAAGAGCCGGCGAGACGCCGGCGCTAAGTTTCTTAAGGCGAGTGTCCTTGCTCGTGCGAGGTTTGTGGGTCGGACCTTCAGGTCCGACAAAAAGAGCCCTGGAACATTGGGCCTTTAGGCCCTGGCTGCTCAGGGGCTGAAGCCCAGTGTCATCCACGAGCTTTATGTCGGAGCTAAAGCTCCGACCCACAAATCATAAATTTCACAAGGCCTGTGTGCATTGGTCGGCGGAACTACGCGCGCGCCGTGCGCCGGAAAAACGCCACGATTTCCGCTTTGCGCCCGGGAAACCGGTTGCGAGCCGCGCCCAGCAGCGTCATCGCCGCGAAAATCACCGCCAGCCCCATTGTCGCTCGCCCGATCCCTTCGCCGCGCTTGTGCAGGATGGATAGTCCGCCGTACACAAACTGCATGTGCACCCAGTACACCAGCAGCGAGCACTTGCCCATTTCGATGAGCGGGCTGAACCCCCACTCGCCTGCTCCCCACCGGCACCACACATAGCTCCCGAAAACAATCACAAGAAGCACACCCACACGCACCAGGAAAAAATTCGGGCTGGTGTGCCAGAAATCATGCACGGCGTAAAGTTGTTCAGGCCGCGCGTCGAGCCACAGTCCTGTTGCAATCAGGCCGGCTCCGCCGGCACCGGCCAGAGCCATCGCTGCGGCTGCATTTCGCCGCGGCCAATCCGAGAGCAGCAGAAAGCCGGCCGCCAGGCCCGCAAATGCGAATGCGGACCAGGGAAACATCGGAAACAGCCACGTTTGCGGAGTGCCGAAGATGTGCACTCCGTTGACGTACGACTCCAGCCACCATGCGCGCCAGTGCGGCCGCCAAGTGGTCCACAGCGGCGGCGTGAGCGCAGCGATCGCCGCGGCGCAGGCCACTGCAGCCGCGATCGTTCTCGCCCGCAGTTGCCGGAGATCGACGGCGCCGCCCGCGGCCACGATCCCGCATACGATGCCCATGAGTATCAGCGAAAGTCCAATGATGTTCAGCACGTCCACGCGCAGCAAATCCGTCCACGGTGCATATCCCACTGCCAGAACGAATTCCTGGAGGCGAAACAGCAGCGCCAGCAAAAAGATTTCCCCTCCGCGCCGGATCGTTGTGCGCGCAATTTCACCTGGCGTCGCACCCTTCTGCCGCAGTTTGTCCGTGACCAGCGCGAAGGAAACGCCCGCTAAGAACAGAAACAACGGCGCCGGAAGCGTCCCGCCAATCTGGGACAATCTAAAAAAGCCCGAGTCGCGCGCCGAGCCCCCGAGCCAGGAGTCGTAGCAGTGCGTTTGGAACATCACCAGGCAGGCGAGGCCCCGCAGCCAATCGATGTAGGCGATTCGTTTTGTCGTTTTGTCGGCCATCGATGATTTCAAGCGGGATTCGGGCACGCTGCCCTTTTTGCATCCGAACGAACCAATCGCGCCGGTGCCCGCTCTATTTCAAATGCGTTACACTATCGCGCCATGCCCGGTGAACGCCAGCGTTGCATGTGGATCGCTCTCAGCCTGTGGGCCGCAGCCGTTGTAGGCGCCGCGCTTTATGGCGCGTGGCACGGATTTGGCGGACGCGCCTTTGCCGTCGCCATCGGCGTGTTCGCATTTTTTCTCGGCGTGCAGGTGCTCTTCGCAGCCGGAAACCTGGGCGAGCGCATAGCGCGCGGAACCGGGCCTCAACTCGGCGTTCTAATTGGCACTATCCCCTTCTTTGCATACCTGATTTATCTGCTGGGAACAAACAGTTTTACTTGGTGGCGTGTCGCAATCTCCGCGGCCTATATTCTGGCGCCCGTTGCGATCGCGAGTTCCGCGGGCGCTGCAAGGCCCGGCGCATGGCAGGATTATCTCGCCATGCTCGCGATTTTTCTCCCGCTGAAGCTGCGCTGGCTCAACGGCTTCTGGCCTTACCCGGGCGCGCGCATAGGCTACGTGGCCACCGCGCTGCTGGCCGTCAGCGTGGCGCTGGCGACATTCCTGTTCGTGCGCCAATTCGACGGCGTCGGCTACAACATTGTCTTAGACGGCGATACAGCTTTCCAAATCGTACTGCATTTCGGTTTGCTGGCTTTGATTCTGATTCCTCTGGGGACGGTGCTGCACTTCATCCGATTCGATCCGGCCGCGGCGCACTGGAAATCGCTGCCCCTCGACGCGCTGGGAATTTTCTTCCTGACCGCGTGGCCCGAGGAGTTGCTGTTTCGCGGATTGCTGCAGAATTCTTTCGTGCGCACATTCTCAAGCCAATTCGGCGGCTGGATCGCAGCATCGGTGGTCTTCGGCCTGGCACACATCAACAACAACGGCGTGTTTCCCAACTGGCGGTACGCACTGCTGGCGACAATCGCCGGAATATTTTACGGCCGCACATGGCGAATAACCGGCAGCATCATTCCCGCCGCAATCGTCCACGCCCTGGTGGACACGACCTGGCATTTGCTGTTTCGGACTTTATGAGGAATAAAGAATAGCTGAATCGCACAATCGGTACAGGCCGCGGCGAATTCGTGCGGCGAGCAAGAGCAAGTCTTTCGTAGCGCCGGCGGGACGCCGGCGCTACAACCCCACGGAACCACTTTGTCCCGGAGGATTGCTGCAATGGGCCATCGGAAAGCAATCCGGTTCAGCGCACCACGCCTGAAAGCGGGCTGGACGCCGACGCATAGAGTTTCTTCGGCATTCGTCCAGCAAGAAACGCCTTGCGCCCGGCCGAAACCCCGTCGCGCATCGCTTCCGCCATCAGTACCGCGTCCTGCGCCTCGGCGATTGCCGTGTTCATCAGGACGCCGTCGGCGCCCAACTCCATCGCCACTGCTGCATCGGAGGCGGTGCCCACTCCGGCATCGACAATCATGGGCACTTCGGTGATGCGCTCGCGCAGAATCCGCAAATTCGCGTGATTCTGAATTCCCATGCCGGAACCGATCGGCGCGCCCAGCGGCATCACGGCCGCCGCGCCCGCGTCGATCAATTTCCGCGCCACTACCAGGTCGTCATTGGTGTACGGCAGCACAACAAAACCTTCGCTCACCAGGACCTTCGTCGCGCGCACCAACTCCTCGGTGTCCGGGAACAGCGTCTGCTGGTCGCCGATCACTTCGAGTTTCACCCAGTTCGAGAGTCCTACTTCGCGGCCCAGGCGCGCGGCGCGGATGGCTTCGTCGGCGTTGTAGCATCCCGCCGTATTCGGAAGAATGAAGATTTTCTCGCGGTCGATGTAATCGAGCAGCGATTCCTTGGTGCGGTCGGTAAGATTCACGCGGCGCACCGCGACCGTCACCATGTCCGCGCCGGACGCGGCATGTGCACGCGCCATTTCCTGAAAGCTGCGGTATTTTCCAGTGCCCACAATTAGGCGCGAACGAAACGCCCGCCCCGCAATCACCAGTTCATCGCTCATCGCATTTCTCCCCAAGGTATTGTAGCGCGGTCAGCCGCCAGTAGGACAGGCTTCAGCCTGTCGGGTTTGGTCCAGCTGACAAAAAAACCACAGGCTGAAGCCTGTGCCACCAAGACCTCTTGCTTCTCGTTCACGTCCCCGCGTACAGTCCTTCAATCACTTTCGCGTAACGTTCCTCAATTACGCGCCGTTTCAGCTTCAGCGTGAACGTAAGCTGCCCGCCATCGAACGTGAAATCGTGATCGAGCAGCGCGAACCGCTTGATCGTCTCGTACTGCGCGAGCTTCGCGTTGATCCGCTCCACTTCCCCGTCGATCAACTCATGCACCCAGGGATCCGCGGCCAACTGCTCGTGCGATGTAAATGTCCGGCCTTTCTGGCGCCCGGCGGCCTCCACATTTGCGAAATTCGGCACGATGAGCGCCGAAATGAATTTGTGCCGGTCGCCGACCAGCACCGCGTTCAGGATCAGCGGGCTCGTCTTGAGCTGATTTTCGATCGGCTGCGGCGCGACGAATTTCCCCGCCGCGGTCTTGAACAAATCCTTTTTGCGGTCGGTGACGCTGAGATAGCCGTCCTGATCCAAGTTGCCGATGTCGCCGGTCGCGATCCAGCCGTCGGCCGAAAGCACGGCGGCGGTTTCTTCCGGTTTCAGGTAATAGCCCTTCATCACGCAGGGGCCGTGCACAAAAATTTCTCCGTCGCCCGCGATGCGCACGCTCACATCCGAAATCGGCTTGCCGACAGTTCCCACTTTGTTTGCGCCCGGGCAATTCGCGCTGACCACCGGCGAAGTCTCCGTCAGCCCGTACCCCTGGTAGACCGGGACGCCCACGGCCCAGAAAAATTCCGCAAGTTCCGGGGAAAGCGGCCCTCCGCCCGAAATGAACGCGCGCAGGCGCCCGCCCACGCCGTCGCGAATTTTTGAAAATACGATCCGGTCCGCGATCATCCAGCGGATGCGCAGGCCAAGCGGCGCGGATCCACCGTACGCCTTCCATCGAATCGAATCGCGAGCCACGCGCATGGCAGAGTCAAACAGGCGCCGCCTCAGGCCCGTGGCCGCGTGGCCTTTCTGCAGCATGTTGGCGTAGGTTTTCTCAAAGACGCGGGGAACCGCGGCCGAAAGCGTGGGGTGGATTTCAAGCAGCGCCTGCGGCAGGTTGTCCATCTGTTCGACGTAGGCCAGCTGCACTCCTTGAAACAAATACGCGTAGTCGATGGCGCGCTCGTAGACGTGAGAAAGCGGCAGAAAACTTACGGCTGTATCCGCGGGAGTCATTTGAAACGACCGCGAGGCGCATTCTTCATTAGAACTCAGGTTGCTGTGCGAGAGCATCACGCCCTTGGGCTCGCCCGTCGTTCCTGAGGTATAAATGATCGTGGCGAGCTGGTCGGACGTCACGCGCGCGGCACGCAATTTGTATTCCGCGACGGCATCATCCCCAGTAGCCGCCGCGAAGGATTCGTAGCGCAAGATATCTTCCCCAATATCTTCGGGAGCGGCGGCGCAGATGATGTGTTTCACCGACCTGAGCCTGCCCCGGCATTCCAGCAGACGCCGCGCCTGCATCTCTCCCGCAACGAAAACCACTTCCGCACCGGAATGATTCAGGATGTACACGATGCGGTCCGGCGATTCATTGAAATAAATCGGGACGTCCGCCGCGCCCAGCCCCAGAATTGCGAAATCCGCGATATGCCATTCCGGCCGGTTGGGAGACAGCAAGCCCACGCGGTCTCCGGTTTTCACGCCGAGCTGTTCCAGCGCGTTCGACAGCCCCGCGATGCGGCGCAAAAATTCAGCCGATGAAAGCGGCTCCCAGCGGCCGTTCACGCGAAGCCGCAATGCCTGGTCGCAGGGATAACGGTTGATGGCGTTGAGCAGTTTCTCGGTGAGCGTCGCGTAGGCCATGGCGAAGGAGAACATTACAGCACGATTCTCCACGCGCGCAACGAAACTTCCTGGCGCCCGCCGGGTTCAAGCAGGTTGGCGAATAGGCTGACGCGTTGATCTTCGTTCTGGAGCCATATTGCGAAATACAATAATATCTATAGGTTGGCTGCGCCGCCCCGAAACGCGGCAATGATTAGCCATATCTCCGTTCAGGAACTGATCCTGCCCAGTTCCTTAAGACAACATGAATCGCCTGATCGAGTGCGTGCCTAATTTCTCGGAAGGTCGCGACCTTGCCAAGGTCGACGCCATCGCTGCCGCCATGAGCGGCGTTCCCGGCGCGTGGATACTCGACCGCTCGAGCGACCGCGACCACAATCGCAGCGTCATCACGCTGGCCGGCGAGCCCGAAGCCGTGGCCGAGGCCGCCATTCGAGGCGTGGGCAAAGCCGGCGAACTCATCGATATGACCAAGCAATCCGGGGCGCATCCCAGGATCGGCGCCACCGACGTCCTGCCGTTCATTCCCCTGGAAAATGTGACCGTCGAGGAGTGCGTCGCGCTGGCGCGCCATGCCGCTCGCGAAATCTGGGAGCGGTACCGGATTCCCACTTATTTCTACGAGGGCGCCGCGACCAGGCCGGAACGCGTGAATCTGGAAGATGTGCGCAAGGGACAATTTGAAGGCCTGCGGGAAGCCGCGCTGCGCGATCCGGACCGTTCGCCAGACGTGGGCGAGCCCCGTCTGCACCCCACGGCAGGCGCCGTCGCGGTGGGCGTGCGCAAAGTCCTGATCGCCTACAACATCCACCTCAACACGAGCGACATCGCCATCTCCAAGGCCATTGCCAGATCCATTCGTTATTCCAGCGGCGGGCTTCGTTACGTGAAGGCCATCGGCGTAAGCCTGGTCTCGCGCGGCATTGCGCAAGTCTCTATCAACTTGACCGATTTTGAACAGACGCCGCTGCACCGCGTGTTCGAAATGGTCAAGCGCGAGGCCGAACGCCACGGCTGCAAAGTGGTTGGGAGCGAGGTAATCGGCCTGCTGCCGCGCAAGGCCCTCGAGCTATCGGCGGAATATTACCTGCAACTTGAGAATTTTTCGCCGGCGCGGATTCTGGAAAACAGGTTGGCCGCAGTGGCGGCCGCGTCGCCTCTGGCGAGCCTGGAAGTTTCGCGCGATTCAAACCTCGCGCTGGCGCATGATCTCGGCTCAGGAGCCACGGGAGAGCGCCTGACGGCCTCCAGGCGAGCGGCCGAGGATGCCGCCCGGGCCAATCTGGAAACGGCGCTCGCGGCGCTGAAAGAATTCGAACATTGGATGCAACTCGAAGCTTTGTCTGGGCCGTCTATCCTTGCAGACTTTCGCGCGGGGCGGCAACTGGCGGCGACGGCGGCCCGCGACGCTTTGGACACCGTGGACGCGAATCTTAAAGCGATTCTTGAGGTCCGGAACGCACCTTCGGATTAAGATCTACATTTAGGCCAAGCAAGGCGGGAGAAAACCGATGAACATCAAGAAAATCATCTGGACCAGCATTCTTATCGCGATGGTTTGCGCCGTGCCGCAAGCCTCTCGCGCGGGCAGCGTCGGATCCGACATACTCAGCATGTTCCCCAAGGAGTCCGGCGAACTCGCCTATGCCGACCTCAAGCAGGCGCGCCAATTCCCCTGGTTCACGCAGCTCAAGGAACAGATGCTGCCGCCGAAATTCCGCGAGTTTGAAACTTTCCTCGCCTCCGCGGGGATTGATCCGAACACGCAAGTTACCGAACTCACTTGGGCCCTGGTTCCTGGAAAAGTAACCACCGACAGCACGGCAGGCTCGGTGCCCAGCACCGACCAGATCGTCGGCGTCGCCCTCGGACAGTTTCAACCCGCCACGGCCGAAGCCTATTTCACGTCCAAGAAGCTGCCTATCGTGAAGATCCGCACGTTTTCCCTGTTCGCGTTTGGGGGCGGCAGCGGCCCGAACGATCTTTTCTTCTTTTTCATCGATTCCAATACCGCCGCGTTCGGCCAGCGCCAGCAACTGGAAAAAATGATCGGCGTGCGTTTCGGCGAGGGGCAGGGGCTTTATGCCAACACCGATTTTTCAGCGCTGGTGGATCAGGCCAACGGTAGCGGCACGGTCTGGGCCGTGCTCAATCCCGCGTACACGCGCCTGGCCATGCAGCAACTGGTCCCGGAGACCGGGCAATTTCCCGCCGCCGCGCAGCTCACCTCCAAGCTGAAGGCCATGACCATCAGCATCAAAGGGGGCAGCGGAGTGGATGCCAAGTTTGAAGCCGTCTGCGGCTCCACCGACGACGCCAACACGTTTGCCGCGCTGCTGCAGGCCGGACTGATGTACAAGAAATATCAGGTGGGAACCACGAACCCGGATCTGGGCGCGTTGCTCGACAGCGCGCAAATCGCTCCTGCCGGCGACCGGCTGGACCTGAAGCTGACCCTCAGCGACGATCAGATGCAATCGCTGATCAAACGGAACACCTTCGTTGTGAAGATGTAGCGGGCTTTGCGGGCGGTGAATGAGATCACCCAACCAGAGCACTGCCGCCTGCGTGGGTTTGCGGACTACACTTAAACTGCCGGTTTACTCCCGATTGGAAAAAACACACAGCCGGGAGCGGCTGTGCTACCCCGATTTCTCCGGCAACTGATTCAACTCACAGCGAGGGAAACTTCTTCTTACGCGGGTTCGTGCGAAACCAGCGAGTAGAGGAAGAACAGGATTCCGGCGCCCACCAGCGGGCAACCCACCAGCGCAAAACAGAGGAAGGCCAGTGGATGCGTCCAAAGCAGGGACAGCATCTGGACCACCAGGCCGATCACGATGAGCCGGCCGGACCAGCGGATCTTGCGTTGCAGCACCGGCCCCGTCATTGTCCGTCCGCCTTCGGCTTCCACATTGTGGCGCCGCCGATGTCGGCCACGTCATGTACAAATTCGTGGCAGTCGCTATTCATGCACGAAAGCTGATTGGACGCCGCGCGCGAAAGCATGTCCGGGGTCTTGTGATGCGGGGCGGCTTCCTCGTAGACGCGCGAGCCGGCGTGGCAATGCAGGCACTCGCGGTTATTGTAGGGCGTGTACAGCTTGATGTCCGCGGGCTTGGGAATGGTTCCGAAGTATTGCACGATCACGTGATGCACGCCGCGCCACTTCGCCTTGTAATCCCCGAACATGGTGTAGTCGGTGTGGCAGGTGAAGCAGGCGTGGTCGCGCGGAACAAAATTATTCTGGAAGTGCGCGGCCGGGAGGTAGCTCTTGTCGTCCACGTACAGGCTCTGGCCGAAATCGTTCATCACGTGGCAGGAGAGGCAGAACTGCGTTGAAGTCGAGCGCTCGATCTGCGCGTTAAACCCCGCCCACACCGAGAGCACGGGAAGGATGCATAGCGCCACGAAGGCAAAAATCTTGCCCCCGCGCGCGATGGTCAGTTCGGGGCGCATGGCAATCAGCAACCCGAGCACAGCCACAATCGCAGTGAAGAGAATCGGAATGATTGCCGCGTTTTGCATGGGAGATATTGGTGCTCCGCTTCATCCGACAGGATAGGGACCACCGCCCGCTCCCATGCCCGCGGTTTGCTTTGTCAGTTCAGAACCGGCAATTGATTTCCATGCCCTGCAGCCTGCAAACCCCGCGCGATAGCTAGGGTTTGGCGAGAGCACGGCAATAGGCGACCAACTGCTTGACCATATCGGCGCCAAGTTCTTTCTCAAACCCGTCCATATCCTTGCCCTTGCCCTGGCCCACATCCTTGATTAATTCCGCGTCGGTCATTTTCTGGATTTCAGCCGAGCGCAGATCCTTCGCCTTCACCTTTTTGCCCTTGGCCGTGTTCCCGGAGCCGTCCTTCGCATGGCACACCGAGCATTTGTCGAGGTAGACGTCCTGGGCGCTTTTTTGAGGAAGCGGGGAAGCGTGCAAAACGCCCGCTGCCGCTGAAATTAGAACGATGGCGAGGCTCGCGCTTACAACCAGCCTGGCAATTCCGATTGCCCTCATCATTGGGTTTCCACGACCTCCGGAGAATGTAGTTTTCACAACCTTCGCTTGCTCAGAACGCCTTTGTCCAGCGGAGCGTCAGCAGATTGGCGCTGAAATTGTTCACTGGCACAATCTGCTCGGCGTAATACGTGCGCTGCAAGTCTACAGCGAATTGCCCGACGACGGGAAGGTTGTAATAGATAGTTCCGGTAATCATGGGGAAAACCATGGGCCCGTAGGCGGGAGGCTCGCCGGAGATGGCGCCGGTGCCGCTGGAGCGGTCGTGGTTGCCCGAAATGCGCAGGCCGAGTCGCTTGATGGGCCTGGCCTCGATGCCGCCGGACCAGGTGCGGTCCAGTTCCTGATCCTCCAGAGTTTGGGACAGCAGGCCCGACCCGCGCGCGTACTGGATGTCTCCAGTGGCGAAGTAGCTGTTGTAGCTGAATCCAGCGAAGATGGAGAATTTTTCTCCCAGCGAGTAGGAAACGGTGATGGCGTTGGACCGGACGTTGTTCTGAAAATTGGCGGCAAGCAAGCGGCTATTGGAAATGCGCAGTTCGTCCTCGATGGCGACCTTTTCAATTGGATGGATCCGGAAAACGAAATGGGTTGCCTGCTGGGTGTGGGGAGAGATGGCCGTGTACGATGCGCCGTTGTCCGTGCCGTGGTAGTCGCCGCTGATGTTGAACTTCTTCGACGGCTCGAATCCGAAACTGATTTCCGGGCGCGCCGTCTTCGTGGTCAAGGTTCGTCCGGGGGTGATCACACCATTGGTGAGGGTCTCGACGTCGGATTTCATGAACTGGACCCCGGGACGAATCACCAGCGAGCGGATGGGCGTGAAATCCATGCTGATGGACAGGTCGCTCAAGCCATCGCGCCAGATGGTCTCGGTGGTTCCGGCGGTCGCGGTCACACCGTTGAACAAGCTCTGATAACTCCCCGTGGAATCGCTGGTGAACCGCGAGTAGCGGTAGTCGAGGTCGAGCTTCCACCAGGGAAGGATCGTAAAGGTGAATCCTTGACTGATGATGTGGTTGGGCTCGGTGACCGTGGCGTTCGCTCCTTCACTCACCGTGAAAGGCGCAACCGGGCCGGAAGCGGGAGGCGCGATTCCATTGAACGCCTGCGTAAAATTGACCGGGCCCTCGTAGCGGTAATACATGTAACTGCCGCGCCATTCCAGGCGGGAGATCGGCTTGCCCACAAAGTTAAATTCGCTGATGGGGGTGGATAGCCGGCGGAATTGCGACCAGGAAGTATTGGCCAGCGGTTCAGTGAGGGAGAGTGCGATGGGATTGATGCTCAGCTCGCCCTGGGCTGCGTTGTTCAGCGCGATATTTTCCGTGAAGGTCTGGTAACCAATGGAATAGTGGAAGGTCCAGCTCCTCAGCGTGTAGTCGAATCCGCCAGTGATCCGGTTGGTGTTGTCGGTCAGCGGTGCAAGCATCGCGTATGGATTGGCGCGGACGTAGGTGCCCCAAAAACTGGGAGAGCCGAAGAAATCCATGCCGCGCGTGGTGAACGTGTTGCCCTGGTCGGACGGGCGATAGTAATCGAAGTGAAAGCGCAGGTTGTTGGTAGCGTAGAGCGTCAGGTCGGCGGAGCCGAATTTGCGCACCGTGGCCCAGCTTTGGTTCGCGGTCAGGCCTTTGGAGATCGCTCCCGGGGCAGCGGCAGCCACGATCGGAAGGACCACGTTGTCATTCTGGTTCCAGTAGAAGTAGCTCTGCCGCCAATCGGCGCGGAAGTCGTACACTTTTTTCTTGGAAATGGCGAACTGGGCCGTGGGAAACGGATCGCCGCCCAGGCTGCCCAGCTGCAAGGAGAATTCATCGGCGAAAGGATTCTTGCCATCGTTCGCTTCCCCGTACAGGCTGAAATCGAGGACGCGGAATCCCTTGTTGAGATTGATCATTTCCTGGTACTCGGGCTGAAAGCCGCGGACGTCGGTGAAGCGATACCCGGCCGTGGTGGAACCGGAGAGCGTGAAATCGCCAAGCACCATGGGGGTGTGCTGCGAATCGTCCTGCGCGCCGGCCAGGGGCGCAAGCATCAGAAGGACCGATAGGAGCAGTACGGATCGAGTTCTGGAATTCATGGCGTCATCCCTCATCGCAGAAAGTTCGGATCCAAGCTCGATCCGTGTACGGTCACGTGGCAGCGGATGCATTCACCGCTGGTCTGGAATCCGAGTTTGCCGTGGGGAGCTCCCAGCTGGCCGTGAAATCCGGTGTGGCATTGCAGGCAGAGCTGCCGGCCTTCACGCCGCACCAGGAGCATGCGATTGGAAGAGCCGTGCGGATTGTGGCAGGTGACGCATCCTTCGACCTTCACCGCTGGGTGCTCGAAGACGAACGGCCCGCGCTTTTCGACGTGGCAATTCACGCAGGTTTCCGACACGGATTTATTCAGTGCCGCCACGTTCTCCGAGCCGTGGGGGTTGTGGCAATCCGAGCACTTCATCAGCCCTTCGGGAACGCGGTGATGTTCGGGCTGCGCGAATTGCGCCTGGATGGTTTGATGGCAGTCGTAGCACAGGGCGGGCTCGGCTCGCTTGAGCATGCTGTTATGCCGCCAGCGGTTTTCATCGGCGATCTGGGGAAGCTGAAAGAAGTAACCCTGAGGATGGGTCATGTCGCCTTTTGCGGCGTCCTTTACCTCGTCGACCAGGTGAGCCGAGTGGCACTGGTTGCAGGAGATGCCGTGTCCGGCGTGCTCGGAATGATCAAACAGCGATTGCTGCTTGCTGGAAACGTGGCAGGAAAGGCAGCGGGAGGCGTTTTCCTCGGCCTTGCCCTTGAAGGCAAAAATCGGATGCGCAGCCATGGCCTTGGCGATGTCCGCATCGTCGCCGTGCGCCGCCTGAACCGAGTCGCTGTGCGCTTTTCCCGGGCCGTGACAGGTCTCGCAGCCGTGAATGTAGTCCTTGCCCGGGAAGGAGAGTTTGGCGTGACCGGTCTTCTCGTATTGGATGAATTCGTTTTTGTGGCAGTCCTTGCAAGCCTCGGGTCCGGCGAACTCGCTGGCGGGCGCGTCATAATCCGGCGTGCGGCTGGCGACCGAAGGGCCCTGGAGCGATTCGGTGCGCTTTTGAGCAAAGCTAGGGGCGGCCATGAAAGCGAACATGGCAATGGCCGCAATAAGCGCTCGAAAGAGGCCGGGTGAGGCCGCGGGCTTTCCTGCGAATGGCTGGAGTCTCATTCTCTGGCCTTGTTCTTTCTGAAGGGGCCGGGAAACCCATTCCCCTTCAATGATTTGCAACGCTCCGACCGAGATACTGCGTCACTCTTGGTGACAAGTCTGTGATTCAGATCACTGACAACTGTGATTACATAGACAGTTTCAAGTGATCTTCCGTCCGCCGGATCCCGCGTGCTGCCCGCACAATGTCCCGATGCTTTCGCCGGCCCCCGCATTCAGGAATCGGCATTCGGCCGAAGAACCTTCAATTCAAGAACGCCCCCAGCACCGCTTACCTGCAAAGTCCGGGTGCCACAGTGACACGTTCCCTGACACCGGCCTTCAAAGACCACGCAAGTGTACAGCATCCTGGAGGGCTAGTTGAGCACGAATCGTGCCAAGATTGCCGTCTTTCGCCCAGGACTTCATGGAATCCGAAATTCACATGAGCATTCCGACCCGCCATGCTGCATGCTTTCCATGTTGCTGCAATGGTTCCCCCTGCGGCTGCTGAAGCGCTGGTGCTTGGTCCATGCCTTTTCCTCATTGAATTTCGCCCACGGAGATTTCTTGCCAGGCTGCAGTGCTTATTCCCGGAATGGTCTCGAAGGCCGAATCACACTTGCCATTTTGGCAAATAACGCAACTTAATCCCCCAGGGGGAAAGTGCGGCAACTGCACGCGGCCGCCCAACCGTTGTACTGAATGAAGGTCGAACGGCCGGCGCAGTTTCACGGCCTTTGGAGTTTCAACGTGTGACGGAATTCGATGCTAGCTGTGAGGCTTCAAATACTTCACCAGCGTGGTCCGAACTTTGCCGTTTTCGGTATTGAAGAGTACGCGATCGACCCGCGTGAGCAACTCCTGGCCGTTGATTCCCGCCGCGCCAAACGCATCGGGCGATGCAAATGTTTCCAGGCCAACCGCCGGCGCGGATTGTCCTCGATGCAGGAAGGAAATTTCCATGCGGTCGGCGAACGAATCGAGGGCAATGTCCAGTCCGCTCTGCGAATCGGCCGCCTGGCAGAGCGTTCCAAGGCATACAGCCTCGGAAGCCGCGGCAAATTCAGTGCAGCGTTCGGGTTCAAATCCCGCTTGCGCGGCCTGAAATTGCACCGCGGCGCGTAGCACCCCTGCCAGAGGGGAGTTCTGGTCGAGGTGAAATATCACTCGCACCGGATCACTGCTCATTGGTATCCGCCACGTGGATCTCGCAGGCTTCCCGGCAATCCGGGCAGTAATATTTGCCGTCCATGCAGAGGCGAATATTTTCCAGTCCCTGACAGTAGCAACAATAGCGGTCGCAACCGCACTTGCTTTCCGGCTTGTCGCATTGCGAACACAGAATGGTGCTTTGCATAATGTTCCTTCGAGATTCCTCCGATAGTGCCCATTGAGCGTCCGCTTGCAATGCCTTCGCGCTCAGCCGGGTACAGCCGGGAAGAATCCTAGGCTGACTATAGGCCACCACGGCGCGCCGGAACAAGCCGCGCGTACCATTGCGGTTAACAAGGCGGAAACAAGTTCTGTTTGCAAGACCGCGCACCGCAGGCCCAAACGCAAATGCAACGATGTCACGCGGTTCGGGCCGCTGCACATCATCCCGGCTCGGGGGATACGATGACCCTTTGCCATGCCGAAGCCAGCCCCTTTCTTGACACGTTTCAAACGCGCGTGTTAGTTTCGATTTTGCTGTTTGCTGGCTGAGAACTCCGCGTGACATCTCCGACCACGGCACAACTTCGCAAGACCGCTCTGAACGCCGAACACCGGCGGCTCAAGGCCAAGATGGTCAATTTCGGCGGCTGGGACATGCCCGTCGAGTACTCGGGAATTGTGTCCGAGCACATGGCCACGCGCACCGCCGCGGGCCTGTTTGACGTCAGCCACATGGGCGAAATCGAAGTGTTCGGAGAGGACGCGCTGGCGCTGGTGCAGCACGTGACCTGCAACGATGCGTCCAGGCTGGCCATCGGCCAGGCGCAATACTCCGGGCTGATGACCCCGCAGGGCACGTTCGTCGACGACCTGCTGGTCCATAAAATTTCCGACAAGCACTATTTTCTGTGCGTCAATGCGGGGACGCAGGACCAGGATTTCGAGCACATCCTGGCGAACAATCACACCGGCGCGCAAATTGAAAACGCCGGGGCTCGGTACTCGCAACTGGCGATTCAAGGCCCCAAGGCGCTGGCTATTTTGCAAGCCCTTACCCCTGTGCCGCTCAATTCGGTTCCCTACTATCACTTCACGTTCGGCGACGTGGACGGCGTCGATTGCCTGATCGCGCGCACGGGCTACACGGGCGAGGACGGTTTTGAAATTTACTTCCCGCCGGACCAGTCCGAAAAACTTTGGAACGATTTGATGGAAGCGGGCTCCGGAGTGGGAATGATACCCTGCGGCCTGGGCGCGCGAAACACGCTGCGCCTGGAGGCGTCCATGTGCCTCTACGGCCATGAAATCGACGACACCACGACGCCGTACGAGGCGGGCCTGGGCTGGATCTGCAAGCCGAACAAGGGCGAGTTTTTGGGGCGCGACGCGCTAGTCCGGCAAAAGGAAAAGGGATTGGAACGCACGCTGGTGGGCTTTGAGATGCAGGACCGTTTGATCGCGCGCGATGCCTGCGGCGTTTGCGCCGAGGGCAAGGCAATTGGACGCGTGACCAGCGGCTCGCCTGCCCCGTTCCTGAAAAAAAATATTGGCATGGCATACGTGCCTCCGGTATTTCGCGCGCCGGGAACGGAAATCAGCGTGGAGATTCGCGGCAAGCAGGCCCCCGCGCGAATTGTTCCGATGCCATTCTACAAGCGGGCGAAATAAAATTGTGACAGTGGAGTTTGCGGGCCGCGCCCTCGCGCCCCCGGACGCATTTTCAAGGAGCTGGAATGTACCCAAGCGACTATCGCTACACCAAGGAACATGAGTGGATCAAAGTGTCGGGCGACACCGGCACGATCGGGATCACCGACTACGCGCAGCATGAACTGGGCGACGTGGTGTTCGTGGAACTGCCCGCAGCGGGCACGAAAATCACGACCGGGGATGTCTTCGGCACGATCGAATCGGTGAAGGCCGTGAGCGAAATCTATGCTCCCGTATCGGGAGAAGTGATCGAGGCGAACGCGGCGCTCACCGCGGCTCCCGAAACCGTCAATTCGGACCCGCACGGCGCCGCCTGGCTGATCAAAATCAAGCTTGCGAATCCCGCCGAAGTCTCCAGCCTGATGGACGCCGCGGCCTATCAAGCCTTCGTCTCCGAAAAGGAAGCCTCGGCCTGATGCGCTATCTTCCGAAGAGCACCGCGGAACGCCGCGACATGCTTGCCGCGATCGGGTCTAAATCCATCGAAAGTTTGTTCGCATCGATTCCCGAGCAGTTCCGGCTGAAAGAACCTCTGCGCCTTCCCGCGGCAATGTCCGAGCAGGAGATCATCGACTATTTCCGCGCGCGCGCGGCGGAAAATTCCGGGGGCTACACAAGTTTCCTGGGCGCGGGCATCTACAACCACCTTCGTTCGGTGGTCACCGATTCGCTGATCCAGCGCGGTGAATTTCTGACTTCCTACACGCCCTACCAGGCGGAGATCAGCCAGGGAACGCTGCAGGCGATTTTTGAATTTCAAACATTGATGTGTGAACTGACCGGAATGGAAGTGGCCAACGCATCGATGTGGGACGGCTCGACGGCGACCACCGAAGCGGTGCTGATGGCCGAGCGGCTGACCAGGCGGCATCGCGTGGTGGTGGCGCGGTCGCTGCATCCCGAATACCGCCAGGTGCTGGACACCTACACGCGAAATCTGGGGCTGCACATTCACGAAATCGGATTTGACGCTTCCGGCCAGTTGGACATGCCGCGCCTGGAGGCGGCGATCGACAAGGAAACCGCCGCGGTGGTCGTGCAGTCGCCCAACTTTTTCGGCGTGCTGGAACAGGTTCCGCAACTGGCTGAACTCGCGCACGCCAAGGGCGCGTTGCTGGTCGTCTCCATCACCGAAGGCGTTTCGCTGGGCGCGGTGCGGCCGCCGGCCGAGGCGGATATTGTGGCGATGGAGACGCAGAGCTTTGGCTTGGCGCCAAGCTACGGCGGGCCGTATGCCGGCGTGATCGCCACGCGCGATAGATTCGTGCGCCAGATGCCGGGACGGCTCGCGGGAGAAACCGTGGACAGCAGAGGGCGGCGCGGCTACGTGCTGACATTGGCGACGCGCGAGCAGCACATCCGGCGCGAGAAGGCCACGTCCAACATCTGCACCAATCAGGCCCTGTGCGCGCTGGCCGTGACCATTCACCTCTGCCTGCTGGGCAAGGAAGGCTTGAAGGAAATTGCCGCGCAGAATCTGGCCAAGGCGCGTTTCACGCTCGACCAACTGGAATCGATTCCCGGCGTGCGCCGCGCGTTTTCCGGGCCGTTTTTTAACGAATTCGCGGTGCAATTTCCGCGGTCGGTAAAAATGGTGAACCATGAATTGCTGCGCAAGAAAATCATCGGGCCGCTGCCGCTGGGGAGTTCCTATGCGGACCTGACCAAACGCGCGTTGTTCTGCGTCACCGAAACCACTTCGCGCGCGGAAATCGAGCGCATGGCTGCCGCCGTCCGCGAGATTTTGTCGAAGCCGGTGTAGCGCGCGGTACGATTTGTGGGTCGGAGCTTTAGCTCCGACAATTAGGCGCGCAACAAAGGGGCTTTAGCCCCTGACGCGCCAGGGGCTAAAGCCCCTTCCATATAGCGTTCTTAATGTTGCGGCTAAAGCCGCAACCCACAAACCAGCTTAGCCGGATGTTGCGTTACGTGTTCCCTGGAGAATCGCATTGACCGAGCGAATCAAAAAAGCGGGGCGGCACATCAGTCAGAACGAGGGGCTGATCTTCGAGCAGTCCGCGCCCGGCAAGCGGGGCGTGGAGTTCCCTCCCCTGGACGTTCCAGCGATCGACGCGCGGACCGCGCTGGGGGCGGCTTACGCGCGCGAGGGCGTGGCGGGCTTCCCGGAAGTCAGCGAAATCGAAGTGATGCGCCATTTCACGCGCCTTTCCACCTGGAATTACGCGATCGATCTGGGCATGTACCCGCTGGGGTCCTGCACCATGAAGTACAACCCGCGCGTCAACGAATTCGTCGCGCGCCTGGATGGCATCGCCACCGAGCATCCCTACCAGCCGCAGGAACTTTCGCAAGGCTGCCTGAAAATTTTGAAGCTATTGCTGGAATGCCTGGCCGAAATCACGGGCATGGATACCGGCACGCTGGAACCGGCCGCGGGCGCGCAGGGCGAACTCACCGGATTGCTGCTGATCCGCGCCTATCTGGAGGACACACAGGGCCGCCCGCGCAAGAAAGTGTTGATCCCCGATTCCGCGCACGGCACCAATCCGGCCACGGCGGTGATTGCCGGGTATGAAGTCGAAAACGTGCCGTCGGACGAGCGCGGGCAGATCGACATCGCGCGGCTGAAGCAAATCGTGAACAGCGACGTGGCCGGGATGATGGTCACGAACCCCTCGACGCTCGGCGTATTCGAGCAGAACATCGCCGAGGCCGCCGAAGTTCTGCACGCGCACGGCGCGCTGCTCTACATGGACGGCGCGAACATGAACGCGCTGGCCGGCGTGGCGCGCCCCGGCGATTTCGGCGTGGACGTGATGCACTTGAATCTGCACAAAACATTTTCCACGCCGCACGGAGGCGGAGGCCCGGGAGCGGGCCCCGTGATGGTCAAGAAAATTCTGGAGCCGTACCTGCCGATTCCCGTACTGGAAGAAAAAGACGGGCGGCTCGCGCTGGACAATCAGAAACGCAAGTCCATCGGCAGAGTGCGCGCATTCGGCGGCAATTTCGGCGTGCTGGTGCGCGCGCTGGCCTACACGCTGGCCTACGGCCCGGGTATCCGCCAGGCCACCGAAGACGCGGTCCTGAACGCGAATTACATTCGCAAGAAACTCGAGGACGTGTATGACATGCCGTTCAATTCGCCCTCGATGCACGAAGTGGTGTTCAGCGACGCGCGGCAGAAAAAGAACGGCGTGAGCACCATGGATATCGCCAAGCGCCTGATCGACTACGGCTTCCACCCCTACACAACGGCGTTTCCACTGATCGTGCCGGGCGCAATGATGATTGAACCGACCGAGTCGGAATCCAGGCAGGAGTGCGATTTGTTCGTGGATGCCATGCGCGCGATCGCCGAGGAAGCCGCGAAGAATCCGGAACTGGTGAAGACCGCGCCGCACCATACGCGCGTCAGCCGGCTGGACGAAACCGCCGCCGCGCGCAAGCCCGTATTGCGCTGGAAACCGAAGGTGCATGGTTCGTAGGCCTTTGTAGGACAGGCTTCAGCCTGTCTGGGTTTGCGGCGTTGCGGCGAGAAAACCAGACAGGCTGAAGCCTGTCCTACCATTTAACTCAACACCGGCTCCCATTCGCGCACGGGAACTTTTTCTCTCTCCTCGCTCGATGCGCTCGCCGCAACACGCGCGGCTGGCGCTCGCGCCGGCTTCCTGGTCGGCACGACAATTACCGCTCCCTGGCCTTCGCGATAAAATGAGAGGGCCGCCGTATCCCCGCGTTTATCCACCACCAGCATGTCCCCGAAATGAACTTGCTCTGTCGATAGCAGGCTCGCCATCGGGTAGACGACGAACTTTTCGATCGCGCGCTTCAGGTGCCGCGCGCCGTACTTCAGGTCCGTCCCTTCCTGCAGCAGGAACTTTCTCGCAGACTGCGTCACGCGGAACAAAAATTGCCCGCGCCCCGTATCCAGCACGCGCTGCTGCACCATGCCCAGCTCGATCTCCAGGATCTGCTCCAACTGCTCTTCCCGCAGCGGACGAAACACTACCACCTTATCGAGTCGGTTCATGAATTCCAGAGAAAACTTCTTCTTCGCCGCTTCCTGCGCCGTGCGTTCCACCTTCACGTCCAGATGATCCTCGACCTTATCCTTCGGCTGCACGAAACCCATGCCGCCGGTCATCAGTTCCGTGATTTCTCCCCCGCCCAGGTTCGACGTCAGGAAAATCATGGTCTGCGACAGGTCCACGCGCCGGTTATCGCCCAGCGTCAGCGTGGCTTTGTCCAGAATTCCCAGCAGCAACTGCCACAGTGCGTCGGACGCCTTCTCGATTTCGTCGAACAGCAGAAAACTGAGTTTCAGTTTTTCCGTGTGATACTGCGCCAGCGCTTCCTGCGTGATCAGCGGATGGGTCTCGCGGTGTCCCAGGTATCCCGGGGGCGAGCCGATCAGCTTCGCAATTTCGTGCGAGTGCTGAAATTCCGCGCAATCCACTTTGATCACCGCGCGCGGGTCTCCGAACAGGATTTCCGCGGCCGCTTCCACGATGCGCGTCTTGC
>JAIQFG010000042.1 GCA_020073375.1 Terriglobia bacterium | reverse complement strand
CGCGACGTGGTGACCGTCGCATAGGGGTTGTTGAAGTTGATCGCCCCGAAGTTTCCGACTTTCGAGCCCGTGGTTCCAAATACAGACAAGGAGGTCGGCACAGAGAAGTTAGCGCGGTTGAAGGCGTTGAACATGTCCGCCGAGAACGTCAGAGTCTTGCCTTCGGTAACAGGTATCGTTTTGCGAAGGCTCAGGTCCGTATTGATGGTGCTGGGTCCCCGGAACACGAGTGGGCCAACATTTCCGAGGTAACCTGGCACAGGAATCGCAAAGCAGTTCACGTTGATATCCACGAAGCTTCCGTTGAAGTTATGCAGGCCAACTGCGCCATGCGGGGACGGGTCCGCGCAGTTGGCATTTGGAGCGGCCCAATCTGGACGGTCTCCCCCCGGTGCTCCCGATGGTCCTGCGACGGCAACGTACCGCGCATTATCGGTACCGGAGGTAACCGTGAACGGAATTCCCGAGGAGACGAGGGTTTGGCTGCTAAGCTGCCAACCAGTCACGGCGGTTCTGAGCGGACGAGAACTCAGGTTATTTCCCCAGTGCGTTTCGTACGTGAGAGTAAAGTTCGCCGATTGCGTGGATAGGTAGGAGCAACGTCCACGGCCCGCCCCATGCTGTGTAATGAGCGGGAAAGCAGCGGAGCCGCCGTTTGTATACTGGCCTGGAAGATTATCGCCCGAATCCGCTATACACTCCGCGAACGTGTAGTTGAATCGCGCAAACAGACCCGGTGAAACGGGCCGCTGCAGCACAACCTGCAACGCGTTGTAGTAGGAATTGCCGTCTGTAATGTTCCCGGTAATGGTATTGGCCCAGTTGGGGTTGTTATAGCACGGGCCGGTTTTCGGCGTAGGCACCCCGGGAAGGATGCAGTTTGTCGCGTACGGCGAGAGATTAACAGTACCATTCGTGCCCCCCAAGGAAGCAGCGCCTGGATTCGCAAGTAGATTAACGTTTTGTGCGCCCGGACCCGCTACCGGACCCGATAGCGTATTGATCGTCTGAATCGAGCCTGCCCAGTAGTAGCAGGTGATCGCGCCAGGCGAGGTGCAGTTCGGATTTACGACCGAGCCAGGAATCGGAACTCCATTCACCATCGGCAACTGGCCCGGCACCTCAATTGTGGTCGGGTTAAAGTCCTGGTAGGAGAACGTCCTGCCCTGATGGCGCCCTTGAGATCCCACGTAGGCAACCAGGAACGTCAACTTCCCGGGCAGCTCCTGCTGGATCGTCAGGTTGTAGGCGTATTTGGTTGGAGTCTTGAAATACGGAAACTCCGCACCGCCATAGGTTTCATGGGAGAAGAGGCCACCTGTGGGAGCGGCAAGGAAATTGTTGAGGGCAGTGTTCGAACAGTTCGCCGTGCATGCTGTGTTGCTGAATGTGGTACCAGGTTGGTTGTTGAACGGGAAGTTAACCGCGCTGGGCAGCGAAACCGCCACCGTGAACGGAGGTTGCGAGGCCAGGGACGGATACCAGTAGTCGTCTTCCATTTCAGCGAAGAAAACGCCGGCTCCGGCGCGAACGCTCGTTTTGCCCTTCCCAAACGGATCCCAGTTAATGCCAACCCGCGGCGCGAAGTTGTTCTTGGGAGGATGGTACCAGGGCGCGCCCACCGTGGGCGTAGCGCAGTTGTAAGCCGTGCAACCGGCGCCGTAGAGGTTCGAAATGCGGTTGGCCTCTTCGGAGGGTGCAGTGGCGTATTCCCAACGCAAGCCGTAGGTCACGGTCAGATTGGGCTTCATCTTGTACGTGTCCTCGGCATAGACGCCATACGACATCAGGCGCATGCCGCGCGCGAATGTGGAATTGTACGTCTGGCCGTTGACGGGGTTCGTATAGTTCTGAACCCACCAGGCAAAGCTCGACGCCGGTAAGTTTTGCATAAACGCGCTAAAACTGCCGAAACCGATCGCCCCGCGAGGGGTGGACATGTAGTTCTCAATGTTGTCGTACCACCTCTTGACCTGGGCGCCAAACTGGAACGCGTGCTTTCCGCGAAGGATGTTCACGTCATCGCTGAAGTTCATCGACGTATACCCAATGTAGCGGGGCACATAATTGAATCCCAGCGCGGGGGCGCCAATATTCGTAACCCCAGGGATAGTGATCGCGGGAATTTGCGGGAAAGGACTCTGGTGAACGATGGCGGGGTTCGCGTTCACATACAGCCGCGGATCGATTGTCGCGGAGGTGAAGATATCCAGGTTTCCAGCGTAGTTGATGCGCTGGACGCCGCCACGGAACGTGTTGACGATACTGGGAGAAAAAATGTGGGTTTCCTGCAGCGAAAAGACCTGGCGCCGCATGTACACGTCATCCGCCGTAATGGCCAACTGCGTCGGCTCGAATTCGGTGGACTGGTCGATGTTGTAACTTCCCGACAGGGAGTCCTTGGCGCCGAAACTGTGGTCGATCTTGATCACGCCGTAATTCTCGCGGACGGCCTGGTTCGGAGTACTGTTGAAATTACATGTCGAACCTACGCCCGCAGTTGCGTACTTTCCATCGTTACATGCGGGTAAAAGTGGGGTTCTTGAGTCAACAGCCCCGCCGGCCGCTGTGGCCCCGAAAAAGATTTGTCGGATGATCGGATCAGTCGTAAAATTCGTCGCCGAAATCGGTTGTGCTGGGTCCCTTACCGCCGTTCTGCTTAGAAAGCTTGGAACGGGTGCCACAAACGACGCAGCCGCGTCCGACCGCAGCGATTCATAATCCGCGAAAAAGAATGTCTTATCCTTCTGGATTGGTCCGCCAACCTGTCCGCCGTATTGGTGCCGGTGAAGAGGAGGAATGACGGGCCCGTCGAAGAAGTTGCGCGCATCGAAGGCGCTGTTGCGGTAATACTCAAACAGCGTCCCGTGGAAAAGATTGGTTCCGGACTTGAACGTCGTGCTGGTGATCCCGCCCGACAGCTCGCCGTATTCCACCGGTGGATTTTCGCTGATCACCTTAAATTCCTTCACCGCATCCGCGCCCATCAGGATGTTGCTGGCCAGGCTGACCGGGGAAGTGCGAAACGTCCAGGTCAGGTCGATGCCTTCCTGTAGAAACCGGTTATTGGCCACGCGGTCGCCGCCCACGGACACTTGCTTTCCGAAGGAACTCGTAAAAGTCTGTTGAACGCCGGGCTGGATCACCGACAGCTGCTGCAAATCGCGGGCGTTGAGGGGGATGATCTTGATCAGATCCTGGCTCATGACCTGGGAGACATCCGTGCTGGTCGTCTCAACCGTGGGAATCGATTCGGTCACGGTGATGGCCTGGTTCGTGGTGCCGACTTCCAGGTGCAGGTCACTGCGGGTCTCGGTTCCGACGTTGACCACGACATTCTGAACTTGGGCCGTATTGAAGCCTTGGGCCTTTACCTGGACCGTGTACCTGCCGGGGAGAAGGGAGGGAACGCTGTACAAGCCATCCGCAGTGCCCGTGGTGGTACGCACGACGCTGGTTTCCTGGTTGGTGACGGAGACTTCCGCGTTGGGGACGACGGCGCCGGAAGGATCCAGCACTGTCCCGCTGATTGTTCCTGTAACGGTCTGGGCATACGTACAGGCCGAGGAAATCAACAGTGCGATTACGGAAAAAAGAATCGTGCGCAGGACGATTGCTCGAAGAGCGGGTATACTCCGCATAATCCCCCCTAGGCAGCTAGTTGAGTACGGCTTTGAATACCTCTGGATGGCCCAATGTGCGGGGATGTAACCACTCAGCCAAATAATTGTCAAGAAGAAAGTGGCCTCGGCAGGTACGATCGGCGAGGCGATGCGCCTGGGGATTTCAAAAACTCAGGGAGAAATGCGTGAGGACGTGCGTTTCGCGGTCGCGCGGCAAAGCGGCTTGAATTTTGCAACGCAAAATTCGATTGCTCCCGGTTTCGGCGTGTGTTATAGACATCGCAAAAAATTCGGAGCGATATCGCTTTCATCGACTTTCACCTCCACCGAACGAGGTTCCACATGCGCATCGGATTGTTCGCCGTTTTTGTGCTGGCAAGCGCCCTGCTCCTGGTTTCCACTCCCGTGCTTGCGCACCACGGCGCCTCGGGCTATGACATGGATAAGGACACCGTGCTGAAGGGAACCATCACGCAGTTCGAGTGGACCAATCCGCATGGGCGAATCGCGTTGAACGTCGTCGATGCCGGCGGTGCCACGCAGGAGTGGGTGGTCGAATGCGGCCCGCCGAGCCGCCTCGTGGAGATCGGCTGGACCAGACACTCGCTGAACGCCGGCGATCATGTGACCTTGCACTTTCACGGAGCGAAAAACGGCGCGCCACGCGGCATTTTGATCAAGGTTGTTCTGGAGGACGGCAAGCAACTCGAGAATCGCGCATGAACGCCGGGAGGAATCTCAAGATGCGGGACCGCCTGGGGCTTTCTGCTTGTTTTTTATTTGCGGGGCTGGCAATTGCGCCGGTTTTGCGCGCTCAGGCCGCTGCGCCATCCGGGTCCGCCAAGAATACAGGCAGCGACCACGTGGACCTCTCCGGGGTTTGGGGAAATCTCGGAGCAGCGGTTCCGGCCGCGGGCGCTGCGCAACCCGCCGGTCCTTATATGCTCAGTCCCAAGGGGACCATGCAGGATGCCGGAACTCCGGCGGACGGCGTGCCGTATCAGCCCTGGGCCATGAAGAAACTACTCGCGGAGCGCCCGCCGAGCGGGCCCCGCGCGACGTTTGACAGTTCCACCGACCCCAACATCCTCTACTGCGAGCTGTACGGAGTTCCGCGAATTTATAACAGCCCGTCCAAATTCAAATTTGTGCAGACGCCGGAAGCCGTTTACATCCTCTACGAATACGGCGTCGTGTGGCGCGTGGTGTGGCTGAACCGCAAGCATTCAGACGATCCCGATCCTTCTTACATGGGCGAATCGATCGGCCGGTATGAAGGGAAGGACACGTTCGTTGTGGACTCCATCGGATTCAACGACAAGACGTGGCTGGATTCGACTGGGCGCCCGCATTCGGAAAAGCTGCACGTGATCGAAAAATTCCGGCGGCTGGGCCCGGACAAATTGGAAATGGGGATTGCCATCGACGATCCGGGCGCGTATTCCGCTACGTGGAGCTATCCGACCAGAACCGTGGCAAGCGCCAAGGATTTTGCGAGGGAAGTGTGGCCTTGCTCGGTCCGCGAGAACAACGAATTTAACGAGTCGGTAGAGAAGTCAACTACGGCGCCCGCGAAAAAATAGCCTTTCGATGAACCTTGCGAACGCTTGCCGGCTGTTCGGCGAGGCTAAAATGAAACGGTAACGTGAGATCACTTCCGTGCGATGAAATTGGCCCATTCGTTCATGGAATACGTTTTGCCCACAGGCAGCACCAGCAGGTTTTGCACTAGCTGGAATCCGTTCGGCAGGGTCACGTCCACCAGGAGTCCAGCCGCGGAAAAATCCTTCGCGGGCCGGAACGAAAGGGAAATCACGTCTCCGGCGCGGAGGGACTGGCGGGTCCAGCCGTGCTCGATCAGGGCCTCGGGCGGGTGCATTTCCACGCTCCAGTGCTGCACGTTGTGCCGGTCGTCGGTTACGTCAAAGTGAATTTTGCAGTGCGGATTCACCCAATCCCATTGGGTGACGGTCACGTTTTTTGCGACGACCGTTTTGGAATAGTCGTAGGCGGCCACGCCATGGTGCGCGCGTGCTGCGCCGGAAAGGCTCAAAAGCACCAGAAGCAGGCGCCAAAAAACTCCAGTCACCCGTGAATATCGCCGCTGGCGGTTCACTTGCACACCCTCACTGGATCGCAAATTACACCGCGACCGATGAGGTGTCAAGATGACTGCGTGACAGATGACTGCGTGACCGGTAGATTTGCAATTCGTGCCCGAATGCCAGCCCACCGCCGATCATGAGCGAGTGAACCGGCGCGTCAGCTCTCTCCCGTAGCGCCGGCATCTTGCCGGCATTGTGTCCATTTCGCGAAACGGAAAACAGCCGGCGGGATGCTGGCGCTACAAATCCGACATTCCGATTCACGTTGAAATTAGAGGTTTGCACACGTATGCTGCCCGCCGCGAGACTGATCAACGCCCCGAATTCACAGGAGAGGTATCGCCCATGGGTAATGCTCGTCACGTTGTGCGCACGTCCGTTGCGGTCCTGGGGTTTATTTTCGCATTGTCGCTTGTTGCGGGAGCGCAGCAACCGCCCAGTCCAAAAGTGAAGACCGCCAAGCAGCAGTTCAAAAACATCCGGGTTCTCAAAAATTTGCCGGCTAATCAGTTGAATCCGGCAATGCATATGCTCGAGGGAGACCTCGGCGTGACCTGCGGCTTTTGCCATATCGTGGACAAATGGGAAAAAGACGATTTGAAGCCCAAGGCAACTGCGCGAAAGATGATGATCATGATGATGGCTCTCAACAAGAATAATTTTGAGGGGAAGCAGATGGTGACCTGCTACACCTGCCATCGCGGCAGCCCCGATCCAGTGGCCACCCTGGTTCTGCCTGCTACGACCGTTAAGTTCCCCCCGTACGACGGGGATTGGCACCCTATGAAGCCGACTTATCCATCTGCGGATGAAATCATTGACAAGTACATCCAGGCGCTTGGCGGCGAGGCGGCCATTCGCAAAATTACCAGCCGGTTGATCACCGCCACGCTTACTATCCCGACGGGACCTGGAGGCACGACCGAGGCGCCTGCGCGAGGCGAGATTTATCTGAAGGCGCCGAATCTGAGGCTGAACGTCACGAATACGGGCAAGGCCACAATAGAAGATGGATTTGATGGCACCGTCGCGTGGGCGCAAAATGTCAGGGGCGTGGTCGCTCCGGCGGCACAGTTGGCGCAGCCGGTCTATAAACGCAGCGCGGACTTCTATGAAGCTTTGAACATCAAGAAGGAATATACCAAGCTGGAGGTTACCGCAGTCGAAAAGGTGAATGACCACGACGCCTACGCGGTCACCGGCACGCTACCCGACGATACGCCCGAGACCCTGTACTTTGACACGCAGACGGGACTTCTCTTGCGGAAGATCACAAGCCTGCCGACTGTGGTGGGCAGAAGTCCGTTCGAAGTGGAATATGACGATTACCGGGATACGGGCAGCGGGGTCAAGATTCCATTCGTGGTTCGTTCCATCCCCGGGATTCCACTTGGCGCTACTGCATCGCGGGCGACAATTCGGATAGAGAAAGTTCAAGATAATGCGCCGCTTGATGACAGCAAGTTCGTGAAGCCGGAATCGAAACCTCAGCCTCCGCCAGCGCCACCTGCTCCGGCGCCGGCAAAGTGAATCTGGTTCTTCTCCAGTGCAATGAAAACGCCGCGGGCTATTTTGAGCCCGCGGCGTTTTCTTTTTCCATTTCCTCTTACGCAAATTGAATCAGATTTACTTCGTCATCGAAGCAGTCTGAGCGCCGGCGTCGTACACGATTCTGCCTCCCACCATGGTGATCACCGGCTTGATTTCCTTGATTTGATCGGCGGGAACGGTCAGGTAATCGCGGTCGAGCACCAGCAAATCGGCCAGCTTGCCCGGCTGGATCGAACCCAGATTGTCTTCCTGAAAAACCAGGAAAGCGTTGTTGCGCGTGTAGGCGATCAAAGCGTCCTCGCGGCTGATCGTGCCGCGAATGACCTTCATGCCGCCCACCATTTTTCCCGTCACTGCAAATCCCAGCGTGAAGAAAGGGCGGTACTGGTTGGCCGCGCTGCCGTCGCTGCCGAAGCCCCAGACGATTCCGCTGTCCTGGATGGTCTTCAGATTCGGCATGTCGAAGGCCTGGTCGCCGTAAATTTCGTGAAAGATTCCTCCATTGATGACCGTCCACGGATGCACGGCGGCGTACATGTTCAGTTTTTTCATGCGGTCGAGTTCCGCTTCGTTCAGCTGCGTGACGTGCGCAAACACCCAGCGCAGGTTGTGGATGGGATATTCCTTGTTGACGGCCTCGACCTGATCCAGGAACGCGTCAATCGTGTTCGTCAGGGACACATGGACGTGCAAGGGCAGCCCCGACTTGGCGACTTCCATGGCGATCCGGCGCCATTGCGCAAGGTCCTCCGGTTTGGGATTGGATTTCACCAGGAACATCGGGTCGCTAAGCGGGCCGTAGACTCCCTCGCCAAAAAATATCTGGTCGATGTACTCATCGCCCTGAAATAATTTGATTTTGCTGATCTGCGACAGATTTTTGTCCACTTGCTCGGGGCTGCCGCCGCCCACGCCGTCGATGCAATACACACGGACATTGAGCTGGTTCTGGCTTTCCCATTTGCGATACATGGACAGCAGGTCGGGATCGCATCCCGGAACGCCGAACGAGGTGAGACCCGAGCGGTTCATATCCTTTATTAAGGCAAGACTGCTGGCCTCGACCTGATCCGCCGGAACCTTCGGCAGCTTGGCGACCACGGGGCGCACGGCGGGCATGTCGCTGCCCACCAGGCCCGTCGCGTTTCCGGAGGCGTCACGCTTGATCGATCCTTTCAACAAATCGGCGGGGTCGGCCGATATGTCGGTGATGCCCAAGGCCTGCATGCCGCGGGTATTGAGAAACGTCTGGTAGTAGGATTCCTGCAGCGCCACGGGATTGTTCGGCGCGACCTTGTCCAGTTCCTCGCGCGTGAACGGTTTGGGATCGTCCGCGAACTGCTGGTGCGCCCACCCTCCTATCGTATAGATCCATTCTCCAGGGCCCACCGCCTTCGCTCGCGCGCTCAGCATGTCGAGCGCCTGCTTGCGCGATTCGATGCCATCGAGCCGGAGTTCACGCGTCCAGGTTGTGCCCGCTCGCAGCAGGTGCATGTGGTTGTCGATCAGGCCGGGAATCACGGACTTGCCCTTGAGATCGATTTTCCTGGTCTTGGGACCCGCGAGCGCGCCGATTTCCTGATTGCTGCCCACCGCGACGATGCGCTCGCCGCGCACGGCGACCGCCTGCGCGATCGTGAAGCGCTGATCGACGGTAATGATTTTCCCGTTGGATAAGATCAGATCCGGCGCGGCCTGTTGCGCACAAAGGGTTGCCGCGCCAAAGGCGACAATCAGAAGCGCGCCGAGCGCGAAAATTTTCCAAGCAAACCGATGCATGGCTTCCTCCCAGGACGGGCTAAACGATGGAGCAGTCCGTCGCCTGCCCAGTTAAAATGTGAGTACGGGGCCGCACTACCAGTTCGCGGAGCATACACCATCTAGGCTGGGCTTTTACAACGGAAGGTTTGCCTTGTCCCAGTCTGAACTCAGTTGGAGCAGTTGGTGCGCTGCAAAGCAGCGCGAGCCTGGAGCTGGGACCTGCAACTCTCAAAATCCGCTCAAACTTTTAAGCGTGTTCTGTTCCTGCTTGGCCGTTGATGCTCTCCTGGAAATCTTAACCATCCGATAATTTGAGTTTCCAGGTTACACCTGCTATTTTACGTGGCACCTGACGCAGGAACTCCTCTTAGCCGGCCAGCGGTGGCCGGCGGTTCTCTTGGGCTGAAGTCAAGGATGCGAAAGCGCATCGATCGCAGCCCTGGAGGATCAGAAGTTCATGCCGTCATCCCGTCTACTTTTTCGTACTCGCGCACACGTTCATTTCCTTCAACGCCGTTTCTTGCTGGGCATTGCGGCGATCACCATGGTCGGCATGTTTGCACGCGTCGCCCGGGCCGCGAATCACCCCGTGCCGTTCGTGGACATCGTTTCGCCGGCGAGCATTAATCCGGGCTCCACGGGCGTGACGCTCACGTTGCGCGGGGTGGGATTCGTGGCCTCGTCCGCCGTTCTTTGGAACGGCGTGGCTCTTTCCACGACTTTTGTGAACGCGCAACGGCTGACCGCTTCGGTGCCTGACGCGTTCGTTGCCGCGGTGGGCCTGGGTTCAGTGACCGTGTCGAGTCCCGGCCCCGGCGGCGGCAAGTCCGACGTGGTCTATATCCCCATCGCGTCCGCAGCGGCAACGGTGGCTTTTCCTTCCTCGCCCACTTCTTCGGTGAGCGTAGGCGCCATGCCGCAAGGGATCGTCACGGCCGATTTCAACGGGGATGGGAATCTGGATCTGGCGGCGGCCAATTTCACAGAAGGCACGGTATCGATTCTGCTGGGCGACGGACATGGCGGCTTCACCACAAAGTCCACACCCGCGGCGGGAGCGGGCGCGAATTGGCTGGCCGTCGGAGATTTCAATGAGGATGGCATTTCCGACCTGGCCGTTGCCAACAACGGCAGCGCCGGAATCGCTGGCGTCAGCATCCTGCTTGGCAACGGCGACGGCACGTTTGTCCTGAAATCTTCCCCGGCCACGGGAGACGGGCCCTTTGCCCTCACCGCGGGAGATTTTGACGGCGACGGCCACCTGGATCTTGTCGTCAGCAATGCCAACGCTAACTCCGTGAGCGTCTTGCTCGGCGCAGGTGACGGTACATTTACAGCGTCAGGCACGCTCACGGTGGGCGCTTTGCCCCAGGTAATCGTGGCGGGGGATTTCAACGAAGATGGCAAGCTCGACTTGGTCGTGGCCAACGAGTCCGCCGGCACGGTTTCCCTCCTGATCGGAAATGGAAACGGCTCGTTTCAAAGCCAGGCGGTCACTTCCACCGGAGGCACTCATTTTCCGATCGGCGTGATTGCGGCGGATTTTAACGGCGACGGCCATCTCGATGCGGCCGCGGTGAACGCCAGCGATGTCGGCGTCCTGTTGGGAAACGGCGGCGGCACTCTCACGCTGACGGCGAATCCGGCTACCGGATCGTTCGATTTGATTGCCGGAGTTGCGGGCGACTACAACGGCGATGGGGAGCTCGACCTGGTGGTCTCCGATCGCGGCAGCGGCAAGGCGTTTCTGCTGCCAGGAATCGGCGACGGCACGTTTGGACCAAAGGTGACGTTCACGACAGCGGCCGGCGCCTTTGGCGTGGCTACTGCCGATTTCAATGGCGACGGCGCGCTGGATCTGGCCATCGCCAATGGCAACGCCAACAACGTTTCCGTTTTCCTGCAGTTATTGCCCGTCACCTTGAATCCCACCAGCTTTACGTTCGCAAGCCAGGGTGTAAGTACGTCCAGCAGCTCCCAGCCCATCACGCTGACTAACAAATCCGGCGGGAACCTGAACTTTACGAGCATCGGCTTCACCGGCGCCAACAGCGGCGAATTTTCCCAGACCAATACCTGCGGCGCATCCATCCTTAATAATGCCACCTGCACAATCAACCTGACATTCACTCCCCTGGCATCGGGCGCGCGCGTGGCGACTCTCCAGATTGTAGACAACGCTTCCAACAGCCCGCAGACCTTGGCCGTCAGCGGCACTGGTTCCGCGTCGCTTGCCATTTCCAGCGCGAGCAGCACCGCATTTTCCGTCGGCGCCGCCGGCACGTTCACGGTGACCGCCACTGGATCTCCGGCTCCCTCGTTGGACGAAACCGGAGCGCTGCCGGGCGCCGTGAGCTTTACCGACAACGGAAACGGGAGCGCCATGATTGCCGGAATCCCGTCTGGCGGCTCGGCCGGAACCTACGTCCTCACAATCACCGCGCACAACGGCGTGGCCACAGACGTCATGCAAACCTTTACGCTCACAGTGCTCGGCCCGCCGTCGATCACAAAGCTGTTCGGCGTGGCCTCGACACCGATAGGCGCCACGGTTTCGCTTAGCTTTTCAATCATGAATCCGAACGCAGGCACGGCGCTCACGGGAATTTCCTTTACCGATAATCTGCCCGCGGGATTGATCGTGGATTCGCCTAACAACCTGAGCAGCACCTGCGGCGGCACAGCCACGGCCGTGGCCACCTCGTCCGCAGTTTCGCTGTCGGGAGGGTCGCTCGCGTCGAGCGCATCGTGCACGGTCTTGGTAAACGTGCTGGCCACCACGCTCGGCGGGGAAAGCAACAGAGTCACGGTAAGTGACACAAGCGCCGGAACAGGGAACACGTCCGTCGCGCTGCTCACCGTGGACAAGGCCGACACCTTCACCGCCGTGACTTCGTCCGCCAATCCGTCGGTCTTTGGCCAGTCGGTGACCTTCACGGCCACCGTTTCTGCGGTGGCGCCGGGAACGGGCACGGCGACCGGGACGGTCACGTTCCTGGATGGCGGCAGTTCGGTCGGCTCCGGCAATCTGAGCGGCGGCCAGGCCACGTTCACAACCTCGGCTCTGGCCCCTGGCAACCACACGATTACCACCAGCTATGGGGGCGACGCGAGCTTCAACGGTAGCATCGGCTCGCTGACAGGCAATCCGCAGGTCGTGAACAAGGCGAACACCGCAACGGCCGTGACCTCGTCCTCGAACCCCTCGTCCTTCGGCCAGTCGGTAACCCTCACTGCCACCATTTCCGCGGCGGCGCCCGGAGCGGGCACTCCGAGTGGTGTAGTCAAATTCTTCGATGGCGGCGTCCTGGTCGCATCCGTGCCAATCAGCCTCGGCGTGGGCACATTCACCAGTTCGACGCTGGCCGCGGGCAATCACATGTTTACCACCACCTACACCGGCGATGGAGCCTTTAACGTCGGCCCCGGCCTGCTCACGGGCAATCCACAGGTCGTCAACAAGACGGACACGACGACGGCCGTGACGTCTTCCCAGAATCCATCCTCATTCGGCCAGGTCGTGACCTTCACGGCCACGGTTTCACCCATGTCGCCGGGAACGGGGGCGCCAACCGGAACCGTCACGTTCCTTGACGGCGGAAGTTCCATTGGCAGCGGCAACCTGAGCGGCGGCGTGGCTACGTTCACCACAAGCACCATGCCCCTGGGCAACCACACCGTCACCACCACCTACGCCGGAAGCGCGAACTTCAACGGGAGCGTCGGCACCCTCACCGGAAATCCGCAGGTGGTCGATAAGATCGCCACTACAACGGCGCTCAGCTCCTCGCAGAATTCGGCGGCCTTGCACCAGTCCGTGGTCTTTACTGCCACCGTTGCGACCGTGCCCGCGGGATCGGGCACGCCCACCGGCACGATGACGTTTCTCGACGGCGGCAGTTCCATCGGCAGCGGAACACTGAGCGGAGGCGCAGCGACGTTCACGACCGCGATCCTTGCCGCGGGCAGTCACACGATTGCCGCCACCTACAATGGAGACAGCACCTCCAATACCAGCAACGCGGCGCTCACCGGCAATCCGCAGATCGTCGTTGCGCCTCCGGTCGCGGCGACCGCGTTCGCGCCGGCGATTATCACGTTGAACGGCGTCAGCTCTTTGGCTATTACTCTGACGAACCCGGCGGCCAACACCGTCGCGTTCAACGGCGTTTCGATTACGGACACTTTCCCGGCAAACCTCGCTGTTGCGACGCCATCCGGACTCTCCAATACGTGCGGCGGCGCAGCGACTGCCCCGGCCGGGTCAGTCGCTGCTTCACTGAATGGAGCGAATATCCCCGTCAACGCTTCCTGCACCATCACGTTGAATGTCACCAGCTCGGCCAGCGGCGCCTACGCGAACACTACTAGCGCTACTGGTTCCGCCAATGGCGGCGCGGGCAATACCGCTTCCGCGACCCTGACCGTGGCCGATCCGCCGTCGATCATGAATTCGTTTGGTGCCGCGTCGCTCGGCCTGGGCGAGTCCACGACGCTCAGCTTCGTCATCACCAACCCGAATTCGGCCATTGCCCTGACGGGTGTGGCCCTCACCGATAACTTGCCGTCGGGCCTGGTTGTGGCCACTCCAGATGGTCTCGCGGGAGCGTGCGGCAGCGGCGTGATTACCACTGCGGCCAGTTCGCAAATCATTACACTGGCCGGCGGCGCGATTGCCACAAGCAGTTCCTGCACTTTTTCCGTGAACGTGACTGCGGCGGTTGCGGGCAATCAGGTCGACGCCACCGGAGCCGTCAGCTCCGGCAACGCCGGCACCGGAAACACGGCGACCGCGTCCATCAATGTGCTCGCGCCGGATCTGATTCTGGCGAAAAGCCACGCTGGAAACTTCTACCAGGGCCAAATTGCAGCGGCCTATAACCTCATCGTGAGCAACACCGGCGCGGGCCCGACGCTGGGCGGTGGTCACGGTCACTGACACGCTCCCGGCCGGGCTTACGGCCGCCATGATGGCGGGCGCGGGATGGAGCTGCACGGTCGCAGCGTTCACTTGCACCCGGAGCGACGCCCTTGCCACGGCCGCGAGTTTTCCGGCAATTGCCGTGACCGTCGACGTCGCGGCCAATGCGGAGGCGAGCGTGATCAACAACGCCGCCGTTTCCGGAGGCGGCGAACTCAACGCAGCGAACAACACGGCCGCCGACGTCACGACGGTCACCTTGCCGCCGGACTTTTCATTCTCTTTCACGCTCAGCTCCGTCACAATTCGTGCCGGACAGCAGGCCGGCTACGCGATCACCGTCACGCCGCTGAACAATGTTTTCACTAATCCGATTAGCCTCAGCGTCAGCGGATTGCCGGCGAAAACTTCCATTGTATTCAGTCCCTCGACCCTGACGCCGGGCGCGATTCCAGCGGCCACGATGCTGGTGGTCTCCACGACCGAAGGCGATCCATACGTCGCGCGCAATTCGGCGCCGAGCCGCGCTCCGCTCCTCGCCATGCTGCTGCCGTTGGGCGGGCTGGTCCTTTCCGGGTTCGGCTTGCGCGGGCGCCGCTGCAAAAACGGATGGTTCCTGGCCGCCGCGCTGCTGGTCTGCGGCGGGCTCGGAATTTACGGCTGCGCCGGCGTGGAGACAAATTTCCAGAACCTGGGCACGCCCGCGGGATCCTACACGGTCACCATTACCGGAACGTCGGGGGCGTTGCAGCACTCGACGCCGGTCACGCTCGTTGTTCAGCCCTAGCAACGAATGAAAATCTCAAACCGCCACGAACGGGAGCACACAGTCATGTCTCGAATTCAAATCACGCTGCGACTTCGCCCTTCTCTATTGTCCATCTTGATTGCGGTCATGCTTCTTGGCATCGCGGGCCCGGCGCATTCCCAGGGGGCTTCCGGCGCGTCGCCGCGAATCGAACTCGCCGGAGCCTATTCCTTCCTCCGGGCGAACCCGGCGAATTCCGGGGGCCTGAATTTGAACGGAGCCAGCGAATCCCTGGCCTACGCATTCAGCGGCCGTTTCTCAGCGGCCGCCGACGTGGGAGAGTACCGATTTTCCGGATTGTCCGCCGGACTGACCAGCACGATGTACACTTACTTGTTCGGGCCGCGAATCGCGTTCCGCCGGCGCAGCCACGTGAATTATTTTGTGCAGATTCTTGCGGGCGGAGGGCGATTGAACGCGAACTCGGGCGGAATCTCGGCCGGCGAAAATGGATTCGCGATGGCCGCAGGGGGCGGGCTGGACGTCGCGTTCGGCGGGCGTTTTGCGGTCCGCGTTGTGCAAGCGGATTATCTGATGACGCGATATGACAGCGTCGCCGGATCGCCGGCGACGCAAAGCCACACTCGCATTTCCGCGGGAGTTGTGTTCCGGTTCGGCGGCCGGGAGTAGTCTTCCTCGCGCCCGGCGTTGCGCATCCGCGCACCTGCCCTCAGGAGGGCACCATCAGCATTTCGCACGTTCGGTTTCATGAATGCGCCGGATTAACAAAAATCAAATAGAATGAATCCGCCACGCAAACTGGAGCGGGCGATGGGAATCGAACCCATAGCCGATGTAGCTACATCAACTAAATCAAGCTGATTCGACTGCCCTTACACCACTGGCATACCCCGGTATTGGGTCATTTGGATCGGTTTTGCGCCCAAGTTGCGCCCAAATATCTACCATAATTTCATTCGGGGACTTCCATGGCGCTCAGTGAAGCGTGGATTGGACCGAGTGCGAGGTTTAGTTGATGGACCATAGCCAACCTTTGCAATCCAACCACCAAAATGAATCGGTGCCAAGTGCCGAGACCTGATGGACCCAAGTTGGAAGGTTGCGTTCCGTGGCCTTCGAAAGGTTTTTCAATAGGATGGCGGCGCTGTAAGCTGCAATAGGAGGTCGCTTGTACTGGTGGAATAGATTCCTGCCCCTCAGGCCGGCTAGGACCGCGCGGGCCGGGGGCGCTCGCGGTTCCGCACAACATCGAAACGCGCGGCGAGATTACATGCGCGATTATCGCAAAAGTCAGGCTCATCGCGAACGCGAAAATGCCTTCAAGAAGCGCGGGCGCGAGCGACACCGCAACAGGGCACGCGTCGTTCGCCGAAATGCGGAACGAAAACACTGGGCACGGGTGTTTAAGACACTTCGTGAAAAACGCTACTACAAACGTTGCAAGGAACAAGGCTGGCGGCGTGTCCGAGTTCACAGCCCCTGTTTCACATGCAACGCCCTCACACGCTGGCGCGTGCGCCGCTGCTATTTAATAACGGATCCAGTGATCAAGGCGGGACGGAAGATCGGTTACGGTTACGAGTTTCGCTGGGTGTCGGGTTGCCGGGGCTGTTGATCTAGGCTGCAGAAATATAACTATCGACCTTGTCTCATAGCACCCGACGCCGGCTTTCTTGCGCTACTGTTTTACACCTCGACTGGCACGGGGAACCCAATAGCTATCAGCAGTTTGCATGTCATATGTCGATTTGCAAAGAGCGGACAGCTCATGAAATAAATTCTGAAAGTCACTCTTTGGTGTGCCTTCTCATACTAATCAAGAGAAAATCAAGATTGACTGATGGCCTTCAAGAATATTAGAAAAATTTACTCGACGTCGCCGTTTTTCGTGCCCATTTGGGCTGGCAAGTTCTACCGTGTCGCGAGCTAGGCTGGATTCTTGAAGGCGGCAATATTAATGAAGATAAGGTGGGTCAGGTTTATTCCACGCAACCATCTGCCGACAGTAGTCGATCATGAGTGTGAGCACCACTCGCAGAGCTCGCTGATGCCGCTCCCTGATTTGGATCGAGAGTTGATTTTCTGCTCTTTCGGGAGGTTTTGATTCATCTATCATCTCAAGTTCCTCCTAGTATGGAACCCAATCTCCTTCAGGTTCGCATTGCCCCTGCTTTGGACAACAGCGCACACACAACCCGCAACCTGGGCATGGACGGCGGCAATCCACGCACCATCCGCAAAGCTCACACAGTTCATTGTGGTCTCGGTCTGTCTGACATCCTGGGCACTTAATTTCAATGTCGCTCTTTCTAGTATTCGTAATGCGACTCTGCGCCTTTCGTTTCAGTGAGTACCAAGCATACCAGGCCGCGGAGAAGACATAGCTCAGTGCGAATACGTGCCAAAAATTGTGAAGTCGAGTTTGCTCGAAACTAGAGAATGTGCGTTGCAAAATCAAAGGGAGATGTTGAATGAGACCAGCACTCTCCAGTGATTGCCATCCGAAGACCATATACATATATGCGGCAATCAGCCCAATCGCTATGACTGTTCCGGCGGCTAAGACGGCGTATACCCCCGGGTGAACCTCTGGGCAGTGGGATTTTCCGATTTGAGTTTGGGAATTACGTTCAGACTGGATTGCTCAATCTGTGGATGGCCTTCTGTCACGGCTTTTCCGGCCCAATAGATTTCCTCCCACTTCTTCGATTCCATCAATGCCTGAGGCCGATGGCTTCCATGCTGGAGGGGGTAGAGCGCATAAAAACGGCCTGTCCATGTCCGCTTTTCGCAGGCCCAGATGCGACTGGGGCTCTGAGCAAACTCAAACTCGGCTCCACTCGTCGGTTCAATCGGGACGGTGCGCATCCGCTGAGAACCGGGAAGGCTCGCGAGCCACTTCCGCCCCCTCGCAAAACGGATTTCGCAAAGCCAAGCGTCGAATCTCCATACAACTAGGGCGAGCAGGCCGATTCCAAACACTAAAGCATCAAGCAGGTTTAGGCGGGGACTGCCAAGAAATTCAAGCCAATCCTGAATTGTTTTCCACAATTTCCAGATCATGCGCATCCTACGCGAAGGTCGGGGCCTAATTGCGGACGCCGTTTTGACGATCCTGTGGAACACTTATAGTGTGTAGACTCATGGTGGTCAAGCCTTTCAAATGGTTGGGTGCCAACACCCGATCCGAGGATGGTGTTCGGAAAGCGACTGCGAGAGCTGCGGCTCGAACGCGCCCTTTCCCAGGAAAAATTGGCCGAGTTGGCTAACATCCACCGGAACTATGTCGGCGGAGTCGAGCGGGGTGAGCGCAATATCGCACTCTTAAACATCGTCGCGATAGCCCGCGCACTCAAAATAAAACCTGCAAAGCTACATGAACCTATTAGCTGAACTCTTGTTACCGTAAAGCTGCACTGCCCATAAGCCCTTGGTTGCCCAAAAACCTCTCGATTCGCTACGGCGACAAATGCCCGAATTTGGTTGCCCAAATCTGTTCATTGCGCCCGCCCAAAAAGAACTGTTTTGGGGCAGGTTGGCCGGTTTCGAAGGGCGGTAGGTGAAAGGACCACCGCCTATGCGATGATCTCTCAAATTGACAACGACCTAATAAATAGGAAAAGGAATATCGGGGGGAATATCCTGAATCCGTGTCCACGAATAGTGTGTCGATTGGGGATCAGACGTCGCCCCCGACAGGGGGAAGGCAAACTCAAAGTACTGATCCGCTTTTTGGCGAACACTCGACGTCAAGCGTCCCCGCATGATCTTTAATACAGTCCACCGGCCGGAAGATAATCCCAGATTGATAAGCCCGAGTTCTTAAACCAGGGCGAATGCAAGAGTTTACCCTGGGAATGGATCGTTCAGGTGTTGTTCAGGTTGCGCAGCTAGACTGCCGAACTTAGGTACCCTCCTAGCGACAATCAATTCAGCTTGATGGGATATATGGACGGTTTGTGATTTCCAAGGAGCGGGACAGTAATCAGGAGGAATGCTGGCGGCCCCAGTTTTGGTTGACTTCAATTTGTTTGGAGGGACGACATGAAAAAACTTGGCGGCATTGGTTTCTTGCTGGCACTAGCGATCACACTCACGGCATGCCAGGGCACCCAAACAAGTGCTCCCCCTGCTGCGCCTCCAGTGGCCGAGAGCGCCTCCCCTCTGATTATGACCGGTACCGTTCCACTCGAGGGCGTGAAGGGGCGTTTCGACCATTTTGCTATTGGCAAAGGCAAGGTGTTTGTTTCCGCTCTGGGAAACAGCACTGTGGAAGTTATCGATCTCTTCCAAGGAACCCGTGTCCATGAAATCACGGGGGTCCCGAACCCTCAGGGCGTGACCTTTTCTCCGGAGGCCAACAAGCTCTTCGTGGCCAGCGAGAAGGGGAAGGTCTATATTTACGACGGCGACTCCTACAAGCTCATCACCACCCTGGATTTTGATGGTGGCGCGGATAACCTGCGTTACGACGCAGCGAGCAAACGCGTCTACGTCGGCTGTGGCGATGACGAGAAGAACTCCGCGATCGCCGCGGTGGACGCGATGACGAACAAGCGGCTCGATGAGGTCTATAAATTAGGTGGCGAGCCGGAATCGTTCCAGCTGGAAAAGTCCGGCCCCAACATTTACGTGAATGTCCCGGATTTGAAACAGATTGTGGTAATTAACCGCACTACAAAAGAACTCACTCGATGGCCAGTGACCCCGGCCCAGAATTTTCCCATGGCGCTCGATGAGGCCGATCACCGGATAATTGTAGGCACGCGGGAACCGGCAACGATCTCCGTGTTCGACACAACCACAGGCAAGATGGTCGCCTCCGTACCGACTGTACAGGACACGGACGATTTGTATTACAGCGGGGAGCACAAACGCGTTTACGTGCCAGGCCGGGAAGGTGCTATCTGGGTATACCAGCAAAACGATCCTGATCACTACACCCTAATATCCAAGATCCCCACGGTGGTGGGTGCGGGCACGGCTGGATACTTTGGAAGGCAAGGGAAAGGCTTCGACCGCTTTTATCTGGCGATTTCAGCAGGCGCCAACACCAATTCCGAAATTAGAATTTATGCCGTTCAGGACTGAGAACACAGAGCGAAAGTGGACGATTGCTTGCATAGATAAAATACAAAGCCAGCCTTTGGGATTTGCCTATCATTCTTGGCATTTCTGGATTTATGCTTACGGGGGCGATTGAAAGCAGAATGTCGGAGGGGAAATGGGTTGTGTAACCACGGGGTTGGAACCAGGCATCCATTTCATGGGGCGGGTCCGCGACAACAAGGATCGCGAGAAGTTTCTTCACCAGAACCGAAAGCAAGTACCTATCCTAATTGCCGGGTTAGCTCTGTTGATGTCGTTTGCGACACCGTGCCTGGTCAAAGCACAAGTGGCAGGAGGAGCAATCACCGGCACGGTGACAGGACAGTCCGGCGCAGTGATGCCGGACGTTCAGATCTCCATTAAAGATGTGAGTTCCGGACTGGCCAGAACTGCCACGACCAACACGAACGGCCTTTACACTGTTCCGGCGCTATCTGTTGGAAACTATGAAATGACTGTTTCGGCTCCCGGTTACATAACCCAGGTATGGACAGATATTTCCGTTGCAGCGGGAGTCGCGCGCGTCATCAACGTTGTGATTAATACTGGTGACCCAAGGCAGACCGTGCGCGTGGCGGCGCCTTCCGCGCTTGTGAGCGAGCCCTGCCCGTCCGTGTGCGGAAGCGCCAATGCTTCAACAGTCCGTGACACTCCCCTTAATGGTCGAGACTGGGCGGCGCTGGCGACGTTGCAGGCTGGAGTCACCGGGGTTCAGTCCAGCGGTGGAAACACCGAGCGCGGATTTGGCGCAGCGATTAGCATTTCCGGCGCGCGGCCAGACCAAAACGGTTTTCAACTGGACGGAATTAGTATCAATGATTACTCGAACGGCGCTCCGGGCAGCGTCCTTGGCGATAACCTGGGCATCGACGCCGTCGAGCAGGTCTCCGTCTTGGGTAACAATTATCCAGCCGCTTACGGAAGGACTTCCGGGGGAATTATTAACGCGGTAACTCGCTCGGGCAAGAACACGTTCCACGGCACTGTGTACGAATTTCTCCGCAACAGTGCTCTGGATGCGCGCAACTTCTTTGACGGACCAGTTATTCCTCCTTTCAAACGCAACCAGTTCGGCGCCTCGGCAGGGGGTCCGATTCAAAAGGATCGCACGTTCGTCTTTGGAGACTATGAAGGGCTTCGGCAATCGCTCGGTGTAACCACCGTGGATACGGTCCCTTCGGCTCCGGCTAGAAATGGCCAGCTTTCCACGGGAACTGTAATCGTGGACCCCTCAGTATCGAGATTTCTGGCCGCGTTCTATCCATTGCCCAATGGGCCGCTCCTCGGAAGCGGAGACACAGGCATTTTTTCATTCGCAGGACAGGATGTAACCAGCGAAAATTACTTCACGGTCAGAGTGGATCGCAAGCTCTCCGATCGCGACAACCTGTTCGGAACCTACATGCGGGACAATTCGAGAACCGTTCAGCCTGGAACATTCGACGAACTTCTCACCAACGTGTTTTCGGCCCGTCAAGTGATTTCGGTTCACGAACAGCATCTATTCAGTCCAGCTTTCGTCAATTCTGTTCGAATCGGTTATAGCCGCGCCAGGGCGAGCACGGGAGGAGTCACCGCAGTATCCAACCCTTTGATGTTGGATCCGTCCTACGCTTTCCAACCGGGTGCGTTTGCAGGGCAGATTCAAAATGTGCCAGGCCTGACCAACTTCTCAGGTGCACCGAGTGCGCAGGGGCTTCTGCCATCCAGCCAGACACTGACTTGGAATTCCTACCAGGCTGGTGATGACGTTTCCCTTACAAAAGGAAGGCATGAACTGAAGTTCGGCGGCCTAGTCGAGCGTATGCAGGACAATCAACTGATCCTGGGGAGCGTGAACGGCGCATTCCGATTTGCGTCTCTGTCAAATTTTCTGACCAATGTACCGCAGAGCTTTCAGGGAAATCAAACGGTTGCTCCACCCGAGTTTGGATTGCGGCAGACGCTTGCCGGCGCCTACTTCGAGGACGATGTACGGCTACGCTCAACCCTGACCATCGATCTCGGATTACGTTATGAGATGGCGACGGTACTCAGCGAAGCGCATAATCGGCTTTCCAACTTGCGGAATCTTACTGACGCTCAGCCAAACATTGGATCGCCGTTTTACGTAAACCCGACACTCCGAAATTTTGAGCCGCGAGTTGGAGTGGCTTGGAATCCGGGTGGCGGACGCACGTTGGTTCGCGGCGGATTTGGAATGTTTGACGTCCTGCCGCTGCCCTACGTATTTTCGATTTCCGTCCAGCACGGGGTGCCGTTCGTGCAAGAAGTGTTCGGGAACACCATTCCTCCCGGCTCGTTCCCCACGGGTGCATTTAACCTATTGACGGGCTCACCCGGGTCGTCCCGTTCGGTTTACGTGGAGCACGCTCCGAAGCGGAATTACGTGATGCAATGGAATTTCAGTATCGCCCGCGAGTTGTCATCCACGCTGGCGGTAACGGTCGGCTATGTAGGATCACGGGGAGTCCATCAACCTTATAAGATGGACAATATGGACATGGTACTTCCTGCGTTGACGCCCTCAGGTTATGTTTGGCCTTGCGGGCCAGACGGGATTGGCAATCCGTGCGCTCCCGGGTTCCTGCCTGGCGGCACCCAGTCTAATCCAGCACCCAGCGTTCGGCTGAATCCGAATTTTGGACGCATCAGTGGAAGCTTATGGCAGGCCAATTCATTCTATGACGCGCTGCAGGCCGATCTGACAAAGCGCGTGAGCCATGGCTTTGAGTTTCATGGCGCGTACACCTGGGGGAAGAGCATCGATACTCTATCCGCCACTGCAGCCGATGACTCGTTCCCGAATGGACTCTTTAACCAGCTTTTCTTCGACCAGCGGACTACCCGCGGGCTGTCGGATTTCAACGTCGCCCAAACCTTTGTCCTGAGCCTCACTTGGGAGCTGCCTAGTCCCACTTCAGGAACGTCCACACGATACGCTGGCGCGGCAACCCCTCTGCGGCTGATGAAGGTTCCAGCGTGGGCTGCCAGCGGCTGGCAACTGGGTGCTCTCTACAAGCTAGCCAGCGGGCAACCGTTCACCCCGCTTGTCGGTGGCGACCCGGTCGGAATGAAATTGGAAGAAACCGGTGAACCTCCAGATAGGGTAGTCGGTCCAGGCTGCGAAACTCTCACAAACCCTGGAAACCCCAACGCTTTCATCAAGACTCAATGTCTGAAATTTCCAGGCCCGACCACCCGGCGGGGAAATCTCGGACGCAATACTCTGATCGGTCCGGGGTTGTCGAAGCTGGATTTGTCCGTATTCAAGAATAATCGAATCGTAAGAAAGGGCGGTTCCGTGCCAGCGTGTGGCGGAGCGGGTTGCAAGAACGGCTTGTTCAGCAATTTATTTTCAGAGTCATTCAATGTCCAATTCCGGGCGGAGTTTTTCAATATTCTCAACCAGGCAAATTTTTCTTCGCCGACCGACAATCTGCAGGTGTTCGACAAGAGCGGGCAACCCATCTCAGGAGCGGGGCTTATCACTTCCACGCAGACTACGTCCCGCCAGATTCAGTTTGCGATAAAAGTTATTTGGTAGCTCTGCGCGTTTTCTGAAACTTATTGTGTGCTACGACCAAACCTTTATACTGACAAGGAATGCGGGCGTTTCGCCAGGAGTCAGAGGGGGGCATGAACAAGAGGAAAACACTGGTTCTGGTGCTGATTGCAATCGGCATACTTGCTGCGCTGTACGGAGCGGCCGTGATCCGGCGGGGATTCAGCGCTCTGGATCAGCCTTCCACCTTCGAGACCGTCGCAGCGCGAACAGTCCGGAATCTGGGAATCCCAGGCACCGCGCGAGACGCAAAGAATCCATGGGCACCCACTCCTGAAGCATTGCAGCAAGCTCGCGAGGATTTCACGAATCACTGCGCGGGCTGCCACGGCAAGGATGGCGACGGCCAATCGGGGATCGCCCGAAATCTTTATCCAAAGGCGCCCAATTTGGGCTCGCCGGAGACGCAGAATCTCACCGACGGCGAAATTCATTACATCATTGCCAACGGAGTGCGTCTTACGGGCATGCCCGCGCTCGGCAATCCGCACATGGAGGAGGACGACAACACGGCGTGGAAGCTGGTCCTGTTCATCCGCTCGATCGCGGTGAACACGCCGCAGGAAAAGGCGGAACAGGCCGCGGCGATGAGCGCGGCGCATTACGTCGGCTCCGCCTCATGCCAGAAATGTCACGCACAGATCTACGAGAACTGGAAAAAAACGCCCATGGCCAACGTGGTGCGCGATCCGCGCGAGCATCCCGACGCCATTATTCCGGATCTCGCCACCAATAATGTCGGCAAGAAATTCACAAGAGACGATGTCGCGTTTGTCTACGGCAGCATCTGGAAGCAGCGCTACTTCACGAAGGTCGGCGACGACTATTTTCCGCAGCCCGCACAATGGGACGTGGTCCACAAGAAGTGGCTTCCCTACATGGCCGCGAATGGCGCGGACTGGTGGGTGCCGTTTTATCCTCCCGACAATTTCAAAAGGCCCACCGGACCCACGTGTGACGGTTGCCACTCGGTCGACTACAACATTCAGACCAAGCAGGTCGCCGAGTGGAACGTCGGCTGCGAGGCCTGCCACGGCCCGGGAAGCGCGCATTTGGAGCACGGCGTGCGCGGCAACATTTTGAATCCCGCGCGGATGGACGCCGTCAGCGCGAACGACACCTGCATCCGGTGCCACTCGCAGGGCCGCCCGCTTACAAGCCCCATCGAAGGACATTATTACGATTGGCCGGTCGGCTATCGTGTGGGTTTGAATCTGCGGGATTACTGGCAGTTGGAAGATCACAAGCTGGGCGAGCTGAGTTTCACGCATTTTCCGGAAGGCACCGCGCACAAAAACCGCATGCAGGGAAACGATTTTGTGCAGAGCGTGATGTACCGCCGCGGCGTCATGTGTTCCGACTGCCACGACGTTCACGGCACGGGCAACTACGCGCAGCTCCGCAAGCCCGCGAACCAGATTTGCCTCGATTGCCACGGCCCCGGCTCGCGCAATGGCCCGCGCGGCGCCACCCTCGCCGAGCACACGCATCACAAGGACGGCTCCACGGGCAGCGAGTGCGTGGCCTGCCACATGCCGAAAATCGAAGCGGAGATTCCCGGCGTGTTCGTGAGCGCGCACACGTTCGGGTTCATCGCGCCGTCGATGACCGACAAATACAAAATCCCGAACCCGTGCACGTCTTGCCACATGGACAAGACCACCGCCTGGACCGCCGACGCGATTCGTCACTGGCCAGGTCTTTCACCGTGGCGGGAATAATAGAATACCCTTCGTTTCCCTCTTCGCCACAGGAGGACCAGGCCAAACTGAACCTACCGGAAACCGGTGGAAGCCTTTAGCCGGGTACCAGCACGGTCACTCTTGTTGGCCTGGCCTGCAGGTTGTCGGCGTTTTTACACTCTACTCCGGCACAGCATAGAACCAGATTTGCGCGGGTTCCAATCCCATAGCCGGCACGCCGACGTACACGCTTGTCCCAAAGAAAATGCCGGTGCGCACACCTATCGTCGAGGGGATATTGGAAATCAACGAATAGTGGTCCGGGTCATTTTGTTGGATCGCACTGATATAGCCGTTGGCTCCGAAGGCGTAGATTCGCTTGCGATCCGCGTCGTACCACACATCGTCGCAGTTGCCCCCAATGGGAACTTTTGCAACTTGCTTGCCATTGTCGGTATCAAGTACGACCACGAACGGAGGTCTCCGGGTGCCCACGAAGAGCCGGTGGTTGTCTTCATCGAGCGCCATGGGATAGTTTGCTTTGATTCCATCGAGGCTCCATTTGGTGAGGTCGCCGGTTTTGCGGTCAATTACGTTAACGATGCTGTCGTCATCCGGCACGTTGACAAAAACGCGGGACCCCTTCTTTTCCAGCTGGAACGACTCGGAGTGACCGCCACTGCCTTTGAGGTCCTTACCGACGCGCATTTCCGTCGCCGCATCGATCATGGCGATGCCGCCGACGATGCCCACATAAACCCGCTTCGTCGCCTCGTCATAACGAAGATTGTCGGTATCAGCCTCTTCGCCAATCAAGATGCTCTTGCGAAGAGCCCAAGTCTTGCCGTCATAAACGTTGACCGTACCGGTTGCGGCGTTGGCGACGAAGAGCTTGTTGAATTCCGGGACAAAAAGTACGCCCTGGGGCTCGTTCAACCCTTTGATGGTCTGAATTACCTTGCCCTCAAAAGTATTGATCACCTCCACTGTATTGTTTCCAAGCGCGGCAAAAATCAGCAGCCGGCGTTTGGGATAAGCGGTGAAGTGATCGATACGGCCAGAAACACCGGGCACCGGGATTCGTTGGTCCAGTTGAAGTGGCGCAAGCTCGCTTTGGTCGGCGCCTTGGGCCCCAACTGGCGAGCTGCGGAACGAAACCAATAGACCAATGGCGGCAATTGTCAATAGACCCACTGTTGCAAATCGTAGCTTCATACGCTTCCTCCCGTGAGATGTTGGTTCGTGAATCGCTTTCAATGGAACACTTCAAAGTTCGGAATTGCAACTGCCTTGGGCCACACGCTCCAAAGCGCCCTTGGGTAAGAACTTTATGGTCTTCTTCGGTTGCTTCCGACGTACTCTTCATGGCTGCGGCTCGAAGACCAGAATCGCTGCTTCCTCTTTGTCGTTGGCGGCTGCGGCCACGTAGTACCGGTTCAGCTCCGGACACCAAAAAGAAGTGCCGGCGAATGATCTGGTGGGAATCTTTCCGATTTGTGTGTAGTGATCGGCGTCTTGCTGCTGGTAGATGAACACGTAGCCGACGTCGGTGTCGCGGCCGCCCGAGACGTATACGCGCTTGTGTACCGCGTCATAATAAACGCCGTCCATTCCTTCGACTGTCGGCAGGCTTGCAACTTCCTTTCCGGAGGTAGAGTCCATGACGATCAAGGAGGGAGGCGTACGAGTACCGATGAGCAGACGGCGGTTGGCTTCGTCGAACGCCCCGTCGCCCGGCCGTTGGCTGCTCACAGGCCAAGTGGCCAGAAGTTCTCCTTTCTTGGTATCAATCATTTGGATCGTGCTGCCGCGCGACTCGAAAACGAACAGTGTTTGTCCGGTTTTGTTCATCAAGATCTCGGCCGGCCGGATCCCCACTGGAACGTTGCCGATGACCTTGTCGGTTTTTGCATCAATAATTCCAACCTGGCCATGGTCCTTCTTGGCGGATGCGCCGCCATATCCGACATAGAGCCGTCCGGAATGCGAATCGTAGGTTACGCGGTTAGAGCCCAACTCCAGGGGAATCGTTTTTAGTAGAGCGAAAGTATCCCCATGAAAAACCTTCAAGGTATCGTCATTTTCATTCGCGACAAACAGCTTATTGAGTGCCCGAACGTATGCAATTCCTTGCGGCGTCTTGATCCCGGGAACGCTCCGCGTCCATTTGCCTGCCTTCAGGTCCACAACTTCCATCGTGTCATTTTCCAAACCCGCGACAAAGAGGCGCTTGCCCTTCACGTCCACATCCATGTGATCAATGCGCCCCTTGACGTTCGGCATCGGAATGGTTTGGACAAGCCGAAGCGGCTCCTTGCCCTGCTGCGGAGGATTCGCCCCTATGTTGGAACCAATCATGCACGCTGACGCGACCACACCGATCTGAAAGAGCCTTTTCATCGAATTCACCTCGCTCAATCGAGATTTCCCTGATTGGAAGACAATCCTTCCAGAATGCCGGGATAAGTCACTGCTGAGGCTCGAACACCAAGACTGCCGCGTCTTCCTTATCATTGGCCGGAGCTGCCACATAAAGCCGGTTCAATTCCGGCACCCACAGCGAAGTACCGGCGCTGGCGGCCGTGGGGATCTTGCTGATCAATTCGTATTGGTCGGCGCTTTTTTGCTGATAGATATACACAAAACCCACATCCGTGCCTCTTCCCCCCGATGCATAAACGCGGTGATTCCGTGCATCGTACCAAAGATCGTCGATCCCAGCGATTCCTTCCACCTGGCTGACCTGTTTCCCGGAGGCGGTGTCGAAGATGGTCAGCATCGGCGGGGTGCGGGAACCGGCGAAGAGACGATGATCCTTGTCATCCAAGGCTAGTGCGACATTGCCCTGAACCCCGGTCACCGGCCACGTAGCAACCTGTTGACGTTTCTTTCGGTCAACGATACCAAGATTGGTCGCGCCGGCAAGCGTAATGAAAATCTGAGTGCCCGACTTGTCGAACTTGATGCCGCCGGGGCGAGCATCTGTCTTAATGTCCTCGACGTGCTTGTTTGTGCGAGTGTCTATGACCGAAAGAGCTCCGGACTTCGCGTCGCCGACTCCCACATAAAGGTATTTCGTCGCGGGATCATATCCGACGTGGTCCGCGTCGGTCCCGATCGCCAGGCTATCCATCAACTTCAAGGTCTTCGCATCGAAAATCTTGCAGGTGCCATCCGTTCCATTCGCCACAAAAAGCTTTGCCAGGGCAGGGGAGTAAAATACTCCTTGAGGCTTACTTTGACCCGGAATGCTGGCCACGCGTCTTCCTGCTTTAAGGTCAACGACTTCAACCGTGTTTTGATTGTCCCCAAGCGCAGCAACGAAAAGCCGCATTCCCTTCAAGTCCACGGCCGAGTGGTCCAGCCGGCCCTGCACGTTTGGCATGGGTATTTTTTGGAGCAGCTTCAGAGGCGCAACTGCTTGGCTTTGCACCGCCCCAGCAAATCCAAACAACGATAACCAAAGCAATGCACAATACTTTTTCATTCATCACCTCACCAAGGCACATTTACTTTTTTCGCACGATGGCACCGGGCCGAAAAGTTCTCTTCCTCCTGTTTTCCATTCATGTGTACTTCTGACGGTCGGCATCCGTCTAATGGGAACCTAATGACACAACCTGAAAACACCGGAACCGGCGCGCGATATGCCGATCACTCCGTCACGGACGTCATCTATCCCTTTCACCTGCGACTACCACTACGCATCAGGATGAGAGAAATGTGCAATGCCTGAGAAGCCAAAAAAATCGTTCCCGGTTTTCAATCCCGCGTTTCGTAAAACCATAATTCCGCCGGTTTGCCGGCGCGAGCCGGTACAGCCAAGTAAAGCGTGTTGTGTTTTCCCACCTGCCCGAAGTAAGCGCTGGTGCGCGCGCCGATTTCGGTGCGAATCTTGGCGATACGTTCGTATTTGTCCGCGTCGATTTGCTGATACACAAAAATGAAGCCTTCTCCGCTTGGGACGTAGATACGCTTGCGGTCGGCGTCGTACCACATGTCGTCCGTATCGGCCGCGCCCGGAAGGCTGGCAATTGTTTTTCCAGTGTCCATATCCAGCACCAATAGGCGCGCCGGCCGACGGGCCGCAACGAACAGGCGACGATGCGCCTCATCCAGAGCCATGGGGAAGTTTGTCCCGGCCTCTTCGAGTTTCCATTTCTCGATGTTGTGCGTATTCCGGTCAATCACGGCGATCTGATTGATGGAGGCTAGATTGACGAAAATCCTTGGGCCTTTCTCTTCCAACTGAAACGATTCCGGATGGGCACCGACCACGAAATCGCCCGGAATGCGCTTGTTGGTGGTCGCGTCGAACACGCCGATGGCCCCCTCTTCGTCGTCTCCATACCCGACGTATACACGTTTAGTAGCAGGGTCATAGCGAAGCTGATCGGCATCCTCCGAATATTTAACACTTTCCAGCAGTTTGTAGGTATCCGCATCAAAGATTTTGCACGATCCATCGATCTCGTTCGAAACCACAATTCGGTTTGAATCGGGAAGATAAAGCGCCATTTGCGGCCTGCCAAATCCCGGATCCTTAACGCTGTAGATTCGCTTGCCTCGTTGCACATCCAGGACCTGCACGGAGTCATCTCCGTAAACGGCGGCAAATACCCGGCCACTGCGGTTGTCCACCGCCATGTGGTCAAACCGGCCCTCGACGCCCGGCATCGGGATGATCCGTGCCAGGAACAGCGGCGCGAACTCATCGTTTGACGGAGCTTCCTGTGCGGCGACTCTGGCGGCGAATGCTAATAACACGATCAAGAATAGGGCGTAAAATCTCTTCACATTTCCTCCGGAGGAATATTAATGTAAACGACGCACCTCGTAATTGCCGGCGACAAGGATGACAAACGATTCGGGCAGGGCGTCCGGGTGCGTCGAACCGTGGCCGTGCCTTGCCGTAACGAGAAGGCCCTTCTTCCTTGCCCCGACCAAGTCGCAGACCGGGACTTCGACTCTGGTTGATCCTCGCTGATTCGCAGCGCAAGTGGGTTCTTTTGACCGAAGCCTAGCGGAGCAACCTGAATGTTGTCTGAAAGTAGCAAGACTTTCCACAGTTAAGTGGTGAATATCTCCCAGGGTGAAGCGCCCAACCACTTCAATCGTGTTGTTTCTCAACCCGGCGACGATGACACGGCGATGTTTGTTATCGATTGTGAAACGGTCCAAGCGCCCGACGACGCCGGGCAGCGGGACTCGGTTCGTAATCACCAGTGGCGCTCGGCGGAGTGCGGGCTGCTGGGTCGATAAATCAGGCAGCGGCGATCCGAGCATCACCAATCCACACAGTCCGCCGGCAAGAATGCGTACAGACGTTTCATCCATTTGGAGGGGATCCCAATTGACAGAGTTCCGACGCTAACTGCTGCTCAATCTTGAACTATGTAAATTCGGACCTCCGCAGGATTGAGCCCACTCACCGGAACGGCGAGATAAAACCGGTCGAAGCCCTTGCCCTGCTTTCCCCAATATCCGGCGGTGGCTGCGCCAATTGCGGTGGGGACCTTGGCGAGAAGTTGGTAGTGGTCGGGGTCCTTCATTTGGTAGGCATAAATGAAACCCGCTGAGCCCGGCATGTAGACGCGCTTGCGATCGGCGTCGTAGTACAAGTCGTCGGTGCCCTGTACGCCAGGCAGCGCCGCCACCATCTTGCCAGACGTCGTATCGAACACCGCGAGGCGCGCGGGCGCATGCGCGCCCACAAACAGCCGGTGATCGGCCTCATCAAGTGCCATTGGGAAATTGCTCTCCACACCCTGCAGCGTCCAGTGCGTAATCGCCTTGGTCTCGCGGTTCACAACCACGATCTGCTTCAGGTCGGGCACATTCGCATAGATGTTCGGCCCAGACTTTTCGAGCTGAAACGATTCAGGTTCGCCGCCGAGCTTGTAAGTTTCGTCGAGGCGCTTGTTAGTGACCGCATCAATCGTGCCGATGGCGCCGTTTTTTTCGTTGTCGCCGCACCCGACGTAAACGCGCTTGTTCGCCGGGTCGTAGCGCAGGTTATCGGCGCCGCCCTCGAAATCCACCGTGGCAATCTGGTCGTAAGTCGTGCCGTCATAGATGTAGACCTTCTGCGCCGAACCGCTGGCAACGAAGAGTTTTTTCGTTTCGGGCGAATAGACCACTCCCTGTGGGTCGGGCACTCCAGTGATCGAATGGCCGAGCGTTCGAGCGCCGGTGTTTATTACCTCCACTGCATTGCTGCCAAGGGCGGAGACGAAGATTCGGCCGCCGCCAATGGCGAAATGATCGAAGCGCCCTTTGATGCCCTCGAGAGGAATTGATTCCGTCAATATGAGCGGTTGCTCGCGTTCCACCGCTGCTTTCGCAGCAGGCGCGTTCTGTTGCGCATTCAGCAGCCCTGCGCATGCGGCTACCAACCCCAATCCAAGGGGAATGCCAATAGTTTTTCTCATCAAGGCCTCCATAGCAATTGCTCGATGTTTCCGTCTTGGTTCACAATCGGGCGCATCGTACTCTTCCTCTGCCTGCGACGCAATGCAATGCCATTCGGTTCGGGCATCAGCCCGGATTGCGAAGTTCTTACAATAAAATCCCGAGCAACAGTCTCAATGGGTTTTCCCGATGAGCCCGTCCTGAAATCCGCCATGCACTATTGGCCGCGAGCGCGAATAGGTCTAATTTCGCGCCAAGAAGTAAGGGCACGAAAATAACCTCACACTCCGGGGGCCGGATACCAATCTTATTCGGCCCCTTTTGATTTCGATCAGTGCACGCACTTGGCGCATTCTGCACGAGAAACGGTCTTCTCGGAATGTGGCGCCCAGTATCAAGCGGCACGAGATCTAAGCTACCTACATGACGTTTCCCCATTTATAAATAGCCTTATACTTTTCAGAGTTTATTCAGGTTAAGTTATTAGGCTTTGTTGTCTAGCAGGGGATCCGTACCTTCCTAAAGTAGTCGCTGTTGTCGAAAACGAGTTGGCGTACCATTCTCAATTTCGGGGGGCCGCTGGAAGAGAAAGTCCGAAGAGCCATCCTAACTGTTTGCCCCTGGAGGGCTAGGTTATTCGCGGCCGGATTGAGAGTAATATTCACAATCAATTGAAGGTGAGGAAATTTGATAACAATCCGATGTCTGTGTCTGTCAATCGCGGCGCTACTTTCGCTTGCTCCTCGGGTTGGTGCGCAACAAAACCCGGTAGCGCTGGAGACGGGGCCGCTTGTTTTGACGGCGCAAATTCCGCTCCCGGGCGTTCGGGGCCGGTTTGATCATTTCACTTTTGATCCTGTTGAGCCGGGCCGTGTATTCATTTCTGCACTCGGCAACAACTCTGTGGAGGTCTTAAACCTCGTCGAAGGAGTAGCAGTGCACGAGATCCCCGGGATACCGGACCCCCAAGGTATTGTATACGCTGTTGGGTTGAACAAGCTGTTTGTTGGGAGCCGTCAGGGCAAGCTCTACATTTTTGACGGAACAAGTTACGAACTTGAAACAGTTGTAGATTACAAAGCAGACGTTGACAACTTGAGGTACGACGCAGCTATCAAGCGCGTGTATCTCGGTTATGGCGATGGGGACACCGCTGCCATCGGGATGGTTGATGCAACTACGAATCAACGAATGGACGAAGTTTACAAGGTTGGTGCCCACCCTGAGTCCTACCAATTGGAACGGTCTGGGCCCAATATTTATGTAAACCTGCCAGACTTGAAACAGGTTGCCGCGATAGACCGTAGTGCGAAAAAGATAACGAAGTGGCCTCTGCCCGAAAAGAATGATGACAATTTCCCGATGGCGCTCGATGAGGCCGATCATAGATTATTTATTGCTACCCGCACCCCGGCTCGTTTGATGGTATTTGATACAAGCTCAGGCAAAGTAATAGCCACTCTGCCGTGCGTCGGTGACGTGGATGATCTGTACTACGATGCTAACCACAGGCGAGTTTACATTCCCGGTGGTCAGGGATTCTTGGACGTATTTCAGCAAAAAGACCCGGACCATTATGAGCTCATCGCGAGGGTTCCAACGGTGGTAGGCGCACGTACCGCAGGCTATTCTGCCAGGCTAGGCAAGAAAGGGACTGACCGCTTTTTTCTGGCTGTACCCATTGCTCCGGGCAGGCAAGCTTCCGTGTGGGTCTATACAGTTCAAGAGTGATTGGATTTGAAACCGCGAACTTCAATTAGATGCACTTATGGGGGGTTGGGGCACTGAATGAGAATACCAAGATCGTTGTGTGCGCGGCTGGTGAATTCGGCAGCTATTGTGCCGTTCCACGTACTTCCACGGAGACATTGGGTCAGTATGCGGAGAAAACCTTTGCGGGTTGGCCTAAGGACATTGTTGATTCTACTAGTCGCCCTATTTCCATTCATGGGACCCATCCCGTCGGCAACCTACGCGCAAGTAAGCAGCGGCTCCGTTGGTGGTACGGTAAGATCGGACACGGGCGCGGTGATTGCGGGGGCAGAGATCACAATCACGCAAGTAAATTCAGGCTCCGTCCGAACACTTGCAACGAACACGGATGGTGTTTACTACGTCCCTGATATTCCGCCCGGGCGTTATGAAATGAAGGTAGCCGCTCCGGGATATGTTACGCAACTATGGACTTCCATCAGTGTCGCCGCCGGGGTGCCGCGCATATTCAATCCGGTACTGCAAGCAGGCGACCCTCAACAGACAGTCCGAGTCGTAGCGCCTCCAGCACTAGTCACCGAGACGTGCACGTCTGCTTGCGGGAATGTGAGCTCCTCCACGGTCAGTAACACACCCATTAATGGACGAGATTGGGCACAGCTCGCGACATTGCAGGCGGGGGTGACAGGCGTCCAGGCGAACGGTGGCAACAGCGACCGAGGCTTTGGTGCTCCTATCAGCATTTCGGGGTCGCGGCCTGATCAAAACAGTTTCCGGTTAGATGCCGTCAGCATTAATGATTACACGAATGGCGCTCCCGGCAGCGTGCTCGGCGACAATCTGGGCATTGACGCCGTGGACCAGGTTTCTGTGCTGGGAAGCAATTATCCAGCGGAATACGGACGGACCTCCGGCGGTCTGATTAACGCAGTTACCAAATCGGGGACCAATTCTCTGCACGGCACGTTGTATGAATTTCTTCGGAACAGCGCTCTCGACGCCCGCAATTTCTTTGACGGACCCACTATTCCCTCGTTCCGGCGCAATCAATTCGGAGCTTCCGCTGGCGCACCGATCCGCAAAGGCCGCACTTTTGTTTTTGGAGATTATGAAGGTCTGCGCCAATCACTAGGTGTGACTTCGGTGGATAAGGTCCCGTCGGTGGCAGCACGAGCTGGTAATCTTTCAACTGGCCCGGTGACTGTGGACCCCGCGGTTGCCCGATTCATAGCCGCGTTTTATCCGCTGCCCAATGGACCGCTCCTCGGAGCAGGCGACACCGGAATTTATACTTTTGCAGCGCAGCAGATCACTACAGAAAATTATTTCACCGTTCGACTGGATCACAAATTCTCTGAGGCGGACAGCGTCTCCGCAACCTATATGCGGGACAACTCGAAGACGAATTCGCCTGACAGCTACGGCGAATTATTCTCGGACGTGGTCATTGCCCGTCAAATCGTGGCCATCCATGAAACGCACGTCTTCAGCCCAACTTTATTGAATGCCTTTACCTTTGGATTCAGCCGCGACGTTGCGACCATAGGAAAAGTGACGGTGGTGAATAATCCGCTCATGAATGATCACTCCTATGCGTTTCAACCAGGCGGATTCGCGGGGCGCATCCAAAACGTGCCGGGAATCACCAACTTTAATGGCGCTCCACTCCCCAATGGATTTGTATCTTCCAGCCGATCCATTGCATGGAACTCTTTCCAGGCGGGCGACGATGTTTTTCTAACCCGTGGAATACATACTTTGAAGTTCGGCGGCAATGTGGAGCGGATGCAGGACAACCAGTTGAGCAATGGCGATATAAATGGATCGTTTACCTTTAGCACATTACAGAATTTTCTAACCAACATCCCCCAAGCATATTCAGGAACGGTCGGGCTTTCCCAACCCGTCTTTGGAATGCGTCAGACCTTATTCGGCGCTTACATTCAGGATGATATGAGGCTCCAAAAAAACCTGACGTTCAACGCGGGCTTGCGCTACGAAATGGTGACCGTACCCAGAGAGGCGCATAACATGATTGCCAATTTGCGCAATCTTGGCGACGCCCAACCGGCTTTGGGCTCCCGGTTTTTTCAAAACCCCACACTTCGGAATTTCGAGCCGCGTCTGGGATTTGCGTGGAATCCGCAAGGCGGCAAGACTCTGATCCGCGGTGGATTCGGCGTTTTCGATGTGCTTCCGCTGCCTTACGAATTCACAATCTCCATCCAGAGCGTATTGCCGTTCGTGCACCAAATTTATCAAAATGTTCTTCCGCCGGACTCTTTTCCAACCGGCGCCTTTGAAGAGTTCAGCAACATCACAACTTCTTCGCGCGCTTTCTATGCTCAGTTTAATCCCAAGCGCAATTACGTGATGCAATGGAACCTCAGCGCAGCACAGGAATTGTCATCAACTTTGGCCGTTACGCTTGGGTATGTGGGATCTCGCGGAGTGCATCAACCCTATCGCGTCGACAATATCGATATGGTTCTTCCCGCTCAACTGACTTCGGCCGGCTACTTGTGGCCATGCGGGCCAAATGGGCTGGGCAATCAGTGTGCTTCGGGCTTCCTGCCGTCCGGGACGCAGGCCAATCCCGTACCCAGTCCTACCGTGAACCCGAATTACGGTCGCATCAGCGCCGCTCTTTGGCAGGCGAATTCATCTTATGATGCGCTGCAGGCCAACGTTACTAAGCGCATGAGCCACGGCTTTACGTTCACCGGGGCTTATACCTGGGGCAAAAGTATCGATACGCTTTCCTCTACGGAAGCTAATGACGCTTTTCCGAACGGTTTATTCAATCAATTATACTTTGACCAGTCGACTACGCGCGGCCTTTCGGATTTCAACGTCGCGCAGACCTTCGTGTTTAATTTGACTTGGGAGATTCCGACCCCGGCAATAGATGCAGCGCTCGCAAAAACAGCTCTGGGGGGCTGGCAAATTGGTGCGTTGTATAAGGTAAGCACTGGTCAGCCGTTCACGCTTATAATGGGAGGAGATCCTGTCGGAATGCATCTTGAAGAGACAGGGCTGCGCCCCAGCCGCAGTAATGGATCGGGCTGCCAGTCGTCGGTTAATCCCGGCAATCCGAACAATTACGTCAAGGTTCAATGCCTGACATTGCCGTATGCGCCGAGTTCCTTTGCCTCCCAGTGTGCGGCTTTCCCCGGAGCGGTCGCACCACCGCCCAGCGGCAGCGTCTATTGCGCAAATCTGTTTGGCAATCTAGGCCGCAACACGTTGATAGGGCCGGGACTTGCAAAGCTGGACGTCTCTATTTTTAAGAACAATTACATTAAGCGCATTTCGGAAAGCTTCAATGTGCAATTCCGAGCGGAGTTCTTCAACGTATTGAATCGCGCGAACTTCGCATCGCCAACCGACAATCTTGAGGCCTTCGATCAAAGCGGGCGCCCCATTTCGAGCGCGGGCCTCATCGATTCCACACAGACTACCTCACGCCAAATACAGTTTGCGCTCAAAATGATTTGGTAAATTCAAAACATGAAGCTGACGCGATCCAATGCTGCGCCTACTGACGACCTAGCTCTTGATCAGTCCGGCGGTCTCAATGGGTCGATGCAACAGCTGCTCGAAGTATTCGTTGTGAGAGTCTGCGAGGCTGATTTCGTTCACGAGCGTGGATTCAAACGGAACACTGTCCTGTTTAGGTTCTGATTGAGTACTGCCATACAGATCGATTCTCGAGGGGAAGTAAGGTCAGATCAATAGATTGGATGGCATTGCATCGACCGGTTGAGCCGGTACCGTACTATCGGGACCTATGCTACATACTCAGAGCCAAATATATATCTGAGCACTGCGGCCGCTTTCATTAGTAGGCAAAAGGTGGACGACTTCCGTTCGAGTAGCACACTTTCCTCCAGCGCAATGAATTGAATCGCTAAGGTTTTTTGTGCATAATCGGAACCCATGCGTCGTGTCGTGGTGCCTCCGGTATGTCTAGTCCTGCTGTCGGCGTTTTTCCTGGCGCCGTACCAGCACGTTCATCTAGGGACGAATCGCGTGGCAGGCGCGGATCACGATCATGCCGATGTTATAGTTCACACGCATTTCTATGTAGAATCGATCCGCATAAATCGAAGCGGCGGGTCAAATCTCAAAGATTCTCATGGAGACCATGCGTCGCAGTTGCTCGACATCTTTACACCCTTGCCCCAGGCTAGTCTTTCAGAATTTGCGTTGCCCGAATTGTGGCTTCTCCTTTTCCCTCCTTCAGATCTGCTTGCAGGAAGTGTTGAAGTTACTGAGCCTTGTGGCCACGACCCACCCCTCCTCGATTTTTCCGTTCCCCGCGCCCCTCCTGTCTAGCCTGCCCTAAGAACGCCAGAGGTGTGTCTCCAGTCATTTGTCGAAGCCGCGGCATGACTGGTTTTGTCTTTTTTCGTTGTGCGGATCGGGAGGAGAACGGTGAAAATAAGATGCAAAGGTTTGGTGTGCAAGCTTGGCATTCTGATTTGGCTGATGTTGCTTGCCGGTGCATTCTTGCAGTGCGGGGCGCAAACAAGACTCAGCTTGCAGGAAGCGGTAGCCCGGGCGCTAGACTCACGCGCAAGCTTGAAGGCCGAAGCGGAAAGAATTTCCTCGGCTCGCGGCCTTGAAAAGCAATCCGGCCTGATTCCAAATCCGACGTTTCAGTTTGAAAATCAGAACTTGCGGCCTGGTCAAGACTACACCCGCGATGTGGACACCTATGCATTTCTGACTCAGCCGCTGGACATTCTCGGGAAGAGAAGACAGCGAATCGCGGTGGCCGGAATGGGAGTCGCCTCCGCGGAGGCACAATACGAACTCGCCCGGCGGCAGGTCATGCAAAGCGTCAAACAATCCTATTGGCAGGCGCGCGGCGCACAGGAAACTCGGGATCTTCTTAAGGCGAATGTCGGCAACTTCCAAAGCATCATTAATTACTACTCTGCTCAACTCAGTGTGGGGGCCATTCCTGAGCAGGACTTCCTGCGCATCCGCCTGGAAGGCGAGCGCCTCCAGATCTCATACAATCTGGCGGTCATCAGCGCCACCCGTGCACGCGTGCAACTCCAAAGTGAGATGGGGCAGACGGACTTTCCCGAACTTGTCCTGACAGAACCTCTCGATGCTGATAAGAACCCGTTCATTCCCAAGGAAGCCCAACAAGTGCTCGCGCAGCGCCTCGAGGTGAGGGTCGCCCGCGCAGCGCTGGAAGAGGCGCAGGCCAAAGCGAGACTTGAGACCGTCTCTGCACGTCCTGACCTCAGTATCTCGTACGGCTACAAGAGGACGCAGTTGCCGGATTCCACGACTGGTGTAAACACGGCATTGGCCGGGTTGCAAATCACGCTTCCCATCACCGACCGAAACCAGGGAAATCGCGCTGCTGCAGTTGCGGACGTTAGCAGGCAGCAGCAGTTGCTAGCGGCCACACAGGCGAGCATTCTCGCGGATTACTACAGCGCGCTGCAGGAATATCAACTGCGACGAAGCGAAGTGATTGACACGCTGCGGCCATTGCAGGAGCACGGAAAGCAAATCTCGGAAATCGCGGAAGCCGCCTTCGAGCAGGGCGGCACAGACGTGCTCCGCTTGCTGGACGCGGAACGCGCGCGGCTCGATGCGCAACTCGCCTTTGTGCAGGGGATGGTCGAATACCAGCAGAGCATAGTCAACCTGGAAGGTGCCGAAGGAGTCGCGCCATGATCAAGCCCCTTATTGCTCTCGCAGTAATTGTTTCCATTTTCGCGGCAGCCGGGTGCAACAGCAGTACTCCTGCACCAGCAGCGGAGCACACATCATCGGGAAGCAAGAGCGAGATCGTGCTCTCTCCCACGGACCAGGCGGCAGGCATGATCGAGACACAACCCGCGGCGTTGAGCAGCGAACCGCAAATGCTGCGTGTAACCGGTCACATCGTGCTTGCCGATGACCGGGCATGGCATGTCGGCGTACGTACAGACGGCTTAGTCATGGCGGTATACGCCGGATTGGGGGACCACGTGCAAAAGGGCCAGGTATTGGCCCGCTACCACGCGGACGAGGTGCGCGAAGCCCGCGCACAATATCGCACCGCGATGGCAGACCTGAACCGGCTTGAGGCGGCTGCCGCCCAGGCCCAGCGAAAGTACGATCGGGCCGAAAAGCTTCTAGGCCTGAAAGCGGGCTCGGTTCAACAGGTGGAGGAGGCACGCCAGGAACTAGTTAGCGCGCAGTCCGCGCTCAAGGGAGGCCAGATCGTTATCGATCGCATTAAGGATCAACTCGAAGATGACCTCCGTGTGCCCGCTGATCCTGCTCCCGGCACACCTGAGGAAATCGCCGATGATGTACCCATTCTTGCTCCCGCCAGCGGCTACATCATCGAAAAGTTTGTGACTCCCGGAAAAACGGTGCAGCCCTCTACGGACACATTTGTAATTGGTGATCTTTCTGAAGTCTGGATGCTGGCCTCGGTTCGCCAGGAGCACTTGTCAGAGCTTCGCGTAGGCCAGTCTGCGACAGTGACCCTGCAGGGCACTTCCAGCCAGTCCTTTTCGGGCAAGATCACCAACCTTGGCCAGGAGCTCGATCCGGCTACACGTGTGATGCAAGTCCGGATCGTGTTGAACAATCCGGGCAATCGTCTTCGACCAGAAATGCTAGCCACCGCCGAGATCCCCGTTGGGGAACGCAAACCCGTGCTTCTGGTGCCTTCCGACGCTGTGCAGCAGATTGATGGTCAAGACGTAGTCTTCGTGCGAGCGGCGGCCGACCGCTTCGAGGTCCGGGCCATCCGGTCGGGCGAGACGGTGGACGGTAAGACTCCTGTTGTGGACGGTCTCAAGGCAGGTGAACAGATTGTGGTTCGCGGGAGTTTCACACTGAAATCCCAACTTCTGAAATCTACAATGGAAAGTGAGTAGGGACATGCTCAATCGCATTGTTGATTTCACGCTGGAGTATCGCTGGCTGGTGTTGGCGGGGATCTTGGTCCTGCTCGCGGCTGGGGGATACGCGTTGTATACCATCCCCGTCGAAGCCTTTCCCGATCTCACCAACAATCAGGTCGTCGTCGTAACCGACGCCCCATCGCTTCCTCCCAGCGAAGTCGAGCAGCTTGTCACTTACCCGATTGAGCGCGCCATGCTGGGATTGCCGAACAAGGGCGAGGTTCGTTCACTTTCCAAGCTCGGATTGTCCATGGTCACCGTAGTCTTCGACGACTCCGTGCCCATGTACTTCGCGCGACAGTTGGTCAGCGAGCGACTGCAGCAAATTTCTACAATGCTCCCGCAAGGTGTGCAGCCATCTCTGGGCCTGCCGGCGACGGCATTTGGTGAACTCTACCAGTACACACTCTCCGGGCCAATGAGTCCGATGGAGCTGAAGGACCTGCACGAATGGGTGATCAAAGGGCAATTGCGTACGCTACCAGGCGTGAGCGAGATCAACGCATGGGGCGGCCAAAGTAAGCAGTTTCAGATTGTCGTCGATCCCGCTCTGCTCGAACAATATGGCCTCACGTTGCACGACGTCGCCGGCCGGGTGGAAGAGAACAACACCAATTTCGGCGGCGGCTACATCGAACACGCGTCCGAACAATACACGCTCATCGGAAACGGACGCGCCGTCAGTACGGATGACCTCGGCAATATTGTGCTCACGGCCAAGGATGGAACACCCGTTCTCGTCCGGGATGTAGCCGAAGTGCGGATCGGATCGGCCCCGCCGGAAGGGGCTACTCTTCGCAACGGCGAAACCGTGTCCGGCATGGTCATCATGCTGAAAGGTGAAAATGGCAAACAATTGATCGAACGAGTCAAGGAGCGAATCGCCACACTTCACTTACCGCCAGGCGTCAAAATCAATCCCTTTTACGATCAGTCTTTTGTAATCGACGGCACGATTCACACTGTCGAAAAGAATCTATTCGAGGGATTCGTGCTTGTCACAGTCGTCCTCTTGCTGTTTCTAGGCAATCTCCGTGCTGCGATCATCACGGCCTCGATCATTCCGTTCTCGATGCTCTTCAGTTTCCTGGGAATGCGGCTGTTTGGGATCAGCGCAAATATCATGAGCCTTGGAGCCATCGATTTCGGAATGATTGTGGATGGAGCGGTGGTCATGATGGAGAATTCCGTCCACCGCCTGGAGCAGAGCCACGCGCACGAAACACCGCTGGAATCGGTGCGGCGCGCGGCGCATGAAGTCGCTCGGCCCATGACCTTCGCGGTAATCATCATAATCGCAGTCTATCTGCCGATTTTGTTCCTGCAAGGTTTAGAGGGCCGCATGTTTCGTCCCATGGCGATCACCGTATGCGCGGCTCTTGCCGGGTCGCTCATTCTCGCGCTGACCATGATACCTATGATGGTTTCGTTCGCCTTCCGCAAAGGAATCCCCCTGGGTCGAGCCCGCGAGCGAGAACATCACTGGATGGCAGGGCTCAACAGTCGCTATGCGCGCCTGCTTGAGTCGGCGATGGACCGCCCATGGATGACTGTCGGTGCGGCGGCGACCGTTCTAGCCGTGGCAATCGGCTCGCTTTTCTTCATTGGCACGGAGTTCATGCCACGACTCGACGAAGGGTCGATCCTGGTGGAGACGCGCAAGCTTCCAGGAGTTTCGCTGACGGATTCAGTGGAAATCAGCAAGCGCATCGAGCAGCGGCTCCGGACTTTCCCTGAAATTTCGGACGTTGTGATCAAGATCGGCCGCCCTGATTTCGCCACTGAAGCCATGGGAATCAACGAAGGCGATACGTATTTATTGCTCAAACCGATGAACGCATGGAAACGGTTCCACACCAAGGAGGATTTGATCGCTGCCCTGGACAAGGAACTGGGACGTATCCCGGGAATTGCCTACAACTTCACGCAGCCCATGGCCATGCGCATTGACGAAACCATTTCCGGCGTGAAGGCCGACTTGGCCATTAAGGTTTTTGGCGATGATTTCCGTACGCTGGATGCGCTGGGCCAGCAGGTATTGCGCGTAGTGTCCACAGTGCGCGGGGCGGCAGACGCTCAAATGGAGGTTACGAGTGGCGTTGCCGAGCTATCTGTGACCGTGGACCGAGCGGCGCTAGCCCGCTACGGACTAAACGTGACCGATGTCGAGGAAGCAGTCACTGCGGGAGGTTCCGGCTCCGTGATCTCGCAAGTGATTGATGGCCAAAAACGCTATACCGTGGCCATACGCCTGCCCGACCGTTATCGGACCGATCCCGACGCGATGCGCTCCATTCTTCTCCGCGCGCCGGCCGGCGAACAAGTTACCCTGGATCAGGTCGCGAGCGTGGAAGTGACGCGCGGTCCTGAAAAAATCGAAAGGGAAGAAGGACAACGGCGCATCGTTGTTATGTCAAATGTGCGCGGCCGTGATTTGGGCAGTTTTGTCGCCGAGGTACGCGCGAAGCTCGACCAGCAGATCGCTCTCCCGCCCGGCTATTTTATTGAATACGGCGGGCAGTTTGAAAATCAGCAGCGTGCCATGAGCCGGTTGGCGCTCATCGTTCCGGTCGCCATTGCGGGGATTTTTGTCCTGCTCTACTTCACGTTCACTTCAGTGAAGCAGGCGCTGCTTGTTGTCGGAAATGTGCCTTTTGCTCTGGTCGGAGGTATCGCGGCGCTCTGGATTCGCGGCATGAACTTAAATCTTTCAGCGTCGGTTGGCTTTATTGCTCTTTTTGGAGTGGCCATGCTGAACGGCGTTGTGCTAGTGAGCTCTATCAACCAATTACGGCAAACCGGGGAGCCTGTGCGGGCTGCCGTCCTTGCTGGCGCTCGACGCAGACTCCGCCCCGTCCTGATGACTGCCTGCGTGGCCAGCATCGGGTTTATCCCCATGGCTGTTGCGACTTCTACAGGAGCAGAGGTGCAGCGGCCTCTCGCCTCGGTCGTGATTGGAGGTTTGGCGAGCTCGACCCTACTTACACTTTTCTTGCTTCCTGTCCTGTACGAAAGAATTTTCCGTAAGACCGCCTAATTTCGCATCCGTGCCCACAGTGCGCGGCTTGACACCTAATTTGAGCGACGAGTATCAAGAAATCGCATCAGAACCCGCCGTATTGAAGGTGACCTGACCGGGGGTTTTTGTACCAGGTGAAATGAGAGAGAATTCACTTGGAGGAAGACCGGTCATGCCGATGAAGAGATACAAGCCGGAGCAGATCGTGAATTTGCTGCGGCAGATTGAAGT
>JAIQFG010000041.1 GCA_020073375.1 Terriglobia bacterium | reverse complement strand
CACATCGTGAAGCCGTTGAATTCGTGGCGCCCCAGCCAGGGATTCCCGTTTACATCCAGCTGAATGTCGTGGAATCCGCCCGCAATGCCGGCCTTCTCCAGGGGATTCACGTATTCCTCGATTTTGCCCGTGCGGGGATCGAGCCGGCCAAGGATCCCGTCCGCGTAATCCGTGTACCAGACGATGCCTTCCGCATCCGACACCACGTCGTGCGGCTGGGCATCCGCGCGCGGCAGGTCGTACTCGGTGATGACGACCTTCGTATCCTCGCCCTTGGGCCGCGGCAGCGTCTTGAAATCGAAATCAATCCTGGGCTTGGAGCTCAAATTGATCGAGGCCAGAAACGTTCCGTACTCCTCGTCCGTGGCCTGCAGGTCGGCGGTCTCCGTGATTCCGAATCTCCAGGCGCCTTGCGGGACGGGCGAAGGAACAGGCTTGTAAATGGCGCTCACCGAAGCCCAGTGCCACATGCGCTGAAACGTGGTCTTCCACCCCGCCGCGTCGTACGTGCTTTTCATCACCGGCGTAAGCGTGTGGCAGAGCACGCAATTTTCGTAGATCAATTCCTTCTGATCCTGCGTCCCCGGCATGCTCATCAACCATTCGGCATCCGTGAGCTGAAAAGTAAGATCTTGCGCGTTTTGCAGGCGGATATTCGCCTGGCTCTTTCCCTTGCCAATGGTCACCGTCAGTTTCGGACCGGCCATTTCATAACCCGTGGCCCGGATGCTCAGTTCGTATTCTCCCGGCGCCAGCTGGCTGGTGGTGTAGGCGTAACGGCCCGCGCGATCGCTCACCACGGTCACGGTGACCGTTCCGCCCGCTTTTTTTGCGCTGACCAGTACGCCTTCCATGGCCCCTTCGGCTTGTGAGCTGACGATCCCGGTCAAAGCCACCGGCTGCGCAAAGCCCACGAACGCACCCGCACAAGCGAAAATTGCAGCACAGAGGGCCCGGAGAATTGGTTTCATCGGTCCTGCTTATTCCAAAGGCTGCACGATGGCGATCTTGCCGTGATGGTTTTCCCCGATCAGGAAGCTCGGCGGATTGGTTGTGTTAATGACTTCCACGCGGCGAATATTTGTGTCGGTCGTCGGCAGAAGATACTGCACGATTTCTCCGGTTTTCAGGTCCAGCCGCGTGGCCAGATCGGTGGACCAGCTGCCGGTCCACACGTGGTCCGATTTGTCACGGACTACGTCGTAGGGAGCGTCCCACTTGGTTGGATCGTCCCATTCCTTGATTTTTTTGGTCTTGGTGTCGAACATTCCAATCTTGTCGCCGTAACTTTCTCCAAACCACAGCTGATCTTCCCAGTCCATGTGCATGCGGCGAATGCCGGAATTGACCGTGGGGGGTGGATAGAGCGTGGTCTTGCCGGTTTCAGGATCCAATTCTCCTACATTTCCTCCGGCAATATCGGCCCAGTAGACAGTTCCCTTGGAGTCGACAGCAATTCCGTACATCGAATGTCCGCGCGGCGCCGGGCCGCGCTCGCCCGAGCCCGTGTACGACAGCTTCATTCCGGGATAGGCGGCGAAGCTGTTCACCTTCTCGCTATTCGGATCGACATGGTTCAACCGCATGTTGTGCGTGTCGTCAAACCAGACCGTCCCGTCGGAAAAAGGCGCAAGGAACGTGGTGCGCGAACCGTCGTTGTTGAATTCCGGCGGCTCCTGCCAGCCGCTGAACTTCTCGGTCTTGGGATCGAACTTGTTGATCCCCGCTTGAAACGGCCGCGCAATCCACACATTACCGTCTTTATCGACCGCCAGACACAGAGACCCTTGAGGAACGCCTTGCTTGAGGATCGGCATCGGCCACTCTTTAGTCTCGCCGGTCTTCGGATTCAGCCGTCCCAGAACCGATTGCCCAAAATCGTCGTACCAGATCATTCCCTGGGCGTCGACGATCGCGTCGTGCGGTTCAGCGCCGGCTCGCGGCAGATCGTATTCGGTCACGATCACGCGCGTCGCCTTGCCCTTGGGGCGCGGCATGGTCTTCAGGTCGTAGGCCAGCTTGGTGCGGTCGCCGCCCATATTGATGGTGCTGAGAAATTTGGCAAAATCCGCGTCCTTCGGATTCTGCTCGGTGCGATACGGCAGCAATTGCGGATTGCTCAAGGAACTGGAGGGCGCCCAATTGTGCATGCGCACGATGGTCGTCTCGAAACCGGGCGCGTCATACGTGCTTTGCATGATCGGCGTAGGGGCGTGGCAGCCGACGCAGCTGTACAACTGGTCTTTTTGTGCTTGCGTCCCCGGCACGCTGTTGAGAAATTCTCCCCAGGTGACGTGGCCCACCAGATTCTCGACTTTCGACAGTTTCAGATTCAGTTCCTTCTTCTTCGCGGGATCGACGGTCACCGTCTGCGTGTCCGGCTGGCCATAGCCGACAGCTCGCGTGGTCAGCTTGTAATCTCCCGCCTGCAGTCGGTCCGCGGGAAACGAGTACAGCCCTGTCTTGTCGGTGACCACGCTGACGGCAATCGTGCTGCCGGCGCGCTTGGCGGTCACTACGACACCTTCCATCGGCCCTTCGGGCTGCGAACTTACGATGCCGCTGAGTGCGACGGACGGGCCCGCGCCCTTCACCGAAGTAGCCAGCACAGCGATAATTGCCAACCCAACCGCGAAGATGATTTTCTTCATTGCCATGCCCTCTCAGAATCCCGCGACGCGACCGCGCAGGAAAAAAATCGACAGCTACGCTGCCTTCAACCCAAATGCCTGTTTGGGCATCCTGATCGTAGCCGAATCAGGATGACAGCAAATGCTCTTCCCGGCACTTTCCATTTACTACGAGGCTGCCCGCTGTGTCGCTCCGACGCGACGCAGCGGGCAACTCGCTTCCTGCGTGGCCGACTACCAGATCACCTTCAATCCGAACTGTACCTGCCGGGACGTCGTGCTGGTTCCGTTGATCGATCCCGCGCCTCCAACCGCAGCCCCGTTCGTATTAAAGATCGCGGCGTTGGCGGTGGGTGACAGGAAGTTGTTCCGGTTGGTAATGTTAAATATCTCCGCCCGGAATTGCGCGTTGAACGTCTCGGAGATTCTGCGAACGTAGTTGTTCTTGAAGACCGAGAAGTCCAGGTCGAAAAGTCCCGGCCCCCGGATCGAGTTGCGGCCCCCGTTACCGATCAGGTTGGCGCAGGTGCCTGCAATTCCTCCGGTGCCATTGGCGGCAACTCCGAAAGGAGCACACTGAGCAGCGGTCAGGCCGCTGGGTATAACCGGTAGGCTGAAGCAGCTGAGATTGATGTAGGCGTTTGGATTGCCGGGATTGACAGCCGATGCACACGCCGCGGCCTTGCTCCGATTCGGGTAATCGAAATCGTCGGTCTTTACGCCTAGCGGATCGCCCCCAATTTGCGGCGTAAACGGCAGGCCCGTCCTGATCGACACAATGCCTCCCACTTGCCAGCCGCCAAGCGCAAATTCCGCGGCAGACCCGAGCGATTTGGGTGTCGGCAGGACCCACGTGGCGTTCATCGTCACGTTGTGCGTGACATCAAAATCCGAAACGCTGTGCCGCAGGTTCTTGTCCACCGAAAACAGGTTGGAGATGGAGTTGTTGAAAGGGTCGGAAAGATAGGACCCGGATCCCTGATCGAAGGTCTTGGACCAGGTGTATGCGCCCTGGACCTGGAAACCGTGGCTGAAGGTCTGCTGAACCAAAACAGTGAGGGCGTTGTAATGGGTATCGCCACCCCAATTGGTGTTGTCAATGCGGCCGAAGTTTGTATTCAGCACCGTACTCTTGATCGGAACCGCCTGAGTGCCGGTCGGAAGGAAACCAGTAGCGCAGTTGTTTCCACTTCCGTTCGGTCCGCAAGGATACAGGTAGCCCGCTGGTGTAAGAGTGGGTTGGACCGCGTTCATATCGTCCCCACGGAACTCCATGTGAACGCCGTGATTGCCGATGTAAGCGACCGTGGCCGTCAAATTGGAGGCGAGTTGGCGTTGAATGCTGAAATTCCACTGCTCGACGTAATTGCGATGGGGTTTGGGTTCCACGTAGCTGACGCGCAAAGCGCCGGGGTTTGTGGCTTTGGTCAACGCATTTGCCGGGAAATCACCCTGCGCCAGAGTGGGGCTGTTTACATTCCCCTGCGGAGCGAAGGGAGCCGAGTTATTGGCGAAGTTCGAGTATTCGTAGGCCAGCGGGAGAACATCGAACAATCCGATGCCGCCGCGGATGGAAGTCTTGCCGTTGTTGAATGGATCCCATGCGAATCCGAGGCGTGGCTCGAAATTACGCAGAGTAGGATTCTTAAAAAACGGATTTCCGGTGGTAGGAGCCGCATCGGTGGGTTTGAGCAGCCTGCCTAGCATTCCTTTCACATCGGCGGGGGCAGTGGTGAACTCATAACGCATTCCCAGGTTAAGGGTGAAATTCGGCTTCAAGCGATAATCATCCTGAACGTAAACTGCATAGAGGCTCTGCCGCAAACCGCGCGGAGAAATTCCCAGCGGGAAGGTCACCTGGAATTTACTGGCAATATCCGTGAGAAAATTCGCTAGCGAACCAAATCCGGCCAGTCCGCCGACTCTCGCCTGCTGCTGGTAATTATCCTGCATCTGCTCGAAGGCAAAGCCGAGTTTGATGCTGTGCTTGCCCTTGGTCAGAAACGCGTCGTCATACACCTGATAGGAATTCCAGGCGAAATGCGCCTGACTCTGGTTGTTCACGCCGCCGCCGAAGAACGTGATTCCAGTCGGTTGCAGCAGGGGGGCATCATAGGGCGGTACGGCGCTGGTGGCCGCGCCCTGCGCGGCAGGGTTGAGCGCGGAAAGGCCGCCGCCGGTAAACGCAGTCGACCGGTTGTAACCCAGACGAATGCTGTTGAGAAATTGAGGGCTGAACGTGTGGTCTTCCTCAACCGTAAAGAGCGTGTGGCCTGTTTTCTGCCCGACCACCACGGTGTTGAGCGGATCAGGCAATGTGCCCTGCGCGTGGTCCCACAGGAAAGTGCCGTACATGCTGTCAGAATCCGAGAACCTATGGTCCACACGGGTGGTAAAGAAATTTTCCGACGTGACCTGTTGAGCCGCAAATACGTAGTTCCCAGTATCGCCCGAACCAAGCAGCGGCAGGCCGGGAGTTGGCAGATGCCACAGCGCAAGGAACGGCACGATTTTGGGGTCCACACCGACAGTCCCCGCGGAGTTCACAAATGTGCAATTCCCGGCGACGATGCCAATCGTGCAGAGATCCCCGTTGCTATTATGGATCTGCCCGTTCCTGGCGGCCGCTGACGGCACGATATCCTTAAACGTAGTGCCCAGCGACTGGCGCAGCCCCTCATAGTTCCCAAAGACAAAGGTCTTGTTCTTGATGATCGGCGCTCCCCCGGATGCGCCGAACTGGTTTCTTCGGAATGGGGGCACTTTGCCTCCCGCATCAAAGAAATTGGGCGCATCCAGAGCGCTGTTGCGCAGGAATTCGTACACATCCCCGTGGAACTGGTTGGTACCGGAGCGAGTGATGGCGTTGATCACGCCGCCCGACGTCCTCCCGTACTCGGCGCTATAGTTGGTGGTCACCACCGAAAACTCCGCGATGGCGTCGACTCCCGCCGCGCCGCCAGTCACGCTGCCCGGGCTGCTGTTCGAGTAATCGTTTTCGCTGATTCCGTCCAAGCGGTAGTTGTTCTGCCCGGGGCGTCCGCCGGAGATCGTCAACTGGTTGCCGAACCCGCGAATCCCGCGCGCCGATGCGCTGGACGTTCCGCTGATGCCAGGCTGCTCGGCGGCCATATTGGCAACACCGGGCTGCAGCGTGGCCAGGTCCGTCCAGGAGCGGCCGTTCAGGGGCAACTCGCGGACGGTGGTCTCGTTGACCGTCGCGGTAATCGAAGAAGATGTGAGTTGGACCTGCGGGGCCTGAGCGGCGACTTCAATCGTCTGGCTCACCTGGCCGACCTGCAATTTGATGCTCAATTCCTGCTGCGCACCGACCGTGAGCGTTACGCCGGGTTGCACCACCTTCGCAAATCCCGATGCGCTGCCGGTTACCTCATAGACTCCCGGCAATAGATTGGGTACTGAATACAAACCCGCCGTGTCCGTGGTGACGGTTCGGACGACGCCGGTGGCCACGGCCTTAATTTCAACGGTGGCGTTCGGTACTGTCGATCCGGACGGATCGGTGACTGTTCCGCTTAACGTTGCTCCGACCACCTGTGCATGGATTACGGGCAGTGCGGATAGTGATAAAAGAAGCGCGAAAACAGCGCAAAGTACGCGCGGCATCAAGGCCTTCTGCATTTTTTTCCACCCCAAGCTGTGAAGTCTGCCCGGCGGGAACCGCTTCCGCCCAGGTCAGTTGGTCTGCTACCGACTATGGCCAAATATGCTAGCACCTGCGCTCCGGGCAGAATGAACTGAACATGAAATTGTATTTAACTTGGATTTCGCTGGATTTAGACCACTTGCCCCTATGGTATCGTGGCTTGCAAGTAGTAGCCTCGGAGGAGGAGAAAAACATGACACGTTTTTTCGCAATGGCGCTTCTGACGATTGTCTTGATTGCTGGCATGTCCGGCGTCGGCGCCATGCCGGTGAGCGCAGGCGATGAGAAGGGCTATGCGGGGTTTGAAAAATGGGTGCTGCAGTACGGGGTGAGCGAAACCGCAAAGGTCGATGCGGGTTTTCTGAAGGCCAGGCATGACTTCGACGAAGCCCTGCAAAAACGCGACAAAAAAGCAGCTACTCCCCTGATGAACGAAAATTTTAAGTGGGTGAACTCCTCCGGAGACGAGCATAGCAAGGCGCTGGTGCTGGAGAATCTGGACGAACTGGCCGCCAACAACGAAGGCGCGCTTGACGTCCGCACCACTGACTTCCGCGGCGACGTCGCGCGGGAAATTGGCATTCACCACAACGAACGCTTCGTTCATCTGTGGGCGAAAAATCACGGCGCATGGGAAGCCTTCGCTTTCCTGGATATTCCCTTGCCGAAGGAAAGAGCCCTGGACGTGGATCCTCCTGCGGTGCCGAAAGATCCTAACGCGCCCTGCATCAATCCGTGCCAGACCGTTGGCGATTTCAAGCCCGCGGATCCTTCGCAAGCGGAAGTCCTGCGCGTCTGGATGATTTTGAAGAACAGCGAATGGCATCCCAACGGAGACGTCTGGGGATCCCACTCCGATGTCTATCATGAAACGATTACTGCGGACATGGACATGCCCATGCTGCAGCACGTCGCCCAACTCTCCTACGCGCAGAAGCTGTATCCTGGTCAGAGCGTGGGACCCGGCGAGCCGGTCCTGCAGATGAAGATGTTTACGTTCAACAACGTGGTCATCCAGCAGAACCTGCAAGGCAAGGGGACCAAGCCTGTAACGTGGATCATGCGCGTGTTCGTCAACCGCGGCGACCAGGCTCACCCCGATTGGAAGATCTGCCTGAGCGCGCAGACGCGCATCAAGAAGAATCTGGAAGCCAAAAACAACTGAAAAGACAGCGGCGAGGCTCGGGCTTCGCCGCCGCGAATTTCCGGAGAACCGATTCCGTTCCCCTTAAGGGTTGCGCGTAAACAAAACGCCGTCATTCCGTTCACCGAGAACATTCTCCGTGAACGGAATGACGGCGCTTCAATTTTTCTGCAATCCGATTATTCCAGCGGCTCCACCTTGGCAATTTTCGCCCGCCGGTTTTCCCCCACCCAGAAGACCGGCGATTTCCCGTTGTCATCCACATCGATCCTGCGCACGTTCACGCCCAATGCCGGCATCAGGTACTGCCGGAATTGCCCGGTCTTGGGGGTAAATCGCAGGATGGTGTCGACGCTCATCGACCCGGTCCACACGTTGCCGGCCTTGTCCAGGACGGCGTCATACGGGCCGTAAAAGGGAATGGGAACGGGCCATTCCTGAAATTTTTCCGTCTCGGGATCGAACATCGCGAGCTGATTCGCCCACCACTCACCAATCCAGAGATGATCGCTGGAGTCGAAGTGCATGCGACGAGGCCCTGAGTTGGGCGTCGGAGTCGGATACAACGTGGTCTTCCCCGTCTTTGCGTCAACCTTGATGATGTTGCCCACGCCGATGTCCGCGCCGTACGCGTTCCCCTGCGAATCTGTATTCATGCCGTAAATGCTGTGGTGAACCTGGCCAGAACGCGTCCCGCCGACCGTGGCCGGTTCCTCGCTCTTCAAATTCAAGTTCGGAGGATATTCGTCATAGCCCACGTACTCCCCGTTGTTGGGGTCGAACCGGAATATCTTGAAATCGGTGTTGTCCTTCAGCCACACCTTTCCGTCCGGGCGTAAGGCCAGAAAAGTGGGCCGTGTATAAGGACTGACATTCGGAATGACGTAATCGACGAATTTTTCCGTCTGCTTGTCAAACTTCAAAAAGCCGTTGTACTCGTGCCTCCCCGCCCACGGATTGCCGTCGCGATCAAGCTCCATATCGTGAAGCCCGCCGGGGTATCCCGCCTTGGCCGATGGATCCTGCCACTCCTTGGTTGCGCCGGTCTTGGGATCCAGCCGGCCGACAATGCCCTCGGCTTCGTCCGAGTACCAGACTATCCCATCCTTGTCCGCGACCGCTTCATGCGGCTCGGCATCGGCCCGCGGCAGGTCGTACTCCGTGATGATCACCTTGGTGTCCGCGCCATGCGGGCGGGGCAATGTCTTGAGTTCAAAATTATGTGTCGGGCCGGCGCTGAGATTAATAGAGCTCAGATATTTTGCAAATTCTTCGTCTCCGGCCCTTGGCCCTGACCGGAGCGGCGCAAGCAGAGGCTTCTGCAGCGATCCACCCTCGGACCAGTTGTACATTCGCACCAGCGTGGTCTGCCATTCCTCTGCGCTATAGGTGCTACCCAGAACTGGAGTGAGCGTGTGGCAAAGGACGCAATCTCGATACAATTTTTCCTTTTGCGCCTGGGTGCCGGGAATACTCAGGAGCCATTCCGCGGAAGTAAGCTGAGCAGCCAGGTTTTGTGTCTTGCCCAGCTTGATATCGACCTTGGCGGCCGCTTTTTCCTTTACGGTTGCGGCCATCTTGGGATTGGCTGCATCGTAGCCAGTGGCTCTGATCCTGATTTCATAATCGCCGGCCTTCAAACGATCCGCGGGAAATGCGTACCGCCCCTTTTGGTCGCTGAGCACGCTGACCGTGATTTTTCCCCCCACCGGTTTGGCGCTGACCACCACGCCTTCCATGGGTCCGCCGGTGTCCGAAGTCACCATGCCGGTCAATGCAGCCGGGCCCGATGTTTGGGCGAGCGCCGCCCCGCAAGCCAATACAAGTAGGGGCAGAGCCCTCATCACCCTGAACCTGAGCATCTTGACCATCCTCTTTGCTTGATTCGCAAGCCCCTTAGCGCTGGTAGTCTGGTGTTGCAGCAGTCGCGGGTATACGCGATCTTCAACTTAGCACCGGCCCGAATATGTAAAATGAACCTAAAATGAAATTTAATTCAGTTTCCTTCTATTGGAAATTGCATTGTATATAATTGCCTTCCAAAGGCTCTCCGTTCCGGAGACCTCTGCTGAAATGCTCAAGAAGGCTGGGAGGATGTCGTGAAGAAAAAGTTGTATTCCCTTGCAGTTGGAGTTTTCGCCTGTTTGTTGCTGCAGATTCCCGCAATCAGTCAGTCCTCCGCCTCCTTGACCGGCATTGTCAGTTCCGACGCCGAAGGGCCCATGGAAGGCGTCCTGGTGAAAGCAAAGCAGGCGACCGGCAACATCACCATCACGGTGGTTAGCGATGCCCAGGGCCGGTATGCTTTTCCCGCGGACAAAATAAAACCCGGGGAATACACCGTCTCCGTCCGGGCCACCGGATACGAAGTCCCGAACCGCAGCATGCCCGTCACCGTCGGCGCGGAGACCACCAAGGCTGACATCAAGCTCCGAAAAGTTTCGACGTTCGTTCTGGTGGACCAACTGACGCCGGCGGAAATCGTCAACAGCCTTCCCGGGACTCCCGCACAGGCAAAGTCCGTCACCGAATGCGGCGTGTGCCATAGCATGTCCCGAATTCTGAAGAGCACGCACGACCCCGAGGAATGGAAGGCCACAATTCTCCGGATGCGCAATCACACCCCTTCAGCGAATGACACGCATCCCGAAAGCCTCCCGTTTCATGTGCCGCTGCAGGCCTCGGATGAGGCTCTGGCCAACTACCTGGCCACAATTAATCTCAGCACTAAATCGGAATGGGATTACCAGTTCAAGCCGTATGCGCGCCCAAAAGGTGAATCCACCAAGGTCGTCATCACCGAATACGATCTGCCGAGGCGCGACGGCGAACCGCACGATGCGGTCATGGATTCCGAGGGCATGATCTGGTACGCCGACTTTGTCGCGCCCATTATCGGGCGGCTCAATCCGCGCACCGGGGAGTTCAAGGAATGGCCTCTGCCGGAAATAAAACCCGGATTCCCGACGGGTTCCCTCGGCGTCGCTCTCGATCCCAAGGGCAATCCCTGGATCGGCCGGGCCTTCCAGGGCGGCGTCGCCACCATGGACAAAAAGACCGAAAAAATTACGTCCTATCGCATCCCGAAAGATTTCGACAATGAGTTTGTGCGCAATACTTTTATAGCGGTCGGAAAAGACGGCACGGTTTGCTTCGATGACCCGTTCAATCGCAACATTTTTATCCTCGATCCAGAGACCGGAAAAGTAAACGGCTACCCCGCCTACCCGGGCTGGAAGTTCGACCTCGGCACGCGTAACGGGACCGGCCCCAACGGCGAAAAGGACACCCACTTCATGTACGGCGTCGCCATGGATTCGAAGGGCACCTGCTACTGGGGCGATACGGGCAATCGCTACATCGGAACGATCGACAGCAAGACCGGCAAAACCGAACTCTATCCAACACCGACGCCGATGTCCTTCCCCCACCGCATTGAAATGGCCGCTGACGATCAGCTATGGTTTGCCGAAATCAACGCCAAAAAGATCGGCCATTTTGACACCAAGACCAAGAAATTCCAGGAATGGGCCGCCCTCGGGGACGACGACCCCTACGGAGTTGCGCTGGACGCGGCCGGCTTTGCGTGGACCGGTGGAACTCCAACCGATTACGTGACGCGGCTGAATCCAAAGACCGGGCAGATGATCCAATATCTGCTTCCCAACTCCAACATCAACATCCGCCGCGTTCGCACCTATGACATGACGAACCCGCCGAGCATGCTGATTGGAGAAAATCACCAGGCCAAAATTGCCTTAATCCAGTCGTTGAACTAGACGGGCGATTCGAATCTCCGCGCCGGTCGTGGGCGAGAGCCTATTGCGGGAGTCGGCATGAAGCGTTGGATGAAGTGCAAAATGGAGCCACGGAGGGCAGTAGCCGCAGGGCTTACCCTGGCCTTGTTGGGTTTGGTCTGGCTGCTTGGGCCATTGCATCAGCCGGCCCGTGCGCAGGGCGCATCGCAAAATCCTCCGGATAAGCCGGCGCAAAAGGACGACTACCAACGCTCCACGGAAATTTACACCTACAAGACCACGGCCAAGAGCGGCCCGCTGCGCGGCGAAGAGCTTTACTACTACAAGTGCTGGGTTTGCCACAATCAATTCGTAAAGACCGGCCCGCAATTAAAGGATCTCTTTAAGCGGCCGACTTTTTCCAATTCAGAAGATCCCATCACCGAGCAAAGCGTGGCGGACAAGATTCGCAACGGCGGGCCGGGCATGCCGTCGTTCGGCGCCACGCTGAAGCCTGCGGACATTGCCGACCTGCTGAGCTATATCAAGGAGGGGTGCTGCTTTGACTCCGAGAACCCTCCTCCGAATCCCCGGTACCGAGCAAAACACTGAGCGATCGCGCGGGATTTTGCGAAAGGAAAAGTTTGCGCCACCAAGCCGGAGACCCCATGGAAAGACAAAGACCCATCATGACCATTCAAGCCGTCCGGCGGATGGCAATTTGCATCCCGATATTGCTGTGCGTGACGCTCGCGGCGTCACCCGCGCAGAAGAGAGCATCGCTGCTGGGAGGCGCTCGAGGCGCGGTGCATGAAGTGGACGGAACCCCGCTCGAGGGAATGGGCGTGCAGCTGATTTCCGCGAAAACCGCGATCCGCACCACGGTCTATACCAATGCGGAAGGAAAATATGAGTTTCCGGTCCTGGAAACCGGCGAATACACGCTTCGTGTCCCGCTTCCCCGCGAATACCAGCCCTACGTGAAGGAAGGTGTTCGGATTGAAGGGCCGAGCCAGCTTGCGGATATCGCCCTTACGCGCATCAGCAACACGGAATTCGTGCCAGCCACGCCCGAAACGCTTTCCCAACTGACGGGCTCGGAATGGATGCTGAATCTTCCGGGCAGCGGCGAGGAAAAGCGAGTTTTCACTCTTACGTGCGGTTTCGGCTGTCATTCGTATCAGCAAATCTTTCGCAATCGTTTCGATCAGAGAAGTTGGGCCCTGATCCTGCGCAAGATGATGGCTCGCGGCGGAGGTTCTCCCCTCATCCTCGCGGAAAATCCTACGCCCACGTCCATCGATCGCGCTCACCAACCGCAACTGCGGGACGAAGCCATGCTGTCCAAATGGCTTTCCCAAGTGCGCGGCCCGGAATCTCCGGACGAGCCGCTATATTTCCTTCCCCGCCCGAAAGGCGCATCGACGAAGGTGATCGTCACCGAATATGAATTGCCCCGTGAATTGCTCGCCCCGCATGATGTGCATGGCGACTCCAGGGGAAATATCTGGTACACGGCGCATCGCAGTCCCTACGCCGGTGTGCTCGATCTGCGCACCGGAGCGGTCAAGGAATACCGCATCCCGGGCAAGGACGCCGATACTCCAAACGTGCTGCCCGGCACGCATCGCGTGTGGGTCGATAAAAACGACATTGTCTGGTTCTCGGAAAATTGGGATCACTATCTGACTGCTCTCGATGCCAAGAATGGGCAGATCATCCGTCGCTTCAAAGTCGAAGGAGGCCGCGACAATGGCTCGGCCTTCAGCAATTTCGCCATGGACGATCAAGGTTTTGTTTATGATTCGCGCGGCGACGGCGTTGCCAAAATCGACAGCAAGACGGGCCAGGTCGTCCAGAAGTGGTCGTACAAGGAGGCCACCGGCGGCAAATATTCAGGCGAGGCCACCTATGACAGCATCGTCACGCCAGACGGAAAATTTTGGTCCGGAGGCACGGCGCGCGGAGGACTGATCCTCGATACCAGAACCGGAAAAATGACGGTCATGGAATCCGAAGGCCCCGCTTATTCCGTCGGTGCCAGGGGCGGATTCGACCTGCAACAAAATGCGTGGTTCGGCGGCCGCGGCGGCATGCTGATCCGGATGGATTCTGAAACGCACAAGCTCAGCGAATGGTATTCCCCGGTCCAGTACGACACGTTCTACGAAGCGCTTCCTGACAAGAACGGTGAAATTTGGGCAGGCGGGTTGCAATCCGGCCGCCTGATGCGCTTCAATCCCAAGAACGAGCAATGGACCCAGTACATGATGCCCGAGCCCTACGCGCATGATCGCCGGACCTGGATCGATAATTCCACCAGCCCGGTCACGGTCTGGTTCGTGGACCATGAAGGTTTTCTGGTACGCGTGCAGCCGCTGGAATAAAAAAGAAATTTTCATTTGCAACGGATCAAGCGTACTGTCGGATTGCCTGAGGTAAAAGGTTCGGAACGCGGGCAACTGCCCAGGCTGGATTCTGGTAGCGGTGCCCGTGGCGGCCCGGACGGCCCGCATTTACGTCATGAACGGCGCCGGGGACACCGTTGAAGTCATCGACCCGGCGACGAACAAAGTGGTGCAAGTCATCGAAGGAATCGAGGCGGGGCATGGGGTGACCTTTGCCCCCGACGGCAGCCGTGCCTACATCACGGACGAGGCGGAAACTGCCCTCGTGGTGGTGGATACAAAGACCGCGAAAATCATCAAGATGGTTCCCATGAGCGGCGATCCCAACCTTCCCGTTGTCACCAAGGATGGAAAGCGGGTGTTGGTCTCTATCCGGGAAAAACCTCCGGTGGGCGGCATCGAAATTATCGACACCGCCACTCTGCAGACGATCAAGAAGATCCCCATGCGCGCCGGGATTCATGACCTCTACGTGACCGATGACGGCAAGTATGCGATTGCCGGCTCGCCCTCCGGAAAATTCCTCAGCGTCATCGATCTCAAGACCGACCAGCCCATCTGGGAAGTTCCTTTCGACTTGCCCGTGCTCACCATGTCCATCGAGAGCGGCCCCGACGGCGCGGCCCGCCGGATTTTCGTGCAGTTGCAGGGCATGGGCGGATTTGCGGTGGTGGATTTCGCGAAGCGCGCCGAGGTGCAAAGGATCAAATTCCCCGAAGAGACCACCGACTTCCCCCCGAACACCTCGCACGGCAGCATCGTGGCCCCTGACGGCAAGACTTTCTGGATCAACTACGCCACTGCCAACGCTGTTTTGGCGTATTCGCTTCCGGACCTTAAACCGTTGGGACGCGTCACGTTGCCGGTGCTCAATCTGCCGGGACGCCCTGCGATCGGATCGGGTCCGCAATGGCTCGCTTTTACTCCGGACGGCAAGACGCTCTACGTGGTCAATCCCGGACTCCGGTCGGTTGCCGCAATCGATCCGAAAACGCTGAAAGTGCTCGCGAACGTGCAGGTAGGAGAGGGAGCAAGAAACGTCAGCACGCTGGTGATGCCTTAACGGGAGCGAACATGATTGCCAGAATCAATCTAAAGACAATCGGCGCAGGCCTGATCGTAGCGGCGAGTTTTCTGTGTGCGCCTCCCTTCACTGGGGCGCAATCCGCCGCCGCGCCGGCAGCTTCCGCCACGACTCCGTCTCTAAACTACGAATTCTTCAAAACGCGCGTCGAGCCTATCTTCCTGAAAAAGAGGCCCGGCCATGCGCGTTGTTACGTCTGCCATTCGGGGCGCGGGGATGGCGGGGCGCCTGCCTATCTGGAAAAGCTGTCGCCGGGCGCCGCGATGTGGGATGAGGAACAATCCGTGCGCATCTTCCGCCGCGTCTCGCGTTACGTGGTTCCCGGAAACCCGGCGGAAAGCGTACTCGTCATGCATCCGCTGGCGCCGGAGGCTGGCGGCGACTATTCCAATCGCATGCACGGTGGAGGAAGGCAATTTGCTTCCCAGGACGATCCGGATTGGAAAATCATCGCCGCATGGGTCCGCGGGGAAAAACAAAGCGCGCCTACCCAGCAGTAAATTAAATCAGGTCGCGCATTTTTTCAGGAAATTTCAGTCGGACAGGCACTCATGCCTGTCCGGCTTAGATTTTTGTTGACGCGCACAAAACCGGACAGGCAAGAGTGCCTGTCCTACCTCGATCCCTTACTTCTCGGGCGTGACTACAATCAACCCACTGATATTCGCGAATCGCGAGTGCGCCAAATAAACAGTTCCGTCCTTGGCAACCACGGCGTTGCGAACACCGGTTTGCGTAGGCACCTGCGCGACAACCGATAGCTGGCCCTTTTCGTCCACCTTGGCGACCGTCAGTTTCGCGGCGGTTCCGGCGCCGAGGTACAGCATGTGCGTGACTGGCGAATAGCCCATGTCATCCAGGCCCGCTCCGGTATCGACTTGCGAAAGAACGGCGCCGTCATGCGCGGTGTCTAGAACTTTTGCCAGAGTCGTGCACGCGACAATCAAATGGCCGGCCGCCGGGTCCACCTGCAATCCGCGCGGTCCATCCTTCCCACATCCCGGCTCCCAGGTCGATATGGTTTTGCGCGTTTTTGGATCGATGACCAGTGTGCGGTCCTTATCTTCCAGGTTGGTATAGAATCGGCCATTCTTGGCGTCCACCGCATATCCTTCCGGGGCTCCCTCAAAAGTGAGCTTTGTTTTTTCCTTCAGCGTCTTGCCATCCAAAATGCGGATGGTCTTGTCGCTGGGAGAACTGACCCAGACTTCCTTGGTCGTCGGGATATACACAACCGCGTCGGGCGTGGAGTCGATGTGGCCGCAGACGCCGCGCGCCAGAGTGTGGGAGTTGACGGCGCAGATTGAGGAGTCCCCGCGGCTGCCGATGTAAACAACGCCAGCGCCAACGGTGACGCCCGAGGGCCCGACGACGCGCTTGCCGCCGCCAACTTCCACCTCCTTGGTGGGAAAGCCGGTAACCTGCCGCACCTTGCCGGTGGCCGCATCAATCACATCAACGGCTCCGGTATTTCCTCCCGGCACCCACACCGAGTTTGTGGCGGCGTCGTACGTGATGTAGTCCATGCCGATGTCGCCGCTATTGTTGTCGGGAAGCGCCAATGTGCGGACACTGTAGTTAGCGCTTTGCGCGGGTGCGCCCGCCGGTCTGGCTGAAGAAGATTCAGCCCCTGCAAACGAGCTCCAAACCACCAAAACACCCAGAAGTACAGATCCCATCATGGACGTCAATCGTTTCATGGATTCCTCCGTCAAATTTTTCTTTGCGCGATTTCCAATCTTGATTTCAAAGCCACTTACAACTTTGTGCCCTGATCTGTGTGGACAATTAGAAACAATCCATCTGAAAATTAGGTGAAGAAAGCCAGTAACAATGGGGCGATCCGCGCAGTTGATGAACAACCAATCGCCCGCAGGCGGGTGAACGGGAAATCAGTAAAATAGGACGCGCGCGCGAAGACTCCACCCTCGACTTCAACAATGTGTGGATCGAAAACGCCCACGACCTCATTACTTTCCGAGTACGGGAGTCTCCTGCCGTGCGACCAGGCGCCACTGTCCGTTCTTCCGGATAAAAATGTTCATATACCTTCTGGGAGTCCGGCCGCCTTCCTGGCCGTTTTCCATGTACACCGACGCGCTTCGCCCGGTCAGTATAGCCGTGTCGCCATAGACGCGTACGTGAACATCCGAATGCACCAGGGTGTTGTACGTCAGTTTCCCGGAGGTCACATCGCCGATCAGTTCGGCTTTTGTGTGGATTTCGCCCTTGGTGTTCGTATACGTAAAGTCGTCGTCAAAGATGCGGTTGAGCGTCGCCGCATCGTTGTTCTTGAACGCCTGCAACCGCTCGTCTTCCACCTTGATTATTTCCTGCTCGACTTTTTCGTTGCGCGCTTGCGCGACCGCCCGTCTGCTCATGGGCCCGCAAAGCACAACGATCAAAAACGGCAACAACAGGGCGAATCGCTTCATGGCTCACTCTCCGAATTTTCTAATCCGTGCAGGAACACAGCGTCGTCAAAAAAACGGCGACAGAGGGATGCTGAAAATTCCTTATTCCAGGGGCTCAACCTTCGCAATCTTGGATTGATGGTTCTCCCCCACCCAGAAAACCGGCCGCGCGCCCGTATTGTCCACATCCACCCTCCGAACATTGGTGTCCACACGCGGCATCAAGTAGTTGTTGAACTTCCCGGTTTTCAGGTTCATGCGCGAAATTAAGTCCGTGCTCATGCCGCCGGCCCAGATGTTGCCGTCCTTCGCCGGGGCCACATCGTAGGGGCTGAACCAGTTCACGGGATGGTCCCACTCATGGTATTGCCCTGTCCTGGTGTCAAAGCGGGCGATCTTGTTGGCGTAATATTCCCCGATCCAGAGCCGGTCGTCGGAATCGATGTGCATGCGCCGCGGACCTGAATTTGGCGCCGGAGTCGGATAGTACGTCGCCTTCCCGGTCTCCGCGTCAATTCTGGCGATGCCGCTGCCGTCGATGTCAGCGCCGTATTCATTTCCTTTTGAGTCGGACCGGATTCCATAGATATTGTGCGGAGGAGTCTTGACGACGTCGTCGGGATATTGATTGCGGCCGAGATACCGCCCTGTATGGGGATCGAACCAGAAGGCCTTGAAGTCCACGTTGTCTTTCACCCATACTTTATCGTCCGGTGTAATCGCCAGGAAAGTAGTCCGCGTTTTCGGGCTCACCTGATTTTCCGGAAGGCTCATGTTCGTGAATTTCTCGGTCTTTTTGTCGAATTTCGCAAAGCCGTTGAGTTCGTGCCGCGTCACCCAGGGATTTCCCTGGCTGTCCAGCTCCAGCGCCTGAAACCCGCCCGGAAACCCGGGCCTTGGCGAAGGATCTTCCCATTCCTTAACCTCTCCGGTCTTGGGGTTCAAGCGGCCGACGATTCCCTCGGCAAAATCGCAGTACCAGATCATTCCGTCTTTGTCGGAAACCGCATCGTGCGGTTCAGCATCGTGGCGCGGCAGGTCGTATTCCGTGATGATGACTTTCGTATCGTCCCCTTGCGGACGGGGCATGGTCTTGAGCTCAAATTTGAACTCCGGACCGGTGCTCAGATTGATCGAGGCAAGGTACTTGGCCTGCTCTTCATCGCCTTTCGTGAATGAAATCATCTCGTGATTCGCCCAGGGCGACAGCACGGGCTTGAAAAACGCGCTGGACCCTGACCAGTTCGACATGCGGTTGAACGTCGTCAGCCAACCTTCAGCGTCATATTTGCTGGTCAGGACATGCGTAAGGCTGTGGCAGAAAACGCAACTGGTCGAGAGCCATTCCTTTTGCTTCGGTGTTCCCGGGATGCTCATGAGCCATTCGGCGTCGCTCAGTTGCGCCGGCAGATTTTTGGTTTTATTGAGTTTTATGTCGGTTTTGCTCTGCTTGCCCCCGACAGTCACCTTGAGATCCGGCGTCGCCAGATCGTATCCCACCGCCCGGATGCCGATCTGATAGTCGCCCGGAGCAAGCCTGTCCGCGGGAAACGCGTACCGGCCGTCTTTTCCGGTAACCACGGTGATAGTAACGATGCTATTCATTCTTTTGGCACTGACCAGGACGCCGCCCATCGGCCCTTCGGCATCCGAACTCACGATTCCCGTCAAGGCAGGCTGTCCGGCAGCCATTCCCGCCGGCACGACGGCGAAAAATAATCCCAACGCGAGCCATAGACGCAGCCCTATTTTTTTTGCATTCAGCGACATCCCGGGGGCGGAATCTTTACTGCCCGAAGGCGGCTCACGGTTTTCCACGAAAGACCTGTTCATGACGGATGATCCTCTCCAGCCACACGGAAGGCTTTGCGGTGTTCGCACACCTGTTCGGGTGCGGCACACAAAGATCCGCGTGGATACTACTATCAATGTTGCGGCGAGGATGAATTGCGAATGAAAATCCATTTAACATTGCCGGGCGAGGCCGTGAAAAACGCGCGAAGTGAAAGGGCAGGCGGGATTGTCGCTCTGGACAAAAAGAGGAAAGAAGTAGTTGACAGGAAGGCCAAGTTCTGTAAACTGTCTACACAATTAAGCCATTCTTATTTGCAACAGGGGTGAAGACCATGCGTGTGCTCGCCGTGGGTGATGATCGCAAGCTTCTCAGTTTTCTGGTTCGCGCTTTGCGCGAGGATGCCTACGCGGTGGATACCGTCCTGGGCGCGGAACGGGTGTTGGAAATTGCCCGTGGCGTTCCCTACGACTTGATCCTCGTCGATATTCGCCTGCGCGGGTCCAGCGGGATTCGAGTTTGCGCGGAATTGCGCAAGCACCGCGTAAAGGTTCCGATCCTGCTTCTCTCCGGGGACAGCCTGGTTGAGGAGCGCGTGGAGGGATTGAACGCCGGGGCTGACGATTGCCTGCCAAAACCATTTGCAGTCGCCGAATTGCGCGCCCGGGTCTGCGCGCTAATCCGCCGCAGCAAGGACCGCGCAGAAATCAATTCAAGGATCGGAGATCTGGAAATCGACCGTCATCGCAGGTGCATCAACCGCGGCGGAGTCACCATCCAGTTGACGGCGAAGGAATTTGCCCTGGTCGAGCTACTCATGCTCCACAGTCCCGATACCGTGACGCGAAGCGAAATCATCGAACACGTTTGGGATTGCCAGTACGACAGCGACACGAATCTGGTGGACGTGTACGTCTACCGGCTGCGCCAGAAAATCAACGATATGGGGACAGCCAGAATGATTCACGCCATCCGCGGCGTCGGATACAAGCTGGCGTGCGCTTGATCGGGCCGGGTCACCAAGACAACGGAGAAGCAGTACCGGAAGAAAGGTTGCAGTTAACGCATGAGTTCCCAGTTCGAGAGATTAGAAAAATTTCCATCCCTGGTCGACGCCGTAGTCGACCGGCTGGATAAAGCCATCTTGACCGGCGAACTTCCGTTCGGCGCGCGCCTGTCCGAGCAGTCTTTGGCGGAGGGCCTGGGAGTAAGCCGCGGGCCGTTGCGCGAGGCATTGCGCCGCCTGGAAGGGCGGCACCTGATCACCCGAGTACACAACCTAGGCGCGCGCGTGGCGACCTTTTCCAAGGAAGATATCTCGCAACTGCTGGTTATCCGCGAAGCTCTGGAAGGCGTGGCAGCCCGATGCGCCGCGGAAAGAATGACCAGCGACGAAATTGCGAAGCTGGCGGCGCTGGTCACTACCAGGCCGCAGGCGCCGGGCAAGCAGGAAACCGTCGCCCAGTATCACCAGTCCCTGGACCACGATTTTCACTACCGGATTATTCAGGGGAGCCGAAATTCCCGGTTGATGGACATCCTGCTGAAGGACACCTTTTACCTGCTGCGCATTTACCGGTACCGGTTCAAGCTGGTGGACACGCCGAGCCGCGCTCCCCAGGCCACGGCCGAACACCAGGCCATTTTCGAAGCCATTTCAAGGCGGGACCCCGAAGCGGCGGAATGCGCGATGCGGCGCCATTTGCGCAACGCCAACGCATACGTCCTGCTGAACTTCGATACTCTTCTGGAATCCTGGGAAAATGAGAATCCCGGCCCATTTGCCGATCGCAGAAATGCGCGGCAGGCGGGAAGGCCGCAGGCGTAACAAATCCCGGCGCAACTTAATCCAGAGGTTCAACCCTGGCGATTTTCGCCTGATGGTTCTCGCCCACCCAGAATGCCGGCCGCGCGCCGGAATTGTCGACATCCACCCTGCGCACGTTGGATCCGAGCAGCGGAAGCAGGTAGTGGTTGAATTTTCCGGTTTTCGGATTCAACCGCGTGATGAAATCCGTGCTCATCGAACCCGTCCAGATGTTGCCCTCTTTGTCGACGGCGGCATCATAGGGGCCGTACCACTCGATCGGGTGCGACCACTCGCGAATTTCTCCGGACCTGGTATCGAGCATGCCGAGGCGATTGCCGTAAAACTCCCCGACCCACAGATGGCCTTGATCGTCGATATGCATTCGTCTCGGCCCAGAATCGGGGTGGGGCAATGTGTACAAAGTGGCCTTGCCGGTCTTGGCGTCAACCTTGGCGATAGTGTTCCCCAGAATATCCGCCCCGTACTCGTTCCCGAGCGAGTCCGAGCCGATGCCATAGATGTTGTGCTGCGGCGCCGACTTGCTCTGCGCGCTCAGATCGTTTGGAAAATTGGCCGGGAGTTCGGATTGGCGCGCGAAGCTGATTTCCGGAGGAAATTGGTCGTACCCGGTGAATTTGCCGGTTGCGGGATCGAGCCGGAAGGCTTTGTGATCCACATCATCCTTGATCCACACGGTGCCATCGGGATTGGGGGCCAGGAATGTGGTTCGTGTGCGAAGGCTTACGGAATCCGCGGGAAGGGTCCAGTTCGTAAACTGCCCTGTCTTTCTGTCCAGCATGGCGGCGCCGTTAAACTCGTGCCGCGCCCCCCAGGGGTTGCCGTCCCTGTCCAGTTCCAATGACTGGTATCCGCCCGGGTAACCGGGTTTCACCATGGGGTTTCGCCACTCCTTGATGTCGCCGGTGCGCGGGTCCAGGCGACCGATAATTCCCTCCGCATAATCGCAGTACCACACCAATCCCTCGCGGTCCACGGCCGCATCGTGGGGCTCGGCATCCGCTCTCGGGAGATCGTATTCCGTGATGATGACCTTGGTGTCGTCGCCGCGGGGACGCGGCAGCGTTTTGATGGGGAAGTCGACCGCCGATTTTGCGCTCATGTTGATGGTGCTGAGGAACTGCGCGAATTCCTCGTCCCCCGGGCGTGCGCTTTCGCGGTTGGGAGACAGGATGGGTTTATTGAAGCTGCTGGCCTGCGACCAGTTGTACATCCTCAGCAGGGTGGTTTTCCACTGCTCGGCGTTGTACGTGCTCTTGAAAATCGGCGCCAGCTTGTGGCACGTCATGCAGACGACAAAAAGTTTTTGTTTCTGCTCCTTCGTCCCGGGAATGCTCATCAGCCATTCCGCCGAAGTGAGTTGAGCGGTCAGATCCTGCGTCTTGTTGAGCTTGATGTCCGCGTTCGCCGGTTTTTCTTTTTTCACGCTGGCGGTCATGTTCGCATCGGCAGCGTCGTATCCGATCGCCCTGGTCCTGATTTCATACTCGCCCGCCGCCAGCCGGTCCACGGGAAAGGCATAACGACCCTTCTGATCGCTCACGACGCTGACCGTGATTGTTCCCCCAACACGCTTGGCGCTGACCACAACTCCTTCCATGGGCCCCTCGGCGTCCGAACTGACAACGCCGGTCAAGGAGGCGGAGGACTGGCTGCTTGCCGGAATCTGCAGCAACAAACAGGCGGCAATCCCAACGGCAATCGAGCACAACTTTTGCTTCGCTTCGTTCATTTTCACTTTTTGCGCCTCATCATTGCAGGCCTCCACGCGTGAGAGCCTCTGGGGTGCCAGTATATCCAATGCGATTTCCATCAAACGGAAGCTGAATGAAATTTCATTTTCGGTTCATTTTGGCCATTCCAGCCGGTGCTACGTTGACTTGCCTCTATCCCTGCAAGTATTACAATTGGCACCGAACCCTCAAGGGGCAAGGACACCGCAAGCGTGGCCAGCGAATGGGGCTGTGCTGCCGAACCCCTGATGCGCCGACGGGGTTGCTGCAAGGCCGGGCATCCGAGCGAGAAAAAGGAGATCACTATGAAAATCATGCTGGGAATCCTCGCCGTACTATTCGCGGTTTCCGCTGTTTCGCCCGACGCGGCCGTTGCCCAAAAGGCCAATTCAGCTTCCAAGCCGCTCCCGGCAACGTACATCAGCGCTGAAGACATCCAGAAAAATGTGAGCGGGGCGCCCACTGCGGCGACCAATCCGAATCCGAATGTGCGAGTCGTGGATCTGGGCGGATATAACATCGCACTCGGCGTGCTTCACCGGCCCGAGACGCCTCCTGGCGTTGCCGTGAAGCACCATCTGGTGAGCGAGGTTTATCACGTGCTGGAAGGGTCGGCTACGCTGGTCACGGGCGGAACGATTGTGGACGCCCAGGAAAGGGCGGCGGATGCCCGGGATGTCCGGCTGGAGGATGGCCCCAGCGCAAGCGGCCCTTCGATCAAAGGCGGCGTGACGCAGCACGTGAAAGCAGGCGACGTGGTCATTATTCCAGCGGACACTCCGCACTGGTTCAGCAAAATCGATGGGGCAATCACATACGTTGTTGTGCGGTATGATCCAAACCATGTGCTGGCCCCGATGTGATCCCGCAGGGAAACACCGGGCCTTCAGGCGCTGTGAGTTCACGCGAGGGTCGGGCTGCGGCACAAATCCAAATCGCATGGGAAATGAGCGGAAATCATCGATGAACCAAAGAGGCGCGGGGGAATTCAGGAAATCGGTCGAGAACCCGGAGCGGCCCGGGCGCCAGACGCTGAGAGCCACGCGAACCCTGATGGTCGCGATCGCGGCAGGCTTTGTTTTCACGGTTTCCGCCGGAGTGGCCGCGGGCCAATCGGGACCTCCCGCCTGGGCGTATGGCTTCACTGCGCCGAACGGGCCCTTGCCGAAGTCGGGCAGCGAGAGCCTTCCGATGGAAGACCCCACTCCGAAACACCTTGCAGGCAGCAAATCGAGTTTCACGCTCGCGCAGATCTGGGATGTATTTGGTCCCGCGGATTGGTATCCCGAAGACCATCCCCCAATGCCGGAAATCGTGGCGCACGGGCATAAACCGAACGTGAATGCCTGCGGTTTCTGCCATTACCCCAACGGCAAGGGGCGCTCGGAAAACACCAGTGTTGCAGGCCTGCCGTACGAATATTTCGTGAAGACAATCGGCGATTTCAAGAGCGGCGCGCGCAAGACGGCCGACTCGAGAAGGCTCAACGCGAATGTGATGAATACGTTCGCGGCCGGCATGACCGACGAAGACGTGAAGGCCGCCGCGAAATATTTCGGCGCGATGAAATGGACGCCGTGGATCCGCGTGGTTGAGGCCGGCACGGTGCCGAAAATCGGGAACAGGGGCCACATGTTCTTCGCTCTGCCTGGGAGCGAGACAGAGCCAATCGGCGATCGCATCATTGAAATCCCCGAGGACACGGACCTAACCACGGTGGTTCGCGACGATCATTCCGGGTTTATCGCCTACGCGCCGGTGGGCAGCGTCAAAAAAGGCGAGGCGCTGGTGACCACAGGCGGGGGCGGGAAGACGATTCCGTGCGGCGCCTGCCATGGCGACAAACTGCAGGGAATGGGGGCCGTGCCGGGAATCGCGGGCCGCTCTCCCAGCTACCTGGTGCGCCAGATGTACGACATGCAGCAGGGCTTTCGCACGGGAGTGGGGACGGAATTGATGAAGCCGGTCGTTGAGCGCCTGACGCAGGACGACATGCTGGCAATCGCCGCGTACACCTCTTCACGCGTTCCCTGAGGCGGCGGAATCCGCAGGCACAGTATGGTTCGGATTGCCGATCAGAAACATGAGTGACGAAATAATTCCAGGAGGAAAAATGAATCGCAAGACTGCTGACCGGCTGCAAAATTCCGCGCTCGAAAACCTTGGAACGATGGACCGGCGCAAATTCGTGCACGGCCTCGGATTTGGCACCGTGGCGGCTCTCCTGCCTGCTTCGCTCGGAACGTTTGCCGGGCTTTCGGCGGAAGCTGCCGCGGGCGCCAGGCCTTTCCCGGTGCCGACGAACATCAATCACTTGTCCTGCGGCGTAAAAGATTATGCGAAGAGCCGCGATTTCTATATGGGCCTTTTCGACATGAAGCTGGTGTGGGACAACGGCTCGATGTGCGCTCTCGAGTTCGGCAATCCCGCGGCGCCCAACGGGCTCTATATCCGCGGGCTCACCAAGCCCACGGATAAACCGGACGTGGGCCACGTCGCCTACGGCATCCCTAATTTCATGAAGTACAAGGCCGCCATCAAGTCGGAAATGGAGCGCTACCACCTGACCGAAATCCGTCCGGATGGAGAGGTGGGCTGGATTTGCAACGATCCCGCGGGCTACATGCTGAACATCATCGTCGAAAAGGACAAGGCCATGTATCCCGGCGCGGCCGCGTTCTGCGATGTGGCGGACACGGACAAATGCAGGCAGGGATACGCGGAAGGCGTGAAAAATCTGAACGTCGGGCCGAAGCCGGGCGCGGCCGCATTTAAGCCGCTCTATTTCAGCCACGTGGTGCTCAACGTTCCGGAATCCCAATTGACAAAGGAATTTGAATTTTACAGGGACATGATGGGCATGAAGGTGATCTACCGCAAGACGGCCGGCGAACCGAAAACGTTCCTGCGGTTCGGGCAAAATACATTGTATCTGCAGAAAACCGAGAAGCCCGGCGAGAAGGCGCATTGCAACCATTTTGCATTTGTCATCGAAAATTTCGATTTTGCCAAAGTGGAAGCGGAACTGAAGCGCCGAGGCCTCGATCCCAAGCCGGACTCAAAACTGGCATGGACGATCACGGATCCCGACGGATTCCGCGTGGAAATTACCGCGCCGGGCTTGCCGGAGCACATCGCGAAGGATTGCAATGGCGTGAATACGGGCTGCCCAGGAGGATTGCGTGGCTGACGGTATTCCGAAGAAGCTCGGAAATTGATTTTCAGCTCACTCACGCAGGTCTAAAATTCGCGGTAGGCAGCCGAGGAATCTCCCTTCGACCCAAATGATGCAAGAGAGATTCCTCGGTGCACATGAATATCAGCACACAGTAATACAATCGTTTGCAGCGCGTTTTCACCGCTGCGGAGGCCATTTTATGAAACGAAGTCTTGCCACGTTCGCGGCTCTTTTTCTGCTTCTCTCCTGCGTTCCCGGTCGCGCGCAAACCAAGGCTGAAAGCGCGGACCGGCTCTACGTCCTTGACTGCGGCAACGGCCATGCGCCGGATATGTCAAAACGCTGGACGCCGGGTTTTAATGTCGGCAAACCCATCGACATTTCCGTAAGCTGCTATCTGATCCACCATGCGCAGGGTTATTTTCTGTGGGACACGGGCATCTCCGACCAGGTCGCTGCCCTGCCGAACGGCTGGCTGCCGACCAATAATGCCGCGGTGGACATTCTCTGGACGCGGGCGAAAACGCTGATGTCCCAGCTCAAGCAGATCAATGTGAAGCCGGAGGATATCAAGTACGTCGGCATCTCGCACACGCATCCCGATCACATCGGCAACGCGGAACTGTTTCCGAAAACGACGATCCTGATTCAGCGCGCGGAGTACGAGTTTTTCTTCGGCCCCGCCAAACCCGGCGCGGCGACGCTTCCCGCCGAGGCGCTCACCGTGCCGCCGGGCGACCCGACGCCGCGATTCTCAAAAGAGCATCCTGTGAAATTGATTGACGAAGACCTGGATGTGTTCGGCGACGGCAGCGTGATGATCGTATTCACTCCGGGACACACGCCGGGACACGAATCGCTGCTTGTGCATATGAAAAAAACGGGCTGGATTCTGCTGAGCGGAGACGCCGTGCACCTGCAGACCAACTGGGACAATCGAAGAATTCCCTATTTTGCAGCGATGCCGACCGAACAGAAGTTTCAGACCATGCTCTCGATGCAGCGCATGGCCGACCTGATATCGTTTTATCATGCGCAACTCTGGATCAATCACGAGGTCGAGCAAAGCAAGAAACAGAAACATTTGCCGGAATTTTACGAATAATACGAGCATCCTGCTCGCGGAGTGCATTTATGCCCATTGAAAGACGCGCATTTCTCACCGGAATCGCCGCGGCCGGCGCATCCTCGCTTGTACGGCCCGCCGCCGAGGCCGAAGCCGCTGCAGCGGTCGAAGAACAGATCGCGGCAAAACCCAAGTACAAATACACCAAGCCCGTCATCGACGCGCACATCCACTGGTATCCCCCGGAATTTGTGAACCTGATTGAAAAAGAGGGCGCGTCCTATGGCGTCAAGGACATCAAGCGGAACAAGAACGGCGAGCTCGAGTGCATCATTCCGGGAAATCACCCGTACCTTCCGCTCGCGGTGTTTCGTCATGAAATGACCGACGAGGACATCGTCCTCAAGGACATGGATGAACGACACCTGGATATGAGCACGCTCACGCAAACCAATCCGCACGTTTTATGGGCGCCGCCGGAATTCGCCGCCAAGCTTGCCCGGGCGATCAACGACGCCAGCTCCGCGCTTTGCGTGAAGTACCCGAAGCGCTTCACCGCGGCCATCACCTTGCCCGTTCAGGACGTGAACCTGGCGCTCGAGGAACTGGAACGCGGCCGCAAACTGCCGGGTATGAAAGCAGTGAATTTTCCGGAAAATGTTTCCGGCAAAAACATCGACGACAAATCGCTCTGGCCCATATATGAGCGCGTCGAAGCGCTGAATCTGCCGATTTTCCTGCACAATCTCGATCCGATTTCCGAACGGCTTGTGGAAAAGGATTATTCGATGATGAATGTCCTGGGAAACCCGTTCGAGGCCACGATCGCAGCCACGGCCCTCGTGCTGGGCGGGGTGATGGACGCATTTCCGAAGCTGGATGTGTATTTCCCGCACGCCGGAGGCTTTTTCCCGTTCGTGACGCCGCGAATCGATTGGGGCATGGGCAACGCGGCATACGATCCGCGCGGCCGCAAAGGCTGGTTCCAGAATATAAAGCAGCCTCGCGCCAGCGACTACCGGCGCCGTTTCCACTATGACCTGATTCTGCACGACCCGATGCTCTCGCGAATGCTGATTGACCTGGTTGGAGTGGATCGTGTCGTGTGCGGGACCGACTTCCCGCAGATCATGGCCATCATGAAACCAGTGGAGTACGTCGAGGCGATTCCGAATATCACGGCCAGGGAGCGCGAGATGATTCTGTGCGAAAACCCGGCGCGGCTGCTCAGGTTATAAAATCGCAAGCCGGCCGGCTTTTGAAAGGACAAACCATTGCCGATCAAACATGATTCCCGACATGCGCTGTCTTTGCGGAAAAGTTGGGCCGTGCGGCTCGGACTTGGGGGCCTCACCGTTGTTTTGCTGCTTGCCGCCGGCCAGGCCATGGCGGCCAGCGAAGACGGCTCCATTGGCGGACTGAAGGCAAAGTTCGTGGACGTCAATGGAATCAGAACTCGCTACTACGAAGCGGGCCGGGGCGAGCCGATGGTATTGATTCACGCTGAAGAAGGCTTCATCGGCCACGCCAGCGCGAACTATTTTGTAAAAAACATTCCCGGACTCGCCAAGCAATTTCACGTTTTCGCGCTAGATCGGCTGGGCTCCGGAATGACCGACAACCCGAAAAGCGACAAAGACTACAACATTCACGCCGAAATGGATCACATCGTCCAGTTCATCCAGACTTTGAAACTGGGCCAGGTTCATCTGGTCGGCCACTCGCACGGAGCCGGAATAGCCTTGTTTATCGCCGTCGAGCATCCGGACATCATCCGAACGCTCACGATCATGGACAGCGTCACTGCGGCGCCACTCGGACCGGGCGTCCCGGCCAGCGACAACCCGGTGCTCAAGTGCCCGAAAGATTCGGATTTTGAGTTTTGGGAGTGCAGGCTGAAGGCTCTCTCCTACAACCCGGATGCGAACTGGAACGATGAGTTCTGGGAGTCCGCAAAATACATGACCGAACTTCCGAAATCGAAGGAAGCGGAAGCGAAGGTAAAGGCGGGCGCAGGCGAGCGGTCCGGAACGACTCCCGCGGATTCACCCTTCAACAATTACAAGAGAGCCTTGCTCGCGCGCGTGCAAACCGATCCGAAGGCGCTCCCTTTTCCGGTGCTGATTATCTGGGGGCATGACGAGCACTCGGTTCCACTGGCTCGGGGGCTGGCTCTGTACGACCTGATCGCCGCGCAAAATCCGAGGGTGCGCATGGTCATTGTTAACAAGGCCGATCATTTTGATTTTCGGCTTTACCCGGACGAGTACGATTCCCACATCATGAACTTCATCGATTTCTGGGAACATCAATCGCCGAATGCGGGAATGGGCAAAGCACAGGCAAGATAAGCCCGCCGCGGAACGCAACTATTAAATATCCAGGGCAAACATGCGTTGCTCAGGGCATGATGGGGGCGATGCCGGCTCCCGCAGCGCGCCATCGGCCTTGCTGCCGCACGAAGACGCGGATGACTTTATATTTGCCGTTGTAATTCACGCCGCCGCTGTTGCCTCGAATGGTCGTGGTGTCCAGCACGATGGCGGTATCCGCAGAGGTGTAGAGCACCTTGATGTCGTCCGGATGGATTTCATTAATATCCCGCGATGTATCCTTGATCTGATCGATCTGCTCCGTCTTATTCACAATTTCTCCGCCGGGATGGATCTCGACAAAGTTGTCGGCAAACAGCCAAGCCATCGTTCCGGTGTCGCGGTTGTGCGCAGCGTCCAGCCAGATGTGGTCCATCACGGAAACCGTGGCGGCGACGTCTTCCGCGCTCGTCTTCTTGGGCGTCTGGCCCAGGGCGAGAGCGGCTGACGCGACGATGACCAGCAAACTTGCGGCGAATCCATATGCGAATTTCATGACGATCCTCTCCGTTGCAAATCCGTGTGTTCCTGTTTCCCGCAATCCAGTGTTCCACTGCGCCCGTAAAATCGGCGCCGGTTACTTCTTGGCCGCGATCGCGTTCATCACCACGCCACTCGCCAGCCACACGCCATTCTGTTTGGTGACCACTCGGAAGACATTGAACTCGCCGTCCATGCTGTTGCCCTTGCTGTCGTGGCCCTTGAGCGTGGTGTGATCGGTCAGAATCGCGACGTTTCCGAACAGGTGCACTTTGATGTCCTGGGGATCCAGGAAGGTGATCGTCGGATGATCCGGGCCGCGGAGAATGTCGAGCCACTCTTTTTTCGTATAGGCCTGGCCGTTGGGGAAGACCAGCACGTAGCCGTCCGCGAAATATTTCTCGCAGTAGGCCACGTCGAGACGCTTCTCGGCGTCCAGCCAGTCGTGGTCAAACTTCTTCAATTGCTCTTCAACCGAGGCGGACGAGGCGGCCTTGGTCTGAGCAAAGGCCATCGGAGCGAAGGCCAGGAGTGCAATAAAAACTGTCAGTGGAAAACGTTTCATCGAAAAAGCCTCCCTGGTTCCGTAAACACCCAAGCCAACATTCTGTTGGGTCACTGCCCGCATTGGGCAAAAATCCAAATATTATCATTCCGAACGAAGTGAGGAATCTCTCCGCGGTTTAGATTCAAAAGAAGGAGAGATTCCTCGGCAAAGAGCATGCCTCGGAATGACAAATAAAAAATGTGGCATTCCAAAAACCAAAAGCTACGGCCGAATTCCGGCAACATTCACGCGCAGCCGGTACAGCCCGGTGACCGCGGTGAAGTACAACGTCTTCCCGTCGGCATCTCCCCAGGCCAGATTGGCCGGATTTTCCGACGGCTTGATCGTCCCCAGATGTTTTCCTTCCGGCGACATGACCCAGATTCCGCCCGGGCCCGCACCGTAGATATTTCCTTTCTGGTCGACCTTCATGCCGTCGGGCACGCCGTCTTCCTTGCTCGCGGTCATGTCCATGAACACTTTCCCGTTGGCCACGGTGTCGTCCGGCTGCACTTCATAGCGCATGTATTTCTTGCCGAAGGAGTCGTTCACGTACAGATATTTTTCGTCGGGCGAAAAAGCGATGCCGTTGGGAGCCTGCAGGTCCTTGATGATCAGCTGGAGTTTTCCCTTGGACAGCAGATACACGCCGGCATAGGGCAATTCCTTCTTGGGGTCGTCGCCCAGCTTGCGCAGGCCGAACGGAGGATCGGTGAAATAGAGAGAGCCATCGGACTTGTAGACCAGGTCGTTGGGGCTGTTGAGGCGCTTGCCTTCGTATTTGCTCGCCAGCACGGTGCGCTTGCCGTCCTTTTCCAAGCGGATGACGCCGTGGTCGCCGTGCTGCACCCAGGTAACGCGCCCCTGCTTATCGAACGTGACGCCGTTCGAGCCGTAGAGCGTGACCATCGCCTTCCCGTTGTTCATCTGGTAGCCGGCGTCTCCCGGATCGTTGCCTGCGAAGCCGCTGTGATCCAGGAACGTGGTGACTTTCCCGTCCGGAGTCCACTTGTCGATCACGTTCGCGGGGATGTCGCTGAACAGCAGGTAGCCGGGCTTGGTGGCGTGCACCCAGACGGGGCCTTCGAGAAATCCAAAGCCGTCCTTCAATTTTTCAATGTGCGCGTTGGGCGCAATCAGCGCGTCCAGGCCGGGATCAAGCCTAATTATTTTTCCTGCGTCTTGCGCGGAGGCTCCAGCGGCGGTGAAAAACGCGGCGAAGGCCAAAAATAACGTTCCGAGTTTCTTAGCCATGAGCGAGGTTACTCCCTTTTGAATTTCGCGGTTCCAAACGAAAAGAAAAATCAGGGCCGGACGCCGGGAATGTTGAGGCGTATGCGGTACAGGCCGGTGCGCGCGGTCAGGTAAAGCGTTTTCGCGTCGTCGTCGCCCCAGCCCAGATTTGCCGGCAGTTGCTTGGTGTTGACCGTCGCAAGGTGCTTGCCTTCGGGGGACATGATCCAGAACCCGCCGGGGCCGGTGCAGTAGATGTTGCCCTTCTGGTCGACCTTCATGCCGTCGGGCGCGCCGGGGCGCGTGTCGGAATTCATGTCCGTGATGATCTGGCCGTTGGCGATGGTGCCGTCGGGCTGCACGTCAAAGCGCTTGATGATTTTTTTGATGGTGTCGTCCACGTAGAGATATTTTTCGTCGGGAGAAAATGCGATGCCGTTCGGGCGCGTGAAATCGTTCGCCAGCAAAGTCAGCTTCCCATTTTTCAGGCGATAGACTCCGTTGAAGGACAATTCCTTCTTGGGGTCCTTGTCGCCCAGCCGCAGGCCGGACGGAGGATCGGTGAAATAAATCGACCCGTCCGACTTCACCACCACGTCGTTGGGGCTGTTCAGCCGCTTGCCTTCGTAGCGGCTCGCGAGCACGGTGCGCTTGCCGTTCTTCTCGATGCGCACCAATTCGCGATCGCCGTGCGTGCAGAAGACCAGGCGCCCCTGCTTGTCCAGCGTGATGCCGTTGGAGCCGACGATGATCACCGTTCCGAATCCGTTGTTGGTCTGGCCCCCCGCGTCGGGATCGTCCGGACCGGTGTAGCCGCTCTTTTCGAGATAAACGGAAAAACCTGCTTTGGGATCCCACTTGCGAATCACGTTCGCGGGAATGTCGCTGAACAACAGATAGCCCTGGCCCTTGGAGTGGACCCAGACCGGACCTTCGAGAAACTGAAATCCGTCGCCCAGCTTTTCGACCACGGCGTTGGCGGGAACAATGGCGTCTGCGGCGGGATCGACGCGGTCCACTTCGCCATAATTCTGGGCTTTGGCGAACGTGCACCCTGCGAAGATTGTTGCGACGGCAAAAACCGCAAGCTTGTTGATCTTCATGGGAATCGTCCTGGGAGAATCGCGCCGCGGAAGTTGAACCACCCTGGCGCCGGGGTGGAAACCCCGGCGCCAGAGCGGCTGTTGAGTGTGGTTACCAGATGACTTTCAGAGACAGTTGCATCTGGCGTGAATCGGTTGCAGTGCCATCGACACCGCTAAGCGAACCGGCGGCTCCATTGCATCCGCTGGGCCCACTGTTCGCGCCAGTGCAAGCCCCCGTCGGTCCGGGAGCAGCAACCTGACCAACGGCCAGCGTGCTGGAATCAAAAAGGAATTCATTGAAAACCGGTGGACTGAAATTAACCCGGTTGGTGATGTTGAAGACTTCCAGGCGGAACTGGACGTTGAAAGTCTCCGAGATCTTTGGAATCCTGGTGTTCTTGACCACGGAGAAATCAAGACTCTCGAGTCCGGGTCCCGTCATGATGTTGCGCCCCGCATTGCCGAGGGGAATGAAATTCACGCCGCCCACGGTAACAGGAGCCGGGATTTGGAAGCACTGGAGCTTGACGTAGTTGCCAGGGTTCCCCGGATTGGTGAGATTATTACCGCATGAAGCGAGCCGGTTCGGGTAGGAGAACGGGTCGCTGTTATTCAAACCGAGGGCGTCTCCGTTTGCACCAGTCATGACGGCCGAGAACGGCTGCCCAGAGGAAGCTGAGAAGATACCGCCCAGTTGCCATCCGCCGAGGGCCTTGTCAACAAAGCCCGTCCATGTCTTTGGCGTTGGCACGTTCCAAAGATAATTGATGGAGAGCACCTTCGGGTCGTTGAAGTCGGACACACCGCGCGTCAGCTTGGGGTCAAACCAGTTGAGTGTGGAAATTGCGGTGATGACGGAGTCGGAAATGACCGCTCCGGAGGCTGTGTCGATGGATTTCTGCCAGGTGAAGGAACCTTCCACCTGGAAGCCATGGCTCATCTTTTTGGTCAATTGGACCATCATGCCGTGATACACGGACGAGTTACGGAACATCGCCGCCGGCAGGCGGCCAAAGCTCTGATTGATCGGCGTACCCGACGCGTACTGCGAACAGTCGTTGATGTTTGCGCCGCCGGCCTTAAAAGGTCCACAAGGCCAGAGATATCCCGAGGCATTAACAGTTGGGAGCACCTCATTGACGTCGTCCGTCTGCGTGGTGCCATGAACTCCATGCGATCCCACGTAACCGACCAGGAACGTGAAATTGGGGAAGATTTCACGCTGAACCGTGAGATTCCACTGCATCACATACGCGCGTTTTGGATTTTGGTCCACAAACGCCACGCGGTTGCTCTTCGCTACGTTAATTTGACAAAACGCCGGCTTTGGCGCGGGAGCGGTGGCGCAATTGGCGGGCGCCGGTGCGAACGCGCCCGGAGTGAAGTTAGCGCTGCCGGATGCCAGGAACGGGGCGGTATTGGCGTTGACGGCACTGCCCATGAACGCGATCAAAGGTAGCTGGTCGTACAAACCGATTCCGCCGCGGATCGACATCTTCCCATTGTTCTGCGGATCCCATGCGAAACCGACTCGCGGGCTGAAGTCTTTCTTCGTGTTGTTATGAAAGAGCCCGTACGTCTGGGCGTTGCATTGTCCCGGAATTGCTTTTCCGCAAACGGGGAGCTGTGTGCCGGTTGTATCGAATATGGAAAGCAATGTGGCATTTCTGCCCTGGGCATCGTACGGGATCTGCATCGGTTCATAGCGCAGTCCAAGATTGATGGTCAGGTTGGGACGGATCTTCCAGTCATCCTGCAGGTAGGCGCCGTAGATCGCTGCCCTGGGTTCCACTGGGGCAGTCGTTCCGGGCAAATCGGTTGTGATTTTGCCTCCCAGGTTTTGCAGGAAAGCATCCATTCCTCCGTAGGTAAAGATCCCTCCGGGGCGCGGCGAGCGGATGTCATTGAGTTGGTCCTTTTCAATGCTGAAACCGAATTTCAGGGAATGCTTCCCCTTGACCAGGAAGGCATCATCGTAGAATTGGTAGGTGTTGAAGTGATTGACCTGAGGATTAAACGAGGTCACACCGCCAGTGAAGATCGCGTTGCCGCCGAAAAAGACCTGGGGAGCGTCGAATCCGGGGATGGCGCCGAATGTCGTGTCAGTGGTCTTTGGGTTGAGAGCTATGGCGCCGGCGGGACCACCCTGAAAATCGCGGTGATAGCCGAAGCGCGCGGAATTGACGAAGGTGGCGCTGAACGAGTGAGTCCAGGAAACCGTCGCAAAAGTGCTGTTCTGCGCGGTATCCACCACTTTATTGTTGAACTCATCTGGCGTGCCGGTGGTGGAGGTATCGCGGAAAAACGTCCCGCTGATGCTGTCCTTTTCTGAAATCGTGTGATCGGCGCGAATAATGTAGTAATTTTCGGTGCTGACTTGGTTGGCGCCAAAGGAACAAAGATTCTCATTCGGAGTTCCCGCCACCGGCGTAATGGCGCAAACCTTCTTACCATTCACGGTGCCATTTTGATCCGGAAAGAATGCCTTCAGGTACGTAAGAACCGTTGGATCAACTGTATAGGTGACCGGATTTGGGTTTCCCGAAACAAAATGCGATGTTGTACCATTCGGTGCGACATTAGGCGTGATTTTCGAAAACGACAGCCCTTTCGATTGGCGCAAGCCCTCATAGTCGCCAAACACAAACGTCTTGTTCTTGATGATCGGTCCGCCCGCCGAGGCGCCAAACTGGTTGCGCCGGAACGGTGGCGGTGCGCCATTCGGGTCATAGAAATTGGGTGCGTCCAGCCAGCTGTTGCGCAGAAATTCATACGCGCTGCCGTGGAACTGGTTCGTGCCGGATTTTGTGGTGGCGTTAATGACGCCGCCCGACGCCCGGCCATACTCGGTGGAATAGTTGGTGGTCAATACGGAAAATTCCGAGATCGCATCCACGCCGGCGTTCGAGCCGAGCACGTTGCCGGGGCCGCCGTTCGCGGGGTCGTTGATGCTGATGCCGTCCACGCGGTAGTTATTCTGCTGAGGCCGCGCGCCGGAAATCGACAACTGCGAACCATAACCGCGCGTGAACCTGTCGCGGCTATTGATGTCCGGTTGCGTATGAAGTTGATAGACGCCAGGCTGAAGGTTTGCCAGGGTGCTCCAGGAGCGCCCGTTGAGCGGCAATTCCTTAATCGTTGTTTCGGTGGTCAGCGCGCCGATCTCCGCGTTGGTCAGGTTGACAGTCGGGGCCTCAGCCGTGACCTCCACGGTTTGGCTCGCTTGTCCAACCTGCAAGGCGATATTCAAGGTTTGCGTGGCGCCAACCGTGAGAGTGATGCCGGTTTGCACGGTCTTTGAAAAACCCGCCGCCGTTACGGTAACCGAGTAGTTGCCGGGGTTCAGGTTCGGCGCCGAGTAGATTCCGTCCATGTTGCTGGAAACGGCTCGCGGTACTCCGGTCGCCGTATTCAAAATGGAAACTTCCGCGTTGCCAACTGCGGCGCCGGATGGGTCCGTCACCGTGCCGGTGAGCGTCGCGCCGACGGCCTGCGCGAACGATCGCTGGGCGCCGAACGCGGCGAGCAAAACGGCCGCGCACAGGGCCAGCTTGAGAAATCTGCTGCTGTTCAAACGAAATGCCATTTCGATATCCTCCAATTTTCTTTTAAGCACCCCAACGTTGAAAACGAAAACAACCGTGCCATCCACCCAAGAATCGCCTTCTATTGTTATATTGAATGCAGCCGAATGTACGCCCTGCAAAGCCACCCACAACAACCTACACACTGCACACAGAAAAATTCCGAATCGCACTGCTTGCATTGCTACTCACGTGCTTGCGGCCTAGACAGCCCCTGAGAATCCAATCCGCGGCCAGACTTGTGTCTGCGATGTTCAACCTGCTGAACGCTCGCTTCGACGGCTAAGCTTATAAATATCGCAAGCGTGTTATTTCGAGTTAAATTCCCGACGTAACACAAACCCTGTGGGGGGGAGTCTTATGCCTACAGGCATAGGAGTCAACTGAAAATGGCTGACAATTTTCTGACAATCATCTGACCACAATCTGACATCAATGAAACTGTAAAGCCTTTGTTAAATTCGTCGAATTAGGATTCGAGAGGCTTTCGATTTCCGAGGGGATGCGCAGAATCCCTTCTGTAAGGTATTAGGTTTGACTGCCAGTCCGGATCGAAGCAACGGGATTTAATCGGCGGCACTTGAAGAATAGACCGCCGCCTGTAAGCCGATGCCGCCTAGAATGCCTTGGAACCGCGGGTCCGAGCGCACATTATCGAATTGAGGATCCCATTTCAGCCAGACTATGCCCACATCGTGGGCTTTTTGCGCCCGGCCGAGCCATTCAAATGCGGCGTCGGCTTCGCCCAGCCCCGCATAGATGGCGGCAAAGGCGTACGGGGGCGTGTAACTGGTGCGTTGCAGGCGCTTCAGCTCCCGTACGAAGTGTTCCGCTTTTTCTCTTTCTCCCATCATGGCATAGGCATATCCGATGGCTGCCAGGGCATTGTGGGGGCCGCCGGAAAGCCTGGCCTGTTGAAACTCCTCAATGGCCGTCCGGTACCTGCGCTTCTGGGAGTAATCGAGTCCAAGGCACCAGTGAGCCATCCCGAAATGGGGTTCGATTTCAACAACCCTGCGGTGCTGGCGGACGGCTTTGTCATATTGCCGGGCCCCGTAATACGTCCAGCCGAGGATCACGCTGAGGAACAGGGAGAGCGGCTGCAATTCCTGCGCGCGCTCGAGTTCGGCGACGGCGGTTTCCGGCCGGCCGATGGCCAGCAGGTATTCCACGTAGTGGCAGGGATTGCCTGCGGCAAAGTTCGGATCCAGCTGCAGGGCTCGCCGGAATTCCTTGCCCGCGCCGTCCCAATCCCATTCGACCATGCGCGTAAAGCCGAGAGCGTTGTGCGCCTCGCCAAGAGACTCGTCGATTTCCAGAGCCTTGATGGCCGCCTCCCGCGCCTGCCCCGCCGCTTCCAAGGCCGGAAGCAGGCCGGTGACTCCCAGCATGTTGTAGGATTCGGCAAGGCCCGCGTAGGCCCTGGCGTAGTGAGGATCCTCGCGAATCGCTTTCTTCCAATAGTGGCGCGCCTTCCACAATCCTTCGTCAGTAACGTTCTTGAAAACGTGATGTCCCTTCAGAAAAGCCTGGTAGGCGGCGGGGCGGCGGGGATGCACGACCGAGGGCAGGCGGTGCGGGCGTCCGGGAAGAAGTTTTTCGGAAACATGCTCGGCGATGGCGCCGCTGACATCGGAATGAAACGCCAGGATGTCACTGAGCATGTAGTCGTAGTTCTCGGCCCACAAATATTCTTCGGTGGCGACCTGAAGCAACTGCACCGTGACCCGCACGTAATTACCGCTGCGCAGGACCGTGCCGCGCACCACGGCGTCCACCTTCGACATTCTGCCGGCCGCGGCCAACCCTCGATCCACTCCCTTGCCGGACGGCGCGCTGCGGCGCGATACCACATGAAGCTTCGGCACCTTGGTCAAGGCCGTAACCAGCGCATCGGTCAACCCCGCCGCCAGGTGTTCTTCGGCGGGATTGCCGGAAAGATTGCGGAACGGTAATACCGCCAGGCGGGGCTCACGGGCGTCGCCGGCATCGGCATCGACTTTGGAAATGGGACGGATGGGCTCGGTGGGCACGGCGAACCGGTACCCGCGGCCGGGCAAAGTCTTGATGAGCCGGGGATTCATGGCCGAATCCGCCAGGCACTGGCGAAGCCGCTTGATGGCGGAATTGATGCTGTCATCGAAATTGACGAAGCGATCCGACCATAAGCTGCCGCGGATCTGTTCCCGGGTCACCACTTCGCCCGAGTGCTCGGCCAGAAGCGCGAGCAGCCGGAAAAGCTGCTCGGGGAGCCGGATGGTCAGGCCGTCCTTGCGCAATTCTCCCGCGCGCTTATCGAGTTCAAAATCGCCGGGAATGGTTTGCACACTGATTCCGGTATCCGACATCCAAATTCACCCCATGTCTGGGGGAAGTTAGCACCCTAATCCACGGTAGTCAATCTGCGTGTTATGCGCTTCCGGCGCGCTCCCGCAACAGATTCCTTTTGCGAAGAGAACTGAAAAATGCGCGCCGAACATTGGAAAAAATTTAGGAGAGCCGCAGCCGGACAGTTGGGGCAAATCCGATTCCTGGTCGGAAGGGGAGCAACAGAAACAAGGTATTTCAAGAATTTCCAAAAGGAAACAAGGTGCGATACCGCACTTCCTGAATCGGGATTCCAATACGCAGATTCCCAAGCGCTGCGCCCCCTGAGCTTCATTAAATCGAGAAGAAATAACGGCTTTTCATTAGAAGGAATAAATGTGCGGTTGGTGCTCGACGTGCCAGTGTCCCATTTGCATTCGTTGATCCGATTTGAACGGCCGTTGTCAAAAAATGGAGCCATTCGTGCAAAACAGAAATTTCACCGGTAACTTTGCTCTCGCCGTCCTTTGTTGGATTGGCTTGCTGGGAATTTGCGGAGCGCCTGCGTATGGCCAGGAGCACGGAGAAAAGCACTCGCGTCATAACGGGATCGTACAGGACTGGAGCGGGCGCCACGTCGTTTTCCCGCGCATCGGACCGGTCCATTCCCTGGTGGCGGCGGGACGAGATCCCCGGGCAATTTACAGCTGGCAGCAGTCATTCCGGCGGGAGTGGCACAGGAACCGCGGAGACGACAGAGGCGGCGACCATGAATTTCGGTTCAAACATCACGCCAGAAACAGTCTGCATCGCGACTGGAGCATCAGCCTGGGCGCCGGGGGAACTTCGGCGGCTATGTATCCGGCGAAATTCTCATTTGATATCAACGCCGCGCCGGATTGCATCAACGATTTCATCGTGTACCCGATCAATGCCGTGGGCAGCGCGACGCAGCCGAATCTGGCGGGCTTCAATAACCTTTATAGCGGGACCGTGGGTGGCGCCGGAATTTGCAATCGAGGGGCTCCTCCGGCCGGAGATGACGGCGTTTCGGCGACCACGCTGTGGTCCTACAACATTCAGGCGGCCGGCGGACAGGTCACCACGTCTCCCGCCCTTTCGTTGGATGGAACAAAAGTAGCTTTCGTCGAAACCGGAGCGGGAACCACGGCTCATTTTCACGTGCTCGCGTGGAAGACTGGCGATGGCGTGGACCTGGACACGCCCGACGCACAGAACGTGTTATTGCCTGTGACGATCAACGTCTTTGCTGCGCAATCGCCGGTTGCCGGCAGCGGGACCGCGACGGACCTGGCTCTCGGATCGACCCCAAGCGACAGCGACACACTGTCTTCACCCTACGTGGACTACGCCTTCGATACCGCCTACATCGGCAACGACAACGGCACTCTCTTCCGCGTCCAGGATGTCTTTTGCACCGTAAATCCGGCCTGCGCGGGAGGATCTCCCCCGGTGCCGAGTCTGGACACGACCTGGGGAACCGCTGGGGCGCTCTCGGTTTGTCCTGGGTCCAAGATGAGCGGCCCCGTGGAAGACTCCGTGACCGGACACATATTTGTCGGATGCGCGGACGGATTCCTGTACGGATATACCATGGCCGGAACCCCGCTCGCGAATTCCCCGTTCTGCGTGGGAGATGGCACGGCGACGGGAGGGATTGTGGATCCGCCGCTGGTGGACGCGGTGAACGGATTCGTCTACGCCGTGAGCGGTTCCTACGAAGGATCGGCGGTCATCGTCCAGTTGAAAACGGCGGACATGAGCGCGCCTTTGACGGCAACCGTGGGGGCAGGGGGACTATTCAATATTCACGCCCCATCGTTTAACGACGCGTATTTTTCCAGCATTACATCCACCGATTGGCTGCTGTACGAGTTCGCCTCCACCGCCGACGGCATGGAAGTGGCGCTGTACGGTGTGAGTTTCGACGCCAGCCATAACATGACTACTGGAACTCCTGCCGAGGTCAACACACTCGCGTTCACTACCCTTGCTCCGTTTGAGTTATCGCCCTCGACCGAGTTCCTGAACGGAGAGGACCGCCTGTTTGACAGCGCCATCGGCCTTACGGCGAACAACTTCGTTTCCATGCGAATCGACACGTTTCCGGCTGGACCAGAACAAGTTCTAACCGAGAACAACCCCGGCGGGACCAGCGGCATAGTGGTGGACAACGTGGACGGTGCGGCACAGGCCTCCAGCGTCTATTTTTCCGTGTTGAGCGGGAACAAGGCCGTGAAGCTGACTCAGAGCGGCTTGCAGTAAGCGCGGGTGCGGCCGTCAAAAACGGCGCTGCGGCTGCGATGATCCTTTTCTCACGAGATGGGAAGGCAAGGGGCGGAAACATGAATGAAAAGAAATCTCCGGCCGAGAAGACGCCGGAACCGGTAAAAGCAAGGAAACCGTACAAAACGCCCTCGCTGAAATTCGAGCGTGTCTTTGAAGTCTCGGCGCTGGCCTGCGGCAAAGTGTTTTCGACCGAAGGCGGCTGCCGGATCAGCCGAAAGGCATCGTAGGGGGCTCGCCGGATGGCTGCAATTGCCCAACATAATCCATCGGCCGAGATGGCTTGCGGCCTGGCGGCGGAAATTGTCCGCTCCTGCGGCGCGGTTCGGCTGCGCGTGTTTGGCACAAGCATGGTGCCCAGCATCCTGCCGGGCGATTTGATTGCCGTCCGCCGGGCCGGGGTGCGGGAGATTTCCCGGGGCGACGTGGTGCTGTATTCGCGGACAGGGCGATTGTTTGTGCACCGGGTTGTGGACCAACCCATTGCGGGCGGCACGCCGGGTCTGGATGAACCCTGCCTGATTACTCGCGGCGACCGGCATGCGCATGACGATGCGCCCGTCCACGCACGGGAATTGCTGGGGCGCGTGGTTTCGGTCGAGCGCGGCAACCGGAAAATCGAATTCGCGGTGCGCGCCAACGCAATCGGCCGGCGGATCCTTCGCTTGCTGCTGGCTTCGGATCGCGCGACGTTTCTCTATCTTCGCATGGCCGCATTCCACGGGATGTGGATCGCAAAGGAAACCAAATGACGGCATCACCGGGACGGGCGCGAGTTTCCGACGTGGTCGTCGAGATCGGCGGCCTGCCGATACAATTGCGCTGCGGCGACCCTGCGTTCGTTCAACAGATTGGAGAGCGCTACGCCGGCTACGTGACTTCGTCGAGCAAGCCGAGCTTCCACTTCGATATCGAGCTGGCCCCGCGCGGCGCCTTGTCAGGCGATGAAGACGTGCGCGTGACCTGGGACTCGGGACGCTGGCTGATGCAGCGCGGCGATTTTCGCGCGGAATGGTATCCGGCGGCCGCGCACGGCACCATCCATCAAACCATCAATCCCTTTTCGCTCGATTCCGTGCTGCGCATCGTGCACACGCTGCTGCTGGCCGGCAAGGGCGGTTTCCTGCTGCACGCCTCGAGCGCCATTCGCAACGGCCGGGCGTTTTTATTTTCGGGCGTTTCCGGCGCGGGCAAAACAACCATGGCCCGGCTGGCGCCTCCGGATGCCGCGCTGTTGACCGACGAAATTTCGTATGTGACGCGCCAGGGCAGCGGCTATTTCGCCGTGGGCACGCCGTTTTACGGCGAGCTGGCGCGTGCGGGAGAAAATCTGCGCGCCCCCATCGAGGCTTTGTACCTGCTCGCCAAAGGCCCGGAAAATAAGATCGAGCCGCTGGCCGGCGCCGAGGCCGTCCGCGGGTTGCTGGGAAACATCCTGTTTTTCGCGCGAGATCCCGAATTCGTGCGCATGGTCTTCGACGCGGCAATGGATTTCACCGGACGCGTGCCGGTGCGCCGCCTGACGTTTGTTCCGACCGCTTCGGTCTGGGAGTTGCTGGTATGAAAAATGCGCGCTACGTGGCGCGCAGCGCCGCGATCGCCTCGCGCGCGCTGGGCGAGGAAACCATGGTAATGTCCGCGGCCAGCTCCACTCTATTTACGCTGGATGAAATCGCCACGCTGCTCTGGCAATCGGCGGACGGCGTGACACCCCTGGACGAAATCGTGCGAGACAAAATCTGCGCGCGGTTTGACATTTCGCCGGACGTGGCCCTGCGGGACGCCGAGGATTTCGTCGAACAGCTCGCCGCGCACGGCATCCTGCTGATTTCCGACCAGCCCATCGCGAGCCCCGTGCTCGCTTCCGGCGAACCCCGATGAGCGCTCTTGCCGCGGAAATGGCCGCCCGGGCGCTCCAGCTCGGTATTCCGCTGAGCGCGCAGCTCGATCTGACCTATCGCTGCAACGAACGATGCGTGCATTGCTACCTCGATCATCGCGATCACGGCGAGATGGCCACCGCGGAGATCCTCGATCTTCTGGACCAGATGGCCGCTGCCGGCGTCTTCTATCTGACACTCAGCGGCGGCGAGATCCTGATGCGCAAGGATTTTTTTGAAATCCTCGAGCACGCCCGCGCGCTCACGTTCTGCATCAAGCTCAAGACCAACGGGGTTCTGATCCGCGCCCCGCAGGCCGGCCGCATTCGCGCGCTGGGCGTGGAATCGGTGCAGATCAGCATTTATTCGCACCGACCGGAGACGCACGACGCCATCACGAAAATGCCGGGCTCGCTGCGGCAGTCGATCCGCGCGGCGCGCTTATTGCGCGAGCGCGGGGTGCGCGTCATCTTCGCGAGCGTGCTCATGCGGCAAAACGCCCGGGACTATTCCGGCGTAAAAGCCCTGGCCGCCGAACTCGGCGCGCAATTCATTCTGGATCCGACGATCACGCCGATGATGGATGGCGACCGGTCCATTCTCGAACTGAACGTGGACGAAGAGGCCTTGCGTGAAGTATTCCGGAACGAAGGCCTGGTCGGAAACGCGGAGGAATTTTGCGCGCCTCCGCAAGGCCCCGACGCCGATGCCCTGGATTGCCTGCCCTGCAGCGCAGGCCACACGGCTTGCTACGTCTCTCCCTACGGGGACGTCTATCCCTGCGTGCAATTTCCCCTGCCCAGCGGAAATGTTCGGTGCACAAAATTCGCCGAGATCTGGCGGCATTCCCCACAGCTCAACGATGTCCGGTCCATCACGCTGCGCGACATGCCGTCCTGCTCGCTATGCGCTCATGGCGGAACCTGCACGCGCTGTCCGGGCCTGGCCTACCTGGAAGGAAACATGCGCGGACCCTCCTCCCAGGATTGTGAAAAATCTTTTGCGCGAACCGGAATCGCGTCGGAAAATCTGTTGGCGAAGAAAGCGGCCCCGCAACTCCGGCCGCCTTCGCAACTGATTCAAATTCAGAGCCTGCCGCAGGCCGTCAACTCAGAATAGTTGGGCCCCGTTCCAGTGGCGCCAGATGCCGCAGGCGCCGCCGGCCGGCCAGACGTTTGGAGGAGCGTTTCTCACGATACAGGGCCCGGTCCGCCGCGGCCAGCAGTTCATCGATGTCCTTGCCGCCGTCCGGATAAATGGCCGTCCCCGAACTCACGGACAAGCGCGGTTCCTCGGCGTCGCTTCGGAGCCGCTCGGCGATGCGGCGCACCACCTTGCGAGTCGCTTCGCTGCCGGTTTCCGGGAGGACCACCACGAATTCATCGCCCCCGTATCGCGCGGGCGTATCGATTTCGCGCAGCTGCATGCGCAGCACTTCCGCCACACGGACGATCGCGCGGCTGCCCACCAGGTGCCCATGAACGTCGTTGATTTTCTTCAGATCGTCCATATCCAGCAGCAGGATGGCAAAGGGCCGCTCGGTGCGGTCGAATCTTTTGATTTCCGCGTCCAGCACCTCCAGCAGGCGCCGGTAATTGGCCAGGCCCGTGAGCGGATCGGACAAGGCCAGCGTGCGAATCTGTTCCTCTGCCTGTTTCCGCTCGGTAATGTCGAGCTTGATGGCGATGAAGTGGGTAATTTCACCGGACGCGTTCTTCACCGGAGTCACGGTCATCTCTTCTTGATAGAGGCTTCCGTTCTTGCGCTGATTGACCAGTTCTCCACGCCATTTGTGGCCCGCGAGAACCGTCTCCCAAAGATTCTTGTAGAGCGAGGGGGGCTCCAGGCCCGATTTAAGAAGCCTGGTATTTTGGCCAATGGCTTCTTCCCGCAGATATCCGGAGAGATGCTCAAACGCGGCGTTGACCCAGATGATGGTCCCGTCGCGGCGGCAGATGAGAATGGGATTTGCGGCGGCTTCCAGAGCGGCGGCTTGCAACTGGAGCAAGTTCTCCGTGCCGGAAATATCCGGCAGTGCCGGGTGAATACGTTGGTTAGTTGACATGACCTCTCGCATTAAAGGGAGAGAGGTTCCCTTGAGACACAGGGCCCGGGGGGGAGGGGGCCGCTTGAATTACCAGCGCATTCTCCGAACGGCTATCATGATAAAGCTAGCACGTAGGTGGATTTTGTGGACACCATAAATCGAAGCCAGCGCAAGTCGGATGCGATTTTGGCACACTGGAATGCGCATCTCACGGAGTGCCGGTTTGAAACAGCAGCACACTTCGCCCCCAGGCTCGATCCACACGGGATCCGCGGGCACATGCTCCAACCTGGTATGGCTCCGCTTGCTCCCCGCGCATACTTCCGTGTACATTGGATTTCGCCATACATGGAAAGCTTAATGCTGGGGCGATGGCCGAAGAACCGATATGACCGACGCACTGACAAACGTTAAGAAGAAATTACAAGACGAGATTACGACGCTCGAACATGAGATGAACGTCGAGCTGCCGAAGGAGTTGATGAAGGCGCGCGCGCACGGCGACCTTTCGGAAAACGCCGAGTACAAATACGCCAAGGAGCGCCAGGGTTACGTGTCCGCGCGGCTCGGCCAGTTGAAAAAGCGCCTTGGCGACATCGGTATGTTGAACCTGAGCAACATTCCCAACGACCGCGCCGGGTACGGCTCGCGCGTGTGGCTGCTGGACATCAAGAAATCCGTCGAAGTGGAATACAAGCTGGTGACCTCGGAAGAAGCAGACGCGGCGCAAGGGCTGATTTCGACCACCTCGCCGATCGGCAAGGCGCTGCTCGGCCGCAACGTGGGCGATGAAGTGAAAGTGCAGACGCCCGCAGGCATAAAGGAATTTGAAGTGGTCCGCCTGAAAACCATCCACGAAGACGTGTAGCACAGCCACTCCTGGCTGTGTGATCTTTGCAAATGCAATGAAGATGATCCTCTAGAGGAATGTCTACATAACCACACAGCCAGAAGTGGCTGTGCTACTAAATCGACATTCACGAATCACATCCTCAAACAGAGGTTCGCGGAGCAGGCTCGATAGGAGCCCGCTCCGCACGGTGATTGAGGATTCGCAAGCCGTCATTCCACAGGCCGGGATGGCTCCTGGGACGCGGTCGCTGGAATTGAGGAGGTGTGGGAGGTGGAGTACGAGGAAGAATCCGTGGATGGCGTTGAACTCGGTCTCGCGTTCAGGTCCGTTGACGGCTGCGCCGCGTTGGAAGCCAGTTCCGACTCCCGGTACTTGGGCGCGCTGATGTAACCGTGTATGTGATTCTTGTCGATCTGATTCACAACGATCTGCACGGGTTGCGGCTGGTCGGCCTGGTGCAGCCAGATCGGCTCGTAAAGATCCACTTTTTTCTTGGAGAGCTGGTGATCGTCCACCAGCATCATCAGGTCGTAGCTCTGGTGCTTGGAGTCGGCCTTGCGCAGCGAAAGCTCGATGGGGCCCTCGCGGCGGAATTCTTTTGTCTTGGAGAGATCGAATTCGGTGTAGCTGCGTTCACCCTTCTTTTCCAGCGTAACCAGTTCGTCATGGGTGCGGGCGATCGAGCCGTTCAGTTCGTCGCGCGTCGACCCCAGTTTTCCCTCCAGATCGGATCGCGTGCCGGCAATTTCGTCCTCGGTCTGTTTCAATTGTTTCTGCTGCGCGGCAAGTTCCGATTTCATCTGCTGGAAGCGGCGGTCCTGAGCAGATGAGCCCGGCGCGGTTGCGTGCCTGGCTGCTGATTTTGGGGCTCCCTGCGCGGCGCTCGCGCCCTTGGCAGCGGTGGCCGCGGTTCCCGGCGTGGAATCCGGTTGCGGCGTCGCCATCTGATTGATCTTGGCGGTGAGCAGGTCGATCTGCCCGCGCATTTGCGTTTCCGCGGCGCGCATCGTCTGATTCTGATCGTTCATGGCGCTGGCCGCCGAGCTTCGCTCGTAGGCATAACCCACTGCAAAAATCGCGACCGCGAACAGAGTCACGCAAACAATCACCAGCCATCGCGTGGCTGCGCTGGGCGCGCGATCGTCCCACTCCTGATTCTGCCGTTCCTGGTTCCGCTGGTCTTCCATATCGTTCACTCCAGAATTTTCTGCCGCGGGTTTCGGCTGCGGCGAAATTAAGATGGCAAGCGGGCGGAAACAGAAATTACGAGAAGTATGAGAGGCCCGCCCGTCCCCCACGCCCGGGAGAATTTTTTATTCAACCCTCGTCCTGCAGTGAGCACGAAGCGTTCCATTCGCGGCTTCAATGGCGGCGTTCCAGTAAACGCTCGAACCACAGGGACTTAGGAATTCGGCGGAGGTGTGCCTGAGGAAAGTTGCGCGGGTACTAGGCCCGAAATTCTTGCCCGGTCCGTGTCTGTTTTTTCTGGTGAGGCGGGTTTGACACGATTTTCGGGTGGGGCCCCTGCCCACTCCCTAGCGACATTCCGGAAAGTTAAGCCTTGTGGGAGCTGCGCTTTGTGTGCCTCTACCCAAATTGAGGGATAAATGGTCCACCTTGCATTGGTATCCAGAGGGTCACCTCGCGTATGCGGCGACATTTCCCTCTGATTACTGGTAATAACAGACTATTATGAGGTAACATTCTCGGCTAACAAATCTATGGCTGAAGTAATTAATCAAATTCGGTCCTGGGCTACAGCGGAATTGAGATACTGGGAACGAGTTGCTCTGGAGAAGGTCTCTGAGCGAAGAGCCCTCACCGAACTGGATCTTGAGGAATTGGTCCAGTGCTACCTGCAGGACGCAGGTCTAGTCTCATCTATAGTTGCTCGGCCACAGCTGTCATTCCCCGATAATTTAGTTTATGAGGCAAAGCTTGCGCCCTGTCGACTTGAGCGACTCTTCAATCTGAAGAACGTGAATGCATTGCCCGATAACCAAGAAATTCGCTTCGGGCCGCAACTTACTCTGATTTACGGCGATAACGGCACGGGAAAGACGGGCTACACTCGCCCTCTGGCCTCTGCTGGTTTCGCAAGAGGAGAACGCGAAGTTCTACCCAACGCAGAACTGGATGGGAGTAAAGACTTACCGCGGGCGGACATAGAAGTCTCACAGGGTGGTTCGAGAAGTGTCGTAACTTGGACAAGCGGCCAACGCTGCCCTGAACTTAGTGGATTTTATATCTTTGACGCCATGAGCCTCAACGCCCATTTGACGAAATCAAATTCTCTAAGTTTCTCGCCCGGAGGCCTATCTCTTCTTACCGATCTCGCTGAAACCACCGATGCAGTTCGGACTCGCGTACGTCTACTCATAAATCAGAGGGAAGCACCGCGTGATTTTCAATCTGTCTTTGAGGGCGAGTCAGAAACAAGCAAGCTGATAAAGACTTTAAGCACCCAAACGGATTTCTCCCTGCTCGAAAAGATGGCAAATCTTAGTGATGAAGAAATTAAGGCCGCTTCTGACCTTGGAATGGAAATAGCAAGACTGAAGCTGCTGAATGTCCCCAAGCGCATAGCACAGTTAGAAATGGAAATGAAAGACCTGGGCAATCTGATCGTGTCAATAGGGAGGGCGCAGGCCGCTCTTGGCGAATCGGTTCAGACAGATGTACAGAGGCTAATTGAAAGTGTGAAGAAGCGAGGCGATGAGCTGGAGCGGTCTGGAACTCAGCAATTTACCTCGGAAGCTTTTTCGCAAATAGGGACCAATCTGTGGGTTTCTTTTTTGAACGCCGCCAAGGAACTAGCTGATGCTGAGAGCAAAAGGGGTACATCTTATCCTGATCTCGGCGACCGTTGCGCGCTGTGCTGGCAACCCTTGTCTCCTGACGCCATTAAATTGATTCAGAGGTTTTGGGAATTCCTGGAGTCAGATGCTCAAGGGCAGCTAGAGACTGCACAACAAGCCTGCGCTGCCAAGGCCCGAGAACTTGGACTCGTCTCACTCAACTATTTTGCTTCGGATTCTAGCGTGAGATGATTGATAGAAAGTGAGCTACAAGACTTTATTCCAGCGATCGAAGCCCAGAGAGAAGCCTGTACGGAGCGCCGCGCGGAAATGATTGAGTCTCTAGTTGCCTATCGAGACGCATCAATCCCTCCGCTGATAAATCTTGATGTTACCGACCTGAAGCGCCTCCAAGGAATACGTCAGCGCGAAATTGATGGTCTTCACAATTCTGACGCAGGTCAGAAATTAACGAAAGCAGGCAATTCGCTCCGAGAATTAAAGCATCGTCAGATGCTTTCTGAGAAGCTCCAGGACTTGAGAGTTTATGTGGAAGGAATGAAATGGGCTGCCCAAGCACGCCGCACTCTCGGGACGACTGCCGCAATAACTTCCGAATACAACAAGCTCTTCAAAGAACTTGTAACGGAAAAATTTAGGGCGCTATTCGAAGAAATTCTTAGCCGTTTCGAGTGTAATATGCGTGTGACTGTTGAAACTAAAGGATATAAGGGTGAGACGGTTCGCCATATTGTCCTCCACAATGACAAGTTTGGTCGCGACTATGCCCTCGAACAGATTCTAAGCGATGGCGAAAAGAGAGCGGTCGCTATCGCAGATTTTCTTGCGGAACTGACCCTCGACGAAAACAGTAATGGCGTGATCCTGGATGATCCCGTCACATCATTGGACGAAAGGTGGAAAAACACCCTCGCGCGGCACTTAGTTGAGCTGGCGAAATTGCGGCAAGTCATCATATTCACGCATGATCTGGCATTTCTCTACCACGTCAAGAGCAACTCCGAGGAACTAGACGTCGACGTAGTAACTCATTGGATCCAGCGCGAGGACGGCCAGCCCGGATTCGTTTATCAAAACAATAGCCCAGTCTGCGAGAAGGATTACAAGTCAGCGAATATCGCGCGTGAACTGTATTCGAAGGCAAAGGTATTGGCACCTGCTGAACAGCAAGCTGTTTTGCAGCAGGGTTTTGGTGCCCTGCGGACGTCTTACGAAGCCTTGATTATTTTCGACCTCTTTAATGGTGTTGTCGGCCGTTTTGAGGAAGCTATCAGCTTCGGCCGACTAGAAGGTGTATGCGTCGACAAAAGATTGGTGGAAAAGATTATCCAGCGTATGGAAGCCATCTCTCGATATATCGACGCGCATCTGCACAGCGATACTTTCGCTCGAGCGAAACCGTCTCTCGATACCCTTCGCGAGGAGATTGAGGCGTTTGAAACCATCCGTAAGCAACAACAGCTCGCCAAGAAAGATGAGCATGCCACTTAAGGAGGGAATGACTGAAATAGTACCAGGAGGTGGTTACAAACGCCGGTGCCCTTCCAAGGCTTTGGTAGGACAGGCTTAAGTGTTTCGGGTTTAGATGAAGGAATCAGGCAATCTAACGTGTTAAAGTCTAATTAATCTTGTAGAGACAAATTAGGTTCCGCCATCACAACGGCCCCACCGGCGGCTCGCGTGAATCACGACCCACGAGCCGCCGCCAGCCGCCTTCCCGCGTCACACCTGCGAATTGGTGATCACGGCCGCCGCGCGGAACACCGCAGCCAGCAATTCCACGACGATCCGGCAATACACAATCCACAACAGCATGGCCGGCACGCTCAAGATGAGCGCCAGCAGTCCATTCGATGTGGAAGCCTGGAAACCGCTGAACACAAACCAGACCGATGCGATGAGGCCGATCAACAGATGCACGCTATAAAGCAGTTTCAACATGCGCGGCGTTACCAGCCGCTCGAATGAGAAATCCATGAGTCTTTCGATGAGCGTATCCTCCCGGGGAATGGCTTGCTGCTCGACATACGACGGTGCGGTAGCCATGGCGAGGTTCCTCCTAGATGAAATTTTTCGGGCAGGGATTGTAGAGTACCTATCCGCGCCAGGGCTGCATCCTGTTTCAAAGGACGGGACTGCCCAAAGATGCAGCTGGCCATGGGGACAGGGATGCGCGAAGGGCCGGCAGCGGCGCATTGCATGGCGCAGCTTTTGCAGCCCGCCGCGATCCAAGAGCGATTGCCCGCCGCGCCCTGTCGTGCTAGCATCCGCGCAATGGGGGCGCGGTCTGGGTTCTCCGAACGCGATCCTCCATCCTTCCATCAGGGTGCGGGCTGTACTTTTACGCTGAACGCTTCGGTTGAAGCGTGGAGCCTGCTGCAAGAGAAGAGCGGGCTTTGACTCGTAAGCCGTAATATTCCCGTTCACGGAAGTGAATGGGAAGCGCAGGGCCCGCCAGAAGAAGCGACTACGCCGCTACCATTTCCCCGGTGCGGCCGCCCGCGGCAGCGGGCGACCTCGCCCCGCCAGCGGCGAACAGGGGGTAGAAGATGAAAGCCTACGCAACGCAATCCATACGCAATGTGGGCATTGCCGGCCACGGCGACACGGGCAAAACCCAGCTGGTGTCGTCGTTGCTGTTTACCGCGGGGATGACCACCCGGCTGGGAAAGGTCGCCGAAGGAAGCACCGTCACCGACTGGGACGAGGAGGAAATCGCCCGGAAGATCACCATTCACACCGGACAAGCCTACGCCGAATGGGCGCCCTCGCCCCATCCAGAAACTTCTCCCGTTTGGACCGCGGAAAAAGCCCCTGACAAGACGCCGGAAAAAATAAAAATTAATTTTCTGGACACGCCGGGCCACAGCACATTTCTGAACGATACGCGCGCGGCGCTGGTGGCCGCGGACGCGGCGCTGATCCTGGTGGATGCGCTGGCGGGCGTGCAGGTGGGCACGGAAAAAGTGTGGGACTACGCGACCGAGTACGACCTGCCGAGGGCGTTCGCGATCAACTGGATGGACCGCGAGCTGGCGAATTTCGATCACGCCATGGAGTCGATCGTGCACGTGTTCGGGCGAAACGTAGTGCCGCTGCAACTTCCGATCGGCGCGGAGAAATCCTTCCGCGGCGTGGTCGATCTGATCACGATGAAGGCGCACGTCTACACACCGGACGGCGACGGCACACGCAAGATCGAGGAGATTCCCGCCGACCTTGCCGAGGCCGCGAAGACCGCCCATGAAGCGCTGGTCGAGATGGTGGCCGAGGGCGACGACGCGCTGATGGAGGAGTTCTTCGAGAAGGGCACGCTGCCCATGGAAGACTTGATGAAAGGCCTGCGCGACGCGTTTTTTGCCAAGCGCATTTATCCGGTGGTGCTCACTTCCGCCCTTCATAATATCGGAACTGCAACGCTGCTGGACCTGATGGCGGAGGTGTTTCCCCACCCGGCAAAGCGCGGCCTGGCCATTGGCCACAGCGAAACCGCCAGCAAGGGCAGCGAGGTGCAGCGAAGAATCACCGATTCCGAACCCGTGTCCATTTTCGTTTATAAGACCCTGGCTGATGCATTTTCCGGCCGCGTCAGTTATTTCAAGGTGATGTCGGGCGTGCTGAAAAACGACGCGACGCTGCAAAATTTCACGCGCGGCACCAGCGAACGCCTCCAGCACATCCAGGTGATGCAGGGAAAAACAGCGACAGGGGTCCCCGAGTTGCATGCCGGGGATCTAGGCGCCATCGCGAAATTGAAGGACACGCTGACCGGTGACACCCTGGGCGACAAGGCCGCGCCGATTCATTACCCGCTGCCGCACCTGCCCGAGCCCTCCATCACCTTCGCCGTGGAGCCCAAGACGCGGGCGGACGAGGACCGCATCGGCCCGGCCATTCACAAAATTCTGGAAGAGGACCCCTCGCTGCATTTTTCGCGCGACCCGCAGACCAAGGAATTCCTGCTGGCCGGGTCCGGGCAGCAGCACATCGAGATCGTGGTCGCCAAGCTTCACAAGCGCTATCACGTGGACCTGACGCTGCACCCGCCCAAGGTGCCCTATCGCGAAACGATCCGCGGCAAGGCCGACGCCGAGGGCAAGCACAAGAAGCAGACCGGCGGGCACGGGCAGTTTGGCGTGTGCCGCATCCGCATGGAGCCGGCGGTGCGCGGCGCGGGCATCGAGTTTGTGGACGACATCTTCGGCGGAGCGATTCCCAAGAACTGGATTCCCTCGGTCGAAAAAGGCATTCGCGCCTCGGCCGAGCGCGGGTACCTGGCGGGATTCCCGGTCGTGGATTTCCGCGCCACGCTCTACGACGGCAAGTATCACGACGTGGATAGTTCCGACATGGCTTTCAAAATCGCGGGGTCGCTGGCATTCAAGGAAGCCATGAAGCAGGCCAAGCCGGCTCTGCTCGAGCCGGTGATGCACGTCGAGGTCTACGCGCCCGATCAATTCTCGGGCGACATCATGGGCGACCTGAGTTCCCGGCGCGGACGGATCAGCGGCAGCGAGGCGCGCGGCCCGAGTGTGGTGATCAAGGCGCAGGTGCCTTTCGCCGAAATGCTGAATTATGCGACCACGCTGACGTCGCTGACGCAGGGGCGCGCGAGTCACTCGATGGAATTTTCGCACTACGATTATGTGCCCGGCGAAATCGCCGAGAAGGTGATCGCAGCGGCGAAGGCGGCTCGCGGCGTGGTGGTGGAGGAAGAGGAGGGGTAGGGTTAAGGCAAAGAGGCAGGAGGCAGGAGGCAGGGAGGCAAGGAAGAATCGAAGAACATGCGCCGCGGGGCAGATTTGGGGACAAATTGGAGGTCGTTCCGGGGGTTCCACGTGAAACAATCGTCCGATTATGGCCAAGCAAACCGCTTCCACATGGTCTGACGCGACCCGCGCGGTTCACAGCGGCGAACCGCGGCACGGCTTGAACGTTCCGGTGACCACGCCGGTTGTCCGCACATCGAATTTCAATTTTGCCGATACCGCCGAATTAAAACGGTTTGCCGAAGGCAAATCCAGCGCCTACCTCTACACGCGTTACGGCAATCCCACGCTGGCTGCGGCCGAGGCCAAGCTGGCCGATCTGGAACACGCCGAGGCCGCGCTGGTCACGGCTTCGGGAACGGCGGCTATTTCCAGCGCCCTGCTGGCGGCGCTCGAGTCCGGCGACGAGGTCATCGCCACGCGGCAGATTTACGGCGGGTCGTTCAATTTTTTTCGGGACACACTGCCGCGGTTCGGGATTCGCACCCATTTCGTGGAGACGAGCCTCGAGGGGGTGGACCGGCTGGTGAACGAGAAGACCCGCGTCCTGTACGTGGAGTCGCCCGCCAATCCCACGCTGCAGCTGGTGGATTTGAAAAAAGCGGCGGGCCTGGCGCACAAACACAAGCTGATATCGATGGTCGACAGCACGTTTGGTTCTCCGGTGCTGCAGAAGCCGCTGGACGTGGGATTCGACCTGGTCCTGCACAGCGCCACCAAGTATCTCGCGGGGCACTCGGACATCGTCGCGGGCGTGGTGGCCGGCAGCCGCGCGCGAGTCGCGCGGGTCCGCGAAATGATGATTTGCCTGGGCGGGTCGATGGACCCGGACGCGGGGTACCTGTTGATTCGCGGATTGAAAACCCTCGAATTGCGCGTGCATCGGCAGTCGAGCACGGCCCTGGAGCTGGCGCGGTTTCTGGAACACCATCCGAAAATCGCGCGCGTGCACTATCCGGGACTCGCATCTCATCCGGATCATCGGCTGGCACGGCGGCAGATGAGCGGCGGCTTCGGCGGAATGCTGGCATTTGACGTCAAGGGCGGTCTGCCGGGGGCGCGGCGGTTTTGCGATCGGGTAAGAATCTTCCTTTTGGCGGCAAGCCTGGGTGGAGTTGAATCGCTCATTGTGCTCCCAATCTACACATCGCACCACCGGATGGGTACAGCGGAGTTGGAGGCCGCGGGAATTTCACCCGGCATGGTGCGCATGTCGGTGGGCCTGGAAGACGCCCATGACCTGATCGCGGACGTACGGCAGGCTCTCTCCTAAAGTACTGTGACTCATCGGGTTAATGAAAAATTAACGGCCATTCATATTCCCTATTGACCCCTTTGGGGCTACCTGATCTATGATAGGGCCGTGGGGGTTCCCGTGTAGGGGATCCCGCGTCTCATTTGGCAAGCGCCTTGCTCTCTTCTGTGTGCGGTTCGACTCGGAGCCGCGCAGGGTCGGGCTCTGATTTGGAGTCCGGCGTAAGAAAGTCCCGGGGGCGCAGGTACATACTTTGCCAGAAATCAAAATGAACTCTCGAATGCAAAAACCGGCGATGTGGATGTTGTCAGCCGTGGCCGCACTTGCTGTATGCGCGGGATGCGATGATTCAGTCCGGCACACCGTTCAAGCCAAGACCATCCAAATCGCTTCTCCCTCCGCTCAGCAGGAACCGCTGCCGGAATTGGCGCTGAACGCCGGGCACCGCTCCATACCCGTGTTGAGCCTGCGAAAGCCGGATGCCGCGGAATGGATTGCGGCCCAGAGCAAGGCCGCGTTTGAGGCCGGAGAATTGGATTTCCAAGCGGGTCATCTGGGAAAAGCGCGGGAGGAATTTGACGACGCGCTGGACCTGCTGCTGGCCAGTGGATTTGACCTGGAGAGCGACCCCCGCCTGAACGATCTGTACCGGCACATTGTGGAAAGCGTCAGCCAGGACGAATTGAACGCGTTCCGCGACGGAGACGGATTCCGCGAGCAGAAACCGACGCCGGCGGCGATCGATGAAATCGCCGAGGAGCCCATTCCGCAGCCCGAAGCCTTCGATCCCAATCTTCGCGGGCGCGCGGAAGGCGAAGTGGGGGCCATCAGCCACGATCTTCCGTTGACGGTCAACGACCCGGTTCTTGCATACTTGAATTATTTCAAGACCCCGCGCGGCAGCGCCATCGTCGAAACCGGGCTGCGCCGCGCCGGGCGTTACCGCGCCATGGTGCAGCGTGTCCTGCAGGATGAAGGCATGCCGCAGGACCTGATTTATCTGGCCCAGGCGGAAAGCGCGTTCCAGCCGCAGGCGGTTTCAAAAGCCGGCGCGCGCGGAATGTGGCAGTTCATGTCCTTTGCCGGGCATAAGTACGGCCTGCAAAAAAACTGGTGGCTCGATGAGCGCCAGGACCCGGAAAAGGCCACGCACGCCGCCGCGCGCGACCTCCGCGACCTCTACAGCCAGTTCGGCGACTGGTACCTGGCCATGGCCGCGTACAACTCTGGCGCCGGAACCGTGCAGCATGCCGTCGAACGGACCGGCTACTCCGATTTCTGGGAACTGTACCGCCGCAATGTCCTGCCGAAGGAAACGCAAAACTACGTCCCCATCATCCTGGCGCTCACCCTGATCTCCAAGGATCCGGCGCGATACGGGATCGAGTTTGAGCCGGAGCCGGCGCTCAAGGCCGACGCGGTAAAGCCGGGGCAGCCCATCGATCTGCGCCTGGTGGCCGAAACCATCGATTCCGATCTCGACACCCTACGCAGCCTGAACCCGGAACTGTTGCGCCTGGTGACCCCGGCCGATCCCGACTTCGTCCTGCGGCTTCCCGAAGGCACCGCCGAACGTTTTTTTGCCGAAATCGCCGACATTCCGCCGGAAAAATGGGTCAGCTGGCGCCGCCACAAAGTGGAAGAGGGCGAAACCCTGTCGGCCATCGCCAAGCAGTATCACGTGCAACCTGCCGAGATTGCGGACGCTAACAGCCTGCCTGCGGGATCGTCCCTGGAGCAGGGCGAGAAGCTGATCATCCCCGCGGCGGCCCGCAGCGAGGCGGCCACCGGAAAAATCCTCCGCTACCGGGTGCGCCGCACGGACACGGTCGCGACCATTGCCGACGAATTTGACGTGACCACGGCCGAGTTGCGCAAATGGAACCATCTGCGCTCCGACCACGTCGTGCGCGGCATGTCCCTGCGGATCTATCCGGGCGGGATGACTCCTCCGGCGGCTCAGCAGGCCAAAGCCAAGACCGCGGCCCCCGGCACGGTCATCGCCCGGCGGGACGGTCCCCGGGACGTCACCGTCATGGAGCCGGCTTCGAGCACCGTCGTGCACCGCGTCAAGCAGGGCGAAACGCTGTGGTCCATTGCCCGGGCCTACCGCACCACGGTTGAGGCCATTGAATCGGGAAACCGCTACTTGTTCAGCCGCCCGCTTCAGGTGGGCGATACACTCACCATTCTCTCCGCGCACTAGATAGCAACCGCCGCCCAAACGAGCCCCCGGACGCGCTTTCCGTGCAATGGCGTTTTCTTCCGTGCAGATTCGCGACTTGAACGGCGCACGTCACTCGCGCCTTGCTTTTTTTTCCGGATTGTCCCTATAGTGGGGCGGGCGCGAGGACGGCTCCGCCCGGCGGTCCCGCCGGCGGCGGGCGCGGGATGATCGATTCGGCAAACGCTTGACAAAGGTGCCGGATTCCGTTTATAAGCCCGCGGTGGCTGCGCGTGCCGCATCATTCCTCAATAGGGCGTTGAATCGAAGGGAGAACCCAGATGGCCTACGAAAAAGAAGACCAAGGCGACGAAACCGAGTTCGTGCACTTTGAGGAAGAAGAACTCGGCGGCGACCCGGAAGAAATCGTGGAAGAGGAAAGCGAAGAAGAACTGGTCATCACCGAGCGCCCGGACGTTGCCGCGGCTCCGCAGCCCTCTGCGCCCTCGCGCAAGCCCGCGCTGAAAAAAGTCGCGGCCAAACCGGCAAAAAAAGCAGTGAAAAAAGCGGGTCCCAAGAAAAAAGCCAAGGCCGCGCCCAGGAAAGCGAAGAAGGCGAAAAAGGCGGCCAAGAAATCCGCCAAGCGTGGCAAGAAACGCTAGCGAATTTCCGCCGGATCCAGGCGGCCGGTGCGGGGAAACGGCGGCGTGGCGCTGGCGCGCGGCACTCAAGCCTGAATGCG
>JAIQFG010000040.1 GCA_020073375.1 Terriglobia bacterium | reverse complement strand
CTACTGTTGCAATACCGGCCTGCATCGCGGAAAATGACACATGCCTGATTTCGCCGAACCCATCGAACGCCTGATCGACCAGCTCAAGCATCTGCCCGGCATCGGCGCGAAAACCGCGCAGCGGCTGGCCTTCCACATCCTGCGCATCGAACCGGAAGCGGCCATGGCCCTGGCCGACGCCATCCGCGACGCGAAAACGAGCATGCGATTCTGTTCGGTGTGCAACAACATCACCGACGTGGACCCGTGCTTCTACTGCGCCAGCGCGACGCGCAACCGCAAAACCATCTGCGTGGTCGAAGAGCCGCACAACATCATGGCCATCGAAAAAACCCGGCAATACGGCGGCCTTTATCATGTGCTGGGCGGCGCGCTCGCGCCGCTGCGCGGCATCGGCCCCGACCAGTTGCACCTGAAGAGCCTGATCGAGCGCCTGAAGGGCGGCACGGTCGAGGAAATCATCATCGCCACCAACCCGAACGCTGAAGGCGAAGCCACGGCCATGTATCTATCCAAATTAATCAAACCGCTCGGCGTGCGCGTCACGCGCATCGGCGTGGGCATCCCCGTCGGCGCAGACCTTGAGTACGCCGACGAAGTCACCATGATGAAAGCCATGGAAGGCCGCAGGGATTTGTAGGACAGGCTTCAGCCTGTCGCTTTTGTATTTCGTCCGCCAACCGAAAAACGACAGGCTGATGCCTGTCCTACTTGAATCCCGCGAATCAATCGGAGAAACATCCGATTTGAGATTTCAAATTTAAGGCATCTTGCTTCGCTGCCATTCTTACCGCGGCGCCATGATCGCTTCCGCCAGCTTTTGCGCTTGATCGAACTCCGCCAGGGCTTCCGTTTTTCGGTTCATTGCGGCCAGAACATTTCCGCGTGCGGCGTGCGCGCCCGGCGTTCCGGGAGCGATGGCGACGGCGGCATCCGCTTCGGCCAGCGCCTGGTCGAATTGCCGGGACTGCAGCAAGCGCGCCGACGTTTGTTCGTGCGTCAGCGCCGCCGCCGCGGACAAATCGATCTTCCCGTCAAAAACAAGGATCGAATCGGCGATAACCGCCGCGGGCGGCGCATTGCGGAAGGACAGGTACGGATTTTCCCAATCGGCTCCCCAGTACGTGCCGGCAATTTCCGACGCGCTCAGGAAGACCGGTCCATCCACGGACTGTGGAATGGCGGGCATCCGCAATTGCACCGCATTCGCGAACGATGCCGGCAGCGGCTTGCACGGAATTCCGTAGTAAGCGGAGTCGGCGACCACAGAACCGAAATACGCGAACCAGCAGTCCTTGATCTGGCGCTGGTCGATGTAACGCTTCATCGCCTTCAGCCCCTGCCCCCAATCGACGTTGGAGTCGGCCAGGATCCGGTGGGCGTTTTGCGGGCCGCCCCACAATTCGTTGGCGTAGGAAATGTAATTTGGAAACGCGCGCACGGAGGAAACGATATGAAATAGAAAAACAATTGCGACGAAGACGGCGGCCGCCCGCTGCCGCCGCGCCAAATTCCACGCGCAAAACGCGCATAGAACCATGAAAAACGGGTAGATCGGGAGAAGATGCCGCACGCCGTAGTTGATTCCGGAAAAGACAGCTGCGCCGAAATACACGGCAGGAGGGATCAACAGGAACAAAAGTTCGCGGCGATATTTGATCTCGCGCAGCGCCTTGGTCAGCGGCACAAGACAGCAGAGAACCAGGAACGCGACGGTGGATTTCATGAAATAGATCGCCGGAAAGTAGAACCACTGCCCCGCCGGGTACACTTTTCCAAAGAGAAACGTGGGGATGGCGGCGGGCGAGAACACGTCCACGACGCCGTAGAGGTACGACTCGGGAAGCAAATGCCAGCGCGCGATTTGCAGGACGAGCGCGGAACCGGCCGGGCCCATGCGGCGCGCGAATTCCGCAAGCGACGGGATTACGGCCAGCCCCTGGGCTCGCGCGGAATACCGGAAGCCGTAAAAGGACCACAGCACGACGATTGAGATTCCCGTAATGACCGCCAACGAAAAAGCCTGGCGAATCGCTTGCTTCCAAAATTCAGGCGCGATTTTTTTGGCGGAAGGATCGCGAACCGGCAGCATCTCCGTAATGGCGAGCAGGAGCAGCATGGGAAAAATCAGAATGCCCGAATGCTTTGTCCCCAGGCAGACGCCGGTGGCCAGGCCCGCAGCGAGCAATCGCAGGCGGGACGGATTTTTTTGGTACAGGTAAAAACTCCCGGCCGCCAGAAACAGGCCGAACGTCACGCCCATGTCGGTGGTGACCAGCGCTCCGTGAGCGAGAATGTTCGGATCGAAAACCAGCAGGACCACGGCGAGAAGCGCAGGGCCGTCTCCACACATGGATCGCGCCACCAGGAAGACCGCAAGAGCGAGAAGAATTGTGAAGCTTGCGGCGGCCATTCGCGCCCGAAACAGAAGCGCGTCCGCATCATTGGCGTAAAGGAATTCCCTGCCTCCCGTGTATTCCACGAACTTGAAATAATCCTGCGGCACAGACGGAATTTTCAGGGTCATGCTTTGAAGAGGAATCGCGGCGACGAGTTTGACCAGCGGCGGATGCTCTGGATTAATTCCGAAATCGAAATTCTTCCAGGAACGATATCCAGCGAAAATATGGCAGGCTTCGTCGAAGGTCTGAGACTGCTGGCGCGCTGACAGCGCAAGTTCTCCCGCCAGCGTTGCGATCAGAAGGACAATTGCGGCAACTCTCCAGAGGCTGCCGCGCGCCGCTTTTTCTGAATTCGATGTGTCGTCAACCATGTTTGTGTGCAAACAGTCCGAAGCATGGACGCCATTCCAGGCAAGTCATCAGGAACGCGGTATGTTGTGGCGCCGGCGCCGCACGATATCCGCTCCCTCGGCCGAAATCAGGGATACAACCAGGCGAGCCGCGAGAAATCCAGTATAAAGGCGATGCGCGATGAGGCTTTTTCATGACCTCAAAACCGTATCACATGAGTTTGTCGAATCCGCCGGCTGCGTGGGCGAGTGTTTCCTATCCGGAACGAAAAACTCCGCTTCTGAAGAGGCGAGTTGCAAATTGCTGTAGCCCGGGTTTTCAGACCTGGGGGTTTTTAAGGTGCGCAAGAGGTATCAGTCAAACGTGAGCGGGCCTGCTCGCGAAAATAAATCTCTTTTCCCCAGCGTCACAACAAGCGCTCGAAAATGATAAAGTAAATGGCGCAAAGGAATCCCATGGAGACCGAACAACAGAAACGCCTGCGTGCGGCGCGCCGCGTGGTGATCAAGCTGGGCACCGGGATCGTGACCCACAGCGACGGGCAATTTAACGCCGAGTTGCTTGAATCGGTCGCGCGAACGATTGCTGACCTCAAGAAGGAGGGACGGCAGGTCGTGCTGGTGTCTTCGGGAGCGGTGGGGCTGGGGCGCGGGCGCCTGGGGCTGCATCGCGACCGGCTGAATGACATGGTCATGCGCCAGTCATGCGCGGCCGTCGGGCAAAGCCTGCTGATGCACGAATACGAGAAACTGTTTCAGACGCACGGGATTCAACTCGCGCAAGTTCTGCTGACCGAAGGCGATTTCGTCGACCGCACGCGATACTCGAATTTGCGAGAAACGATGGAAGCGTTGCTGAAGCTCGGCGTCCTGCCGATCATCAACGAGAACGACACGATTTCCACGGCGGAACTCGATTACCTGAACATTCGCGCGGGGGAAAGAATTTTCAGCGATAACGATCGCCTTGCGGCGCTGGTCATGAGCCACATCGACGGCGACGTGCTCGTTCTGCTGACCGACGTGGATGGCCTGATGGAAATTGCGCCGTCGAGCGCCAAGGAAGGCGCCGGTACGGTGATTCCCCTGGTCGAAGATATTTCGCCGGAATTGAAGTCGCTGGCGATGGGCCCCTCGGAAGGCGGGCGCGGCGGGATGCTGACCAAGCTGGCGGCCGCGGAAATCGCCATGCAATCGGGCGGCATCGCGGTGATCGCGAACGGGCGAAAACCCGATACGCTCGGCAGGATTTTCGCGGGCGAGCCGATCGGCACCGTGTTTCTCTCGAAGACGCGCATGGCGGGCAAGCGCCGGTGGATCGCCTACGCGGCCGGGGTGCGCGGGCGGGTGATTGTGAACGCGGGCGCGCGCGAAGCGCTCACCGAGGGAAAAGCGAGCCTGCTGGCGTCGGGCGTGGTGGGGGTCGAAGGCGAATTCGACGCGGCCGAAGTGGTGAGCATCGTGGACGCCGAGGGCGCGGAATTCGCGCGGGGAATTACGGATTACTCGCGCGGGGACGCGCAGGGGATGATCGGGAACGGGTCGAACGCCGCTGCAAACGCCGGCCGGGGCAACGGGCGTGCAAGCGTTCTGGTAAAGCGCGATAATATCGTTATATTGGCGGGTTCCAAGTAGAGACCAGACATGATTCTTGCGGGCTCCAAGTGGAGCCCACACCCGGATTACTGGATCGCAAATGAGCGTGACGAAAAATCAACTGGAAGTTTCGGAAGTGCGCAAGACGGTTCGCCGCGCGCGGCGGGCGGCGCATGTGCTCGCGGCGCTGTCTGGCGAGCGGCGGAACGAGGCCCTGCTGGCCGCGGCCAATTCGATCGAAGCGCGTTCGGCGGAAATTCTGGCCGCCAACGACAAGGATTGCGCCGTGGCGCAGCGCGCCGTGGAAAGCGGCGAAATGTCCCGCGCGATGTTCGCGCGCCTGCGGACCACCGAGCGCGGCATCGCCGAAATGGCGCTGCGCGTGCGCGAGGTCGCCGACCTTCCCGACCCGCTGCACCGCAGGCTTTCGGCCATGGAGCTGGACGATCGTCTGGTGTTGTACAAGGAAACGTGCCCGCTGGGCGTTGTGGGCGTGGTGTTCGAGTCGCGGCCCGACGTGGTTCCGCAAATCGCATCGCTCGCGCTGAAATCGGGTAACGCGGTGTGCCTGAAAGGCGGCGCCGAAGCCGCCGAAACCAACGCCACGCTGGTGGCGATCTGGCGTGACACAATCTCGGCGTTCCCGGATATTCCGGCCGATTCCGTGGTGCTATTTCACACCCGCGAAGACGTGGCGGAAATCCTGACCCTGCACGACGAAATCGATCTGATCGTGCCGCGCGGTTCCAACGAATTTGTCGCTTATGTCACCGAGCACAGCCGCATTCCCGTGCTTGGACACGGCGAAGGAATCTGTCACGTCTACGTGCACGAGGACGCGGACATCCAGAAAGCCTTCGACGTTTCCTTCGATTCCAAGGTGCAGTACCCCGCAGTGTGCAACGCCATGGAGACGTTGCTGGTACACAAGGATATCGCGCAGCGATTTTTGCCTGCCATGGTCGTGCAATTCCGCGAGGCGGGGGTCGAAGTGCGGGGCTGCCCCCGGACGATGGCGCTGGCTCCGGATCAGGGAGTGATTGCGGCGACCGAAGAGGATTGGAAAAAAGAATATTCTGACTTGATCGTCTCGATCAAAGTTGTGGACGGCGTGAACGAAGCGATCGAGCACATCAACCGCTATGGTTCGCGGCACACCGAATCGATCGTGACGGAAAGCCATGACGTCGCGGCGCGGTTCATGGAATTCGTGGACGCCGCCAACGTGTTTCAAAACGCCTCGACGCGATTTTCCGACGGGTTTCGCTACGGCCTGGGAGCGGAGGTGGGCATCAGTACGGGAAAACTGCACGCGCGCGGGCCCGTGGGGCTTGAGGGACTGACCATCTACAAGTACAAACTTTTCGGCGACGGCCACACCGTCGCCAGTTACAGCAAGGGCCGGCGCACGTTCAAGCATCGCGTGATCGCCGAGTAGGACAGGCTTCAGCCTGTCGGGGTTGTGCTTGCCGGACTGTCACAAAATCGACAGGCTGAAGCCTGTCCTACTTAAACCTACCGCCATCTAAAAAGTTTCAGCGCCAATCCAAAGCACACAACCATCCAGCACAGCATGATCGCGACCTGTGAGATCATCTGTCCCAGATGCGCGCCCTGCAACATGCTGGCGCGCAACGCGTCGATCAGCGCGGTCAACGGCAGCGCCTTGAGGAAGGGCTGCATCGCATCCGGAAACTTTTGCGAGGAAAAGAAAACGCCGGAGGCGATCCACATGGGCATCATGACCACGTTCATGAGGCCGGAAGCGGCTTCGATGGTCTTCGCGCGCGAGGCCAGCAAGAGTCCCAAGGCGCAAAATGAAAGCGAGCCCAGGACACACAGAAGGCCGAGTTCGAGCAGCGAACCTCGCACCGGGACGTGAAACAACAGGGCGCCGAAGCCCACCAGCGCGGCGACTTCGATCACCAGCAGGGCCATCCGAGACAACAGGAATGAGAGCAAGTAGTAAGCCCGCGGCATGGGGCTGGCCACCAGCCGCTTTAACAGCTTCTTGCGCCGCGCATCCACGATCGCGAATCCGATGGACCACATGGCGCTGCCCATCAGATTCATGCCGAGCAGGCCGGGAATCAGGAAATCGATGTAACGCGAGCCTGGTTCGCGAACCAATTCGTCGCTGGAGGAAACCGGGTCGACGCGGCCCGCGGCCCGCTGGATCGCGCGATCGGCCAGCAGACGCGCGGCGCGACCCTCGGGATTGGTGTCGTCATACCGGAACACGACCGCGCCGCCGGGGCCGTGCTCGGCAAGCAGCGCCACTTTTCCGGTGCGCAATTCTTCTTCCGCCGCCGGTAATTCGAGCGGGTGGACGTCCAGAAGTTTTTCCTGCCGCAGCGATTGCGCCAGGTCCGGAGAGACAACCGCAATCTGCAATACGTCCGCCGGGCGATTGCGAAACGCAATGCCCAGGCCCGCGGCGAGCAGTATGGGGAAAACGAACACCCAGAAGAGCGCTTCAGGTTCGCGCACAAATTCGCGAAAACGCACCAGGGTCAACTGCACGAGCGGGTGATCGGCAAAGGAATTTCCGCCGGGAGATTTCCCGGCAAGGTCCGCCGCGCGCACACCGGAAATGGGAACGTCACTCATCGCGCAGATGCCGCCCCGTCAGCGTGACAAACACGTCCTCCAAAGTCGCGGAATGCGTGCGCAACTCGGTCAGCGGAACATTCTGACGTGCCAGTTCCGCAAGCAGCGCGGGGACCGCGGTGTGAAGTTCGGACACTTGCAGGAGCACCGCGCCATTTTCGGTGCGCACGTCGCGCACGCCGGCGACCGCGCGCAGGGCCGGAACATCCAGATTCTTCCCCGAGCCGCCGGCCATGAATTCCACCAGTTGTTCGGTGCAATGCGTCGCGATCAGTTCGCGCGGCGTGCCCAGGGCGATAACTTTTCCGTGATCCATGATGGCCACGCGGTCGCACAGGCGTTCGGCTTCGTCCATGTAATGTGTGGTGAGGAGGATGGTGCGGCCGGACCGCTTGAATTCCTCGATCAATTCCCACAGCTGGTGCCGGGCTTGCGGGTCCAAACCGGTGGTCGGCTCGTCGAGGAAGAGAAAGTCAGGATCGCCCACCAGCGCGCAGGCCAGCGCCAGGCGCTGCTTCTGCCCTCCGGAAAGTTCGCCGACACGCGAATTTTGCTTTTCTTCCAGTTGCACGCGCGCGATGACCCCGGCCGCCGGCTCTCCCTGGCGGAAAAAACTGCGAAAAAGGCGGACCGTTTCGAGCACGGTAAGTTTTTCGGAGAGTTGCGTATCCTGCAGCTGAATCCCGAGGCGCTGCCGAAGCTGTGCCGCGTTCGACGTCCACGTCCGTCCCAGGACTTCAATATCTCCCGAATCCGGTTCAGTCAGACCTTCGCAGATTTCGACGGTCGTGGTCTTCCCGGCGCCGTTCGGACCCAGAAGGCCGAAGCACTCGCCCGCGTGCACCTCCAGTTCGAGGCCGTCGACGGCGACCACGTCTTTATAGGCTTTGAGCAACTGACGAATGCGCAGCGCGGATTGGGCGGCTATTTGCGGCATCGGGCAAGTATCGCCGCAAGCGCGGGGACATTCAAGGTGAGAGCCTGGGCATACGGGTGAAAATTAAGATGCAGACGCGTAGACCAATGAATCCGGCCCTGATTGAAAATAAAACTGATTCTAACCGCTAGCGCGCCGCCAAAGGCGCGCTCTCTGCAGCCGGCGAAAAGTAATGCCGCTGAAACCAGAGCGCCACGTTCACCAGCCCGAGCAGCGCCGGCACCTCGACCAGCGGGCCGATCACTCCGACGAACGCTTCTCCTGAGTTGAGGCCGAAGACAGCGACCGCCACGGCAATTGCCAACTCGAAATTGTTGCTCGCGGCAGTGAAGGAAAGCGTGGCGGTCTTTGAGTAGTCTGCGCCCAGCCTTCGCCCCATCCAGAAGCTCACCAGGAACATCAGAATAAAGTAGATCAGAAGCGGCAATGCAACGCGAAGCACGTCGAGAGGGAGACGCACGATCAAGTCGCCCTTGAGGCTGAACATCACCAAAATCGTGAACAACAGGGCCACCAGCGTCAGCGGACTGATTCTCGGAATGAACTGCGTCCGATACCATTCTTCTCCCCGCGCGCGCAAAAGCGCGAAACGCGTAAGGATTCCCGCAAGAAACGGTATGCCAAGATAAAAGAATACGCTTTGGGCGATCTGGCCAATCCCCACGTGCACGACGCTGCCCTGCAACCCGAACAATCCCGGGAGCACGGTGATGAACACCCACGCGTACACGCTGTAAAAGAGCACCTGAAATATGCTGTTAAACGCCACCAGCCCGGCGGCATAGTCGGTATCCCCGGCCGCCAGCTCGTTCCAGACAATCACCATCGCGATGCAGCGCGCCAGTCCAATCAGGATCAGGCCGCGCATGTAAGCGGGTTCACCGCGAAGAAAAAATATCGCGAGGAAAAACATCAGGACGGGCCCGATGACCCAGTTTTGAAAAAGCGAGAGCCCCAGCACACGGCGATTGCGGAAGACCTCGCCCAGCTTTTCATACCGCACCTTGGCCAACGGCGGATACATCATGACGATCAGCCCGATGGCGATCGGAATATTTGTGGTGCCAACTTGAAAGCGCTGCACGAAATTCGCGGTTTCCGGGATGAAATGCCCCAATCCAACGCCGATAATCATTGCCAGAAAAATCCACAACGTCAGATAGCGGTCCAGAAAAGAGAGGCGGGCCCGCGGCATGGGAACGCAGACCCGGCCCTGGACATAAGGAGTCGCCATTATGCTGACCTCCGCGAAGTTGAGGCTGTCTTCATTATTGTTTCCCGATGCGATCGATTTCCTTCTTGATGGCAAGCTGGTCGAGTGTGGAAAGGGGCAGGCATAAAAATAGCGCGATCCTGCGGTCGAGAATCATGAACGCCTCGCGAAACGCGCGCTCAATTTGCTCCGGCGTTCCCTGCACGGCGGCGGGATCGGGAACGCCCCAGTGCGCGGTCATGGGCTGGCCGGGCCAGACGGGGCAGACTTCATTCGCGGCGTTGTCGCACACCGTGAACACAAAATCCATTGGCGGCGCGCCGGGTTTCGCAAATTCGTCCCAGTTCTTGCTGCGATAGCCTTCCGCGGACATGCGGGCGGCGCCGATCTGTTTCAGCGCCTCGGGCCGGACAGTTCCCGAGGGATGGCTTCCCGCGCTATGGGCAATGAAGTTGGGCCGTCCCTTAAAATTCAGGATGGCTTCGGCCATGATGGAGCGCGCCGAATTCCCTGTGCACAGGAACAACACGTTGTACGGTTTTTGCACGATTATTCTCCCGCGTCAGTTGCAGCAGGCCGGACCGCAGCAGGGTTTCTCTTTTGTAATGGCCGGCTTCACCGCCCGGATGAACGCGCTCATGAATTTTCCATCCACTTGCGGCGCCAGCGTCTCCACATCCAGGCCTTCCCCGGCGAGAAATTCCCGCGCGTCCTCGACGCGATAAATGCGGGTGGGTTCCATTTCCACCTGCTCAAAACCGGCCCCGGCCAGCTTGCTGCGATATTCGTTTTCCTCGAGCGCTCCCGCGATGCAACCTACCCAGAGCAGAACGCTTTTGCGGATTTCCGGCTGAATTTCGCCGCGGGTAACCACATCGGAGACAGCCAGGCGGCCGCCCCGCTTGAGCACGCGAAACGCTTCGCGAAGCACGCGATCCTTGTTCGCCGAAAGATTGATGACGCAGTTCGAGATGATCACGTCCACGGAATTGTCGGGCAGAGGGATGTGTTCGATTTCCCCTTTCAGAAACTCAACGTTTTCGGCTCCCGCTTTGCGCTTGTTTTCGTTCGCCAGCGCCAGCATTTCATCGGTCATGTCCAGGCCGTATGCCTTGCCCGTTGGCCCCACGCGGCTGGCGGACAGCAGAACATCGATGCCGCCACCGGAGCCGAGATCGAGGACCACTTCCCCCGGATTCAACTTCGCCAGCGCGGTCGGATTCCCGCACCCAAGCGAAGCCAGTACGGCTTCCTCTGGAATTTGGCCGGTCTGGGCAGCGTCGTACAAATTGGATGTGATCGGGTCGCACCCCGAAGCCGCAGCCGGGGCCGTTCCGCAGCAGGAACTTCCCCCGCGATTCACGCGCAGCGCCGCCTGGCCGTATTTTTCCTTCACCGCGTCTTTTATGCTTGTATCGCTCATCGCGCGCCTCCTACTTGCAGATCTGAACCACGTCCTGGGGCTTCACAGCCTGATTGCGGGTGCAGCATTCCGCGTACAGGAATTGCAGCAACTCCTGCAGCGCTTCGGTGTTCGCCGTGTAATGCAAAAACGTGCTTTCGCGGCGAACCTGCACCAGTCCCTCGTTTTTCAGCTTGTCCAGATGATGGGAAAGTGTGGAGTTCGGAATTTCCAGCTCCGCTTGAATGTCTCCAACCACCATTCCCTGCGGATGAGCCGAGAGCAGCAACTGCATGATGCGCAGGCGCGGCTCGGTGCCCATGGCCGAGAACATGTCGGCATATTTGGCGACTTGCTCGTTGGACTTCTTGCTGGAAGTCGTTGGCATATTTCGATAATTGCAGAAATATGGTTTGGTGTCAAGTGCCCCGCCCATTCGCAATTGGCCTCCCCTCTGCTTCCCTGCGCCCTCAACCGGGCCGGCCCGCTCCGAGCCGCCTAACAGTACGTAACTATTACGAATAAGGTCCGATCCTTGCTCGACGCCCGATAGCCCCAGTGCTACGATTGCTCTTTACGCGTGGGGAGATCTGTCGGTGGAATCGAACGTTCATCCCGATGTGGAGTCGCAGAAGCGGCGGACGACGCGGATCGTCCAGGCCGTGCCGCTTACAGTGACTGGTGTGGACGCGCTCGGCCGTCCTTTTCAGGAGCGCACGTCCAGCTTGATCATCAACTGCCACGGATGCCGGTACCAATCCAAACATTATGTGTTGAAAAATATGTGGGTCACGTTCGAGGTGCCCCACAATGAACCGGGCCGCGAGCCGCGCTCGGTGCGCGCGCGCGTCACCTGGATTCAGCGGCCGCGAACGGTTCGCGAACTGTTTCAAATCGGCGTGGAACTTGAGATTCCCGGCAACGTCTGGGGCATCGCCTTCCCGCCGTCCGACTGGTTTCCTTTCCCTGACTCGCCGTCCAACCTGGAAGCCGCGCTGCCTCCCGAAAGGGTCGAGACTCCGCCTGTACCGCAATGGGCAGCAGAGCAGCGTCCCAAGCCGGTCGAGCCGGAAATACGTCATGAGCCCGCGGCGCATGTTGAGCCTGCGGCTCGGCTTGAGTCCGAAATACGGCAAGCGCCGGAAGAGCAGCCGGAGGAAGAAACCCGGGAAGACAATGTGCGAGTCCTGCCGCTGCCCGGTGCTGGCGCGGGAACGGGCGATGCGTCCTTGCAGATGGCGCGGCAAGTCGCGCGCCTGGTGGCCGAAGCAAAACACCAGGTACAGTCCGCGGTCCGCGAAGCCGCGAACAATGCGGTGGCCGAGGAAACCCGGCCGCTGATGGCCGCGCTGCAGAGCCAGATGAGGGACGCGGCCGAAAAATCGGTGGCCGAAGCCGCCGCAGCCTACAACGAACGCGCGTTCAAGGAACAGCAGCAGCGCGTGCAGCAGGAACTGGAGTCGAGCGTGGCGGCGATGCGCGCGGAATGGTCGCGCGAATTGGACCAGCGAATCGCCGAGGCCCGTCTGCACGCGGATTCCCAATTGGGTGAAATCGAGCGCATGCGCGAGGCCGATTTCGGCCAGCAGATTCAACACCAGCTGCAGACCGCGATCGAGAAACTGCAAAACCTGGGCGGAAATCTCGACGAGAACGCGGACCATGTGCGGTCCACGATCGAGCTGCTGCGGCGCGATTCCGCCGAAGCCGCCGCGAACGAAACGCGTCAGTGGCAAGAGCTGATCGCACAGCGCGCCACCGACGCCCAGACACGGCTGGCGCAATTGGAACAGGCAGCCAAGAGCCTGGAAGACCAGGTCGCGGAAGTAACCATCCGCTCGGAATCCGGCTGGCGGCAATTGCTGGACGCAGAAGTGGCCGCGGCAAATGCCCGCTGGAACGGGAAGGTCGAAGCCTCGTTCGAGGAGGCGGCGCGCCGCACCGTCGAACGCCTCACGCAAAGCAGCGAAGCGGCCGCCAGGCAGGCCGAACACCAGTTGCAGGAACGGATCGGCATACTGGGCAGCGCGTTCTCACAGGTGACGGCCGAAGCCGAAAGCAAACTCGCGGGTCTGCGCGCGGCCATCAACAGCGAAGCCGCCCAGGGCACGGCCACGATCGCCCAAATGCAGCAGGCGGTCGAGCAAGTCAAGTCGCGGCGCGGCGAACTGAATTCCCTGCTGCAAAAAACTTTGGAAGAATGGGCCCAGCACAGCCAGGCGGCAATCGAAGCGCACACCGCCGAATTGAATTCTCGCGCCGAGTCGGCTGTCTCGGGAATGGCCGAGCGCCTGCAGCCCGTGCTGGAATCCGCCGGGAACGAAACCATCGCGCGGCTGGCCGGCGATCTCAATCAGAAGCTCGAGCCGGAAATCGCCCGCGCTGCCGAAGTAATGACCAAGCTCGCCCAGGGCCGCGAGGAGTCCGAGAAGGCCGTCGCCGAACATCAGAACCGCATCTGGCAGATCTCCGAACGCAGCGTTCAGGATTCGGTGACGCGCGCCAAGGAACTGCTCGCGCGCGTCGAGAAAGATTTCGTGGAAACCGCCCGCACCACGTCCGGAAAATGGTTCAGCGAACTGGAAACCAAGGCCACGGAAACCACGCACAGCACCTTCGAAGCCCTGTTCAAGTCCGCCGAATGGTACGAGAAAAAAGTCCAAACGCAGATGCAAACGACTCTTGAAAAGGGAATGGACCAGGCCACGGCAACCCTGCGCGACAAGGCCGGGGAAATGTCCGGCCTGTTCGCCAGCGAACTGGATCATTACAGCCGCAGCTACGTGGAACACGCGCAAAACCAGATTCAGGAAAATGCGCGAGAGGCCGCCGAGCACGCCGGCGAACTGATGGCCGAAGCCAGCACCAAGGCCACCGCCAATTTCACCGAGCGCGTGGGACAACTGGGCAAGGAAAATCTCGAATTGTACGCCTCGAAGACGGACATCGCCTTCGAGCAAAGCGCCGCCCGCATGGAGGCGCATACCGCCCAGGTCCGCTCCAAACTCGAAAACGATACGCGCGCCTTTGCCCTGGAGTATCACCGCGCCATTTCGCAGCACACCGAGCTGACCCTGATGCAGGGCAAGGAAGACCTGACCGCGCACATCGATTCGGCGAAGCAGGCGCTGCGCCTGGAAACCGAAGCCCTGGACCGGCAGTTCCAGTCCTCCCTGCAATCGCTCGGCTCCCATGCCATGGACGAGCACAAGCAGCGCCTGGAAAACGCTTCCAATTCCTGGCTGCTCACGACCGTGACCAGGCTCAATCAGCAGTCTGAGGGCCTGATCGAGCAACTGGCCGCAACCACCGAGAAAAAGCTGCGCACCGTTTGCGGCAGCGTTTTCGCCGAAATGGGCGAGACCCTGCGACAGCGACTGCTCGCGTTTTCCTCTCCGTTTGCCGCGCCGCTGGAGCCTGCTGCCCCTCCGGTAGCCACTGATCCTTCCAGAAATAAACCTGAAGAATCAAAGTAGCGTGAGCCAGGCAATCGGATTTGGCCGCGTGTTGTTTGAAGGCGCTCTCTTGCAGCATGCCAATTGAATTTGCGCTGGCTTTTCTCTCTTCAGGGAAAGTGGCGATCCAATTCCCCTCTCCTCCGCCAACCGTTCAACCACTCAAGGAAGTACCGCTTCAGGCACTCGGAGGTATCCCGCAACGGAGCTCCCGTGGCGGCACGATAGAATGAACGGATGAAACTTTCAGACACTCGCGTGCAGTTGTGGATCGTTGGCGCCGGTTATGCCGCGGTTTTCGTCATTGCGGCGGTCCTGATTCTTGCGCGTCATCTGGCCGAGTTGAACGATCCCGCCGGGGCGAGCGGCGGGATGTACGCGTTCGGCGAACTTTTGATGTACATCTTCCTCGCCTGCCTGTTCATGGTCCCTACGGCGCTACTGATTTGGGTAGCGGCAAGGTTTGAGGCGATTTACACGGGATATTCAAAATTTCTACTGGGCCTGGGAATCAGCGCTCCGGTTTGCCTGGGAATCTTTATGTTTGGGCAGAGTTATCTCGCGGAGAGTTTCAATTTTTTCTGCTTCTCCAGGCTTCTGGCATCGCCTTTTTTTTTGGCGGGCATCGGCTTCAGCCGGCTAGTGGCCAAGTTCGAGCGCGCAAAGCGGTTCGTGTCCTATGCATTTCTGATCGAGGCCCTCACCCTGGCCGCGGGCGTCGCCCTCATTGTGGCCGAATGGAAGCATGGCAAACCCTAGCCGGAAGTCCTGCTGCGTTTTTTGCTCTATCTGACCGTGCCTGACGAAAAACGGAATTGACCCAACCAGGCAGGCATTGAGCCGTGTTACTTTTCGGACGGGGTTCAACTCCCATCCGCCTCCATATACAATGTCCCTCAGGCATGGTCCTCCCGTGAATCCATCGACAACCGGTCGCGACCCATTCAGTGCGGGCAAAGAATCCGAGCGCATTGCGAAAGTCATCGCACGAGCCGGACTATGTTCGCGCCGCGACGCCGAGCGGTGGATCGCCGATGGGCGCGTGAGCGTGAATGGAAAGGTGCTGGCCACGCCGGCGTTTACCGTTGGGCCCGATGACAAGATCGTTGTGGACGGCAGGCCATTGCCCGTTTCGGAAGCAACGCGCCTGTTCCTGTATCACAAGCCGGTGGGTCTGGTGACCACCGCGCGCGACGAAAAAAACCGTCCGACTGTTTTTGAACGTTTGCCGCCGGGGCTTCCGCGCGTGGTGAGCGTCGGCCGGCTCGACCTGAACAGCGAAGGCCTGCTGCTGCTCACAAACGATGGCGGCCTTGCGCGATATCTGGAATTGCCGGCGAATGCGTTGAAGCGCCGCTACCGCGCGCGCGTGCATGGCACGGTAAAGCCCGGGCATCTTGCCAGGCTGGCGCAAGGCGTTACGGTCGAGGGAATGAATTACGGGCCCATCGAAGCGCGGATGGAAGGCGCGCAAAGCGGCGCCAATGCGTGGCTCGCAATCACGCTGCAGGAAGGCAAGAATCGCGAAATCCGAAAAGTCATGGCGCACTTGGGACTGCAGGTCAGCCGCCTGATCCGCACAGCGTACGGTCCATTTGAATTGGGATCTCTGCCGCCCGGATCGGCGGCGGAAGTTCCACCGAATTTCCTCAAGGACAAGGTCGCGGGTTATTTTTCATCGATAAAGCGACTTCCATCCGGAAACCCGATCCGGCGACGGTGAACAGGCTATGCGGTGCGTGGTAGAGCTGTCATTCCGAGGCGCGTTTTTCGCCGAGGAATCCCTGTTTCATCCAATTTAAATCGAAGAGGGATTCCTCGCTTCGCTCGCAATGACGGCATCGTGGTTGCTTCAACAATTTCTTCGGTAGACTGAAAAAAATTGAGTCTCCCGCTCTCCATGCTCTTCATCCCAATGCCGGAGTGCGGCGCGGGAGTTCCCCCCGACTCGCGCAACCCCTCCCGCCTATCGCACGCCCGTCCCGCGGAGCAGGCTCCCCATGTCGTCGATCTTTTCATCCAGCAGATTCAGCTTGCGCGAGAGGGCCTGGATTTCGGATTCCGCGCGCCGATTGACGTCAAAATCGAGTTCGCTGCGCAGGCGGTCTTTGGTGTCCTGGCGATTCTGGCTCATCATGATCACCGGGGCCTGGATGGCGGCCAGCATGGAAAGGAACAGGTTGAGCAGAATAAATGGGTAATGATCCCAAGCCCGCAAGCCCAGTTCCACGTTAATGGCCGTGTAGGTGACCATAAAAATTCCGAACGCAATGATGAATGTCCAGGAACCGCCGAAGCGGGCCACCGAATCGGCGACGCGTTCGCCGACGGTGGCTTCCTCCTCGATCATTTCGTTTGGATTGCGGCTGGCGCGCGACCGCACCAACTGGTGGGCGGCGTGAAACTGGCGGCCAAGCGTGGTGAGCAGGTCCATGCCCGCATGGGGTTTGCGATGGATCAATTCGGCGATGTCATCGCGCGTGATTTCCAGACACGTAGTTGGCTCCAGGGCAATCGCCGTGGTCTGGTGCGGGGTTTGCTCGATCATGGAAGCGAACCCGAAAAATTCGCCGGAGCCCGGTTCGTCGACGACTACTTCCTGTTGATCCTGATCGACCGTGGTGACGCGCGCCCGTCCGGAAAGCGTGACATAAGCCGCGCTGCCCGGCTCCCCGGTTTTGTAAATGCGCTCGCGAGGCGAGAAGGACTTGATATCCACCTGGCTGGCCAGGACGGCTAGTTCATCGGCGTCCAGCAGGGCGAACAGGGGCACGCCCTGCAGTAGTTCTGGATTACAGCTCATGGAGTTCTCCTTTTCGTTGTCATGTCCGTCGCGAAAAGCGCGAACTTGCTGCGGGAACCGGGACCCGGCCCTGGCCGGAAGCACGTAGAATATCAGGAAAACACTGTAGGAAATCGCGGCGTGCTCAGGGTTGCATCGGATTTTTGCGTTGGAGCGCGGACAGCGATGTGGTTAGATGGTTGAGGTCATGCGCCAGACGTTTAAATTTCTCGCCGGCCTGGTGGTGAGCCTGGGGATTCTTACCCTGGCGACTTCCGCGATCGTGCAACACACCACGCGGAGGTGGTTTGAAGAAGACGTGCGGCTGCGGGCCGAACTCGTGGTGCGCGGCGCCCGCGAAACTCTCAGCGCGCACTGGAATGAGCCCGACCACCGCGACCTAGATCGCTCACTGAGCGAAATTACGCGCGACCAGCGCATCATGTCCGCCGCTGCCTGCAATGCGGACTTGAAGTTACTCACCAGCACTCCGGGATTCCCGGCGGTTTTTTCCTGCCGCCAGGCCGGCCCTCATGTGATGCCGCCCGTCGACGCCTCTGAAAAACCATGGACCCCATGGCACCAGCCCGCTTCTCTTCCGGGAGGTTCGGCGCTGTTCAGCGCTATTCCCGTGGAAAATGCCGGCCGGACGCTCGGGTTCGTCATGCTTGTGCAAGACCTGAGTTTTGCGCAGTTGCGCGAAGCGCGGACGCAGCGCTTCGTGCTCATCGCCTTCGGAATCCTGGCGCTGGTGGCCGCGGCGGTCACAGCGCTGGTTGCGCGGTTCACCTGGCGGGGATGGCGACGGGAAATCAGCCGGTTGGCGCGCGGCGAAGCGCTGCAGCGGCCGGAATTTCAGCCCATCGTGCGTGACGTGCGCGACCTGGTAGAGCGGATCATGGTGGAACGGGAAACTGAACTGGAAGGCGGCGCGTGGACCGCGCAGCGCCTGAAGCTGACCCTCACGCGGCATTTGCACGGCGAGAAAGTGGTAATCGTCGCCAACCGCGAGCCGTACATTCACGAGCGCCTGAGCGACGGCAGCATCAGCATGAGGCACCCCGCCAGCGGACTGGTGACGGCGCTGGAGCCGGTCATGCAAGCCTGCTCGGGCGTGTGGGTGGCGCACGGCAGCGGTTCTGCCGACCGCGACGTCACCGACCGGCGCGGACACATTCCCGTCCCTCCCGGAGAAGAGTCTTATCTGTTGCGGCGGCTCTGGCTTTCCAAGGAGGAAGAACAAGGCTACTACTACGGATTCTCGAACGAAGGACTCTGGCCGCTCTGTCATCTGGCGCACGCGCGGCCGGTCTTTCGCAGCGAGGACTGGCGCTACTACCTGGAAGTGAATCAGAGGTTCGCCGATGCGGCGTGCGAGGAAGTGGATTCGGACGATCCGATCATTCTGATCCAGGACTATCATTTCGCTTTGGCGCCCAGGATGATTCGCGAACGCCTGCCGCAAGCCACAGTGTTGATGTTCTGGCACATCCCGTGGCCCAATGCCGAGCGGTTTGGAATTTGTCCCTGGCGGAAAGAAATTCTGGAAGGGATGCTAGGCAACAGCATCGTTGGCTTCCACACGCAATCGCATTGCAACAATTTCATGGAGTGCGTGGACCGGTACCTGGAGTCCCGCGTCGACCGCGAGCAGAATGCCGTGATCCAACATGGCCGGGCCACGCTGGTCCGGTCCTATCCGATTTCCCTGGAGTGGCCGGTGCGCTGGCTGAAGACGGTTGCGTCTCCGGAGGAGTGCCGCGCCACGGTATTCGCGGAACTCGGACTGAAACCGGGGGCGCTGCTTGGCGTGGGAGTGGACCGTCTGGATTACACCAAGGGAGTCGAGGAAAGATTCCTCGCGGTGGAGCGCCTGCTGGAAAAGCACCCCGAATTTCAAGGGCGGTTCACGTTCGTGCAGCTGGCCGCGCCCAGCCGCACATTGATTGAACGCTACCGCGAATTGAACGACAGCATCGAGCTGGTCGTGGCGCGCATTAACGAGCGGTTCGGGCAGGGATCGTACAAGCCCATCATCCTGCGCAAGGCCCATCACGAGCCGCCGGACGTGTTCCGGTATTACCGCGCCGCGGACGTCTGCTACGTCTCCAGCCTGCATGACGGGATGAACCTGGTGGCCAAGGAATTTGTGGCCGCGCGCGAAGATGAGCGCGGCGTGCTGGTCCTGAGCCAGTTTACCGGCGCGGCCAGCGAACTGACCGAGGCGCTGATCGTGAATCCGTACGACACCGACGAAGCCGCCGCGGCCCTGGTTACGGCGCTGAATATGTCGCCCCAGGAACAGAGGGAGCGCATGCGCGCGATGCGCGCGTATCTTGCCGAATTCAACGTCTACCGCTGGGCCGGCCGCATGCTGGTGGACGCGGCGCGCTTGCGCCGCCGCGAGCGGTTGACCGGCCGGCTGGCCAAACAATGGCTGGGGGCCAGCCCGGATTGATGCAGCCCATTTTTTCCCCGCGAAATCTGCCGCTGCTTCACAAGTTCGCATCGGCGAACGTGCTTGCCGCGTTCGATTTTGACGGCACGCTGGCGCCCATCGTGCCCCGGCCGGAGGACGCCGCGCTGCGTCCCGCCACGCACCGCCTGATGTCCGAACTAGCCTCCCTATGTTCCTGCATCGTGGTTACCGGCCGCGGGCGCGAAAACATGCGGCGAAAACTGCAAGGAATTCCCTTGAAGGAAATCGTCGGAAATCACGGAATCGAGCCCTGGCACGCGTCTTCCGCAATGAGGCGCGCGGTGAAACGATGGCTGCCCATTTTGAAGAGCGAGTTGGACGGATTTCCCGGAGTCCTGGTGGAGGACAAACTGTTCTCGATCACGGTCCACTACCGAAACGCGCGCAACAAACGGGCGGTGCACCAGGCGGTCATGGCCGTCGCGCGCACCCTGCCGGGCGCAAAGTGCTTGGGCGGCAAACAGGTGGTCAATATCCTGACTGAATCGGCCCCGGGCAAGGGGCTGGCCGTGGAGCGAGCACGCGAGGAATTGAAATGCGCCCGGGTGATCTACCTCGGCGACGAAAAGACGGATGAGGATGTGTTCGCTCTGACCGGCAGCGGACGGTACCTGACGATTCGCGTGGGGGAATCCCGGACTTCTCAAGCGCAGTTTTATCTTCGCGATCAGCGGGAAATCGACCGGCTACTGAGAACTATGATCCAGTTTCGCATCGGCCGTTGAAACCATCGAAATTTTTGACCTCGGGGATGTGCCGCGTCTCGCAGAAGGCGCCGCGAACTCATTCCTGCGCCCGCCAAATCACTTCGACAATCGGCAACCGCTGGCAATACTACTTAGCAACAAAAATATGTAGTATTCTTATCGCGCTTGGACGTGAAATAGGCAACCGTGAGAAGTATCGGGGTGAGGTTCGCCGATCCTGCCGCAATGCGGGCCACTTCCGCGAAATTCCGCTTGCGTTCGCGATCCGGCGATGCGCCGAAGGCCATTCACCCGGCGATTTCCCCGTCGAACTGTCGCCGCAAAGCCAACCGTAAATCGCCGGATTCGTCCGGCGCCGGATGCCGGATTTCCAATTCCACACAGGAGAATTTCATGAAGAGCGGTCGAAGGCTTTGCAGGAGTGTCGCTATCTTGGGGTTGCTGACGGGTATTAGCGCGCCGGGATTCTCTCAAACCGCCGCGGGCAGTATCGAATCCCGCGATGCCCAAGTGGAAGGCGTCAAAATTCATTACCTGACGGCGGGCCGGGGTCCGGCGGTGATCCTGCTGCACGGCTACACCCAGACCTCGCGCATGTGGCGTCCGCTCATCCCTCTTCTTGCCAAGAAATTCCTGGTGATCGCGCCGGACCTGCCGGGCATCGGCGATTCGGACATTCCGGCAAACGGCCTGGACATGAAAACGTCCGCAACGCGCATTCACGAACTGGCCAAGTCGCTGGGCGTCACCAAGGCCAGAGTCGTGGGGCACGACATCGGCCTCATGGTCGCCTACGCGTACGCCGCGCAGTTCCCGGCGGAAACGGAAAAGCTCGTGGAGATGGACGCCTTTCTGCCCGGCGTGGCCGGGTGGGAGGACGTCTACAACAACCCCGGCCTGTGGCATTTCCGCTTCCACGGCCCCACTCCAGAGGCGCTGGTGCGCGGGCGCGAGCGAACGTATTTCGACTACTACTGGAACGACTTCGCCGCGGATAAAACGCATTCAATACCCGAGGCCGATCGCTCGGCGTACGCGGCGGCGTACGCGCGTCCGGGACGCATGCGCGCGGGCTGGGCCTATTTCGCATCCTTCCAGCAGGCCGCCAGTGATTTCGCGCAGCTCTCGAAAAACAGATTGACCATGCCAGTGCTGGTGATCGGAGGCGAAAAAGCAAACGGAGAGGTGCTGGGGCGGCAACTGAAGCTGGTGGCGGCCGACGTTACGGTTGTGATTCTGAAAAATACGGGCCACTGGGTGATGGAAGAGCAGCCCAAGCAGACAATGGACGCTCTTCTGAAATTCCTGTGACGGGGAGAATCGGCCAACCGCGGGCTTCCCTGGTCGGAATTCCAAGTGAAGGACCGGGCGATTTTCGCGACTCCGCAGGCCGAAGGGTCGGGTGCGGCCCGCAGGGGCACGGGATTGCCGTGCCCCCACAAATGACCGTGCCGAAAACTTATTGGTGTTCTTTGATGTCAAACGGCGTATGCGGCATGAAGTGGATGTACGCGGCCACATCGTAGGCCTGCTGCGGCGTCAAGGTCCCCGGAGTGGTTTGCGGCATATTCTGGCGTATGAACTGGGCCATCTTGGGGATGCCGTACATGCCCGCGCCTTCGTTATAGGAATCTGGCCCCCAAAGGGCAGGGATTTCGGGAGGTTTCCCCGCTCCGTTTGCGCCGTGGCAGACCTGGCACTGCTGCACATAGATGACCGCGCCGCGTTCCTTGTCACCATTTAATTCGGGCAGCGGTGGCATTCCGCGTCCCGGAAATGCGCGGCCGCTAACCTGGTCCTTGGAAAGCCACTGCGAATAGGCGACCAGGGCGGTCATTTCCGGACCGTTGTTGGGAACGCGGTGGCCGTTCTCACTGCGCTGGAAACACTGCTCGATGCGCTCCTCGAACGTGACCACTTCCTTTTCGCGATCCCGGTACATCGGAAAAATTCCGGGAAGCCCGACCATGGGAATCCCGCCGGCGACCGTGCCGCCGTTCACGTGGCAGTGCGTGCAGCTCAATTTATTTCCGACGTAGCGCGCCGCGTATTTCGGAGTGTCGTTGAAAACCTGCTGGCCCAGGCGAATGCTGTCTCCGAGCGGACCGGCGGGAACGGTGGCAATGTCCGGAGGCGTCCAGGCCTTGGCGGCGTCAGCCGCAGCGCCGGCGCCCTGCGCGGCGACAAGCGAACGTGTGTCCCCCAGGAAGGCCAAGCCAAGGGCAACCACAATGCAAAGTATCAAACTGCAGCGGATCGCAACGGTTCGGTTCACTTCCGTGCTCCTTCGCGGGGAGGCATGTTCGATTCCCTTGACTCTGCCATTTTAACCCTTCCGGGTCAACGCTTTCGCGTTTCGGGAGTGTAATGCGCGCTCAGGTAGTCGACGATTTTCTTGGCCTCGTCTTCGGGGATCGCCGCGCCCAATACTTTGCGCATTTTGTCCACTTCCGCGGCCCAGGTTTCGGCCGGCAAGGGCGGCTGCATGGTGACGTATCGGGGCGAATGGCACAGGCTGCAGTTTCGCTCCAAGGTCTCTTTGCCATCGCCCGCGGCCAGCTCCGGCTCCAGCTGGGGAAACTGCCCCGCGCCGTAATTGGCGTCGGTGGAAGAAACTTCGGGCTGCATCTGTCGCATCGCTCCCTGTTCAACTGGCGCGTAAAATCCGGCGCGAAAATCCGCGCGCAAGCCGAGCGCGGCCAGGAATATCAGCGATAGAATCGTTAGAACTTGCCATTTATTTCTGCTCACGAATCGCTCCCGTCAATTCGATTCTCCCACCACGATTTCCTGGCGTTCAATCTTGTTCCATTCGTACCCGCCAGGGTTCCAGACACCCGCGTCGGGCTGCACGTTTCCCTTCGCGTCGGTAGCGCGGACTGCCACCGTATATTTTCCGGCGCGCGCCGGCGTCCAGTCCGCCGACCAGGTCCGGAACGAATAGGCCCCGAAGTCTTCCCCAAGTTGCGCATCGCGCCAGCCCGCGCCAGCGTCGGCGGAAACTTCCACCCTGCGGATGCCGCCGTACCCGCTGAACGCCATGCCTTGCAGACGAAGCGGAAATCCCGCGGGGATCTTACTGGAACCATCCGGAGAAATAAGGAAAGATCGCACCGGCATCCGCGCTATCGGGATTGTCGGGACTTTGCCGGATTTCATTTCCTCGGGCGTGGTCGAATTTCGCGGCGTGTCCGGAATTCGGTAAGCCGCCTTCATCCAGAAATTATCGTCGGGCTGATCGAGAATGCGAATGGACGTGAGCCCTTTCATCCAGTAGGTGGCGAAGAAACCGGGCACGACCAGGCGAACGGGAAACCCGTTGAGCAGGGGCAGGGGCTCGTGGTTCATCGAGTAGGCCACAATGCACTCGTCGAGGACGGGGTTATTCAAATCCAGCGATTTCATAAAACGGTTCGAGCCGTAACCGCGCGGCCCCATTCCCTTTTCCAGCCCCTCGAATTGCGCCTGGAGCGATCCACTCTTCACGCCCGCGGCGTCGAGAATTTCGCGCAATCGGACTCCGGTCCAGAGCGCGTTGCCCATGGCCCCGTTTCCCCATTGCCCGCCGGCTACGCGTGGCTGGAACAGGCTGCGACTGTTCCCGGAGCACTGGTTCACGCCAGCAACCGAAACGGCTTTGAAGCGCGTCGTCAACTCGGCGAAACTCATCTCCAGCGGGCGCTCCACGTTTCCTTCCACGTGCAGGCGCCAGGTTTTCAGGTCCACGGTATTGGGAATCACGGGGAGATGCCAACGCACGAAGAACGATTCGTTGGGCGTGAACGCCGAAAGAAACGCGCGCCGCGGAGTCTCCAGCTGCACGGGGCGATCCGTCAGCAGAATCATGGGCGCTTTCTGCGCGTAGCTCACCCATTGTCCTGGGGAATTCCAGTATGGATTGGGACCTGGGCCGGTGAAATCCGGAATCGGGTTCGTGCTGGACGGCTCTTGCGCCGCCAATCCAGTTGCGCCAAGCGTCCGCTGGACCGCTATTGCAGCGGCCGAACCGCCAGCGGCTTGCAACCATTTTCGCCGGTTTAATTTTCCCATCGTGTCCGCCATCTTTGCCTTTCCTTGGATGGAAATCGAGTCCCCCTGACAGCATTCAAAGCGTCCCACGACGAATATTTCCATGCATTTCGTACGCACGCAAGTGACAGTGGCAAATCATACGCCCGAGCCGGGAGCAGAGTCTACCGGCGGCTTCCGCTGATTTTAGGGGAACATGACGGAATGCACGCGAATAGGCGGAAGCTGTGATATCTTCTGAGCAACTCATGGAGGCAACCAAATGAACATGCGACACCGGATTAGCTTGATCGCAGTCGGATTGCTGGTCTTCGTTTCCCAGGGCTTTGTTTCCCAGGGCTTTGCGCAAACGGGCGGAAAAGAAACCAAAGTGATGATACGGGCCATCGCACGCGACGCCAAGGTGCTGGGCGAGCATGTCGGCGGCGCGCGCATCACGGTCAAGGACGCCAGCACGGGAAAAATTCTGGCCGAGGGAATGCAAAGGGCTGGCACAGGCGATACCGACCTGATCATGAAGAAGCCGCGCGTGCGCGGCGCAACCGTGTTTGGCACGCCGGATGCCTCCGGATTTCTCGCCGTGCTCACGCTGGATAAACCAACCGTGGTCGAAGTGACGGCCGAAGGACCACTGGGAACTCCGCAAGCCACGCAGCGCGCGTCGACCACCATGCTGCTGGTGCCGGGCCAGGACGTCCTGGGCGAAGGCGTTCTGCTGGAACTGCACGGCTTTATCGTGAAGACCCTGGCGCCGTCGATGGACACGCAGGCGAAGACCGGATCGCCCTTCGAGGTGAAGGCCACCGTGACGATGATGTGCGGTTGCCCTATCGAGGCCGGGGGCATGTGGGACGCCAACAAAATCCATGTAGTCGCGCGCCTGGTTAGCGAAGGGAAGATCGAAACCGAAGTTCCCATGGAATACGCCGGGGTGACGAACACGTTCAAGGGCAGCGTTCCGGTCAGCAATCCGGGGCAAGTGGAATTGCAGGTGCTGGCCATGGATGCGGACAATTCCAATTTCGGGCTGGCCAGCCAGAATCTGACGATCCTTCCTTAGTGGCAGATCGACGCCCCTCATTCCGATCCGGGCTTGCCGCGGCCGTGACGGCTGCGGCAGCCTGGACAATCTCCCTCGAGCCTACTCGTGCGAGCTGAAATCGAAAAAGTAGTGCAACTGATCCAGCGCAACGACCCTCGGTCCACCGAGGAAGCGCTGAAGCTGCTGCAGAACACCGTTTTCTCCTTCAGCATGAAGGTCTGCGGGCAGCGGCAGGACGCGGAAGACACCATGCAGGAGGTGCTTCTGAAATCCGTTCCCAACCTGCAAAAATTCGACAACCCGAAGGCCCTGCTCGTCTGGCTGTACAAAGTCGCCAAGACCCGCTGCCTGATGAACCGGCGCAAGAGCAAGTTTGCTCCCCGCGAAGCCCTCTCGCTCGAGGAGTTGATGCCGGACCGGCGGGAACTCCAAACATTGTCCGGCAATGCACAAGCAACGCCCGAGACGGCCGCCATGCGGGGCGAGAACGCGAAGCGATTGCGCGAAGCGATCCAAAAATTGCCTCCCGACTACCGGCTCGTCCTGGTGCTGCACGACATGGAGGAACTTTCGGACTCCGAAATTTCCGAGATCACCGGCCTTCGCCCCGGAACCATTCGCGTGCGCCTGCATCGCGCGCGCCTGTTCGTGCGGAAGGAGCTTGCACGGCAGTCCGCAAGCCATGTCCCGGCCGCGCACCAGAAAAAGGCCGGAACCGCGATTCCGTCCGGCCAGCCGCGGCAACGGCGGTGCAAGGAAATGTTCGCGGACCTGTCCAATTATCTGGACGACGAGCTGGACGATTCCCTGTGCGCGGAATTGGAAAAGCACATGAAGGATTGCGAGCCGTGCGTCGCGTTCCTGGACAGCCTGGAAAAATCGATCGAGCAGTGCCACCACGAGCCTGACCAGTTGCCCGACCCGCGGATCGCTGTGCAATTCAGACGCGAATTGATGGCGAAGTATCAAGCATTGATGAAGAACGTCGCTCAGCGCCCCCAAAACGCACCGAATTGAAACTGCCCCGTCCACAAACCGGACGCCTCTTCTCTTCTATGTTCGTGTAACAAATTCCAAACCCTTGAATTTATCCGGATGCCTGCCGGATGCAGGGATGTCATGCTTGGCGACACATCAAGCTGTGATCCAGCGCACAGGCACCAAACCGCCGGCCGCCTAACATAACTGCTTTACAAGGCCTCCAGACTCCCTGAAAGCGAGCGTGAACAGTGGGGGCGTGCTTCTGGAAGCGAGGTTGAAGGAGGTTCCAGTCCAATGGCGCGCGTTGTAGTTCTGGGTGCCGGGATTTCAGGTCACACGGCCGCGGCTTTCCTCCGCAAGTGGCTTGGGAGAAACGACCAGATCGTGGTCGTATCTCCGCTTCCCCACTACAACTGGGTTCCATCCAATATCTGGGTGGGCGTGGGCCTGCTGAAACCGGAAAAAGTCGTCTTTCCGCTGGCTCCTGTATACCGAAACCATGGAATTGAATTTAAACAGGCTCGCGCCGTGGCGCTGTATCCGGAAGGCACCGATACGGATGCGTCTTCCGCGGTGGAAATCGAGTGGACCCTGGAAGCAAAGGCGGGTGAGCGGGAGCGCGTAACCTACGATTTCCTGATCAATGCCACCGGCCCAAAACTCAATTTTGCAGCAACCGATGGGTTGGGGCCCGGAAAGAACAGTCTTTCGGTCTGTACCGCCGATCATGCCCGGGAAACGTCCCGCGTATTTCTCGAACTGATCGAGCGGATGAAACTCGGCGAGCGAAAGCGCTTTGTAGTGGGCACCGGCCACGGGATGTGCACCTGCGAGGGAGCGGCCTTCGAATACGCGGTGAATTTGGAATTTGAGCTTCGCGCGCACGGCGTTCGCGACAAAGCGGAAGTCGTTTATCTCTCCAACGAATACGAACTCGGGGATTTCGGCATGGATGGCGTCCGAATCAGGCGCTCCGGGTATGTCACGCCAAGCAATATTTTCACCGAATCGCTGTTCGCCGAGCGCGGCATCGACTGGATCACACGCGCGCATGTCAAAAAAGTCGAACCCGGCCGCGCCTTTTACGAAACCCTGGAAGGGGAAGAAAAGGAAATTTCGTTCGATATGGCCATGCTCCTGCCGCCCTTCTCGGGAGTGGGACTAAAAGCGTTTGACCGCAAGGGCGAGGACATCACGCCGCGCGTATTCGCGCCCAACGGCTTCATGAAGGTCGACGCGGATTATCAACAGAAACCGTACGAGGAATGGCGATCGCGCGACTGGCCGCGGTATTACCAAAGCCCTTCGTTTAAGAATCTATTCGCCGCGGGAATCGCGTTTGCGCCTCCCCATGCCGTCTCTCGCCCAAGAGTCAGTCCCAAGGGCACTCCGATTTTTGCGGCCCCTCCGCGCACGGGCATGCCTTCGGCGACGATCGGCAAGACGGTGGCGCGCAACATCGTGGACATGATTCGCGGCGGCGACAAACCCACGCATACGGCCTCCATGGCGGAGATGGGCGCGGCGTGCGTCGCTTCCGCGGGCGCTAATCCCTTCACCGGCACAGCGGCTTCCATGATCGTCTTCCCCATCGTGCCGGACTTCGAGCGATTTCCGGAATACGGGCGCGATCTGGATTACACCATGGGAGAAATCGGCCTGGCCGGGCACTGGATCAAGATTCTGCTCCACCACATGTTCTTGTATAAGGCGCGATTGCGCCCGGGCTGGTCCTTGATTCCGGAGTAACTTATGACCGAACAACCTCGCGAATACGCACAGACCAAGGCGCAGATGAAGCCCGCCTTCTACGCAACGAAACCGACCGGCGCGACCCTGTTCTTGCGCACCTTCTTTCCGTGGCAGGTGTGGCGGTTCCTGTGGATCAATTTCAAGATGCTAATCATCATTCACAAGAGCCACAAGGGCCTTTAGCACGGCCGTGAATTTCCAGGGGAGGGGGGTGCGCTCCAGTCGCCACTCATGGACCTCGAAAATAACTTCAAATATTCGGTAACAAAATCCCACGGAGTGCATTCTTTCGTTTGACGGGAAGGCAATGGCAATTCGGGCGGCGCAAGCGGGTCCACCGGCCCGGGAGAGGAAAAAGAAAATGGCAAGGAACGTTGGAGGAACGGAAATGGCAATCCGCTTGGTGATTGGAATCGCGCTGGTGGCGCTGGGTTTGCTGCATGTGGTTACAGGAACGCTGGCGATTGCCGCGTACGTCGTCGGCGCCGTCGCGATCCTCACGGGCGTGATTCGGTACTGCCCGGCGTGGTCGATCTTCGGGATCAATACGAGTTCGCCGGCGCATAAATAACGGAAACCGGATCGCCGAACCACATGGATGCGGACCGATTGAGTTCTTGAATTTCCGCAATTGGCTGAGAAGGAGAAGGAAAATGATAACTGCTAAAGTTGTGCTCACTCAACCCTTGAAGTTGGACCGCCAATTTGTGGCCGTTTCCGGCAGCGGACATCACATGTTACTGGACGATCCCGCCGGAGGCACCGGACCCAAGCCCGTCGAACTGGTGGCCGTGGCTCTGGCCGGATGCACGGCTTTCGACGTGATCACCATCCTTCGCCAGAAATATCACCAGCAGGTGACCGGGTACGAAGTGCGCGTGGAAGCCGATCAGGCCGAGCGGCCGCCTCAAGTATTCACCAAAGTCCGCATCCATCACGTGGTGACCGGATTTGAAGTGGATCCGAAGGCTGTGGCCGAAGCGATTCGGCTGTCCGAGGAGAAGTATTGCTCGGTCGGCGCCATGGTGAAACAGACGGCGGCACTGGAGACCACGTCCGAAATTGTCGAAGAGACTTTTGAGTGCTCGCAGGCCGCGCCCGCCGTGGTACAAGGGTGACCCGCGCCGCGGATTCTAGCGGCGCAGGCTCCGGCCTGCGCCGCTGGGCGTCGCATCGAAAAGCCTTGGCAAAGGAATCGCAATTCATGAAACGAAAAACACAATTTTCGCCGTGGTTTGGGCTGGTTGTATTGCTGATTCTCGGCGCAAGCGTTCCGAACCTGGCGAACGCGCAACAAGGTGCTTCGATACAGACCTTGACCTTGCCGGAAGCGGTAAGAATCGCGCTGGAAAAGAATCCGCGGCGCAAGGCCGCGCTCGCTGACACCAAGGCGGCCTCCGCGGGGATAAAAGAGGCGCGGTCGTTCCTGATGCCGCGCGTTACTTTTTCCGAGACGGCCATGCGCGGCAACGATCCGGTGTACGTATTCGGCAGCCGGTTGCGGCAGCAGCGCTTCACCGCGGCGGACTTCGCGCTCAACACATTGAATACGCCCACGCCCCTGGGCAACTACGCGACGCGCTTCGGAGGCACGTGGAATCTGTTTGATTCCCTTGCCAGCTGGCGCGGCGTGGACCGGGCCAAAAACGCGCAAGACGCCTCCACCGAGCAACTGGCGCGCACCGAGCAGGAAATCGTGTTTCGTGTGGTGGACTCCTATTACAGCGCGCTGCTGGCAAAAAAACAGGTCGAGCTTGCCGAGCAAGCGCTGAAAACGGCGCAGGCGATCGAAGCTCGCAGCAAGGATCGCGTCGAAAGCGGCGTGGCCGTGGAATCGGACGCGTTGAGCGGCCAGGTGCGGCTGGCGGCGCGGCAGCAGGACCTGATCGGCGCGCAAAATAATCTGGAATTTGCGCGCGCGCAACTGAGCACCGCGCTGGGGCTGCCTGCCGGAAACGGCTTCGATCCCGCCGAAGCCCTGGCGGAAAAAAATCTTCCGGCGGTGTCGCTCGAGGACATGGAAAAGAAAGCGATGGAATCGCGCCCGGACCTGAAACGGATCCGGTCGGAGGAAATCGCGCAGCAGCAGAGCGTGTCGATCGCTAAAGCGGCTTTCGGTCCGCGCGTGAACGCGTTCGCCGACTGGGAAGCGGATAACCCCGCGCTCTTCTCCGGCGGCGGAAGCAACTGGACGGCGGGCATCGAACTTCAGTTCGACCTGTTTCAAGGCGGAGCCAAGCGCGCGGAACTCTCCCGCGAGCAAGCCCTGCAGGAAAAAGTGGCGTCGCTGAAGGAAATGGCAGGCAATGCCGCCCGGCTCGAAGTGCGCCGCGCCTTCTATGACGTGGATGCGGCGCGCCGCCAGATCGAAGTGGCTCGCGCGTCGATCGCCGCCGCCCAGGAAAGCCTGCGCATCAACCAGGACCGCTACCAATCCGGATTGTCGACAATAGCCGACCTGCTGGCCGCGGAAGAAGCGGCGCGCCGCAGCCAGACCGATTATTGGGAAGCCGTCTATCGCTATCACACCGGCTACGCCGGCCTGGAACTTGCAAGCGGAACGCTGAATCCTCGATCCCCGGTGGTGACTCCATGAACCGCACGAGCCCTTCTACTGCCATCGTTTCCCTATTCCTTGCTTTTTTCGGCGCGGGGATTGCCGGATGCTCCTCCCCGCAACACGCCGAGCCTCAGCCTCCCGAAACGGTCAGCAATGTTCCGGTGATTGTGGTTCACAAATCGGCGGTTCCCGATTTTCTGGAAGCGGTAGGGACGGTGCGCGCCGCGCAGGCCAGCCGCGTCTCCAGCCAGACGATGGGAACGATCCGCGAAATCCGCGCGCAACAGGGCGATCGCGTGCAGGCGGGCCAGGTCCTTGCGACGATCGACGACGCGCAGCCGCGCGCGGCGGTCGAGCTGGCCTCCGCCGCCGTCTCCGCCGCCGAAAAAGAAGTTTCCGTGGCGGATACCGATCTTGCGCTGGCCGACGCCACGCTGAAACGCTACCAGCAGCTGTTCGATAAAAAATCGGTCAGCCCGCAGGAATTTGACGAGATCAAGGCCCGGCGCCAATCGGCCGAAGCGCGCCGCGACATGGGCCGCGCCGGCGAGGCGCAGGCGAATGCGGCGCTCGCTCAGGCTCGCACCTCGCTCGGGTACACGGAAGTGCGCGCCCCGTTTGCCGGCGTGGTGACCGAAAAAAATGCCGATGCCGGCGCGCTGGCTTCCCCCGGCATGCCCCTGTTTACGCTGGAAGACTCGCGCAAGTACCGGCTCGAGGCCACGGTGGATGAAAACAGCGTCCGCATTGTGCGCGCAGGACAAAACGTTTCCGTTTCGCTCGACGCGCTCGGCAGCGGAACGCTTTCCGGAAAAGTGGAGGAGATCGTTCCGTCCGCGGATGCAGCGAGCCGGAGTCTCCTGGTGAAAATCGGATTGCCCCCGGACGCGCATCTTCTCTCGGGGATGTTCGGCAGGGCGCGCTTCCCTCTCGGTGCGCGTCAGGCGCTCTTGATCCCGCAGGCGGCCATCGCCACACGAGGACAGCTGCAGGGAGTTTACGTGATCGATGCAAACCACATGTCCGCACTGCGTTACGTCACGCTGGGCAAGATCAATGGGCAGCAAGTCGAGGTGCTCTCCGGTCTCGAAGATGGAGAAACTATAGTCACCGCGCCGGGAACGCGCGAGCTGGGCGGCAAACTGATCGCAGGAAAACAATGAGCGAAACTTCCGCCACGCCACGCCCGCCCAATCGCGTCCTGCGCCTCGCGGGCCGCATCGCGCACATTTTCATTCAGTCGAAATTGACGCCGCTGGCCATCGTGGCCGCGCTCTTGCTCGGCGCGTTCAGCATCGCGCAGACACCGCGCGAGGAAGAACCGCAAATCGTGGTGCCCATGCTGGACGTGTTCGTGCAGATGCCGGGCGCATCCGCCGAGGAAGTGACCCAGCGCGCCAGCGTGCCCATGGAAAAATTGATCCGCGAACTTCCGGGTGTCGAGTACATCTATTCGATCAGCCGGCCCGGCGTGAGCATGTTGATCGTGCGCTTCTATGTGGGCACCAAGGAAGAAGACGCGATCGTCCAGACCTACAACAAGCTGTACTCAAATTTTGACCGCATCCCGCTGGGCGTTTCGCAACCGCTCATCAAGCCGCGCTCGATCGACGACGTGCCCATCATGGCCCTGACGTTATGGGGAAAGAATTACGACGCCTACCAGTTGCGGCGCGTCGCGGCCGAACTCGATCACTCCCTGAAACAGTTGGACGACGTTTCCGAGACAGCCATCATTGGCGGACAAACGCGAAAGGTGCGCGTGGTTCTGGACACGCAGCGCCTCGCGGCCTACGGCCTGTTTCCCGGCGCGGTCGTTCAGCAGCTCGCCGAGGCAAACACGCGCGGCCAGGCCGGCAGTTTTGCCGGCGGCAACCGCGAATTTCAAGTGGACGCTGGCAATTTCTTCACGCGTCCGGAAGAGTTGCAACAAGTAGTCGTTGGTGTGCATGCGGGGCGCCCCGTGTACCTGCGCGACGTCGCGGAGAAAATCGAGGATGGCCCGGGCGAGGCGGACAGCTACGTTTTGTTTGCCAATGCCAGGGGCGCCGCGGGCGGCGCGCCGAGCCCCGACTCCCCCGGCGTGACGATCACGATCGCCAAGCGCAAGGGCGCGAATGCCACGCTGATTTCCGAAAGCGTTCTCGCGAAAATCAATTCCCTGCGCGGCGACACGCTGCCGGCCGATTTGAACGTCACCGTAACGCGCAATTACGGCGAGACGGCGAAGGATAAATCGGACGAACTTCTCGAGCATCTGCTGATCGCGACGCTCTCGGTCACCCTGCTGATCGCCATCGCGCTGGGCTGGCGCGAATCCGGCGTGGTCCTGCTGGCGATTCCCGTCACGCTGGCTCTGACGCTCGCGATTTTTTATCTCTACGGCTACACGCTGAACCGCGTCACGCTCTTCGCGCTGATCTTTTCCATCGGCATCCTGGTGGATGATGCCATCGTCGTGGTCGAAAATATTGTCCGCCATTTCCGCCTTCCGGAAAACACCGGCCGCGTGCTGGCCGACGTGGCCGTCGAGGCCGTGGACGAAGTGGGCAACCCGACGATCCTTGCCACGTTCGCGGTGATCGCCGCGATTCTTCCGATGGCGTTTGTACGCGGGCTGATGGGGCCATACATGCGCCCGATTCCCGTGGGCGCATCCTCGGCCATGGTGTTTTCGCTGATTGTGGCATTTGTAGTTTCTCCGTGGGCCGCGCTGCGCCTGCTGCATCATTATGCGGATCGCCCCGCCTCCGAGCATGAAGCAGAAGGATGGACCACGCGGTTTTACCGCCGCATGATGGATCCGCTGATTCAAAATGCGGGGCGCAGGTGGCTGTTTCTCGGCGGCGTGGTCGTTCTGCTGCTCGCGGCGGTGGCGTTTATTCCGCTGAAGTGGGTGCAGGTAAAAATGCTGCCGTTCGATAACAAGAGCGAGTTTCAGGTGATCGTCGACATGCCCGATGGCACGCCGCTCGAACAGACCACGCGCGTGGCGCAGGCTCTCGGCGGCTATCTGGGCCAACAGCCGGAGGTCACCAACTACCAAATTTATGCGGGTACTTCCGGCCCCTACAATTTCAACGGACTGGTGCGCCATTATTTCCTGCGGCAGCAGCCGAATCAGGCTGATATTCAAGTGAATTTACTCTCGCGCAAGGAACGCAGCGCGCAGAGCCACGAAATCGCCCGCCGTTTCCGGCCCGAACTTGACAAGATCGGCGCTCCGTTCGGCGCGCGCATCAAGGTCGCCGAGGTTCCCCCCGGCCCGCCGGTGCTGCAAACGCTGGTGGCGGAAGTGTACGGCCCGGATTACAAGGGCCAGACGGAACTCGCCGCGAAAATCAAAAAGATTTTTCAGGACACGCCCGGAGTGGTGGACGTGGACTGGTACGTGGAAGATCCTCAAACAAAATACGACATGAATGTCGACCTCGCCAAGGCCGCCCTGCACGGAATTTCCGCTGCGGACGTCACGCGCACGATTCAGGCGGGATTGAGCGGTGCTCCCGCCGGACTGCTGCACGATCCGGCCTCGCGCGAAGACATTCCGATCGAAGTGCGGCTGTCGCGCGCGGACCGGTCCAGCATCGCGGACCTGGGCGAACTGAAATTGCCCGGCCCCACTGGGGCGCAAGTTTCCTTGCGCGAGGTGACCCACGTCCGGGAGACCACGATCGATCAGAGTATTTACCGCAAGAATCTGCGGCCTGTGGTGTACGTCACCGGCGACGTCGCGGGCGTGGTGGAAAGCCCTGTGTACGCGATCCTGCAGATGAGCGACGCCATCGACAAAATTCAAATGCCGGACGGCTATCAAGTGCGCCAGTACAAGGGCACTACGCTCCCTGAAAGCACCGGCCGCTACACGATGAAGTGGGACGGCGAGTGGCACATCACGGTGGAAGTGTTTCGCGACTTGGGCCTGGCGTTTGCAGCCGTTCTGGTTTTGATTTACGTGCTGGTGGTCGGATGGTTCAAATCGTTCATCACGCCGCTGGTGATCATGGCGCCGATTCCGCTGACGCTGGTGGGCATCCTGCCTGCGCACGCGCTGATGGGGGCGTTCTTCACGGCCACGTCGATGATCGGTTTCATCGCGGGAGCGGGAATCATCGTTCGCAACTCGATTATTCTCGTGGATTTTATCGAACTGCGGCGCTCGCACGGAATGCCGCTGGAGCAAGCCGTGGTTGACGCGGGCGCCGTGCGGTTCCGCCCCATGCTTTTGACGGCGGCAGCGGTGGTAGTGGGCGCGAGCGTGATTCTGTTCGATCCGATTTTCCAGGGACTCGCGATTTCACTGATGGCGGGCGAAGTCGCTTCAACCGTGCTCTCGCGAATGACCGTGCCGGTTCTTTACTACCTTAGCCAGCGCGGCAGTGATAGAGTGGCGGACAACACCGGCCACGATTTTTCTCCAGCAGACTAAACAGGAGGAGCAAACATGACAGTAGACCGTTATCTCAGGCTCATCGCGGGCTTTTTCGTGGTGCTCTCGGTTGGGTTGGGATACTACGTAAGCCCGTACTGGTTTTTGTTCACCGGCTTCGTGGGGCTGAATCTGTTCCAGTCGGCGTTTACGAACTGGTGTCCGATGATGGCCATCCTTCGCAAAGCGGGCGTAAAGGCATAATATTGCCGGATGCCGAGAAGCGACGCCCGCGAACGATTGCAGCTGGATGAAGCGGCTGCGGATTTTCTAGAGCGCTATCCCAGCTACGTCGAGACCGAAGCCCTCGACAGGTTGCGCGCCGCCGAGTACCGCCGTCTGGACGATTGCCGCCAGGTGTACCTGGATTACACCGGCGGCTCGCTGTACGCCGAATCGCAAATCGAAAAGCATCTCGCCCTGCTGCGCGCCGGCGTCTTCGGAAATCCGCATTCCGCCAATCCCACTTCGGCGGCGATGACCGAGCACGTCGAGCGCACGCGCCGCGCCGTGCTGGATTATTTCCGGGCCGGCAGCGACTACATTCTTATTTTCACGCAAAACGCCTCCGGGGCCCTGAAACTGCTCGGCGAATCGTTTCCCTTTGGCCCTGCAAGCCGCTACCTGCTGACCTTCGACAATCACAACTCGGTCAACGGAATTCGTGAATTTGCGAGGGCCAAGGGAGCGGACGTCGCCTACGCACCGCTGACGATGCCCGGCTTGCAAATCGATCTGGAGCGCCTTGAAACGCTGCTGGACCAGGCCGATCCGGCCTACCCCAACTTGTTCGCATTCCCGGCGCAGTCCAATTTTTCCGGCGTCAAGCATCCGCTCGACCTAGTGGCAAAAGCAAAGAAAAAAGGATGGAGTGTCCTGCTGGATGCGGCCGCCTTCGTGCCCACCAGCCACCTTGACCTGCAGGCCGTGCAGCCGGATTTCGTGGCCATCTCCTTTTACAAAATGTTCGGCTACCCGACGGGGATCGGCGCGTTGCTGGTTCGCCGGCCGGCATTTGCTAAATTGAAGCGCCCATGGTTCGCCGGCGGCACCGTGAACTTCGCCTCAGTGCAGGGCCAGGCGCATGTGCTCTCGCCCAACGAGGGGGCCTTTGAGGACGGCACGCTGAATTACTTGTCGATTCCAGCGGTGGAAATCGGCCTGCGCCATCTGCAATCCATCGGCATGGAAAAAATCTCGGAGCGCGTGCGCTGCCTCGCCGGCTGGCTGCTGGATGAACTGCTGGCGCTGCGGCATAGCAACGGCCGCGCGATGGTGCGCATCTACGGCCCCACGTCCACGGTTTCGCGCGGCGGCACCGTGACGCTCAATCTCTACGACCCGGAAGGACATTTGCTGGATTACCGCCGCGTCGAGGAACTGGCCGGCGCCGAGGGAATTTCCCTCCGTACGGGCTGTTTCTGCAATCCCGGCGCAGGCGAAATTGCCGAGGGGCTTACCGAAGAAGACATGCGCGCCGGATTCAACCTGGGAAGCGACATCAATCTGATAAGTTTTGTGCGCATGATGCAGGAACGCGGGCACAAAAGCGCGGGCTCGATTCGCGCGTCCATCGGCTTGGTTAGTAATTTTTCCGACGTCTGGCATTTTTGGAATTTTATCGCCGGCTTCCGCGACCAGGCGCGGTTGACGATCGGCGATGTCACCTTTGACGTGGACTCCTGCCGGGTCATCCGCGACGGAAGCTAAAACCCGCCTCCTGAATACGTTACCGGAAACTACGATTTGGAGTTTTTTGGGAGTTCAAAATCCTCCGCGAAAACTCGGGCTTCTCAGTGCGCTAGGAGAAAAAGACCCCGCAACCTCGACATTTTCGGCAGTTTTTGGATCGACCATTGGGGCACGGCAATGCCGCGCCCATACTCTTGGCAAAGGTCGCAGCCCCGGAATTCTTTCAGATGATCTTAATGTGAAATTGCTATCCTCCCGTGCAATCGCAGAAGGACGATATTCCAGAATTGCGGGTTTGCGTTTGGCAACAAGCCAGACTAGTATTCGCTGCGGCGCGGCGGCCGCAACCGGCGGGGCCAGATGAAAAGGGAGACACGGAATGAGGATTGCACGCTGGATGGGAGAACCGAGTCCAATGGATAACCACAAGGGCGCCCTGCGCGGCAGCCCCAATCCGTTCGCGGGAATTGTATTTTTGCTGACGCTTTCGGCCGTTGCTGGGCTGATGCTGCCGATTTCCAATGCGTCGGCGCAGCAAGCCGCGCCCGCGGTTTCTGAAGGCACCGAAGTCAAGCTGATGCAACCGCCGGGAGAGGCGGGCGCTCCGATTTCCATTACCTACCAGGACGCGCTGGACCGGGCGCGCAAGAACGATCCCACGTTTATCGCCGCCGTCCTGGATGCCAAGATCGCGCATGAAGACCGGATTCAAACCAGAAATGAAATGCTGCCCCAGATTACGGCCACTTCGCAGTACCTGGGCACGCAGGGTGACGGCGGCAAGATATCCGACGGAAGATTCGTTACCAACGACGGTATTCATATCTACCGCGATTGGGGCGTCTATTCGCAAAACCTCTCCCCTGCGCTGCTGCTGGGAACCGGATATAAGAAAGCCAAGGCGGCGGAAGCCATGTCCAATGCCAAGGCCGAAATCGCGCGGCGCGGCCTGACCGCCACCGTTTCCAAGAACTTTTACGCGCTGGCCGTTGCGCAGCGAAAATTTGCCTCCGCGCAGCAGGCCCTGGAGCAATCCAGGCATTTTCTGGACATCACGCAGTCCTCCGAGCACCAGGGACAATCGGCTCGCAGCGACACGCTGAAAGCGGAAATTCAATCGCGAATCCAGGTGGCGGCCTATGATGAAGCTCGTCTGGCCCTGGAAGAAGCGCGCCTGAACCTTGCGGTGATGCTGTTCCCCACCTTCAATGAGAATTTTACGGTAGTGGATGATCTCGACATGACTCAAGCGCTGCCGGGATTTTCGGATATTCAAGCCATGGCCGAAAAGGAAAACCCGGACATGCGCGTGGCCGTCGAGACCGCGCGCCAGGCGGATCTGGACGTGACCCTGGCCAAGACGGCGTTTCTGCCCACGCTGACCGTGGAAACTGATTATGGTATCGAGGCCAATTGCTTTGCGACTCGTTGCGCCCGGTCGTCGTTTCCGGAAATTGGAGTGGTTCCGAACGTCGGCTATTTCCTCACGGCGGCCCTCAATATTCCGGTTTGGGATTGGGGCACGTTGCGCAGCAAATTGCATCAAGCCCAATACAAGCAGCAAGAGGCAAAATCGCTGCTGAGCCAGGAACAGCGGTTGAAAGTCAGCGAGCTTTATTCCGCCTATAACGAAGCGGCGATCGCGCGCAACGCGGTCGAGGAAGCGCATAAGACGTCGGACTTGGCCACGGAAAGCCTTCGGCTGGTGAATTTGCGGTATGAGGGCGGCGCGTCCCCTGCCACCGAAGTGGTCGACGCCGAGAACCAGTTGCTCACCGCGCGCAACGGCTACATCGACGCGCAGGCGCGTTACCGCGCGGCCGTGGCGGCTTTACAGACCATTACAGGAAGTTTTTGATCATGATTAAACTCAACAGCAAGTCCACACATCGGAGCCCAGCGATGCTTTTTTCATTCACCACCAGCAACACAGCGGGCCAGCAATCCGGGGCCCGTCAATTCTTTGCGATCACCGGCATGGCCGTCGCCAGCCTGTTCCTTTGGGGCTGCTCGAAGCCGGCGGAAGAGGAAGTGGCGCCAACCGTCACTGTGCAAGTCGACGCCGCGCAGAAGGGAGCGATCCAGCTGAAGGTCACATCGGACGCGGTCCTGTATCCGAAGGATCAGGCGGCGATCGTCCCCAAAGTGGTTTCGCCCGTGAAGAAGTTCTACGTCGATCGAGGCAGCCATGTGAAGGCCGGCCAAATGCTGGCGGAACTGGAAAATCAGGACCTCACCGGCGCGCACCAAAAGAGCCAGGGCGGATACGACCAGGCCGAAGTGACCTACCAGATGGAGGCCCAGAAGGCGCAGCAGGACCTGGCTTTCGCCAAGCAGTCGCTGGACGCCGCGCAGAAGCTCTTCAACGGTCGCCAGGCCATGTTCAAGGAGGGAGCGGTCTCCGCGAAAGACGTTGAGGACGCCCGGCTGAGCCAGATCCAGGCGCAAAACGCGTACGACCTGGCGCAGAAACAGTCCGACCTCAAGGTGGCTGAGGCGCAACTGAGCGCGGCCAAGGGCGATACGCAGAACGCCGCGGCTCAATTGAGCTACACGAAGATCACCAGCCCGATCGATGGCGTGGTGACCGATCGGCCTTTTTATTCTGGTGAAACGGCGCCCTCCGGAACTCCTTTGATCACGGTCATGGATCTGTCTCAGATCGTCGCGCGCGCGCATATCTCGCAGCAGGAAGCTTCGCGGCTGAAAGCGGGCGATCCGGCCACGATAATAGTCCCTGGGCAAGGCACGCCGGTGAAGGGGAGAGTCTCCCTGGTAAGTCCGGCCCTTGATCCGAATAGCACCACGGTCGAGGTTTGGGTTACGGCTCCCAATCCGGGAGAGCGCCTGAAGCCCGGCTCCAGCGTACAAGTGTCAATGGTGGGCCAAACCGTGGCCAACACCGTCGTAGTTCCTGTGGCGGCCTTGCTGACCGCTCCCGATGGTGTGACCACGGTCATCACGCTAGATACGGACAACGTCCCCCACAAGCAAAAAGTGAAGACCGGAATCCGCGACGGAGCCAACATCCAGGTCACCGATGGATTGCAGGGCGCCGAACGCGTCGTGACGGTTGGGGCGTTTGAACTGGACAAAGAGGACGATCCGGTCCTGGCAAAAACCAAGATTCAAGTCCAAGTGCCGAAGATGCCGGAAGAGGATGACGAATAATGAGCACACGGCGCGAAGGGATGAAACTCATCTTGGGACACAATTCTCAATCAGCGGCAAGTTCGGGCCGAAGTTGCGAGCGGATCCAGACAGGGAAGGTGCAACTCCATGTCAACTAACCCGGTCGGTCCGGCCCCGCGCGAATCCAAGGCGTCGCAATATTGGTTCGCGCGGCACTCCAAGTCGATTATCTTTTTGATTTTGACCCTGGCGATCGTCGGCGCGTATGAAGCGCTGACCTTGCCCATCGCCGTTTTCCCGGCGACCAACTTCCCGCGCATCATCATCGGCGTGGACAACGGCGTCATGCCCATCGACCAGATGAGCGTGACCATTACCCGCCAGATCGAAAACGCGGTCAACAGCGTTCCCGGCCTCGAGGATGTCCGCTCGACCACCAGCCGCGGATCGGCCGAAGTGGATTTGTCCTTCAACTGGAGCGTGGATATGGTCACCACGCTGCAACTGGTCAACTCCGAACTCTCCCGCATTCAGAGCTCGCTCCCCTCCACCGCGCAAATCGAATCGCACCGGTTGGATTTCGCGAGCTTCCCGATTCTGGGGTACAGCTTGACCTCCGATAAGGTCCCGCAAACGCAATTGTGGGAAATCGCCACCTACGATATCAAGCCGCGCCTGAACCGGATGAACGGCGTAGCATCCGTGATCGTGCAAGGCGGCCAGGAACCGGAGTTCCAGATCACACCTGATCCGGGCCGCATGCTCAAGGCGAAGGTCTCGATCCAGGACATTCTGGACACCGCAAACAAAACCAACCTGATCGATTCCCCGGGGCTGATCAGCGAAAAGCATCAGCTCTTCCTGAGCCTGATTAATTCCCAGGTCCACTCGACCGACGAAATCGGCGAGATGGTGATCAAGAACGTCAACGACCTTCCGGTCCGGGTCAAGGATATCGGCACGGTCACGAATTCCTACGCGCCGGCCTACACAGTGGTTACAGCCAATGGAAAACCGGCGGTCCTGGTAAGCGTCGCCCGCCAACCGGACAGCAACACGGTGGAAGTGGCGAATCTGTGTCACGACGAAATCGAGAAACTTCGCTCCGACCTCCCCGCCGGTGTCGAACTGAACGTCTTTTACGACCAGTCAAACATCGTCCGGGACTCCATCGGCAGCGTGCGCGACGCCATCATCATCGGGCTGGTGCTAGCGGGATTGATTATTTATCTGTTCTTGCAGGATCTAGGCACCGCCCTGATGACTGGGCTAGTGATCCCGGTCGCGATTCTTGTCACGTTCATCGCGATGAAGATCCTGGGCCAGAGCTTCAACATGATGACGCTGGGCGGACTGGCCGCGGCGGGCGGATTGGTGATCGACGACGCAATCGTGGTCGTCGAGAATATCATTCTGCACCGCGATGGCGGCGAAGGCCCGCTGGAGGCCACCAACAGCGCTCTGCAGGAACTGACCATCCCGCTGATCGGTTCGACACTGACGCCGATCGTGGTCTTTCTTCCGTTGATTTCCATCACGGGCGTTACCGGAACGTTTTTCCGCGCGCTGGCCATCGCCATGAGCGTTTCGTTGCTCACTTCCCTGGCGCTCGCGCTCACCTGGACCACCAACCTCAGCGTTTACCTGATCCGTCGCGGTCATTCCAAGGGTTCGGACGCGAATGACGAGGGGCCGGTCGTGGAACTCTCCGAATTCGAGCGCATGAAGAAGATGATGTCCGCCGAAGAAGAATCGCTCAAGGGCGGCTGGTTCGAGAAGATCATCATTTTCTATGAACGCTGGATGCGCCGGGCACTGGAACATCCGGTATGGCTGGGTGCGATGTGCCTGGTCCTCATCGGCGTTTCCTACGTTTCCTATAACGCGTTGGGCACCGATCTGCTGCCGAACATGGATGAGGGCGGATTCATCCTGGACTACGTCATGCCTCCGGGAAGCTCGCTGCAGGAAACCAACCGCGTGATCACACACGTGGAGCAGATCATTCGCTCCGTTCCCGAGGTGGAAAACACTTCCCGCCGTACCGGCTTGCAGTTGGGACTCGCGGCGGTCACTGAACCGAACACGGGGGACATCGCCGTCAAGCTGACGGACAAGCGCAGCCGCGGCATTGATGACATCATCAGCGATGTTCGCGCCAAAGTGAGCGCCCAGGAGCCTTCCCTGGACGTCGAATTCACACAGGTGCTGCAGGACATGATCGCGGACCTGACAGGCGCCCCGCAACCCGTGGTCGTAAAATTGTTCTCGCCCGATCAGGACACTTTGATCACCTGGGCGCCGAACGTCGCCGACGCGTTGGAAAGGGTCTCGGTCGGCTACAAGAAGCCGGTCGTTGACATCGAAGACGGAATCGAAAACACGACCAGCGGGCCGGCGGTGGTCTTCAATGTGAATCCACAGTCCGCGGCAAAGGCGGGATTCTCGACCGACCAGCTCACGACCGTGGCTTCCGCGATTGTGGATGGCGAGCCGGCAACCAATCCTCTCATCATCAACAACCGGCCATATACCCTGCGCGTGCGGTATCCGTCGTCCAACCGCGCTTCGGTCGAAGCCATGAGCAACACCATGCTGGTCAACTCGAGCGGAGGCACGGCTACTCTCGGCGCGCTCTCCACCATCCAGACCCTGCCCGGGCAGACGGAAATTCTCCGTGACAACCTGCAACAGGAGAAGGAAGTCACGGCGCGCCTGGAAGGCGTGGACATGGGCACGGGCGTCGCGGCCGTTCAAAAACTGGTGGCGGACATGCACTTGCCGCCGACCATCCGCGTCGATTACGGCGGCACCTACAAGGAAGAACGGAAATCGGCCAGCGATCTGGACACGGTGCTGGTGCTTGCCGTGATCCTCATTTTCATCGTGCTGCTGTTTGAGTTCCGCAGCTTTTCGGCGCCGATCGCGATTCTTTCCTCGGCAATCCTGTCCACGTCGGGCGTGTTCTTCGCCTTGCTGATTACGCGCACGACCTTCAACATCTCGTCCCGCATGGGCCTGATCATGGTCATCGGCATCGTGGCCAAGAACGGAATCCTGCTGCTGGACGCCAACCAGAAATTCGTCCACTTCGGATTCTCGCCCGAGGAGGCCATGATTCAGGCGGGCCGCCGCAGGCTGCGTCCCATCGTGATGACGGCCATGGCCGCGATTGCGGGCATGCTGCCGCTATCCATCGCGGCTTACCTGGGCCTGGGCACGGGCTCGCAGATGCTGCAGCCGCTGGCTATCGCGGTCATTGGCGGAATTCTGATCTCGATGGTTTTGTCGCTAATCGTCACACCGGCGATGCAGTTCTATTTGACAAAGAACAAGAAAGGCGCAACGGTGTAATTTCCGGGAGGGCCTCTGCGTAGTACATCGCAGATGGTGCCGCGGGGCTGAATTTGGAACGGGAAGGTGTCTGACAGCAGTCTTATGGGTAAGGATCTTGGGTTGGAACAAATACTTGTCTGCTCACAATAAGGAGAACGTTCGTATGATGAAACAAGAGCTGTTGGCATGGTCACGCCGGGTTGCCCCGCTGGGGTTGCTGGCCCTGGTTGCGGGCGCAGCGATCTACGCGGGTGCTCCGGCCACGGGATACAAAGTCATCCGAAGAATTCCGATTGGGGGTGAAGGCGGATGGGACTACCTGCGTGTGGATCCCGATGCCAAGCGCATCTATGTCCTGCGCGGTTCCCACATGATGGTCGTGGACGAAGTCAGCGGCAAAGTAATCGGTGATGTCCCCGCGGAAAATACCAAGAACATGCACGGCGTCGCCCTGGCCACCGATCTGGGCAAGGGCTTCACCAGCAATGGTTGATCGGGTCCAGCCCCGAGAAGGGCTCATCGAGGATCAGGAGCGCGGGCTCGTGCAGCATGGTCGCGATGAACTGCACCTTCTGCTGCATGCCCTTGGAGAGCTCTTCCACCTTCTTGAGCCGCCACTCGCCGAGCTCGAGGCGGTC
>JAIQFG010000039.1 GCA_020073375.1 Terriglobia bacterium | reverse complement strand
CGCGAAACCACACAGCGAAGAGTCGCTGTGCTACTTGTGGGCGCTCGACCATTCCCAATCTTCGGGTTTTGCGCAGAGGCGCGCTTTTATGCGCTTATTACGGTTTGAGTAGCACAGCCACTCTTGGCTGTGTGATTTTGCGGCTTGATCCGCAGGGCCAGACATGGGTACGACCGCGAAACCACACAGCGAAGAGTCGCTGTGCTACTTGTGGGCGCTCGACCATTCCCAATCTTCGGGTTTTGCGCAGAGGCGCGCTTTTACGGGATTATTTTCGACGTAGGACTTTATGCGGATGTACTCGCCTGGATTGCGAATCCAATGGTCAAAAGATTCGTCCTGCCAGAATGGCTTTCCGGTGCGGCCTAGTTTGAGATTTGCGCGCCGGGCAGACACTCCCTTAATCCCGTTCGTGAGCCTGCTCAATGAGACGATCGGTTCTAGGAGCACATGCACATGGTTTGGCATGACCACGTAGGCTCGCAGGATATAGTGGCCCAATTCCTCGCCTTGATGGATCGCCCGAGTGACGATCCCGACGATCTCGGGATCCTTGAGCCAAAGGGGGCCGGTCGTCGATGAGTCAAGCATTCGGTCCGCATTTAGAAACTGCCTCCCGGGTTCTTTACTCCATTTGCGCAGATGTTGAGTGAATCCGACCGGCAAGGAGCCGGACAAACGCCACGTCAGAAACATCACGCTCCCAGCGGGTTCCCAGTGAGGAAGATTTCGGAGGTGGAAGCTGGTTGTCACCATCAGTGACTCTAGCACAACCGAGCTTGACTGTGCGGAATTCCAAACGATGGAGGGAGGAACGCGACCGCACTCGCCAAACACACACAGCGAAGAGTCGCTGTGCTACTTGGATGGTGTCGGTTTGTGTAGCACAGCCACTGCTGGCTATGTGGATTTTGGAGGCTTCACCGCAGCTAGAGATCTCATTACGACCGCGAAATCCACACAGCGATGAGTCGCTGTGCTACCCGGGCGGATTGGTCCTAATCCCAATGCCGACACTTCAAAAAACTAAAACCAAACCCCCGTCCTTGCCCGCCGCAGCGGACAAGGGCGGGGCGCTCGAGCGATCAGTGGCGATCATGGTCGTCGTGATGATCGTCGTGGTCGCGCCAGCGGTCGCGGTCACGGTCGTGGTCGCGGTCCCAATGGTGGTCATGGTCGAAGTGGCCGCGGTCGCCGTCCCAATAGCCGGCAAAATAGCGCTGGCCGTCGTGGTGAGGCACTATCCAGCGCGCACCTGCATAGGGCGGGCGAGTCCAGTAGCCGTTGTGCCAGCGGTAGTGCCTTCCGTTGGGGTACCAATATCCTTCGATCCAGACGAAATCGGGGCCGGGGCTGCGGGGAACCACGGCAACCACGCGGGGCGGCGGGGGCGCTCCGATTTGAATGCCAACGGAAATCTGCGCGCTCGCGGGCGCCGCGCCTGCAACCAACAGCGCGGCCAGCAGCATTGCGCCGGCCAATCCTCGGACGAAAAGATCCCTTCCATACTTCCACGAATTATTCGTAGTACTCAATTCGGGCCTCCTCTAAAAATGTTCAACCTCTCCACTATCGTACCTTCATTTGGGACGATCCATGATGGGGATGCGTCCACGCGTTCAAGACCTGAAACATTGGGTGAAGAGCGTTGGCCTCCGACCTTGCGATGGCTGAAGCAGGCCAACCATAGCTTCCCTGAATTCGGGAATTTCGTCACTCCCGGAAAACCCCTAGTTCAGCGGGCGCGATTCCCGATTGCCAACGGGCCGCCAAATCTGCCATGGTTAGTGTGATAGCGCGACAGGAGGAATCGGATGGCGAAGAAAAGCAAACTGAGGGATGCCGCTGTAAAGATCGGCACGGCAGCGGGGACGATTGACAGCAAAGCCCACAAGGCGATTCACAAAGCGGCGGAAGCGGCGCACGTGGCGAAAAAGGAACTCGTGCAAATATCGAAGCAGGTGGAGGCTCTCAAGAAGCAACTGGCAAAGAGCTCCAAACGGCTGCAGAGCGCTCTGAAGTAAGGTGGGACAAGCGTTTCGCCCGGGGTATTTCTTGAATTGAGGAGAAATCGAAAAGCTGCCCGCCCAAAAAGCGGGCGGCCTCTACAAAACCAACGGCGCAAACGCCTCGCGGTCTTGCAGAGGCCTCTCTGTCCCGCGCTCTTCGGGACAGAGAGGGCACGGTTCCCTTCAAGCAGAGTCACTCCCAAATAGGTCTATTGCGCAGCGTCCTTCTGCCGCGTGGCCTTCACCCCCGGACAAAATCCCGAGGCCCAGGAGCACAATTGCGCCCGCTACGATCCAGTGGGTTGGCACGTGCATCAGGGTCGCGGCGTAAATCAGCCCGCAGATTACAATGGCATACCCGGCCGCATAGATTCCGAATGACATAGGATCTCCCTCTCGATTCAGGCGTGAACGTGCCTGGCCCGGCGGTTAGTGCGCCTTGCCCTTGCATCCGGCGTGCGTGCACGAACATTCGATGTCCGGCATCTTTTCCATGGCTTCGCACTGCGCGCTGCAGTACTTGCCCGACGATGTCGTACAGGTGCAGATGGGGTGGGCGCACTTCCCGGCTTTTGCGGTGTCCATTGGTTTTCTCCTGGCTTTGGATCAAGGACGAACGATCCATACCGCAATCGTAGCCGCCGGGAAAAAGGATTGCTGTGCAGAAAGGCACAAAACGCAAAAAGGCGCCCCGGCTCGTCCGGGGCGCCTTTTGCTGTACCCCCACCCGCCGCGGCGGGCGGGGGTACTCCCGTTCGTTGTGAAAAATCTAAGACAATCTCTATTGCTGCGGCGGCCGCCCTCCCCCTTGCCCGCCTTCCCGCGCCGGTGGCGCGGGCTTCTCAAGCGGAGGCTGGGGGCCCAGCACTTTGGTTAGAGCCTGATAGGCGCACATCTCGTCGGCATTTCCGCCACCTACTCCGACCGCGCCGATGAGTTGATTGTCCACCACGATCGGCAACCCGCCGGGAACGAAGTAATAGGACAGGCCTTCCGCCTTGCCGAGGTCCAACCGGATCATGCGGCCATCGATGTTGTTGAACCGTGAAGCGACGCTGGCCGAGGAGCCCCGAGCGTAAAGCGCGGTTTTGGCCTTCATCAATCCAGTTTCGACCCCAATTGGCAACACTCCGTCCATTGCATGGGAGTCAATGATCTGGCCGGTCGGCGAGAGCACATAAACAACGACCGTTATGTTTCCCGGCTGCGCCTTCGTCCAGTCGATGCAGGCATCGACGATGGCGCGCGCAGTGTCGGCGTTGATGACCGCCTTCATCAGCGTGCGCTTGGCGACGTCATCCGATACCGTCACCTTGTTGAACGGAGCAGCCGTGGCGCCCTGCGCCCAGGCCTTGACATTTCCAAGAGCGAATACCGCCACGGCAACAGCCACCAGTACCGCCGCGCGAAACATCCCCGCATGTCTCCTCATGTTCGTTTTCTCCTCTTCAAAGAATCCTTGATTTTGCGGACAGAATGCCAGCAATCCGGAAAGCCCTGCGCACCGCAACCTTGAATTCCCTTCCGGGAATCACCCGCCCCGGGACTGTACACCCACTGGGGTCAGACGCGCAAAGGGCTGTAGCCGTTTCATGGCCAGCTTGCCGATTCCGCCCGGTGACCGCCTTGGCCGGGTATCGGTCGCCTCCATGCGCCCTGGCCTTGCCGATTTTCGGGCAGAGCCGAGAAATTAAACCTGCGAGTGACATTGCCGATAGCTAAGTTGCAAGGCTCACGAGGGGTTCCACAGTGAAACAAACCGCCATCCGGCCTACCGGCCACGAACGAACTTTTCCCGAAGACGACATCATCGTCAGTAAGACGGATACGAAGGGGATCATCACCTACGCGAACCGGACTTTTCTGAATGTCGCCCTCTACACCGAAGAAGAGGTACTTGGGCAGCCGCACTCCATGATCCGGCATCCCGACATGCCGCGATGCATTTTCAAGCTGCTGTGGGACACGATTCAAAAGGGCAACGAAATCTTCGCCTACGTAAAGAACCTGGCGAAGAATGGAGACCACTACTGGGTCTTCGCGCACGTTACCCCGAGTTTCAACTCGGCAAAAAAAATCGTGGGATTCCATTCCAACCGCCGCCTGCCGGACCGCCATCAGATCCAGACGGCGGATGCGCTGTACCGGCTGCTGAAGCGGGAGGAAGACAGCCAGGCGGACTGGAAAAAGGGCATGGCCGCGTCCTCGGAAATGCTGCAACGGACGATCGCCGAAAAAAAGATGGAGTATGACGAGTTCGTTTTCTCGATCTAAATCCCTGGAGAAGAAATGGAAAACGGCCAAGGCTGGACCTCCCGCTTGCGGAATTCACTGGGTATTTTCAAATCGCGCGAGGGAGAATCGCCAGCGCAATCCGCCGGCGAGGCCCGGGCCGCCGAAAGAGAACTTGAAGAAATCCGAGGACATTTGGCGGACGCGACGCGCACGTGCGAACAAGCCGCCCTCGGCAACCTGGAAGCCCGCGTGCTTCATACCGATGGTTCAGGCGAAGTGGCGCGCCTGGGCCAGGCGATCAATCACATGCTGGACATGACCGACGCGTTCCTGCGAGAGGTTGGCGCATCGCTGGAATATGCCAGCCGAGGCAAATTTTTTCGCCGTGTGCTGCTGCGCGGGATGCGCGGATCGTTCCGCCACACCAGCGAAATCATGAACCAGGCCATCGCCATCATGGCGAAGGACGCCGCCCTGAAGAGCTCGGTGGAGCGCCGGCAGGAACTGGCAGACCAGTTTGAGGGCACGGTAAAGAAAGTGTTTTCGGACTTGGCCACGTCGGCATCCCGCGTGCAGGTCGCGGCGGTCACGCTGTCCGAGGCCGCCGGCAATGGGGCCTCTTCCAACGGGCACGCAGCGTCACGCACTTCCCCGGAAACCGGCTCCGGCCCGCAGAAAACGTCCGTCGCATTGACCCCCAATCGGGAAAAAGCACGGCAGCTCAACGAAGTCATCGTGACCTTGACCGAAGCCTCCCAGCGGATTGGAGGCGTAGTGAAACTGATTTCTGAAATCGCCGAACAGACCAATCTGCTGGCGCTCAACGCCACGATCGAAGCCGCGCGCGCCGGCAATGCCGGCAAGGGTTTCGCGGTCGTGGCATCCGAGGTCAAGGCCCTGTCCAACCAGACGTCCAAGGCCACCGAGGAAATTGGAACCGAAATCAGCAAGATGCGCTCGACCGTGGATCAAACCGCCGACCTGGTCGGCGCCATGTCCGGAACCATCGCCGAAATGAGGGAAATTTCCTCGTTACTTTCTCAGCAGACCGAACAGCTTTCCGATTCCGTCGATTCGTTCCTGCTTGAAATTCATTCTTGAATTCAACTCCGGCATGATGCTTCAGCTTCAGGGGCTAAAGCCCAAGAATTGCGTAATGCCAACGTCCGAGCTGAAGCTAGGACCTCCAACTACGCAAGGAAAACTCAACCTAGCGTGGTGTTGAAGTAGTCCGGCGTTGGTAGCGCGGGTTAGCATGGTGTAGACTTTCGATTTTGGAGGCCTCCATGTCCATACGTCCCGTCAAACGCCTGATCAAATCCAAACCGACGCTGGAGGGCGCGGGCGTGCACCTGCGGCGCGCGTTCGGCTTCGGCAACACTTCCGATTTCGACCCCTTTCTTCTGCTCGACGATTTCCGCAACGATATCCCGGAAGATTATCTGGCGGGATTTCCCTGGCACCCGCACCGCGGGATCGAGACGATCACTTACGTCCTCGCCGGGACGGTCGAGCACGGTGACAGCATGGGCAATCACGGCGCGATCGCTTCCGGCGACGTCCAGTGGATGACCGCAGGCAGCGGAATCATCCATCAGGAAATGCCCAAGGGCGACCACGCCGGGCGCATGCATGGTTTTCAGCTCTGGGCGAATCTGCCCGCCTCTCAGAAGATGACGCCGCCGCGGTACCAGGAAGTGAAGTCGGACGAAATCCCCATGGTCACCGACGACGACGGCACGCATGTGCGCCTGGTGTGCGGAAAATTCTGGGGCAAGACCGGACCCGTGACAGGGATCGCCACCGACCCAGTTTATGTCGATGTCTCCGTGCCACCCGGACACCGCAAAACCCTGCCGGTCGAAACCACGAACCATGCCTTCGCCTACGTCTTCGCCGGTTCCGGAAAATTCTGCAACGCCTCAGAGCCGCTCGAAGTTCCCACCGAGGCCGTCGGATGGGCCGATACCCATCCTCCCTCCGCGGCCGACAATCGCTCGCTGGTCCTGTTCGATCGCGGGGACGAAGTGGTGGTTCAGGCGGGCGACGACGGTATCCGGTTTCTGCTCGTTTCCGGCAAACCTCTGGAGGAACCGGTCGCCTGGTACGGCCCCATCGTAATGAATACGCAGGAACAACTCCGGCAGGCTTTCCAGGAAATCGAAAAAGGCACATTTCTGAAGACGAAGTAATGCCGGCCCGGTTTGGCCTTGAGACTGGGTTCTCAGCGGCGCCGACCGGGGAAAATACCCCTGCTGGCGCGCCCCTTTCTGCCTTGTTTTCAATCGATTGCGAATCCGACATTCTTCGATACGACACAGTCCATTGCACGATCCGTAGGGATGTGAAAACATTTAAAGGGTACTACTCTTGTTATTTTCTCGTCGGAGATAGTAAGTCGGTAATTTTGTATTCACGGTGGATGGAGGAGTTCCAGCTCCCATGCTACTTGCGCGTCTGCAAAATCATTGCGGGAAAACCTGCGCCGGTTCGGTTGCGAGGCCGCGCCTCGCTCCGGATCAAAGCGCGAATCCGAAGGCCGAGGGGCCGGGCAATTCCCCCCCGCTCGCACGGCGAAAGGGCGCTTACGGCGTCAACTCACGGGGATTTACGATCGTCGAATTGCTGATCGTCGTTGCCGTGCTCATGATTATTTCGGCCATCGCGATCCCCCATCTGACCTCCGCCCTCGATGCCGCCAGGAATGCCAAAGCCGTGGGCGAAATCCGCACGATTGAAACCGACGTTCTGAAGTACGAGTCGGATAACGGCGCGTTGCCGGACAACCTTGGTCAAATCGGCGACGGGGCCATGGTGGACCCGTGGAAGAATCCATACCAGTACCACAACAACGCGGATTCACAGGGTAACGGAGTCCAGCGGCTGGACCGTTTCAATGTTCCGCTCAACGCGGATTATGACTTGTATAGCATGGGAAAAGACGGCTTGACCAGCGCGCCGATTACAGGCGCCAACAGTCAGGATGACATTGTTCGTGTGGGGAGTGCGGGTTACACCGGACTCGCCGGTGAATACTAGTCCGGAAATGATGCGAACAGAGCCCGAAGCTTATTTTTGCCGGGAATGTAGAGACCGGGAACCCAGGGATTTGTGAGGAGCCGGAAATGAAGTCAGCTTACTCCGAGATGGAACGCGCAAGCGGATATAGCAGCAGAGAAACGCAGGAAACGGAAGGACAGGGAGGGTTTAGGCAATTCCTGATTGCCTGGGCTCCCGCCGAAATCACGATAGTTTTCCTGGTTCTACTGGCGGCCTTGACCTATCAGGATCCGACCCATAAGCGCCTCCCTGACGATCTGGTGGGCGAATGGCGCACGACGGATACGTTATACGCCGACCGGGCGCTTATCCTGGATCAGGTGTGCATCACGTTCACGACGGGAGAAAGCACGCTTTCCGTGGGTTTTATCAAGGATGTGAAGCAAGTTGCGGAAGGAAGCCGCATTCTTTACACCGTCGCGTACACTGTGGACGATGTGCCGAATCAAGTATCGTTCTATTACGAAGCGAGTAAGGGAATTTCGTTCAAGAACCAGGACAGGATTCTTTGGAAGAAGTTCCAGGCCGGCTAACCTGCCGGCACCTGGAAATTGCCATTCGCACCGGGGCAACGATAATCAGACATCTGACCTTGCCAGGTCTTCATCCTTGGTCTCGCGAATCATCAGCAGTCCGATCAGCGAGACTACCGCCGACGCACACAAGTAGTACCCCACATACTGCAATCCATGATTCTTTGCCAGATACGTGGCGATGTACGGTGCCAGCGAAGCCCCCAGAATCCCGGCGAAATTGAACGAAAGCGAACTGCCGGTATAGCGCACCGCCGTTGGGAACATTTCCGATAGCACCGTTCCGAGCGGCCCGTACGTCAGCCCCATCAACGACAATCCCAGGGCCATCGCCGCCACCGCGCCCGCTGTCCCCGCGGAGAAAATAGGCGCAAGCACCAGCCCGAACAGGCCAATCGACGCGGTGATCCACAGCAGCGTACTGCGCCGCCCGCGCTCGGCCAGAATAGCCGAGATCGGAATCGTCAGCGCGAAAAAGGAAATGCAGAACAGCTGCATCAGCAGGAATTTCTCGCGCCCAAAACCCAGCGCGCCCGTGCCCCAGGACAGCGCGAACACCGTCATCAGATAGAAGAGAACAAAGGTCGCAATGCACACCATGGTGCCGGCCACCACCGATTTGGCGTGGTTGCGGAATACCGCGATCATCGGCACCCGCACCTGCTCGCGGCGCTGCTGCGCTTCGCGGAACACGGGAGTCTCCGTGATCGTCAGGCGCACGTAGAGCCCCAGAAAAACCAGCACCGCGCTGGCCAGAAACGGCAGCCGCCAGCCGAATGCAAAAAATTGCGCGTTCGTGAGCCACTGCGAAAGCAGCAGAAAAACTCCGCCGGAAAGAAAAAATCCAATCGGCGCGCCAAGCTGCGGGAACATTCCGTACCAGGCGCGTTTGCCCGCCGGAGCATTTTCGATGGCCAGCAGGACCGCTCCGCCCCACTCGCCGCCAAGTCCCAGGCCCTGCCCGAACCGGCAAAGCGCCAACAGCAGGGGCGCGGCAAAGCCGATGGTGCCGTACGTCGGCAAAGCCCCGATGCTGACGGTCGAGAGCCCCATCGTCGATAGCGCCACCACTAGCGTCGTCTTGCGCCCGATGCGGTCTCCGAAATGCCCGAACAGCGCCGAACCCACCGGGCGAGCCAGGAACGCGATTCCAAACGTGGCCAGCGAAGCCAGGGTGGCCGACGCCGGATCGCTCGCGGGAAAAAATAATTTGGGGAAAACCAGGACGGCCGCGGTGGCGTAAATATAGAAGTCGAAAAACTCGATGGTCGTGCCGATCAGGCTGGCGAACAGCACCTGCCGCGGGGAGTTGATCTGCTTAGCGGTATCGGGTTGGTCTTTGCTCATTCCAGTTTCATTGCCGGGCGCCTTGCGGCCGCCGATCGTCTCCCATCCGCTTTTCCGCTCGGAAAAGAAAGGGCTGTAATTTATACACCAGAGGTTCCCCGTCGGGCGAATTTGTTGCGTGTCCGCGACAAGCAGGATGGAATGGGACCGATAGGCCATCCTTTCACCTTAATTTCGAGCCCCGGAGGGGGACCGGAATAACGGTGAATCGGCTGGAGATGAAACCCGGCAAACCAGGGCAGGCCCGAAGAATATTGACCGAGACTTTACTTTAGTTTCGCTTTGTATTCGCCTTTACTTGTGCTATGCTCCGCGGCACTGCGGTCCACCGCAAAGATCACACTGGAGGTCAGCATGTCCATCGCACAAACGCTCTTGCCGGAATTTGATCAGGAAATGAAGAGCACGCGCAAGCTCCTGGAGTGCGTGCCGGACGGAAAATTCGACTACAAGCCGCACGAAAAATCGATGTCGCTCGGCCAGCTTGCCGCGCACGTCGGCGAAATGCCCAGCTACGCCATTGGCACGCTCACCCTGGAACGGCTGGATTTCACCGGGAACGAAAAGCCCTTCGCGCCGGCAACCCGCCAGGAATTGCTCGACGCATTCGATAACTACGTCAAGCAGGCCCGCGAGCTGCTCTCCAAGGCCAGCGACGAGGACTTGGCAAAGGTCTGGACGCTCACCTACAAAGGACAGCAGATATTTGCCATGCCGCGCGCAGCCGTCTTGCGCTCGATGGTCCTGAGCCACCTGATCCACCATCGCGGCCAGCTCGGCGTCTACCTGCGCATGAACAACGTCGAGTTCCCCGGGATGTACGGCCCGTCTGCCGACGAAATGAAAAAGTGGGACGCGGCAAGCGCGTAGCGAAAAAAAGTAGAACGGGCTTCAGCCTGCTTGCCTTTCCATTCCTGCGAGCAAAGCCATACCGTGGCACCAGGCTGAAGCCTGTAGATCGGGCTTGACTGGCCAATCCAAAAGGAAGAATCAGACAGGCTGAAGCCTGTCCTAAATGACCGTCGTTCCCTTCCTTAAAACCGCTTGCGGCGATAAATGCATGGGTGTATACGTCTGCGCACGAGCCTCTGAAAAGGCCCGCGGCCCGTCGGCGGCGAGACATTGACACGATTGAGCCGCCCGATCATCCATCAAAATTCTGAACACTGGAGGAAATCCCATGCCCCTATTTCTGACCCAGGTTTCCTATACCGACCAGGCTTGGCAATCGCTGCTATCAAATCCTCAGAACCGTGCCGAAGCGCTTCGCCCGGTACTCGAACAGCTCGGCGGACGCGTCGTCAATGCGTGGTTCGCCTTTGGCGATTACGACATCGTTCTCGTATCCGAACTCCCCGACAACGTCAGCGCCGCCGCTTTGGCAATCGCTGTTTCAGCGGGAGGAGCGTGCAAGACGGTCAAAACCACTCCCCTGATGGACACATCGGAGGGCCTCGAAGCGCTTCGCAAGGCCGCGGCGTCCGGCTACCGCGCGCCGTCAGGCACTCGAAGCGCAAACGCCTAGGCGCGGCCCGCCAGGGGCTAAAGCCCTTCTATTTCAGGGGTCTGGATGTCGCGGCTGAAGCCGCGACCCACAAAGATTATTGATGAGACGGCTTCTAGTATCCATCGCGCCCCGCGCTCTTTGGGACGCAGTGGAATGGAGTCCGCGCAATACGAGCCGCACGGCGAACGGCCGGAAACTTGCCGCGGGAAACTCGATTCGGTATAGTTCTAAGAGCCAATCCAACTTGCAATTCAGGGCCAGGAGTTCTAACCGCGCCATGTCCGCCGAACTTTTTGCGTTTGCCACCGTCGAGGAAGCCCTGGAGGAAATCCGCCAGGGCCGCCAAATTGTCCTGGTGGACGACGAAGACCGCGAGAATGAGGGCGACCTGACCATGGCGGCGGAAAAAATTACGCCCGATGCGGTCAACTTTATGGCTACGCACGGCCGCGGGCTGGTCTGCCTGGCGCTCACTGAGGATCGCTGCGACGAACTGGCGCTCCCGCTGATGACGCCGGTGAATACCTCCAATTACGGCACTGCGTTTACCGAATCGATCGACGCGCGGCGCGGCACCACCACCGGTATCAGCACTTCCGACCGCGCCATGACCATTCTTGCGGCGATTGATCCCGCGACACGCCCCACGGATCTGGCGCGCCCCGGACACGTTTTTCCGCTGCGCGCCCGAAATGGCGGCGTGCTGGTGCGAGCAGGGCAAACCGAGGCTTCGGTGGATCTGGCGCGAATCGCCGGGATGACTCCCGCGGGCGTGATTTGCGAAATCATGAACGACGACGGCACCATGGCGCGCGTGCCGCAGCTCATCGAGTTCTGCCGCACGCACGGATTGAAACTTTTGACCGTCGCGGAACTGATTCGCTACCGCATGCGCCACGAGCGTTACGTCCGCCGCGTTGCCGAGGCCGCGTTGCCCACGCGCTACGGCAATTTCCGCATGATTGCGTACGCCTCGGACGTCGACCGCGAGCAGCACATCGCGCTCGTGCGCGGCGATCTGGCGGGAGCCCCGCCGCTGGTCCGCGTGCACTCGCACTGCCTTACCGGAGACGTTTTCGCCTCCATCGAATGCGATTGCCATGAAATTATCGAGCGTTCGCTGGAAGCGATCGTCGCAGAAGATCGCGGAGTGCTCGTCTATCTGCACCACACCGGGCGGGGCTTCGGGATCGATGCCGGCGCGCCCGCGGTCGGCGCGCTGCCGCAGATCCTGTATCACTCGCGCAACCAGCTCGATAAGGACGTCGCCCGCCAGCGCATGATTCAGCACGAAAGCGGCATCGGCGCCCAGATCATGATCGACCTGGGATTGAAAAGCCTGCGCGTGCTGACCAACCACCCGCGAAAAGTGGTCGCCCTGGAAGGCTACGGGCTGACCATCGCCGAGCAAGTTCCCGTCCTCGCCAAGTCGAAAAAGCACACGCACCAGGCGCTGTAAGTTCCAACCTCCGCCATAAATTCAAAGGGCGTGTCCAGATCGGTTCTCGTAGCGCCGGCGTCCCGCCGGCATTCTTGCACTGAGTCACACGTCCAGAACCCTGCCGGCGAGACGCCGGCGCTACGAAACCTATGCGGAGCGTTTCGGAGGATCGCTTGATAGTTGGAAGCGAACGCCAGCCGGCCGGGTGAATCCTTTTCACCGCCTGGACGCATTCCTGGCAATGGCACCTAAGGCGTCTTTTTTACGGGGGGGCTGCTTTTCTGAACGGGAGCCGCATTGCCTGAGGGATTATTTTTCGGCGCGGAGAGTGCGGCCGGTGAAACTGGCGGAGGGCCCAGCGTCACATAGGGCCTGATCGCATCGATCTTCTTCTGACTGATGCCGCGGATCGCCAGCAGATCCTCGACGCGCTTGAAGCGTCCCGATTTTTGGCGCATGTCGATGATGCGTTGCGCCGTCACCGCGCCCACGCCGGGCAATTCCTGAAGTTCCTTCAGGCTGGCCGCATTCAGATCGATGGGCTTCGCGGGCGGCTCCTTTTTGGCGTCCGTGGCGGCGCAATGAATCAGCAACGCGAGAACGATAAAGAATGCACCGATTGTGAAGCGCGCAGTTCGCATGGGTCTTGGCAGGACTGGCTTCAGCCTGTCTTCTTTTTGCGGGACCGAGAAAAATCAAGGACGACAGGCTATAGCCAGTCCTACTTAAATGCGGTTCCCTTGGGCGTCGTACACTTCGGGCGGGCCGAATTGCGCCGCCTGCGACTCGATCTGCGCGCGGTCTCCGACCAGCACGATTTGCGCATTCGCCGAATCGAAATATTTTTGCGCGGCATCGAGCACGTCGCCGGCCGTAAGCTTCAAAATCCGCGCGCGGTACGTTTCCAGATAATCGTCCGGCAGCCGCTCCAGCGTGGACATGGCCAACTGGCCCGCCAAGCCATCCTGAGTGGCAAGGCCGAGCGAAAAAATTCCGGACAGGTAGTTGCGCGCGTCGGCCAATTCCTCTTCGCCCACCGGCGTCGAGCGCATGCGGTCGATTTCGTAGAAAATTTCCGTAAGAGTTGCCGCGGCCACGTCGTTGCGCACCGCCGCGCCGATGCTGAAGTAGCCGTGCTTGCGCAGCGGTTGCGCGCCGCTGCGCGGGCTGTAGGTGTAACCCTTTTCCTCGCGAATGTTCATCACCAGCCGCGAATTAAACGCGCCGCCGTAAATCGAGTTCGCGAGCACCAGGCGCAGCCAGTCCGGATTCTGCCGCGTGATGGCCCGGTTGCCGACCAGCACCTGCGTCTGCACCGATCCCGGCAGATGCACCAGATACACCTTCCGCCCGCTGAGTTCCGGCAAGGCGGGGTTCGGAGCATCGTCCGCTTTGCCGGCGGGCCAAGAACCGAAAATTTCCTCGATCCTCTCGAGCATCGCTTTCGGCGCGAAATCTCCGACCATCACCAGCAGAGCGTTCCCCGGGCGATAGTACTGCTTGTAAAAATTCTTCAGTTGCTCCAGCCGATAGGCTCCGGCCTGCGCCTCGGTCGGCGAAATCGTTCCGTAGGGATGCGTCCCGAACAACACGCGGCGCAGGCGCTCGCTCGCCAAAAATCCCGGCGTGGTGCGTTCGATCTTCAGGCCTTCGACCAACTGGCGGCGTTCCCGCTCGAATTCTTCGGCGGGAAACGAAGCGTTCTGGGTCAGCTCGGCGACCAGCCGCAGCAGTTCGCTTGAAAAATCGGACAGGCCGGCAAAGGAAACCGCGCTGGTGTCTGCGCCAGCGCCGCAGGAAAGATCCGCGCCCATTCGGCGCAGGTCTTCCTCGATCTGGCGGCTGCTGCGCGCGGTGGTGCCCGTACGCGCCACGGTCGCGGTCATATCCGCCAGGCCCGGCGCGTAGGCGGCCGTCACGGCGTTGCCGCTGCGAAGGAATAATTGTCCGGTGAATTTGGGAATTGTGTGGGATTCGACCAGCACGACTTCCATTCCGTTTGAAAGCGTGGTGCGCACACGTTGCGGCCAGATCACCGGCCGCTCGGCCGTCAGCGCGGGGATCGCGGCATGTCCTTCGGAGCGCGGAACGGAACTCATCAGGCCGCCCCTTTCTTCGCCGGCTGGCGAATGACGATGGAGCGGTTGTGCCGCGTGAGCAGCTTTTGCGCCACGGCCTGAACGGCTTCCGGAGTCACGTCCATGAATCCGCCGAGGATTGAGTTCACCAGGCGCGGTTCGTTATCGAACAACGTAAAGCAGGCCAGCAGATGCATCAGCCCGTACCTCGGAATGGACGCGCCGTGGCCGCCCTCAAGCATCGAAAAATAATTCGACCGGAATTTCACCTTGATGGGATCGAGTTCCACCGACGTGATTCCGTTTTGCTTCATCTCGTCCAGGACCTGGTCATACGCGGCGATGGCCTGGTCCGAGGAATATTCGGTTTTGTGCAGCAGGCGCGAGACCATCAGCGTTGGACCGTTGTAATCAAATAAATCGCCAACGGGGTAATGAATGCCTCCCTCGGCATCCACCGCGATTTGCAGTTCCAGCACCAGGCGGCGATATACGCGGCCCGCGCGGCCGCCGTGCAGCGCCTGGTCCAGCATGGCCGCGGCGTACCATTCGGGCGTGAGGCGGCGCGGCGCCTGGTATCCGATGGCGATGCCGGGCAGCGTGCCGAACTTTTCCTCGACCACTCCGCGCCGCTCCTCGATCTGCGGCGGCTCATCTATATCGGCGGGTGCGGGCTGCGGCCCGGAGGGAATCGAAGCGAAGTGGCGCTCGGCCAGTTTGAATCCCTCGTCGAATTCGACGTCACCCAGGATCAGCAGGACGGCGTTGGACGGCGCGTAATAGGTCTTGAAAAATTTCTGGACGTCGCCGAGCGTGGCCGCGTCCAAGTCATCAAAATCGCCGTAAAAATTGTGGGCGTTGGACCAGTTGCGGTAGGCAACGGGAGGAAGATCGAGCCAGGGAAATCCGCCGTAAGGCTGGTTGAGGACGTTGACGCGGACTTCTTCCTTCACGACGTCGCGCTGGTTTCGCAGGTTTTCGTCATCCACCTTGAGGGCGCGCATGCGGTCGGCTTCGAGCCAAAGCACGCGATCGAGCGCGTTGGACGGTACCGATTCGTAATAATTGGTGACGTCATAATGTGTCGAGCCGTTCAGCACCCCGCCCGACGAATTGATCAGCTTGATGTGCACCATCTTGCCGGCATTGGCCGAGCCCTGGAACATCATGTGCTCGAACAAATGCGCGAAGCCGCTGCGTCCGCGCGGCTCGATGCGAAATCCGATGTTGTAGTAGACCCCCACGGTGGCTACCGGGGCCGCGCGGTCGGGCGAAATCACCACGCGCAGGCCGTTGGCAAGCGTCATGCTTTCGATCGGAAGGTTCAGTTGCGTCAAGAAATCCCCCAGGTACCAAAATCACGGACCGCGGATGTTCTGTGTGGAGAATTCGCGCGGTCCGCGCTTATTTCTTTTTGCGGTTCAGTCCGGAATCAAATTCACGGTTAATCTGCGACAGCGCCGCGCCGGGCTTGCCCGACAACACAACGCATGCCAGCCTGGAAATCGCTTCGTACGCCTCAAGAAACTCCCTAGGCGAATCGGCCAGAGCCCGGACGTGGCGCCCGACAGTGGAGTAATCCCCGCGCGCCATCGGCCCGGTCCACGCTTGGCGCGATCCGACCGATTCAAAATTATCCAGTGTCTGGCGCGTCAGCGGCAGAAGCGCGCGAACCGCCTGGCGCCGCGTAAATCCCTGCGACATCAGCAGGCGCACGGCCGTTTCCATCAGCGTCAGGACATGCGCGCATGCAAACGACCCAGCGGCATGATACGCCGCTTTGTTTGCTCCCGACAAGCGCACCGCCACGCCGCCGATCTGCCGGATCATTTTTCGCGCCACTTTCAGGGCGCCCGGGCTGCCGTCGATTCCGAAAATGCGCCCGGCAAGTTCCGGCAGGCGCTGGTCGCTAAATGTTTGCATCGGATGCATCGATCCGGCCGCGGCGCCCAGGTCCGCCAGGGGCTTGAGAACTTCAGGGCCGTTGGCGCCGCTGGTGTGCAGAACGACTTTCCCGCGCCACTCGTCGCCGCCGATTTCCGCCAGTCTTCCGGCCACGCTTTCGATGGCGTTATCCGGCGTGGTAATCAGAATCACTTTGGAATCGAGCACCTGGCGGGTCAACCAGTGCGTGGCATGCCCGCCGCCGATCAAGCGCACGGCCGCGCGCGCGCTGGGCAAAGTAGTTCCGGTGACCGCGCCAATGCGCCAACCGAGCCCGCGTAACTGCCGTCCGAGCGCGCGGCCCACCCGGCCTGCTCCCACGATGGATAAAGTCTCCGACATACCCTGTGTTAGCATAACTTGTTTGGCTATCTTTGCGCTGCGGACATTTTCAATTTGCACATATTCTGGATTGTACTATTTGGGTTGATTGCCTCGCTGTGGTTGGTTCAGGGCGTTCGAGCCGGATTGGGGATGTCGCGCCTGCCGTGGCTGCGCGACGCCAATCCATCGGCCTCCTCCGATGCGCCCTTGCTTTCCGTGATCTTCGCGGCCAGGGATGAAGCGGAAAAACTCCCCGCGGCTCTAGCCACGCAACTCGATCAGGATTACCCGCGGTATGAGGTTATCGCGGTTAATGACCGTTCGCAGGACCAGACTCCCGCAATTCTGCGAGGATTCCAGCGCACAAATCGAAATCTGAAGGTCATCGATCTGAAAACATTGCCGCCGGGGTGGCTGGGGAAACCCCATGCGCTGGTTGCGGGATTCGAGCAATCCCGGGGCGAGTGGATCGTGTTCACGGATGCGGACGTGCATTTTGCGCCCGATGTGCTGCGCCGCGCCGTCGCTCTGGCCGAACAGCACCAATGGGACCATCTCAGCTTATTCGCGTCGGTTGAAATGCGCGGATTTTGGGAGATCACTGCGATTTCCTATTTTGGTTTGGGATTCGTGTTCGGGAACGAGCCCTGGCTGACGTCCAATCCGCGCTCGGGACGCTACGTGGGAATCGGCGCGTTCCAACTGGTGCGGCGCGCCGCTTACGAAAAATGCGGCGGGCATCGCCGGCTGCGGATGGATGTGATCGAAGACATGAAACTCGGAAAAATCGTAAAGAAAGCGGGATTCCGTTCCGGCGTGGCCGTGGCGCAGGACATGGTGAAGGTGCGGTGGCACAGCGGCGTGCACAACGTGATCCGCGGCGTCACCAAAAACATGTTTGCCGCATGCCATTACAATGCCGCGTATGCGCTGGGCGCGATGCTGCTCACGTTGGCGATGAGCGTGCTGCCGTTCTTCGGGCTTGTTTTTGCATCGGGCTGGGCGCGCGCGTTCGCGGGGGTCGCGGCTGTGGCCGCAGTGTTAATCCATGGCGGGATGGTTCGCTCGACCGACGCTTCCCCGCTCTACGGCCTCACGCACCCGCTGGGGGCGCTGCTGTTCTGCTGGATGCTGGCGCGCTCGGCGATCGCCACGTTGTGGCGAGGAGGGGTCGTGTGGCGAGAGACGTTTTATCCGCTCGATGAGCTGCGCAAGGGATTGGTGTGAGGATGCTCGGCTGTGCCGCTCAAGACTCCATTCATGTAAATTTCAGGTTTGCTTGCTAATTTCAAAGTGGTTGAATCCGCATTCTTCCGAAACATTTCATGACTGGGGAGGAAAATCCCATGCCAAATACCGCTCCCTCGAAACAGCTGGGCTTGCTGATTCTCGCGGTAGTGTTTGTGGTCGCCGGGAGTTTGAGCATTCCGGGGATCAGAAATATGGCGCTGAAATCGCTGCAATCGCTGCGCATGCAGAAGGTGCAGGCGGTGAACGCAAATTTTTCGCAGTTCGCGGACGCGAATGCGAACCCATCGCTGCACCAGATGGTCACGCAAATGATTTCGGACAAGGTGCAGGTCGAGGAAAACGAAGAGGACCAGCCGGCTGCCGACGTGGCGAGCGCGCGGCAACTCGCGGGATTTGACGTGATGCTGCTGGGGGCGCGAAAAGACACGCCGAAACTGACCGTCGGCGGGGCGCACAAGATTGCCGTGGGCGTGGACCGCGCGCGGCTGCAGGCGATTGCCACCGAGGCGGGCCATCCAGAATTGGCGCTGCCGCAATCGCTGGACGGCGCGACCGTTGGCGTGCAAGTGCCGCGGTCGGTGCAAATACAATATGGGACCTGCCCCGGGCCGACCGATGCCACCCGGGTGATTGCGGACAACATCACCGGACCATCGCCGACGACCACCGAGTTCAGCGACTGCGTGCGGTTGCGCGAGGGTCCCGACCCGAACGTGAGCGTGCCGGCGGGGCTGGATATCGGCGGGCTTGCCGAAATCGGCTTGGAAACGGCCGGGATGACGCCTAAGCAGGCCAGCAATTTCCTGCACACCGTCAATTGGAAGGCGACGCTAACGCTGGCGGTTCCACGCGCGCTGCGTTCCTACGAAGTGGTGAAGGTGAACGGGACCGACGCCACGCTGCTCAGCATGGCCGGGCGACGCGGCCCCGGGTACGCCCTTATCTGGACTAAAAATGGGATCGATTATTCACTCACCGGATTCGGAGATTCCAGCCAGGCCGTGGCGCTGGCCGATTCGCTGAAGTGAACGGGAGTTAACTCTGTCTTCGCAGAATAATTTTGCCATTCAGACTCAAAATTTGCGCAAGGTGTTCGGGGAAAAAGTAGCGGTCCGCGATCTCACCTTGTCGGTGCGGCGCGGCGAAATCTTCGGCTTCCTCGGCCCGAACGGCGCGGGCAAAAGCACTTCCATCAAAATGCTTCTGGGCCTGGCAACACCCAGCGGCGGCGAAGCTTGGGTGCTCGGCGCACCGGCCGGTAACGTGGAGATCCGCAGAAAAATAGGATTCCTTCCTGAAAATTTCCGGTTCTATGAATGGCTCACCCCCGCGGAACTTCTCCACTTGCATGGGCGGCTTTGCGGTGTCCCGTCAAGCAAGCTTGAGGAGCGCGTTCCGGCGCTGATCGACCTGGTGGGACTCACTCCTCATATCAACAAACGCCTGCAGAATTTTTCAAAAGGGATGCTGCAGCGCGCGGGGCTGGCGCAGGCGCTAGTCCACGAGCCCGAGCTGATTTTTCTGGACGAGCCGACGTCCGGCCTCGACCCGCTGGGCCGCCGCATGGTGCGCGACATCATCCGCGCGCAGCGCGACCGGGGAGCCACCGTCTTTTTGAACTCTCATATTTTGAGTGAAATTGAAATTACTTGCGACCAGGTGGTATTCATCCGCGAGGGCGAAGTGGTGACCAGCCGGGACCTGCACGCGCAGCAGGAAGAGGCAGTGCGCGTCGATGTGCGCGCGAAAAAATTGTCGCCGGAATGCATTGAGGGGCTTGCGCGCTGGTGCGACTCCGCCCATGCCGACGAAGAGCGGCTCACGCTGACCACATCTTCGCGCGGGCGCCTGCCCGACATCCTGCGCTACCTGGTCGGATCGGGCGCCGAGGTATACCAGTTCACGCCGCAGCGCATGACGCTCGAGGAATTGTTCATCAGCGTGATGGGCGAGGACCGGGGATTCTGATGGGCGCGTGGATCATGGCGGGGATCACGTTTCGCGAGGCGGCGCGCAAGAAAATCCTGTGGACCGCGCTGCTGGCCGGAGCCGGATTTCTTCTGGTGTTCGGAATCGGACTGCATTTTCAGGTCGGCGATCTCAAGAATTCCGCCGTGCCGCCGTTTTTGCGGTACCAGGTTATCAGCGCCATGCTGATGATCGGCCTTTATACCGTTGACCTGCTCGCCGTAGTGATGACCACGCTCACGTCCGTCGACACAATCGCGGGAGAAATCACTTCCGGAACGATTCACGCCATCGCCACCAAGCCGATGGACCGCTGGCAAATCTTGATCGGCAAATGGCTGGGCTTCGTGGCCATGGCCGCAGTCTACGTGGCGTTGATGTTCGGCGGAGCGATTGCCGAGGGCTACTACATTGGCGGCGTGCTGGCGCAGCATCCTTTGAACGGCGTACTGCTGGTGTTTCTGGAATGCGTGGTGGCGCTGTCGGTCACGTTCATGTTCGGGACGTGGTTTTCCACGCTGACCAGCGGCGTGATCACGCTGGGCCTGCTGGGTGTCGCGTTTCTCGGCGGCTGGCTCGAGCAGATGAGCGGATTCACGGAAGGCTCGCGGCTGGCGATGGTCGGCATTATTTCGAGCCTGGTCATGCCAAGCGAAGCGGTGTGGCGGCGCGCCGCATTTGAAATGGAGTCGCCGCTTTCGGGGTCGCTGCAGTTTTCGCCGTTTTCGGATATTTCCATACCCAGCGGGGCGATGATCGGATATGCGATTGTGTATCTACTGATCGCGCTCGGCATCGCGGTCTATCATTTTCGCGAACGCGATCTCTGATTCGCGGCTCTATGCGGCGCCGGCGTCTCGCCGGCGGGTTTGCCGGCCACGCGGAACAGAAAGCCGCCGGCGGGACGCCGACGCTACAAAGCCATGCATCCCAGGCGAATCGCAAGGAAGGGTTGCCGGGCGTGGAATCCTTGAGCATGAAGATTGAGACCTGCCCTCGCGCGGACAAGCCCTTGGATTTCAACTTCCGTGCAAAATTTCATCTTTACCAAAGCCGCCGCACGCCGTACCTTTCAAAAATCAAATCATTGCTGATGATGGGAATGTTTTCCGCCTGGCATTGTGCAATTAACATGCGGTCAAACGGGTCCTTGTGATGCCCGGACAAAAGGCCGGCGCGAATTCCGTGTTCCGCTGAAATGGGCAATAGCTCGAAGCCCTCGCCCCCCACACGGCCAGAGAAATTCGAAACCAAGTCGGCGACTTTGCGCAGTTTTCCGAGTTGATATTTAATTGCGAGTTCCCAAGCGGATGCGGCGCTCACCAGCAGGAGATTGTCCGTGTCTGCGATTGTCTCTCGAATCGATTGCCGTAGCGAAGGGTCGTCCGAGAACCACCAAATCAACGCGTGGGTATCGAAAAGCGCTCGCACGCGGATTATTCCCAGCCTGCAAGTTCGTCATCGGGAAGAGGCTCAAAAAATTCCGGCCCGATTTCCAATTTGCCCTTCATTGAGCCCGGCTTGCGTTTCCCTTTCACTACTCCTACAGGGACCAGTCGCGCCACGGGCACCGAGCCACGGGCAATGATGATTTCTTCTCCCGCCGAAGCCCGCTCGATCAATTTGGAAAGATTGGTCTTAGCCTTGTGAATTGTTACAGTTGGCATGGCCACCTCTTAGCTAAGCTAGATTAGCTTAGCTAAGTCAAATTTGCAATTGAAGATTTCCTGGTCACGGAACCTCTGGCGGCGCGACTGCGGAGCCGAGATTCAAGCCAGCCGCGGTTTCTGCGATTGCTGGCTCGCTGGCAGCAGAAAAAAAGCCGGAGAGATCGCGCTGTTTCAGGGTACGGATGCGGTCGCGCAGGGCGGCGGCGCGCTCGAACTCGAATTTCTTGGCGGCGTCCCGCATCTGAACGTCGAGTTGTGCGAGGACTTCGCCGAGTTTTGCTTCGCTGGTGATGTCGGCATCGGCAAAATCCTCGGCGGGGATGGTGACGTAGTCGGCTTCGACGATTGCGGCCAGCTTCATGTCCACGGACTTGGAGATCGACATGGGCGTGATGTGGTTCAGATCGTTGTAGGCGACTTGCTTGGCGCGGCGGCGATTGGTTTCCTCGATGGCCTGGGCCATGGAGCCGGTAACGCGGTCGGCGTAAAGGATGGCGCGGCCTTCGACGTGGCGCGCGCAGCGGCCGATGGTCTGGATGAGTGCGGTGGCGCTGCGCAAGTAGCCTTCCTTGTCGGCGTCGAGAATGGCTACGAGCGAAACTTCGGGCAGATCGAGGCCTTCGCGCAGCAGGTTGATGCCGATCAGGACGTCGAATTCCCCGCGGCGCAGATCGCGCAGGATGCGCACGCGCTCGAGTGTGTCGATTTCCGAGTGCATGTAGCGGCAACGCACGCCGGTCTCGGTGAAATATTCGGCAAGATCTTCGGACATGCGTTTGGTTAACGTGGTGACCAGGACGCGTTCGTTTTTTTCGGCGCGGATTCGGATTTCCTCGAGCAGATCGTCCACCTGGCCCTTCACGGGGCGCACTTCGATCTGCGGATCGACCAGGCCCGTCGGGCGGATCACCTGCTCAACCACCACGCCCGCTGATTTAGTGAGCTCATATGGGCCAGGTGTGGCAGAAACGTAGACGATCTGTCCGGTGCGGTGCTCGAACTCCTCGAAATTCAGCGGGCGGTTGTCGAGCGCCGAAGGCATGCGGAAGCCGTAGTTGACCAATGTTTGTTTGCGCGAGCGGTCGCCATGATACATGGCGTGGAGCTGCGGCACGGTCTGGTGCGATTCGTCGATGAACAGCAGGTAATCGTCGGGAAAATAATCGAGCAGCGTGGGCGGGGCTTCTCCCGGCAGGCGGCCGGACATGTGCCGCGAATAATTTTCAATGCCGTGGCAGTAGCCGATGGTGCGCATCATTTCGATGTCGAACATGGTGCGTTGCCAGACGCGCTGCGCCTCCGCGAATTTCCCCTGCTTTTCCAGTTCCGGCTTCCACCAGTCGAGTTCCTCGAGGATGGTGTGGATGGCGCGCTCGCGCTGCGCCGCGGGCATCACGTAGTGCGACTTCGGATAGATCGTGAGTTTCGTCAGATCGGTTTGCCCCGAGCGGACGGCGCCGGTAAGGGGATCGAGCTGTCGGATGGCTTCAACCTGCGCGCCCCAGAGTTCGACGGCGTAGGCGTTGTCCTCGTAGGGCGGATAAATTTCGATTCGGTCGCCGCGGACGCGGAAGGTTCCGCGGCGCAGGTCCTCCGAGCGGTCGTACTGAATGTCGACCAGTTTGCGGAGCAGGGCTTCGCGCGCGGTGCTCTGGCCTTTTTCGATCTGCACCCTCATGCCGAAGTAGGATTCCGGCGAGCCGATGCCGTAGATGCAGGAAACCGAGGCGACGATGATGACGTCGCGGCGCTCGAACAGCGAGCGCGTGGCGCTCATGCGCAGCTTGTCGAGTTCATCGTTGATCGTGGATTCTTTTTCGATGAACGTGTCGGAAGCGGGGATGTAGGCTTCGGGCTGGTAGTAGTCGTAATAGCTGACGAAATATTCGACGGCGTTTTGCGGGAAGAAGCTCTTGAATTCGCTGTAAAGCTGCGCGGCGAGCGTCTTGTTATGCGCCAGCACGAGCGAAGGGCGGTTGGCGCGCTCGATGATTTTGGCGGCGGTGAACGTCTTGCCCGAGCCGGTCACGCCTAGAAGAACTTGGTGCTTCTCGCCGTCCTCCAGGCCCCGCGAAAGCTGGTCGATGGCCTCGGGCTGGTCGCCGCGGGGCTCGTAGTCGCTCATGAGTTTGAAGTTCATGGGTATAGGGCCGCACGGCGGTTTTTCAGGGCCGCGCGGAATCTCTCATTATACCGCAAATTTCATCGGCGTCCCGAAATCGGGAGGAGCTTACGCAGGACAGGCATCCGCCGCGGCGGACCTGTCCGGTTTAGTTGTGTGTTGGCGCGCAGAAAAGCGGACAGGCAGGAGTGCCTGTCCTACAAAAACCGCCCGGGGTATCATGTGTATTGTCTCTTTCCGGAGAATCCCACTTTGCAGCATACCGGCCAGTCCTACAAGCAGCACCCCGTCAACGGTCCATTCGATGCGATCGTCATCGGATCCGGCATGGGCGGATTGACGGCCGCAGCGCTGCTCGCAAAGCACGGCGGGAAAAAAGTGCTGGTCCTGGAACGGCATTACACGGCCGGGGGATTCACGCACGTCTTTCACCGGCGCAATTATGAATGGGATGTCGGCGTGCACTACGTCGGCCAGGTCAGCAGCGCGCAATCTCCACTGCGCGCCGCATTCGATCACGTGACCGAGGGACGCCTGTGCTGGAATCCGATGCCCGACGTATACGACCGCATCTTGATCGCCGGGCGCGGGTACGATTTTCCCTCCGGCATGGAACGCTTCCGCGAACGCATGAAGCAGTACTTTCCCGAAGAGGCAGCGGCCATCGATCAATATATCGCAACGGTGTGCGCCGCGGTCGCCGCCAGCGGGATGTATTTTGCCGAGAAGGCCATTCCTGGACCGATTGCGCGGCTGGCCGGACCGCTTATGCGCCGGAAATTCCTGCGCTATTCCAATCAAACGACGGCACAAGTGCTTGGCGGGCTGACGCGCAACCAGGAACTGATCGGGGTGCTCACCGGGCAGTGGGGCGACTACGGATTGCCTCCGGCGCAAAGCAGTTTTGCGATGCACGCCACGATTGCGTACCACTATTTTGACGGTGCAGCGTATCCAGTAGGCGGCGCGTCCGAGATTGCGGCGGGAATTGCCCCGATCATCGAACGCGCAGGTGGGCAAATCATGGTCAGCGCGGAGGTGCATGAAATTCTGCTGGAGGGCGGGCGGCGCGCTGTAGGCGTGCGCATGGCCGACGGCGCGGAAATTCGCGCGAACACGATCATCAGCGACGCGGGCGCGTTCAACACGTTCACGCGGCTGCTGCCTGCTGAACTTTCGGCGCATTTCGGTGTGCTGGAGGAGATGAAAGATATCCCGCCGTCGATCGCGCACCTGTGCCTTTATGCGGGGCTGCGGCGCGAGGCGGGGGAGCCGGAATTCGGTGGGGCGAATCTGTGGATTTACGGCGACGCGGACCATGACGCTAGTCTGGCACGTTTTGAAGAGGATCCCGGCGGGCCGTTCCCTGTCCTGTTCATTTCATTCCCATCGGCCAAAGACCCGACGTTTGCCGAACGGTATCCGGGGCGCTCCACAATCGAGGTGGTCGCGCCGATTCCCTACGGGATGTTCGATCGCTGGGCCGATACGACGTGGAAACGGCGCGGCGAGGAATACAACGGACTCAAGGAAAAATTGACCGCGCGACTTCAGGAGGAACTGGAGCGCAACGTGCCCGCCACGCGCGGGAAAATTGAAGCCGCCGAAATCTCGACCCCGCTCTCGACGCGGCATTTCGCGAATTATCTGAAGGGCGAGATTTATGGCGCTGCCTGCGTACCGGCGCGCTTCCGCGCGCGTGTGTTCGGCGCGCGTACGCCCGTCAGGAATCTTTTTCTGACCGGGCAGGACGCCTGCACGCTCGGCGTGAGCGGCGCGCTGTTTGGCGGGGTGATTACGGCGTCGGCGATTTTGCGGCGGAATTTGATGGGGGTAGTTTCGCGGCCCAGCGTTTGAACGGACTTGCAAGCGGAGTCCCCTGATTTAAGCGTGTTACTTCCCCTGCCCCTCATCCCCGATCATCTCCACCTGTGAGCGCGATTGAACCGTGCCGGCGTAACGCATGGACGTATTGTTGTGATTGGAAGTGAGAGTGACGTCCATGTCTTCCGATCCGGTTTGCGAGACGCTGACGACGGCGCCGGAACGCAGCGCAACGTAAATCAGGCTCTGACCGGAGCCGTGCCAGGCGCCTTTGGTTTGCACGCCGTTTTTACGGTAGTCCTCGGGAGTGGCGTCGCGGACGGGCCTAGGGCGGACCAAGTTCAGGTGCGTGAGGATCACCGCGCAGGATTCGGCGGCGAGTCCGGCTGCGGACGAATCTGTGGAGGCGGCCGATGGGGGCAAATCGGGATTCGGCGGATGGCACGGCTCTTTGCGCAAATATTGGGAATCGGTGCGCCAGACGAGTCCTGCGACGGGCAGTGAAATTGCGGGCTGGTCGGAAGTCCACGTTTCGCCGACCGTGACTCCACCGGGGGGCGCGCCGGATCCGGCGTCTAGGTGATTGATCCAGTCGCGCGCGGCTTGCGCGGCTTTTTCTCCTGCGACGATTCCTTCCAGCCCCGTGACGGATTTTACTTTTCCGGCGGCGTCGAGCGTAAACTCCACCACTTTTCCTTCCAGGTCCTTGTACTGCCTGATGGTTGCATCCGCGGTGGGATCAAACGTGTCTGCGCGAATATTGGCGGCGGATTTCTCGTACGTGGTTCGCAGGCGGATGCCGCCCGCCGCGCCCTCGGCGGGCAAAACTTCCATGCGGATGGTGGCGTCCCAGGTGATGACCAGACTGGAAGGGCCCTGCGGGTCGGCGGAGAAACCGGATTGCGTGGTCGATGTGCTGGTCTCAAATTCCATGGCGTAGCGATAGACCTGGCCGGGTACGTAACGCGGGGAAAGAGAGACGCGTGGGGAGGCAGCGCTTTTTTGTTCGCGCGCTGGGGCCGACTTTTTGGGAGTGGGGCTTTGCGCGCCGGACGCTCGCGGCATGACCAGCAGGAGAAGAGCAAACGCAGAGGTGAACCAAGCAGCTGCGCGGCGATTGTTTAGAAATGCGCGGCGGCTCGGCATAGGTTGATACTAAGCTGCGGACTCGCGGGTTGCAACGCGGCATGGTAGATTTTGGCGGCGCGGACTTCCAACCTGAGCCGTCCCGGCGGTGCACGAGCGAAAGTTAAATCGCCCAAACTGAAAAACCTGCGCCATTGGAAACGGTTGTGAAATCCGCTCGAATGGGAAATCTTCGTTGCGACTTCCCTGTTTCGATTGCGGGAAGTGCTTTCTTCGCAAGATTGCAATCTTACCGGCCGGTGCGACGGGGGGCGGGTTTGGGCGCGGCAGAAACGTGCTCCAGTTTTGGATTTTCCAGTGTACCGTTCAGCAGGAAACTGGGAGGCGCTGCGGAAGTGGATACGAGCGGTGTGTTGTTGTTGGGAAGCGCGGGAATGAGGCGGATATCGAGCGCGTGCGAAAAATCGATCCGGCCTTCGGCGTTCAGCCGGGCCTGCGCGCGATCCAGAACAAATTTGGAGAGATTGATGCTCCTGCCTTCGATGCGGAAATCTCCCGCGACTGACGAGAAAGAACTCGATGGAGAATCTTCCGCGGCGGAGGAAGTAGCGCCCGGAGCGGCGCCGCTGAAATCGACTCCGTTGATTTGCGCGTTGCGCACATCGAGCGTGCCCTTGCCGGCCATGGAGGCGATCAGGGTTTGCCGGCCGATGCCGTGCGTGGAAATGGACAGCGTGGCGGAAGCGGTTCCGGCAATGCGATCCACGAGCGACGGCACGGCGAGGGCAAGCTGCGCCAGATTTACGCGGTCAAAGCGGCCCTGAAAATCATAGGAAGGATCGGCGACGAGGTTCGTGTCCAGGGCGCCCGACGCTTTTCCGCCGAAAAAATCCGCCTTGGCATTGCCGATCTTGAGTGCGCGGCCGTTCAATTCCACTTGGGCGTCAATCTGATCGAAACGCATCGGCGTCAAATCCAATTCGGTAACGCGAAGACGGCCTTGCGCGGCCAGGCGAGCGATACGAGCGTCGGGCAAGGGAGCGGCGGCAGTGTCGGATCCGAATCCTGTAAGGCGCGCCAGGAATCCGGGGCGCGCGCGAGGGCCGAGCCAGCGGTCGAGCTCGGCCATGTCCAGGCGGTCGGCAGTGAGATCGAAAGTCCATCCGGGGCGTGCCGCGGCGGAGTCCGGTGGAGCCGGGGCGGCGGTTTTGCGCGAAATTGTCCCGTGCCATGCGGCGCCCAATGCTTCGGCAGCGGCAACCGTGATGGTTTGTCCCGCCGGCGAATATTCCACGTGGGTCTTGAGGAGCCGGACGGGCTGGTTCACATATGCGGGACTCACCGCAAGGCCGCGAAAATCCATAGTGCCGAGCCAAACCGCGGCAGGCGCGTCCGATTGCCGCGCGCCGCGCATTTTTACGGCAACGCCACCTTCGGCAGTCCAATCCGAATTCATGGGCTGGGCGAGGGCGCGCGAAAGCATCAGCCAATCTTGGGAGCGGGGCGTGGCTCCCTCAATCGAGCAATTCCAATTCGGTGGCCAGCGGAAAACGCCGCCGCTATCCGGAAAAATCGATGCGCGCAGAAAAAAGGCGCTGGTGCTTGGAACATCCGCCGCCTCGGAAGCCGATTTCGCTGCCGCATTGGCGGTAGCGGCGACCGCAGAAGCGATGGAAAATTGAGTGGGGGCAAAATCCAGCCGGCCGCGCGATAGTCCGGCGTTTACGGCGCCGAAGTGGAGCGGCGCGGGCAGGGATTTCGTGGACAAAGTCCCGCCCGCGCTGGCAATCGCTCCCTGCTGCAGTTGAAGCGGCCATCCGGCGAGTGTCACGTCCACGCCAAGCGATCCTTCGGCGCGAAGATCCTCGGCCACGTCCGGGCGCAGGGCGCGGTACCAGGAGAGAACGTCCTGCAACCCGAGCGTGGAAGTTTCGATGTGAAGTTGCGGATGAAACCCGCGCCCCCAGTTCAATTCGCCTACGCCCTGCAGGCGCGAGCCCGGCATTTCCAGCAGGAGTTTGCGGATATCGGCGCGGGCCTCGCCCAATCGCCAGGCGGCATCGAGAGAAAGATTGGCCGACGGATCGGTGTCGCGTCCGGGAAGATTCCAGGCATGAATTCCGGTCAAGCGGGCCACTCCGGAAATGGCCCACTGCGCGCCGCCGGAAGCGGCGGTTGGGGAAGAAGCATCCGGAGGACCAACGCGAGCATTGAGGTCAAGGGCCAGCGTGCCGCGAATGCCGTAATCCTGCTGCCGCGCAAGGCGCAAGGCGTCGGCCACGGAAGCGGCGCGCCAGGTTAAATTCAGTTCCGCGGGCTGCAGGCGCGCGGAGGTTCCGGCAATCGTGCCGCGCAAGCGAAACATGCCGATGTCCTGCAACTCGACGCCCGCACGCATGGGGCGCGCCTGCAAGTCGAGCTGCCAGCGGCCGGTGGTGTCCCGCGCGACATTTCCGGAAACATCGAGCAAAGCGAAGGGGCTTTTGTCGTCCTGCTGCTTGAAATTAATGCGCCCGCCATCGACGTTAATGCGATAAATACGTTGTGCCTGAGCGGTGCCGGAGGAAATCGGCCCCACGAATCCCGGGCGCGATGCGGCCGACGGCGCGGGAGGCAGCCAGCGTTCGATGTTCCAGCGGCCGTCGGCGTCGCGCACCAGATTCAAGCTGGGGCGGGAGAGAGTCACCGACCCGAATTCAAACCGGCCAGAGAGCAGCGCGCTCCAGCGCAGGCCCGCGGTAAGGGTTTCAGCGCGCAGGAAATACTCGTTACCGAATCCGGGATCCTCCGAAACGGTGACGGAATGCGCCTCAAGCCGCGCGCCGTCGAGCAGGCTGAAATCGAACCGGGCGACGTCCACGGGACGGCCGAAGCTGGCGACCAGGCGCGTGATCAGGTAACGGCGCGCGGCGGCGGTTTGCAGCGCGCGCGAAAACGCGGCGCTCGCGGCGAAGGTCAGCACGGCGACGGCCAGAACCCAGCGCAGCCATTTTCGTTTTCTCATCGTGAGATCAGGAATTGTGGCAAAAGGAAGGAGAGAAGAAAAGCGGCGTTTCAGTGAACCTCATGCAACATGCGGGACCACCGCGTGCGCGAAGGCAAATGCAGGATGGTATCGAGAAAATTCAGTATCCACCCGTTCAAGTTCTGGTTGGCGTCATCGTCATGCGCGGCCTGCACTGACCAGTAAATCACCACCGGGCGCCCCATGATCGCATCGCGGTCCACGAATCCCCAGAAACGGCTGTCCCAGCTGTGATCGCGGTTATCCCCCATGGCGAAATATTTTTCTGGAGGTACCACAATCTCGCCATCCTGCACGTATTGCAGAATCTGGTCCGCCCATTCGGGCTGCATGTTGGCCTGCAGGTATTCTGCGCTGCGCGGCGGGAAATTGTCGCCAAAGGGATCGTAGGGCGCTGCCGGATCGCGGACCACGTAGGGCTCGACGCTTCGCTTGCCGTTGACGTACACCTGCTGGTCCACGATCTTGATGCGGTCGCCAGGCACGCCGATTACGCGCTTCACGTAGTGCGGATGGTCCTGATAGGGAAACTTGAATACGATGATGTCGCCGCGATGAATTTCGCGGTACGGGAGCACGGAGTCATACCAGTGCCCGCGCCCGCCAAAAATAAATTTGTTGACCAGCAGGTGATCGCCGACCAGCAGCGTCGGCTCCATGGATTGGGAAGGAATCTTAAAAGCCTGAACCACGAACGTGGTGCCGAACAAGGCGAGAATCACGGTCACCAGGAGCGATTCGATGTACTCGCGCAACGTGGCGGGCTGGGTTTCGGCGTGATGCGCGGCGGACTGGCGCGCTTCAACGGCCTGGGCGGATTCAGACATCGTTGTGGGTCCTCAAATTCCTTCCGCCCCTAATTGTATCAGGGCCGCGACCGCTGCGGCTTGCTCAGCTTCTTTTTTTGTTTTGCCGGTGCCAACGGCCGAAACATCTCCCGCGACACGGACCTCGACGCAAAATGTCTTCTCATGGTCGGGCCCGCTTTCCGAAATAATGTGATAGCTGCCGGGCGGCGCTCCCCGCGATTGCAGCAATTCCTGCAGGGCGGATTTATGGTCCGTGTGTCCCAGGCGCGCGGCCTGCACGATCATGGCGCCGTCCACCAGAGTGCGTTGCACAAATTGGCGGGCCGATTCAAGCCCAGCATCGAGGTAAATGGCGGCGATGATCGCTTCGTACGCGTCCGCCAGCAGAGCCGGCTTGGATCGCCCGCCGGTCTTCTCCTCGCCGCGGCCCAGGCGCAAATGCTGCCCCAGGCCGATGCGCTGAGCGGCATGGGAAAGCGCCGTGGCGTTCACCAGTCGGGCGCGGCTTTTCGAGAGCTGGCCCTCGCTCCAATCGGGAAACGCGCGAACCAGATCCTCGCTGACCAACAACTCGAGGACCGCGTCGCCGAGAAATTCCAGTTTCTCGTTGTCCTCGCAGGGCTCATCCAGCGAGCGCTCGGCCATGCGCGAACTGTGCGTCAAGGCTTGCACAAGCCGCATGGGATCGCGGAACCGATGTCCCAGGACCGACTCCAATTCCGCGATCTCACTCATAGGCACGGCTTTCAGGGCCTTACCGGTGCGCCTTTAAGGGCCTTAGCGGCCCATCTTGGTTTCCGCATCGTGCTGGGCAGTCGCGGCACGCTGCTTGCACACCGCGGCCAGCGGTCCGCTGTCCGCGCATTTGTTGTAAGCGGTAACGGCGTCGTGGTAGTAACTGGCGCCCGCGTCGGCGTTGCCGAGCAGGTAGTAATCGACCACGTCGGGGTTGGAGGCCAGAGTCACGGCCTGCGTCAGTTCGGTGCGCGCGTCGTCGAATTTGGAATGATTCAGATAAATCAGGCCCAATCCGCTGTGGCAAAGCGAGAGCTTGTCGTTCTTGGCCTTTTCAAACCCTGCATCGTCAATCTCCGCGGGCTTGGTCATGTTCGGGATCAGTTCGATGGCGTGGTGTGCGTATTTTTCGGCGTTCTGCAATTGTTGCGTGCCGTCCGGCGTGGTGGGCTTCACCCGGCGCGGGATGGCCATGGCCAGCAGGGAAAGCACGTCCACGTTATCGGGGTCAAGAGCCAGCGCCTTGGCTCCATCCTCGAACATCTTGTCCGTGTTTCCGGAAACGTAATACGCGGTGGTCAGCGTGGCGTAGACGCCGTTGAGATAATGACTCTGCGGAAATTTCGTGATGAAATCCTCGCCGAGTTGAATCTGCGCGTTCGGGTCCCCCGTGCGCGCCGCATAAAAGGCCTTGTACGCGGCCTCTTCCTTCTTATCGATTTTCTGGTTCTTTTCCCCTTTGTCCTTGCCCTTATTATCCTGGGGAGCGGGGGAAGAAGACGGCATGCTTGAGGCGCCCCCGCTGTATTGGGCCGCTCCTAGGGAAGCAGCGATGGTAAGGCTCAGCACGACCGCCGGCCACCTGAGAAACTTTGCCATCATGTGATGTATTCTCCTCTGCCTAGAATAATTCTCGGAGATGAAAGGTTTGCTCCGAGGGAATTGAAATTTCCTCCACCATTTAGTACCACCCGAATCCATCCACCGGAATACGCGAAACAACCTAGGGCTTTGCTTCCGGCTTATTTTCGCGCGACGGAGTCTGATACCCGGCCTGCACGCCGCGCTCGGCCGCTGCCCGAGCCGATTCTGGAGCACCCGCAACGGCCAGTGCGGCGCGATATTCTGCGACCGCGAGTTCCCGCTGGCCTTCTACATCGTACATTCTTCCCAGATAAATGTGGGACCAAGACAAATTGGACGGGTCCGGTTGTGTACTGGTTTCGGACGGCGTAGCCGGAGCCGCGGCGATTACTTTGGCGAAAAGTTCCCGCGCGCGGTCCGGATTGCCCATCAGGGCGGAAGCCACGGCGAGGCCGTAGGTGGCGCGAAGATCATCCGGATGCGACGCCAGAAAATGCTCGAACGATGCGGCAGCCGCGGGGCCGTTTCGCGCGGAGATCTGGCGCTGGCCTTCGGCAAGATCTTCCTGCGCGGGATCGGGAGCGGCGGACTGGCGGCGCGCGGCAGGCGAAGAGTTTTCGGCGACGGCAACGTTCGCGGGCGCCGCTTCGGCGAATTTCACTCCGCGCAAGCGCCTTTGCTCGGCTCCCACGTCAATTCCCTTCACCAGGTCCGGCAAATAGTATCCCATCGCGGGTTCCGACTTTTCAAATCCGGTGAGGCCCGCATAAATGGGCCGGACCAGAACGTAGCCGCTGCCTTCGGCCTGATCGATGGCCGAGGACAGATCTCCCGGGGAAAGCCGGCGCAGGCGGAGTTCCACGGCGCGCACCAGGCACTCGTCGAAGAATGCGGAATAGTCGTCGTGCATCTCCGCGGGAAGCAGCGGAGCGTGAGCCGCGACTTCCAGAAGCGGCGAGAGCCGCGAAGCCGCGACGCGGTAGCGAATGGCGATGGGGTCCAGCAGGAAATGCAGAAACGCATGACGAATATCGTCCATCGGCAGATCGGGGCTTGGATTGACGACCATTTCGTAGTGATCGCCGTAATTGCGGAAATTCGTTTTGCGCCCGGCCAGAAGCTCCATGTACACGGAGAAATACCGCGGGCTGCTGGGCCGCAGAATTTCGCGAAGGTAATTCATCACGGTGAAAACCAGGTCCGAAATCGGCGCGCGGTAAATTTCGATGCTTCGGTCGTAGTCGGGCTGAAAGTGCTGCCAAAGTTCGGCGATGTGTTCTTCGCGGTAAAAATCGGCCAGGATTTTGTTGAAGCCTTCCAGGGCCAGTGCGTCCGGCGGGAGCTCATCGCGCCGCAGCTCGAATTCAAAATTCGGAGCGGGGCCGGCCGCCAGGGCAAACGACATGAATCGGGAAAAAGTGGTCCCGGTATCGGCCAGGGCGTGCTCGCTATAAAATTTCCGCAAAGCCTCGACGGCCGGGCCGTGCAGCCCGAGCATCGCACGGCGCAACTGGATGCGCCCGGGAGAATCGTTGGTGGTGTCGACCGCGGAGTCAAATCCGGCGGCGTCCAGAGCGCAAAGCACGGCGAACAACTGTGGCCGTGTCTCGATGGCCACCGCTTGGCGGGATTCCGACTGGACCGATTGCGCGGGAGCCTTTGCCTGCGCATGGGCAGCGCCAGAGCCGGCTAGTGCAACAAGCAGGGCGCACGCGCCAATGCGAGCGAATTGAACCAGCGGATTTTTGTCAGCGAATAGGCGCAACGAATCGTCCGACCTTCCACGGCGCGCGTTCCAAGCACTGCACGCACCCGTTTCTGAATTTACAAGGCTCCCCGAGCCCCGTCAAGAATCCCGGCTAGATATTTCAGTGGGCTCCAAGTAGAGTCCACACCCGTTCCGGCAACCTCAAGTAGAGCCCATACTTATTCCAGCGGGCTCCAAGTGGAGCCCATACCCGGTTGGAAGGCTCCACGGCCGGCCAGGTTGTCCGGGGAGTATTGTAATGGGGAACCGTTAATAGAAAAGAGAAAATCCGGGCGGTTTAGTTCAGACGGAAGTCGACACCGATGCTGAGTTCGGACGAGGAGGGTTTCCCGTCAATCAGCGCCGGAGAATATTTCCAATGTTTCACGGCTTCCACAGCCGCCTGGCGGAGAGGAATGGGCCCGCTGACGGCATTCGCCGCGATCACATTTCCCTTGTCATCGAGGCTGATATTTATGACCACCCGGCCCTGCGTGTTGGATTGCTTTGCCAGCGGCGGATAAACCGGACGCGTGGAAGAAATCAATTTCGCTCCCTGCACGACCTTCGCTGCACGCGCAGCCGGGATTTCCGCGGGCACTTCAGGAGGCGGCGCCGGCTGGCGATCGGTGCGCGCGCCGAACGTTCCCGGCGCAGCAGCGGCCGGCGCCGCGGCCAATGCCACATCCGCCGGAGCCAATGCAGATCCATCGGGAACGCTGGAAAGATTCTTGGCCGGTCTGATCGGGGAACTCATCTTCAGATTGCTAACCTGCGGGCGGGGAGGTACGGCTCGATCGGGCTGTTTCGATTCGGCAGCGCTTGCGTGTTGCCGCGCATTTTGCGAATTGGGAGAAGCGGACGGTGCAACTTCCGCGGGAGCGGAAGAGACGGGTTGCACGGCCGGCGGCTGGGGCTGCTCGGCGACAGGTTCGGGGGCAGGGGCGCTCGCGGGCACGCTGGCTGTTTCGTTGGCCGATGGGACCGAGGGCTGGGCCGCTGCGACCGCTGCGGCGGGAGCCTCGCTCGGCGAGGTTCCACGATGAAGGAAAAAGTAGCCGCCGCCAATCGCCGCAAGAACCAATACCGCGCCGCCCAACATCAACGGCATACGTCCGCGCGACTCATCGGGCACGGGCAGCGAACTCATCCCCGAAAACGTCATGCCTTTCCCGGCGGAATCATTCGAGGAAGGCTGCTTGCGGGCCGGGACAGGAATCGCAGCCGGCATTGTGGAATCGGCCAGATTTTCCACCGCAAGTTCGGAAAATGGCACCGCGGGTTTGCTCGAGGAAATTATTCTCGCGGGTTCGGCCTGGAATTGCGGCGATGCATCGCCGGCCGGCGCGCTGCTTTCTCGCAGCGCAGGTTCATTTTTCTTGGTGCGCGGCTCGCCCTGCAGAGGCATGGACACCAGTCCGGCGACATCTTCAAAAGTAGGCGCTCCGCCGGGCGAATTGCCCGGTTCTTTCGGCGTCACGCGGGGGTGCGAAGGCGCCGGCACGTCCATCCGCGGCATTGCGGGTGAAGGAAGGATCTCATCGGCGTCCGAAAGATCCAAGGGCGATGGAGGAGAAACGCGGTTGGCGTCGGGAGCCACATGGATCCGCCAAAAATCGCTGACCGGCTCGATGAATTCAACTTCAATGTAGCCTTTAATGCTGGGGAGATTGCGTCCGCCCACCACGCGGCCGACCACATCACGGCCCTGCTGATTAGTGAGAATTACTTTTTGCCCGACCGGCAGAGGATTCGTGAGGCGAAGCACGCCTCCATTATCGAAAACGATCACGGACCGGCCCTCTTGCCTGGTGGGGCCAGGTGCTCCAGGGGCGCCGCCGCCCTCTCCGGGCAGACTTCGCACCACGACCGGAACTTCAAGACAAACGGGATTGGATCGAGTGGATTGCCCTTGAGGATTCGCGAAACTCTGCCCGAGCGAGCTGGTCTTGGACGATCCAGTCGCGTCAGGTGAGTCTTTGATCGTAAGCGTCATGGCAATCCGATCGCGGCCAGTCGAAAATCGGCCGGAATAAGTACATCTTCGGAATGTTGGAATTTTCGCGCGCGGATAGGGCTTTGGCTATAGTACGAGGGTACTACTTTAGAGTGAGTAGAACACGTTTAGCTTTGGGAAAAGCTTGAAGTTATCCGCGCACTGAGATGTCGCTGAAGCTGAGAACAACATGGCCGCCGGCCGTGAACCGGCCAAAGCTCATCTGTGGGCGGAAGCGGGAGAACAGCAGCACCAGATCGAGCTGCCTGCGGATTGTCTCGTTATCCGGTCCGGCGAGAATCCTGTAATAGACGGCCTCGCCCTGCGCGTTGACCGTCGCCTCAACCAGCAACCCGTGTGGGCCGGAGTTGCCCGATTCCTCCATCCCCGTGACCGGAAATGGAGCCAGCGACTCCAGGCGCGCCGGTTGCAAAAGATTAGTGGGTGAATCGTTAGACACCGCTCGCAATGGCATGCCCAGGCCAAGCAGCTGGCAAACCAGCACGAAAACGATGAAGGCCACGGTGAAGCCGCCCGTCGCGGGAATGGCCAGCGGCTCCAGAATATTTTTCAGGACCATTTCCGAGCGCGTGCGGAAGCGGCGCACATAGTGCAGCCACGGCTGTTCGGAAAGGCGCTGCGCGGCCGCCACTCGAATCCGCAAGGATAAATCGGCGGGAGGTTCCGGGCGGCTCACCTGCGACATCAATGAAGACAAGACTTGGTAACTCTGCAATTCCTGGCGGCAAGCATCGCACCGCTCCAGGTGCCGTCCAATCATGACGTGCGTTTCCGAACGCGCACCGGCGGGCAGCGTGCCGTCCAGATAACCGGGCAACCATCGTTGTACCTGCTGGCAATCCATCAGACACCTCCCTCGGCGTCTCCCGCAATCTCGGGATTCGCCCAGCCGGTTGTGTCGTGCCGGCCGGAACTGTTTTCGTTCGCGCCGGAAAACAGGGGCGAACGCGAAACCGATCCTTCGTAGGTCAATGGGGAATGGCTTGCCGAAGATGCGGCGAGACTAGCGCTGTGCGGCCCGCGAAGCATGGGCTCCAGAATATCGCGCAGCAACCGCCGACCGCGCAGAATCCGCGATTTCACCGTGCCCACCGATATGCTGAGAACTTCGGCCACTTCGTCGTAAGACATCCCTTCCAGGTCTCTCAAGATCACCGCGCTGCGAAATACTTCCGGAACGCTGCTCAACGCTTTCCGCACCGCCTGCTGGACTTCGTGCGAGGCGGCCTGATCGAAAGGCGTGCTGCCCGCGTCCTCGATTTCGATCGATGCGTGGCCGTTCTCAGGTTGCAAGTCAATCGAATCCTGCTCGCGATGATGCCGCCACAGCCAGCGCCGGTGGTTCAGGGCCTCGCGTACGGCGATGCGGTACAGCCAGGTCTTCAACGAGCTGCCACGCCGGAAACTCCGGATGCCGCGAAACGCTTTCAGGAACACATCCTGCGTGATATCGGCGGCGTCGCTGGATTCCGAAATCATCCCCACTACCAGGCTATACACGGGGCCTGAGTAGTGCGTGACCAGCCAGTCGAAGGCTGCGCCGGAGCCGCCTTGCAGCTCCGTCACCAGCTCGGCTTCGTCCTGCGACCAGGGAAGGACGTGGGCCAAGTCAGACACGCGAACCGCCTCTCTCCCAGCATGCGCTAAGCGTTCGCGCGGACTTGCCGCAGCAATCGCTTTGTGCCCTGCGCAACTGGCTTGGAAGCCGCCTGCCGGGTCTCCCGACAAGGGGAAACCTGCTGAGCCGAAAACGCCGGCTGGAAGACGCTTCCACTTAGATTAGACACCAAGGCAGAGGAATGGTTCCCCTGCTGCGAATATTCTCCACCCGAAGGGGTACGGTTTGCAATGGTACCGGGGTGGTGGGACTACCCTGTAAGGAAAGGGTTTAGCCGCCAAGGCCCGCAATCTGTGGACCTGGTAACGCGCCAAACCGTAGGTGACAGCTTTATACTTTTATCAAACAGGACTCATTTGCGGGCTTCAATAATACTATTCACAGACCTTCCGATCGGAGATAACATGGCGGGCATCGTATGCGCAGCACGCAAAGAGGCGACGTCACCATGATCGAGGAACCGATTCGAAATATTGCGCTCATCGGATTTGGAGAAGTGGGGGGCATATTCGGCCACGACCTTGCGGCACGGGGGTTGGCGGTGTCCATGTTCGATGTCCTGCTGGGCTCGGATCCGGCGCGAACGCCGATGCTGGCGAAGGCGAGAAACGTGGCAGTCCGGGCATGTGACACGCTGGAGGACGCGCTCGCCGGCGCGGAGCTGGTGATTTGCGCGGTGACCGCCGCGGCCGCTGCCGATGTGGCGAAGAGTGCCGCAGGATACCTGCGCAAGGGGCAAACCTACCTCGACATCAATTCCGTTTCTCCGGAAACGAAACGTGAAATCGCCGCCCTGCTGCAGCCGTCAGGACCGGCCTTTGTCGAGGCGGCGGTGATGGCTCCGGTTGCGCCGCAGCGCCTGCAAGTTCCCATGCTACTGGGTGGCGCGGGCGCCGACGCAGTTGCCCGGCGGCTGCGCTCGATCGGCATGAATGCGACGCCGGTCAGCGACCGGATCGGCGTGGCGTCGGCAATCAAAATGTGCCGCAGCATTTTCATTAAGGGCCTGGAAGCGATTACCGTGGAGTCGATGTTCACCGCGCGCCGATACGGGGCCGAAGAGCAGGTGCTCGCCTCGCTGGCGGCGACGTACCCGGAAATGGGTTGGGATTCGGCGCTCCCCGATTATCTGATCGGCCGCGTCGCCGAGCATGGCAAGCGGCGCGCCGCGGAAATGCGCGAAGCCGCGCACGCCATCGCGGACGTGGACCTGACTCCCTTGACGGCGCCGGCCACCGCGGCGCTGCAGGAATGGGTGGCGGGTGAAATCGCCAGGCTCGGACTGAGCGTGCGGCGCGGCGAAGCGTTTTCGTGGCAGGAACTCGCCGACGCCATTGCCGAAGCACGGCAGGCTACTGAGACTTCCGCCGGACAATTGCACGGCGCAAAGTAGCCGCTTCGACCGTCTCCAACAAATTCGTTCAAAGGAAAACGCTTCATGCTGCCGGAACCGATTTTCGACCTCGCGCATCTGGGCCACATGGAGTTGCTCACACCTAAGCCCGAGGAAAGCCTGAGATTTTTCGTGAACGTGATGGGCATGACGGCGACTGCGCGCCAGGGCGATTCGGTGTACTTGCGCGCGTACGATGACTACCAGCACCACACGCTCAAACTAACGGCGTCGAAAACCAGCGGCATGGGGCACATGGCATTTCGCGCACGGAGCCCCCAGGCGCTGGAGCGGCGCGTGGCCGCGCTCAAGGGATCCGGCTTCGACATCGGCTGGACCGATGGCGACCTGGGGCACGGCCCGGCGTTTGTGTGCCAGGACCCGGACGGCCATAAAGTCGAGCTGTATTACGAAACCGAATGGTATCAGGCGCCACCCGAACTGCGACCCGCGCTCAAGAATCAGGCGAGCCGATTCCCTGCCCGCGGCATCAACGTGCGGCGCCTCGATCACTTGAATTGCCTGGCCGTGGACATCAAGGCCAACCGCATTTTCTTCCAGGATTATCTTGGATGCCGACTCACCGAACAGATCGTGATGAATGACGGCTCGGAAGCCGGCATGTGGCTCACGGTCAGCAATAAGAGCTACGATTTTGCCTACACGCGCGACCATACCGGCACGCGCGGCCGCTTTCACCACGTCACTTATGCGGTCGACAGCCGCGAGGAGGTTCTGCGCGCCGCCGACATTTGCCTGGAAGAAGGCATCTTCATCGAGACCGGACCTCACAAGCACGCCGTGCAGCAGACGTTTTTTCTATACGTCTACGAGCCGGGCGGCAACCGCGTGGAAGTCGATAGCGCCGGCGCGCGCCTGATTTTGGCCCCGGACTGGAAACCGATCGTGTGGACCGAAGCGGAGCGGGCGAAGGGGCAGGCCTGGGGACTCAAGACCGTGGAGTCGTTTCATACGTATGGGACGCCGCCGGTGGAAGTGAAAAAATCGTAGCTATTTGCTTACCAAATCCAGAATGCCGTCATTCCGAGCGAAGCGAGGAATCTCTCTTCGGTTGCTATACTGGAGAGGAAGGATTCCTCGCGGAGTTTATCCCGATCCCTTCCGGGACGCGGAATGACGGCGCTACTGAAGCGGGCCAAATTCAAACCCAAAGATCACTTATTGCTCATTTCAGAATTTGTGAATACGGGTGAGCGAAACTGAAGGAAAATTTGGTGGACGTGACAGGGGTCGAACCTGCGACCTCATCCATGCCATGGATGCGCTCTCCCAACTGAGCTACACGCCCGAAACTAAAGTCTAACACAATTTTTCCGCCGGTTGAAACGCGAGCCCCAGTGCCTCACCTCCGTTCCTGCTTGCTTCCCTGCCTCCTTGCTTCAGCGTCTCCTTGCCTCCCTGCCTCCTTGCCTCTAGAATTCCTCCCTTATGGCCAAACTCACATTTCTCGGCGCGGCAGGCACGGTCACGGGCTCGAAATATCTGGTGGAAGCCGAAGGCAAACGGCTGCTGGTGGATTGCGGCCTGTTCCAAGGGCTCAAGCAGCTGCGGCTGCGCAACTGGGATACGCTGCCGGAGAAGCCATCTTCGTTTGACTGGTGCGTGTTGACGCACGCACACCTGGACCATACGGGATACCTCCCTCGACTGGTCCGCGACGGCTATCGCGGCCCGATTTTTGCCGACTCGGCCACCATCGAGCTGTGCAACATTCTGCTTCCCGACTCCGCGCACCTGCAGGAAGAAGACGCCGAAAAAGCAGGGCGCGGCGGTTACAGCAAGCACAAGCAGCCGCTGCCGCTGTATTCGCAGGAAGATGTGGAGCCCGTTTTGAAGGCCCTCAAGGAAATTCCGCGCGCGGCCGCGTTCACCATTTCCCCGCAGTTCACAGTGCGGCCGCACGACGCCGGACACATTCTCGGCTCCTCAAGCCTGGAACTGACGATCACGGAAAACGGCAAGAAGACAGTGGTCCTTTTTTCAGGCGATGTGGGTCGATATGACCAGCCGATTTTGAAAAATCCGGAAGCCCCGCCGCGCTGCGACGTGCTGCTATGCGAATCCACGTACGGAGACCGCGAACATCCCGCCGATTCTCCCGAGGACGCGCTGGCCGATGTGGTCAACCGCGTGGCCAAGCGGGGCGGCCAGATCGTGATCCCGGCGTTCGCCGTGGGACGCACACAGACGATCATGTACATCGTCCGCAAACTCGAGGATGCCAACCGCATCCCGCGCCTGCCCGTTTTCGTGGACAGCCCCATGGCCATCAGCGTGACCGACCTGTACATGCGCCACCACGAGGATCACGACTTGATCTACGACGCGGAAGAAAAGAGCGGAAACCCGCTGGACGCCCACACCGTGCATTACATGCGCACGGTGGACGACTCAAAGAAAATCAACGACGTGAAGACCCCCGCCATCATCATTTCCGCCAGCGGCATGGCCACCGGCGGGCGCGTGCTGCATCACCTGGCGCGACTGGCGCCGGACCCCAGGAACGCCATTTTGTTGGCTGGGTTTCAGGCCGCGGGCACGCGCGGCCGTTCGCTGGAAGACGGCGCAAAAACGTTGCGCATTCACGGCGAGGACGTGCCGATAGCAGCGGAGGTGATCAACCTGCGGCAATTTTCCGCCCACGCGGGAAAGAGCGAGTTGCTGCGCTGGCTCTCCGGCATGCCGGGCGCGCCGCGGCAAACCTACCTGACGCATGGCGAGCCGGAAGCCTCAGCAGCGCTCAAGATCGAGATCGAAGCGGCGTACAAATGGCGCGTGACGCTCCCGCAATATTTGCAGACCGTGGATCTGGGCGAGTAGGGGCACGCCATGGCGTGCCCCTACTGATGACTTGCGCGCTTTTTCCTGCCGCTCCGCCCATTGCGAGCCGTGTTAGAATGGCCTTACTTCCCCCGCTTTCGGAGGGACCATGTTAGTCCGCCAGAAGCTTGGTTTGCTGCTCCTATTAGCAGCAGCATCGCTGCCCGGATACGCACAGCAAGGCAGCCAATCCGGCTCCGGATTCAGCATCGACGGCAGCGTTCGCGACACCTCCGATCAACACGGCCTGGAGAATGTTCGCATCAATCTGAAACAGCCCGACGGTAGTCCGGTAAGCTCCACCCTCACCAAGGCCAATGGAGTTTTCGAGTTCACGGGCATCGCCAACGGCGAATACCTTCTCGAAGTGAACGTCCAGGACTACGAACCGCTCCAGCAATCGGTGGAAATCTCAAATTCCGCGCGCCGAGGACTCTCCCTGCTGGTCACTCGTGCGTCCATTCTGCTGAACTCGAATACCAGCAGTTCGGTGATCTCCGCCCATCAGCTCAGCGTGCCGCGAAAAGCGCAGGACGAATTCAACAAGGGCATGACGCTGCTTTACAACAAGTCCGACTATCGCGGGGCCATTGCTGAGTTTCAGCGCGCCATCAAGGATTTTCCCTCCTACTACGAGGCTTACGCCCTGATTGGAGCCGCGTATCAGAGCCTGGGAGAGATCCCCGAGGCTGAAGAGGCTCTGAGGAAATCCGTCGAGCTCAGCACGGGGAAATATACCGAAGCGATGTATCTGCTTTCCGCGCTGCTCCTGAATGCAAAGCGTTATGCGGAAGCGGCGACCCTCGCGCGGAAATGCGTGGAAGCGGATGCCGTTTCCTGGCAGGGACCGTTCGAGCTGGCCCGCGCCCTCTTCGGACTCCAGCAATACGACGAAGCGGAGAAAAACGCGGACCTGGCCCGGGAGAAAAATCCGGGCTTCCCCGATATTCACATCCTGCTGGCCAACATCCACATCGCGCGGCGCGACTTGAACTCACTGGCCGCGGATTTGGATACCTACCTCAGGATTTCGCCCAACGGCCCCGATGTTGACTGGGTTCGCGATACGCAGGAGCGCATGCAGGAAGCCCGCAAGCAACAGGAGGAAATCGAAGCGCGCAAGAAGGCCCGGGGAAAAGCGATTGCCGGCGGACAAAATCTGGGTGGCGCGGGGGCCTCCGATTCCGACGATCCGGATGAGCCGGACCTGCCCCCCCTGCCTCCCCCCACCCCGACAAACCCTTAGGGAACGGCGTGGTTCACACCAAGCCGAGGGCTCTAAAGAAAGCATAAAGTTGTTGAAACGCAAATTGCGGCGGGCTCGTCTACTTGGCTAAGACCACTCGGGGGGGTAGGAAGCAACCACCCATTGCAGTTGGTAGTTAACTTCCTACCCCTTAATTCCTGCCGATATTAGTTGCCAGATTTTAGAGGAAGGTTATCTCAAAACAAAATATTTATTGTGCCGCGCCGGTGTACGCTTGCGGAACACGCGCGGGCATTGCGGGTATTTCGCCCAAATGCAACCCCAAAACGAACATGGGGAGGGGGGCGACGCGTCCCCAACGGTTCACGTCCCAAGCCGCGCGGACGAAGTTCACGGCGGGAACCAGTGTGAGATCGAGGACGGCGCGCGTTTCGCCTTTGTAGAACTGTTGCGGCAGCTTCAGGATAGGGTGCGTGCCCCAGTTTTCTCCGTCGGCAGATCCCCAGATGGAAACGTCCACGGACTCCTGCTCGATTTGGTCGCGAATCATCATGACGCAATAGAATGTGCGCGTGTCGCTGGAGCGAATGTCCACGGCTTCTGCGTGGCCGTTTTCCTGGACGAGCGTTGCCTGCGGGATCAGATCGATTTCCATCGCCATTCGGAATCTCCACGGGTGCGGGCAGCGCTTGCAGCCCGCCGGGATCAACATGCGCGGCGGATTCTAACACACGGACCGCGTGTCGGCTATGAGGCGGGACTGGCGCACTGACTATCCTTGAGTAAACAATTCAAAACCGCGCGGTTTGGACGGCCTGGTTTTTCCGGAGGCGGGCTTGGCGGGGTTGCGGGGACAGGCAAAAGTGCCTGTCCAACCGGGTTGAGATTGACGCCGGGGCGATTTCCGGGGAGGATGCTGCGGCAGTCTTTCCGCCTGAAGGAGGCTTGCTTGAGCACACCGAAAAAGACTTCGTGGAAAGCCAT
>JAIQFG010000038.1 GCA_020073375.1 Terriglobia bacterium | reverse complement strand
GGGACGCTGTTTTTCAAATTCGGCGATCTGGATTCGACCAAGCCCGCCGGCAGCATTCGCATCCGCATCGAGACCATTGTTCATTACCTGGCGAAATATTCCGACCAGATCATCCAGAAGAAACTCGTGCTGTTGCCGCCGGATTGCCCGCTGCTGGCCGGGAAAGAAAAGACGCTGGCCGCAGTGGCATCGAACGAGAAATAATTCCCTTCCATCCGAATAGGCAGGCGCATCGTCCGCATGTAGGGGCATGGCAATTCCGTGCCCCTACAATTGCACATTTAACTGTGCGGCGCGGGGCGGGCTTACTGTGCGGCGCGGAAATCCGCGGGTCGGAAAACCCGGGCTACAGCAACTGGTGGAGAAAGGTTTTTATGCCTCGCCTCTTTAGAGGCGGGGATTCCCTTTTTTGTGATGCAAGGGCGCTGTGGGCAATGCGGGCTGCAGGAGCCAGTCGAACAGAGGCAGAAATACATTGAAACGGCCGGTATCGTGCGCGTGGTGCAGCAAGTGATGGCGGGCCGCGGGGCGCAGCCAACGCGGCAGCCAGCCGCCCAAGTGCGTGCGCCAGTGAATTTCCTCGAAGGCCATGTAGTAGAGGGCGAAGCTCACGAACACTCCGGCTCCCCACGCGCCGTGGAAAATCCACTGTAAAAATAAAACCGGGATCGCATTGGCGCAGAGGAGCGCGACCACGCCCCAGGGGTTGCGCGAGAAATTGACGTAACGCGCGGCTTCGGGAGACTGCAGGGTGGTGTGGTGCACCATGTGCTGCTCGCAGAAAAATCCGTGGCCCGCGTGCAGCAGGAAGCGGTGCAGGACATATTCAAATCCATTGGCGTAAACGAAGCCTGCCGCCAGGCCGATGATAATGCTTTTCAAGGAATAGCCGAAGAACAGGAGGGAGAGGAATGAGAGGGCAACGCCGGAAGCGGATGCCGCGATCAAGTTGTTCCTCTTGATCGTGCGCCCCAGGCGGCGCGTCTCGGCCCGGATTTCGTCATCGGACGGCATTGCAATAAAAAGTTAGCGCGTTAAATGATCCGCTGCAACAAGGATGTGGGGGCGCCTCTCACAGTCTGCGGACGGCGGAGAGGGGCGGCATCGCCGCCGGGTGCCCGGAATTTCCGCGTAAGAGATTGACACGGCGGAGCGGGTGCAGTAACGTCCAGCGCAGGAACGGCGGTAACTCCGAATCACAACATGATCGTGCGAGGTGGACTTATGGCGAACTCTTCGTCCAAAGAGCTGCGGGCTGTCCAAAGCGCTTCTGTTTCCAATGCAGATATCGGAGCCGCGGCCTTGGGGCGCAGCGTCGCCTGGCGCCGATGGCTGATTCTGGCCGTGGCGATTTTCCTTTCTCCGATGGTTATTGCCCAGAATTCGCCGCAAGTGACCGGCATCGATCCCGCCTCGGGAAAAGTGAACGATACGGCTACCGTGTCAGGCACGAATCTGGACAAGCCGGGCGTGTCAGCCGTTTTTCTTTCCGACGAAAAGAACGATTTCAAGGCCACGGTGGTGGAACAATCCGCGGAGAAGATCGTCATCAAGATTCCCCAGGTCAAAGCCGGCGATTACAATGTTTCGATTCAAGAAGGCGACAAGCTGTTCATCAAGCCGGTGAAATTCAGAGTAGAGGAATAGGACGATCGTGGGTTCTTCTTCGGGAAGCCTTCCGCGGAGCATTGCCGCAAGCAACCACACCAGGGTAGGAGTGGAATGCGGCTGACGTGCTTGGCTGAACGAGAATTCGAGGACCAGGCCTGCTAGGCTTGCCAATCGCGGAAAACGGGGTGATTTCTCCCGCGATTGACGGCACCCCAGGAATGGGGCTGCAGACATCAACATTCCTGTTTTCAATGCATTACAGCCATTCCCACCAAATACAACCCCGCCGACCGGGTACCAGGACCCGGGTCACAAGAAAAATGGCTCTGCTCCTTCATTGGCCTGGCCTCTTCCGCTTGGCAGACTTGGCGTGTTCGATAGCTGAGTTTTGCAAAGCACGAGCACCACGAGAGAGGATGGCCTGAGATGAAGATGAAACAACTGGCACCGGTTGTCATCTGCATAGTGATTTTCCTGGTTTCCAGTTTTTATACGCCGGCCGAAGAGGCGAATTGGGACCAGGATCTGGCCTCAGCGACTGCCGCGCGCCAGCGAGGCGAATTTGCCGTTGCGGAGACTCTCTATAAGCAGGCCATCGCAGTGCAGACGCGGGAGCTGGGCGCGGACAATGCGGCCGTGGCCGCAAGCATGAACAACCTTGCGGTCCTGTACCAGGACCAGGCGCAATTCACGCAGGCCGAGCCTCTCTACAAGAAGTCCGTGGCAATCTGGAAGCAAATTCCCGGCCAGGAAATGCAGGCCGCGCGGTGCCTGAATAATCTTGCGGCGCTGCATCACGACGAAAACATGGATGCGGCGGCTGCGGCGGATTACAGGAACGCGCTGGCCATCTGGGAAAAAGCGGGCAACGCGCAGAGCGCCGAAGCAGCTGTCACGCTGGCGGGCCTGGCGGATATTTACCACGCCGAACAGAAGGACGCCGAAGCGGAGCTCCTGTACGTGCGCGTGCTGGCCATCTGGAAGGAAAACGGGAACATGGAAAGTGCCGAGGCCGCCGGGGCGCTGCTCAATCTGGGAGACATTTATCACGCGCGAAAAATGGATTCTGAAGCCACGCCGTTGTACAGCAAGGCTCTGGCAACCCAGGAAATGATCGGGAAACTGGATACCCGCCAGACGATCGAGGCCATGGACAAGCTGGGAGAAATTTACAGCGCCGCGGGCAGCTACGTTGCGGCGGAACCCTACTTCGCCAAGGTATTGGAAATCAAGCGGCGGGAATCGGGTTCGGACAGCCTGGAAATCGCAAATCACGCGAACCGGCTGGCTCTGCTCTACTATTGCGAGGGCAAATACGCCGCGGCGGAACCCCTGTACCTGGAAGCGCTGCGTATCCGGGAGCAGAATCTGGGGACGGACGATCCGGCGGTAAAACAGACGATGCAATTTTATGCGGCGCTGCTTCGGCAGGAAGGGCGGAAAAACGAAGCTCGCCAATTCGAGGCTCTGACTTCCAGCCGCAGCCTTAGCCCTGTTGCCTTCTGAAATAATTTTCTTCCTCCGTGCCGGAAAAGCGGTTCACCGGAAGCTCCCCGGTGGACCGCTTTTTTTGGGAGCGCATCCATCGCAGCATCCATCAAGCAGGAGGCGCTTGTTAAAATGACGCGCAGTTGACCGCGCCGTCTAAAATCCATACTCTTTGTCTCCAAGTTCAGGGGAGCCAGTTGCAGGAATCGCAAAACGAAACAGCGCAGGCGGCCCGAAACTCGACCCCCATCGCCATTCTGGTTGCGGTGGCATTTTTCATGGAAAATCTGGACGGCACGGTCATCGCCACGGCGCTGCCACAGATGGGCAAGTCCTTCCACGTAAGCCCTGTCGATCTGAATATTGGAATGACCGCGTACCTGCTGATGCTGGCGGTGTTTATTCCCATCAGCGGATGGGTGGCGGACCATGTGGGTGCCCGTACCGTATTTGCGTCGGCCATTGCCGTGTTCACCTTGTCTTCCATATTGTGCGGGCTGAGCAACGGAATGTGGGAGTTCACCGCGGCGCGGATCGTGCAGGGCATTGGCGGGGCGATGATGGTTCCCGTCGGCCGCCTGGTGGTGTTGCGCACGACGGAAAAACACAATCTGATGGAGGCAATCGCGTACATTACCTGGCCCGGCCTGGTAGCGCCGGTGGTAGGTCCACCCCTCGGTGGCTTCATCACCACGTATGTTTCCTGGCACTGGATTTTTTTTCTAAATGTGCCGCTTGGAATAATTGGCCTGGGACTGACATTTGTGCTGATCAAGAATTTGAAAGGAGAAGAAAGGAAGCCGTTCGATTGGATCGGATTCGCGCTGAGCAGCACGGCGTGCGTGACGTTCATGTACGGTCTCGAACTAGTCGGCCGCGAAGGCGCCCAATGGCGGCCAACCATGCTGTATCTGACATCGGGGCTCATATTGGGCGCGCTATCGGTGTTCCATTTCCAGCGCGCGCGGGCGCCCCTGTTGAATCTGAATCTGATGAAGATCAAAACGTTTGCCATCACCATCGCCGGCGGATCGTTGTTCCGTATTTCCATCAGTGTTTCGCCCTTCCTGCTTCCCCTCATGTTTCAGGTGGGCTTTGCGCTGAATGCGTTCCAGTCGGGCCTGCTGATGCTGGGGCTATTTGCGGGCAACCTGGGCATGAAAACGGTCACGACTCCAGTGCTTCGGCGCTTTGGATTTCGTTCGGTGCTCATCGTCAATGGAATGCTGACGGCGCTTCTGATGCTGGCGTGCGCGGCCATATTCCCGCAGACGCCGCGGTTTGCGATCCTGCTCATTCTGTTTCTAAACGGATTGTGCCGCTCGATGCAGTTTACATGCTTAAGCACACTGGCATTCGCGGATGTGCCGAAATCGGATTTTGGGACGGCCACCAGCTTTTTCAGCGTGGTGACGCAGATGGCCATGGGAATGGGCGTGGCCGCCGGCGCCATTGCGCTGCGCCTTGGAGCATTCATTACAGGAAATACCAGTGGAAACCCCACGACGAAGGAATTTCACGTCGCGTTTTTTCTTGTGGCTGCGCTGGTGGTTCTGGGAACGATCGATTGTTTCAGCTTGAAACCGGACGCGGGCGTTTCGGTCAGCGGGCACCGGTAGAACAGGCTTCAGCCTTCCTGGGTTTGGTTTGCGGCGCTGGGGAAAAAACCGACAGGCTGAAGCCTGTCCTACTTAAGAGTGGCCGCCGGAAAGTTCGCGGACGATGGAACCAACGAAACTCTTGGCATCGCCGAAGAGCATCAGGGTCTTGTCCATGTAATAGAGGGGATTTTCGATTCCAGCGAATCCCGCGCCCATGCTGCGCTTGATGACCATCACGGTGCGCGCTTTGTCGACGTCAAGAATGGGCATGCCGAAGATGGGGCTGGAGGAATCGGTGCGCGCGGCGGGGTTGGTGACGTCGTTGGCGCCGATGATCAGGGCCACGTCGGTCTGCGGGAAGTCGCCGTTGATCTCATCCATGTCGAGCAGTTTGTCGTAAGGAATGTCCGCCTCGGCCAGCAGCACGTTCATGTGGCCCGGCATGCGCCCGGCCACGGGATGAATTCCGAATTTCACGTCGATCCCGCGTTTGGTCAGAATGTCGTACAGTTCGCGCACCTTGTGCTGCGCCTGCGCCACGGCCATGCCGTACCCCGGCACGATGACCACTTTGCTGGCCACGGCCAGAATTCCCGCCGCTTCTTCCGGAGTCGCGCTGCGCACTGGGCGCTCTTCCTTGCCGCCCTTACCGACAGCCGCTTCCTGGCCGAACGCGCCGAACAGAACGTTGGAAAATGACCGGTTCATGGCCTTGGACATGTTGACCGAGAGGATCAAGCCGGAAGCGCCGTCGAGCGCGCCGGCAACGATCAGGAGCTTGCTGTTGAGTACGAAGCCCATGGCCGCTGCGGAAAGTCCGGCGTAGGAATTCAGCAGGGAGATCACCGTGGGCATATCCGCGCCGCCTATCGGAATGATCATCATCACGCCGAACAGAAGAGGAATCGCCAGGATGGCCGGAAACAGATACATACGGTCGGGATGAAGCACCAGAACCACGGCCACGCCAACGGCGACCACCATCATGCCGAGGTTGACAAAATTCTGGCCCTTAAACGTGATGGGGCGCTGCGGCAGGACTTCCTGCAATTTTCCCGCGGCCATCAGGCTGCCGGTGAACGTCAGAGAGCCGAGAATCACTTCCATCGACAGCACGGACATCATGAACTTGGGCACGCCCGGGGCGCGCAGATAAAATTCCGCGGTGCCGACCAATGTCACGCACAGCGCGCCGAACGCGTGACTCAGCGCGGTCCGTTGCGGCACCGCCGTCATTTGCACTTTTCCGAGGGGAACGCCGATGATCGTGCCAAGAACCAGGGCGATGACCACCCACTTGTAATCGACGATGCCGCGATTGAGCAGCGTTCCGGCGATGGCGAGCAGCATGCCCGCTTCGCCGGCCCACACGCCGTGGCGCGCGGTGGTCGGAGAACTCATCCACTTCAGCGACAAAATAAACAGCGCCGTGGCGATGAGGTAGGTGATCTCGATGATCGTGTCGGTGCCGAGGAAGGAGGTCATGGCTTCGGTTTGGCGCTCGCTTTGAACATTTTGAGCATGCGGTCGGTGATGAAAAATCCGCCGACCACGTTGCTTGTGGCGGCGACGATGGCGATCGTGCCGAGAATGGTGGAGAGCGTGGACTTGTGCTCGCCGGCCAGGATGATGGCTCCGACCACGGCGATGGCGTCCAGCGCGTTGGTGAGCGACATCAGCGGCGTGTGCAGCAGGGGCGAAACGCGTTTGATTACTTCCAGGCCGATGAAAGCCGCCAGCATGAAAACATACAGGCTGGTGATGAGATCCATCTTCATGGCGATTGAGCCTCTTTCTGCTGCGCCGCCAGGGGCGGCAGCGAGAAAAATTCGCGAATGCGCGCGTTGACCACTTCCCCACCCTCGGTCACCAGCGTGCTCTTGATGATGTCGTCCTCGAAATTGATCTGCAGCTTTCCGTCCTTGACCAGCAATTGCAAGAACGCGGCGATGTTGCGCGCGTACATCTGGCTGGCGTGATAGGGCACGGCGGAGGCGAAGTTGAAATAGCCAATGATCGAGACGCCGTTCACGACAATGACTTCGCCGGGCTTGGTAAGTTCGCAGTTTCCTCCGCGCTCCGCCGCCAGATCGACGACCACCGATCCCGGAGCCATCCCGGCGACCATTTCCTTGGTCACCAGCACAGGAGATTTTTTTCCCGGGACCACGGCTGCGGTGATGACCACATCGCTTTCGGCGATGACCTTGGCCAGCAATTCGCGCTGCCGCCGATAAAAATCCTCGTCCTGCGCTTTCGCGTAGCCGCCGGAGTCTTGCGCGTCCTTCGCTTCGATCGGGAGTTCCACAAAGCGTCCGCCCAGGCTTTGCACCTGCTCCTTGGCTGCGGGCCGCAAATCGTACGCGGAAACAACCGCGCCCAGCCTGCGCGCCGTGGCGATGGCCTGCAGTCCGGCCACGCCCGCGCCAATCACCAGAACCTTCGCGGGCGTGATGGTGCCGGCGGCGGTGGTGAGCATGGGAAAAATTTTGGGGAGTGTTTCGGCCGCAAGAAGCACGGCCTTGTATCCGCACATCGTGCCCATGGATGAAAGGGCGTCCATGCTTTGCGCGCGCGTGGTTCGCGGCACCAGTTCGACGGAAAAGGAAGTCACGCCGGTGGCGGCGATTTCCCGGATCGTTTCGATTGAGCCCAGGGGCCGGAGAAAGCCGATGAGGACCTGGCCTCGCCGCAGAAGAGGAAGATCGGCCCTGCCGGTCTGGTCATTGGATCCGTAGCACAGCACCTGGATCACAATGTCCGCTGCGGCAAAAACTTCGGCGCGGCTCGGGAGAACCTTGGCGCCTTTGGCGGCGTATTCGGAATCCGGAAAGCCCGCCTGGACGCCCGCGCCGGCCTCGATCACGATTTCGATCCCGGCCTTGGCAAGGTTGGGAATTACAATGGGGACTAACGCCACGCGCCGTTCTCCCGGATAAGTTTCGCGGGGAACACCAACGATCATGAAGCTGCCTCCCTTAGACGCAGGCCGCGCGGCACACGCGCAGCATCGGAAATCCGAGACGAACTACGCATTACACCCAATTTCGAGAGTTTCGTTCGAGAGGGCCACGACAGAGAATAAATGGTTTCCACGCAACGGACGCTTCGGGCCCAGAATCCACGGCGCCGTCGCGTCATATCCATTCATTCCGTATCCTGCAGAACAGCCAGCAGAATGTACATTTTTACACGCAAATTCGGGATTGTCCATTCGAAGATCAGAATACAGAAAAGCGATGTAGCGCATTAGAAAACAGCAAACGCCGGAATGTGCTTTTCCGGTACAATTTGGCGTGTCCGAGTGCAACGCAGGGCACGACCGATGAACAATGCCTTCATGCAGGAAGCCATCCGGCTGGCCGTGGAGAACGTCCGCTCCGGCAAGGGCGGGCCGTTTGCCGCGATTATCGTGAAGCAGGACCGGATCATCGCGGCCGGAGCAAATTCGGTGACATCGACAAATGACCCCACGGCGCACGCGGAAGTGACCGCGATTCGTGAGGCTTGCCGCGCCCTGAATACATTCCAATTGACCGGCTGCGAAATTTACACCAGCTGCGAACCGTGCCCTATGTGCCTGGGGGCGATCTATTGGGCGCGGCCGGACCGGGTGTACTTTGCCGCAACCGCCAGCGACGCCGCAGGCGCGGGGTTCGACGATTCCTTCATCTATGAAGAATTGAAGCGCCCTCATGCCGGGCGGCGGATACCGTTCGAGGGGATGATGCGCGAGGCGGGCCTGGAACCGTTTCGCGCGTGGGTGCAAAAGGACGACAGAATCCGATATTGACGCGCGGCCGAACAGGACAACCGCAAATGGAAGAAAAATATATTGGACATTCCGTGGAGCGGAAAGAAGGGCGGGAAAAAGTCACCGGCCGCGCCCGGTACGTGGACGACCTGGCCTTTCCGGACATGGTCCACGGCGTCACCGTGCGCAGCAGCGTCGCGCGGGGCCGCATTCTGGGGATTCGCTATGGCGATGGAATTCCGTGGAACGAATTTACGATCGTAACGGCGAAAGATATTCCCGGCGCGAATGAAATCGCGCTGATCCTGCACGACCAGCCGTGCCTGGCTTCCGAATTCATCAACCACCCCGAGGAGCCCGTCGTTCTGCTGGCGCATCCCGATAAGTATTTGTTGGAGGAAGCGCGGCGGGCTGTGCGCATTGACGTCGAAGCGATGCCAGCCGTGTTCACGATCGAGGATTCGCTGGCCAAGGGCACGATCGTTTGGGGCGAGGACAACGTGTTGAAAGCGTACCACGTGGATAAAGGGGACGTGGATAGCGCGTGGGCCGCCGCCGATGTGATTGTCGAGGGCGAATACCGGACCGGCGCGCAGGAGCAACTGTACATTGAAAATCAAGGCATGATCGCCGTGGCGAATCCCACCGATGGAGTGACGGTGTGGGGTTCGCTGCAATGCCCATACTATGTGCACAAGGCCCTGATGCCGCTGTTCGGATTGCCGGCGGAAAAGATCCGCGTGATTCAGGCGGAAACCGGCGGCGGATTCGGCGGCAAGGAAGAATATCCGTCGATGATTGCGGCGCATGCCGCGCTGCTGGCGTGGAAATCGGGCAAGCGCGTAAAAATTGTGTACGACCGCGCGGAAGACATGGTGGCCACAACCAAGCGGCACCCCTCGCGGACGCGGCACCGCACGGGAGTGACACGCGACGGCAAGCTGGTGGCCATGGACATCGATCTGGCGATCGACGGCGGCGCCTACGCGACGCTCAGCGCCGTGGTCCTGTCGCGCGCCACGATTCATTCCGCCGGGCCTTATGTTTGCCCCAACGTGCGCATTCGGTCGCAGGCCGTGGCGACCAACGCGCCGCCGCACGGCGCATTTCGCGGGTTTGGCGCGCCGCAAAGTGTTTTTGCAATCGAGCGCCACTTGGATCAAGTCGCGCGTGCCGTGAACTTGACGCCCGAAGAATTGCGCCGGCGAAATTTCCTGCGCAAGGATCAGACCACGGCAACGGGACAAATCATTCACGAGGATGTGAACTTCAGCGGGCTGCTCGACCGCGCTTTCAAGGAAAGCGATTACCACGCCAAGCGCGCCCGATTCGAGAAGGAAAATCCCGGCGCGACCGTGAAGCGCGGCATCGGGTTTTCCTCGTTCATGCACGGAGCGGGATTTACCGGCTCGGGCGAGGTGTATCTCGCGTCGGTGGTGGAGGTCGAGGCCACGGCCGAAGGCTGCGTGCGGGTCCTGGCGGCCAGCACGGAAATCGGGCAGGGTGCGAATACGATTTTTTCGCAGATTGCGGCGGACGCGCTGGGTATTTCGTACGACCGGATCGATGTCGCGCAGCCCGATACCGGCGCGGTGCCGAATAGCGGGCCCACGGTGGCTTCGCGGACGTCAATGGTGGTTGGAAATTTGGTGGAGAAGGCCGCCCTCAACCTGAAAAACACTCTCGTGGAGAGCGGCCTGCTCTGCGACGCGTGCACAGAGGATGAATTCGTGCGCGCGTGCAAGCGCTACATCGAAACACGCGGGACACTGCGAGCCCGCGCCAAGTACGAGCCGCCACCCGGCCTGCACTGGGACGACACGACGTACAGTGGAGATGCCTACGGCACGTATGCGTGGGCCGTGTACGTCGCGGAAGTTGCCGTGGACACGGTTACGTATGAGGCGCGCGTCTCCGATTTCGTTGCCGTGCAGGAAATTGGCAAGGTGATTCATCCGGTGCTGGCCGCGGGACAAATCGAGGGAGGCGTGGCGCAGGCCATTGGAATGTCGCTGTATGAAAACGTCGTGTGGCGCGAAGGACGCATGGCCAACGGGCAGATGACCAACTACATCATGCCCACGGCGGCGGACATTCCTCCGATTCGCGTATTTTTTGAGGAACAGCCATACCCGTTTGGCCCGCACGGCGCAAAAGGAATCGGCGAATTGCCGATGGACGGGCCCGCGCCGGCAATCCTGAACGCCATCGAGAATGCCACCGGGATTTCCCTGCGTGAAATTCCCGCGACTCCCGAAGTGCTGATGGAAGCGATGGCCGAAAAGGCGGGCGCGCTTGTCTGAGACCGTTGAAAAAATAGAGATCGCGTGCCTGGTAAATGGCGAGTGGCGGAGCGCGCGCGTGTACCCGCTGGCGCGGCTGCTGGACGTGATTCGCGGGGAGATGCGCCTAACGGGTACGAAGGAAGGGTGCGGCGAAGGCGAGTGCGGAGCGTGCGCGCTGCTCATGAACGGCGCGATCGTCAATAGCTGCCTGGTGCCCGCGGCAGAGGCGGACGGAGCGGAAATTCACACCATCGAGGGCGTGGCCAGCGGCGATCAGCTGAGTGCTGTGCAATCCGCATTTCTGGAATGCGGTGGCGCACAATGCGGGATTTGCACGCCGGGCATGGTGATTGCCGCGGCGGCTCTCCTGGCCCGGCATCCGCACCCCGGCGATGCGGAAATCCGCGAGGGGCTTGCGGGGAATCTCTGCCGCTGCACCGGCTATCAGAAGATTTTCACTTCCGTGGTGCGCGCTTGCGAATCGGGCAGGGAAAAATCGCCGGGGAACCGATGAGAGCGTACATTCCGGCTTACGATTTGCGCGTTCCCGGGAATTTGTCGGAAGCGCTTGCGATTCTGGGGCGCGAACCGGGTGTATGGCAGCCGTTCGCGGGTGGCACCGACCTGATGGTGCTGCTCGAGGCTGGAAAACTTTCTCATAGGAAATTCCTGAGCCTGACGAAGCTGGCGGATTTTCGCGGGGTCGAAGTGACTTCCGGTGCAGTGATTCTTGGGGCGCTGACAACTTACATGGAAATCCAGCGGCATCCCGGGCTGCAGTCCGAATTTCCTCTGCTATGCACGGCGGCGCGGGAAACCGGCAGCATCGCCACGCAGAATCGCGGCACGATTGGCGGCAATATCGTGAACGCTTCGCCCGCCGCGGATTCGCCTCCTGCGCTGCTGGTGTACGATGCGGAGGTCGAACTGGTCTCCGAGCGCGGCGTGCGCTGGCTGCCGTATCATGGGTTTCACACCGGCTATAAGAAAATGCAGATCGCGGCCGATGAATTGCTGCGCGCGATCCGCCTGCCGCGCCGCGCGGAGCCGTGGAAGCAGTACTACCGGAAGGTGGGCACGCGGAAGGCGCAGGCGATTTCCAAAGTGTGTTTTGCGGGAGCAGCGCAGATGGAAGACGGTATTGTGCGCGGCATTCGCATCGCACTTGGCAGCGTCGCGCCCATCGTGCTGCGCGCGGTGAGGGCGGAAGCGTCGATCCGCGGCAAGAAAATCACTCCCGAATTGATCGCCGCAACCAAGGACATCTTAGGGCACGAGATTGCGCCGATCGATGACATTCGTTCGACGGCGCGTTACCGCCTGCGCGTCGCGCAAAATCTGCTCGCGGAATTCCTGATGCAGCTGGCCCGATGAAGACGATTACAGCGATCCGGAGCAAGCGCGTCCTGACGCCCGAGGGGATCGTCGCCGCAACCGTGCATTTGCGCGGCGGCACCATCACGGCGATTACCGGGTACAATGAATTTCCTTCCCCCAAGAATTTGTACGACGCCGGAGATTCCGTGGTCATGCCCGGGTTGGTGGACACGCATGTGCACATCAATGAGCCGGGGCGCGCCGACTGGGAGGGTTTTCACACCGCGACTCGCGCGGCGGCGGCCGGCGGGGTGACCACGCTGATCGACATGCCTCTGAACAACATTCCGGCAACCACAACAGCTGCGGCACTCGAGAAAAAGCGGGCGGCGGCGCGCGGGAAATGCTGGGTGAACGTGGGGTTTTGGGGCGGCGTGGTGCCGGGGAACACGAAAGAGTTGAGCGCGCTGGACCGCGCGGGCGTGTTCGGTTTCAAGTGCTTTCTGATTCCCTCGGGCGTGCAGGAATTTGAAAATGTGGACGAAGCGGATCTGCGCGAGGCGCTGCCGGCTCTCGCGGCGATAAACTTGCCCCTGCTGGTGCATGCGGAACTTCCTGGACCCATTGAAGCAGCTGGAAAAAAACTGCAGAAAGCCAACCCTAAAAAATACGAGACCTGGTTGCGGTCGCGCCCGGCTGCCGCGGAAACAAAGGCGATTGAGATGCTCATTCGCCTGTCGCGCGAATTCAAATCGCACATTCACGTCGTCCATGTCTCCTCGAAGCTTTCGATTCCCCTGATTCTGCGCGCGAAACAAGAAGGCCTGCCCTTTACTGCGGAAACCTGTCCGCATTATCTTTTTTTTGAGGCGGGCTCAATCGAAAATGGCCGAACGGAATTCAAATGCGCGCCGCCCATTCGCGACGCGGAGAACAATCGAAAGCTTTGGAAGGGGCTGGGGGAAGGGGCTCTCGATTTCATCGTCTCCGATCACTCTCCATCCCCGCCGTCCATGAAATGCGTGAAATCAGGGGATTTTGTTCGGGCCTGGGGCGGAATTGCATCGCTGCAACTCGGGCTTCCCGCAATCTGGACGCGGCTCAGCGGAACGGAATATTCACTGCGGCATCTGGCGCGGTGGATGTGCAGCGGGCCGGCGCAGCTCGCCGGGCTCGAGACGAGCAAGGGCGCGATTGCGCCGGGTTACGACGCCGACATCGTGGTTTGGAATCCCGAAAAGAGTTTCGTCGTAAAATCCAAAATGCTGCAGCATCGCCACAAACTTACGCCCTACCTGAATGAGTCGCTGCTCGGCGTTGTGGAAACGACGTTTCTGGGAGGCGAGATGATTTACGATCGAGGCCGGTTCCTCGGATCTCCGCGCGGCGCGCTGCTGCGGCGAGGCCCACGCTGATGGATTTTACCGACTACATCGATCTGGCCGCCGAGCGGCTGGGCGGCCGCGTGCTTGCCGCCAACGACGAATTTTTCGCTCCCAAGGAAAACTTGCTGAAAGCGGCGGCCCCGGTCTGGATCGCGGACAAGTACACGGACCTGGGCAAGTGGATGGACGGCTGGGAAACGCGCCGGCGGCGGACTCCCGGCTACGACTGGTGCATCGTGAAATTGGGGCTGCCGGGCGCGGTTCACGGCGTGGTTGTGGATACCGCGCATTTCAAGGGCAACTTTCCCGAATCCTGCGAACTGGAATCCTGCACGGTGGACGGCTCGCCCAGCGTGGTGCTGCTGGAAGGCCCTCCCACGAAATGGAACACGCTGCTTCCGAAATCGCCTCTTGACGGAGACTCGCAAAATCGGTTTGCAATTTCGCCTTCCGGGCGCGTTACGCATTTGCGAATGAAAATCTATCCGGATGGCGGCGTGGCGCGGCTGCGCGTTCACGGCGAGGTGATTCCCGATTGGCACGAAGTGGAGCGCGTCGGCGGTGAAATCGATCTTGCAGCCATCGACCGCGGCGGGTGGGTGATTGTTTCGAGCGACATGTTTTTCGGGTCGCGCAACAATCTGATCCAGCCGGGCCGCTCGACCGGGATGCACGATGGCTGGGAGACGCGACGACGGCGCGGCCCCGGCCACGACTGGTGCGTGATCCGGCTGGGGGCGGCGGGCAGGATTCACCGCATCGAACTCGACACTTCCTATTTCAAGGGGAATTTTCCGGATAGCTGTTCGCTTGAAGTTGCAAACGCGGCTCGCAACCTCACCGATCCGGATGCTCTCGCGGCGCTTACCTGGAAGGAAATTCTGCCGAACTCAAAATTGAAGGCCGACTCGTTCCATATTTACGAAAAGGAAGTATTGGACGCGGGCGAGGCGACGCACGCGCGCTTTCATATTTATCCGGATGGCGGCGTGGCGCGGCTGCGGCTGTTCGGTAGCCTGGCGAAGGGGCGATCCTGACGATGACGCTTGCGGAATTTAACGCGCTGCCCGCGGCGGCTGCCGAAGCCGCGCTGCTCGATTGTTGCGGGGCGGCTCGCTGGACTAAACAAGTCGCGGCCAAGCGCCCATTCGAAAGCGCCGGTGCGCTGCATTCAGTCGCCGACAAGTCCTGGCAAGAAATGGATCAAGCGGACATTCTCGAAGCAATCAGCCGACACCCGCAGATCGGGGAGCAGGCCGCGAGCGGTTCGGAAACTCACCGACGATGGTCGGCAGGCGAGCAATCGGGCGCCCAAGCCGCCGCCGAAGACGTGAAGACGCGCCTCGCGCGCGGAAATCGCGCGTATTACGAAAAATTCGGCTATATTTTCCTCGTGTGCGCGACCGGAAGGACGGCGGACGAGATACTTGCGATTCTGGAACAGCGCCTGCAGAATGACGCTGCGCGGGAACTGCCTGTCGCCGCGGAGCAGCAGAGATTGATCATGCAGTTGCGCCTCGCAAAATTGTTGGCAGGAGAAAAAGCGGCTTCATGAGCGCGATTACCACGCATGTTCTCGATACTTCCCTGGGCCGCCCGGCCTCCGGAATGCAGGTCGAGCTGCAATTCCGCTCCGGCGCGGAGTGGAAATCGATTGGAACGGGTGTAACGGACGCTAACGGCCGTTGTGGGACGCTGATGGGCGACGCGAAACTTTTGCCGGGCGGGTATCGCCTGCTGTTCGACGCCGGGGGCTATTTTAGAAATCTGAAGATAGAAACTTTTTACTCGGAAATTCCGATTGTATTTGAAATTCCCCGCCCCGAGGCGCATTACCACGTGCCGCTGCTAATCAGCCCGTTTGGATTTTCCACGTATCGCGGCAGTTGAGGGCAGGGGCAAGATCGCCATTGCAATTTCGGCGGACACCCCAAAACGCCGTCATTCCGAGCGAAGCGAGGAATCCCTCTTGTCTTGAATTTCAAACCAGGAGGGATTCCTCGCTTCGTTCGGAATGACGGCATACTTTGGCTGGCGCCCAAGCCGCAGCAAGCTAGCCGCTTCTCACTTCGTCCGATTCTTCAGGATCCTCAGGAACGAGCCCATGTGCAATTCTTCGGGGGTTACTCCGGTCAGGCGCTGCGCTTCGGCCTCGCTGATGGCTCCGCAATTGATGGCGCGCAGGAAATAATTCAGCAGGCCCTGGCCGGTGGCGGCGTCGTCAAACACTTCGCCGACCAGCGTGGCCTTGGCGGCTTTCTCGACGAAATTTTTCAGCCGCGCGGCGGCGGAGTCCAGGCCCTCGAGGAAAAATGAAAATACGGCTGCATATCGAGTGGGCAGCTGCGCCGGGTGCAGGTCCCAGCCCTGGTAGTAGGCGGTGGCGAGGGAATGCTGGATATCTGCATAGTGCATCCGCCAGGCGCGGTGGACGACGTCGCGGTTTTCCTTTTTCTGGGCGGGCGTAAGCCGCTTGCCCTTTTCGGCGCGATGTGGCGCCGCGGGAAGAATATTGGTGGCGCCGTCGGAAAGCCAAATGCCGGTGCCGGCAAAGGCGACCTGCATCATGTGCTTGGCGAAATCGCAGGCGGGATGGCCCATGGTCTGGTAGGCGGCCGTGATGCTGCAGCTCGCAGTGTAGTCGTAAGTCCCGAAAATCGCAGCCGTGCAGCGGCCGGCGGAAGCTTCCAACAGCCGGGGCAGCGCCGATTCGCCACGATGGTTAAGAACGGCCTGGGTGGTTTCGATCATGATCTCGAATTTCAGGGCGCCTTTTTCAAGGCCCAGTGCAGGCTCCGTTGTCTCCAGCAATTTTGCGAGCGCGGCCGTTTGCTCCGGGATCGTGACCTTGGGCAGCGTGACCACAAAATTTTGCGGCAGACGCCCCCCCGTCGCCTCGCACAATGCGCTCAAGAATAGATCGAGCGTGCGGATGCTGCGCGCGGACAACTCCGCGGAAAACGGCTTGATGCGGATGCCAATGAAGGGCGGCAGCGAATTTTCCTGGAACCCGCGCGCCACCTCTCCGGCGGCCAGTATCGCGTGGTGGTCCTCTTCGGCGTCAGGGCGATTGCCGTAGCCGTCCTCAAAATCGATGTGAAAATCCTCGACCGGCTCGCGCCTCAGCTTTTCCCGCACGAGGGCATAAACCGTAAGTGCCAGCCACGCCGCACGATTTTCCTGGCGGAGCTTTTCGGGCGACTTGGCGAACCGTTTTGCCGCGGCGCCCTGCTTTCCCGGTTTCGGCAGCGTTTCGGTGCCGGGCAGACCGATGATGCGCGCAAACGTAAACGCATCCGGCGCGTACTCTTCGAGTGTGGCGAGCGCGATGTCGCCGAGTTTTCTGGCCATGCCTGCGTGGAACAGATGCGCTCCGCCGTACACGGAATGCACCGGCTGGCGCCGGCCGGTTTCGCCGGGATACCGACGGGAGAAGGAGACGTTGGCTTCTTCCAGCGTTGCCAGCGCGCCGCGAATCGTCGAATCGGTGAGTGAGGTCTTCATTTTTTCCGTCCCTTGGGCGATGGAGCGAAATATCCGCGGAAACGCCGGAATATGTGAAACAAACGGCGTCTATGTTAAACGCGGGCCGGGGAACATTCAAATGCGGCTGTAGGACAGACACTCTTGTCTGTCCGGTTTAGACTAGCGGCGCCGAGCATCTAAACCGGACAGACAGGAGTGTGTGTCCTACGGAAGCGGCGTGACTTGGAACTGGGAGAAAATAGTGTTTGGAACAGAAACAGAAGAGGTGTTTCGGTTGCGGCGCACTACAATTGGAGCCTCACGTCATGGTTACGGAGAGAGAGGCTCGCGCGCCTCGTACCGAGGGAGCGACGTGCGACGTTCGATTTTCTGTCTCCCTTGCCTTACGCCGGGGAGCCCATGGCCCGCCTCTGCTGGAAGCACTCCCGGCAGAAAACAGGGCGCCCCTGCGTCGGGCGGAAAGGAACGGTTGTTTCCTTTCCACACTGCGAGCAGGTGGTTTTGGTTTCCGACCTCTGGTTGGTGACGCCTTGGCCCGGGCTCAGAGAGCGCTTGGATTTGCAATCCTTGCACCGCTTGGGCTCGTTTTTGAAGCCCTTGTCGGCGAAAAACATCTGCTCGCCGGCGGTGAAGACAAACTCCTGATTGCATTCCGAACACTTCAGAACCTTATCGTGGTATTCCATACGCTGCTCCGTGGCTCCGCTCCTGGTTGCAGAGCCCGCAGCATCCTCGAACGAGCTGGATGGGGCCGGGTAGCCGAGCGATAACTCGGGTCCCGCTTCCAACTCGTCCGAAGGTGCCTAGGAAATCCCGTGGGTCATGCCGCCGTTCCGGGGGAAATTAATCCAGTTCCCGGCGCTGCTTCTTGCGCAGACGCTTGCGCGAGAGAGCCTGTTTTGCGCGACGCTTCTCGCCCGGCTTCATGTAATAACTGTGCTTCTTGATCTCTTTGATGATGTCTTCCTGTTGCACTTTGCGCTTGAAGCGGCGCAGAGCGTTTTCCAGAGACTCACCTTCCTGAATGCTGACTTCAGCCACTTAAAAATCACCATCCTTCCAATGCATGTGGCAAAAAATGCTGTTTATCATAAGGGTATGAGAGGCCAGTTCGTTTATGACACCCTATTGGGACTCACTTCTAGCGGACCCTTTCTCCGAAGTCAAGCTTTGTTTTTTCCCGAGCGGGCGCGAAAAGGCCAACCCCGGGGTGGACTGTGTATGGGACTTTTCCCCGTACCTGATAGAATGACGGGGCGGAAATGGGCCCTGCCCCGGATCAAGGGCGCAGGCAGAGAGAATCCCGATGTCCCTGATGCGTGATGCGATCGGCGTGCTGCTGGCCGGAGGACAGGGTGAGAGGCTGTGGCCACTGACGCGCGACCGCGCCAAGCCCGCGGTGCCGTTCGGCGGCGTCTACCGCATTATCGATGTCACGCTGTCGAACTGCATCAACAGCGATTTACGCCGGGTGTTCGTCCTCACGCAATACAAAGCCCTTTCGCTGAACCGCCACATCCGCCAGGGATGGTCGCAACTTCTGGGCCTGGGGGAATTCATCGAAGTCCTACCGCCGCAAATGCGCGTCTCCACGAACTGGTATCTGGGAACCGCAGACGCGGTTTACCAAAATATATATTCCATTGGCAGCGAGCATTCGCGCTACGTCGTTGTTCTCTCCGGCGACCACATTTACAAAATGAATTATCAGAAAATGCTCCAGCAGCACGTGGACGCGGGAGCGGACGTGACCGTGGCCACGCTGGAAATTACCGCCCAGGAAGCGGCGGGCCGATTCGGCGTGATCGAAACGGACGCGAACTGGCGCATCAACGGCTTCGAGGAAAAACCCTCCAATCCCAAGCGCTCGCACCTGCACCCGGACATGGTCAACGCCTCCATGGGCGTCTATATTTTTAATACCCAACTGCTGATCCCGGCCCTGCTGGCCGACGCCGAGGACCCCAACTCCAAGCACGATTTCGGGCGCGACATCCTGCCGCGCATTTTTTCAAAGTACCGCGTGTACGCCTATAACTTCATCGACGAAAACAAAGTCGGGCCGCAGTATTGGCGCGACGTGGGCACGGTCGAAGCGTATTACGAAGCCAACATGGACCTGGTTTCCGTCACTCCGGTATTCAACCTGTACGACAAGGGCTGGCCGCTACGCACCTGGCAGCACCAGTATCCGCCGATGAAAACGGTGTTCGCCGACCCGCAGCGCATGGGCACGGCTTTGGACTCGATCGTGGCCGCGGGCTCGATCATTTCCGGAGGGCGCGTGAACCGCTCGGTGGTTGGCTACGACGTGCGCGTCAACAGCTACAGCGAGATTGAAAACTCCATCCTGTTCAACCACGTGACCATCGGCCGGCATGCCCGAGTCCGCAACGCCATTATCGACCGGCACGTTACGATCCCGGAGCGCGCCGAAATCGGATACGACATCGAGGCCGACCGCCAGCGCTATAACGTTACGGAGAACGGTGTGGTCGTCGTGGTGCGCGAGGAATCCATGATTGAGGAGCCGGATTGAAGAATGCAGGCGGTAGGTTGTAGGGAGTAGGTTTTAGGGAGCAGGAAGTAGGTGACAGGTCACAGATTCGAGGCAGGAGTTGAGCGCTTCGTTGAAATAATAGGTTCGCTTTCCATTGTTTACTATCAACAGTCAGCTCTCAAATTCCATTTTCTTTATCAGTGTTCATCTGTGTGAATCTGTAGTTCCAGAAGGTTTGGACTCTTTTTCCGGAGGCGCAATGGCGACCAAAATCGTGCGCGTGCATGGCAGGCAGATCATCGATTCGCGCGGGAATCCTACCGTTGAGGCGGACGTAATTCTGGAAGGGGGCGCGCTGGGACGCGCGGCGGTTCCCTCCGGAGCGTCTACCGGAGAGCACGAAGCCATCGAGTTGAGGGACGGCGATAAATCGCGGTATCTCGGCAAAGGCGTGCTCAAGGCGGTCGCGAATGTGAACGGCGCGCTAGCCGGGGCGGTTGCGGGCATGGATGCGGCGGACCAGCGCGGGCTCGACCGGCGCATGATCGATGCCGATGGTTCGCCGAACAAGGGAAATCTCGGGGCGAACGCCATACTCGCCGTTTCGATGGCCGCGGCGCGCGCTGCGGCCGCGGCGGCGCGCGTTCCGCTCTACAAATATCTCGCCGGTTATTCGAGCGATCGCTCGGGCAACACGCTTCCCGTGCCCATGATGAACATCCTGAACGGCGGCGCGCACGCCGACAATTCCGTGGACTTGCAGGAATTCATGGCCATGCCTGTGGGCGCAAAATCGTTTGACGAAGCGCTGCGCATGGGCGTGGAAGTGTTTCACCGCCTGAAGGCCGTGCTGCACAAGCGCGGCTATTCGACGGCCGTGGGCGATGAGGGCGGATTCGCGCCCAATTTGAAATCGAACGATGAAGCCATTGAAGTGGTCCTTGAGGCAATCACTGCGGCGGGGTACAAACCGGGCGAGCACGTGGCCATTGCGCTCGATCCCGCGTCCAGCGAGTTTTACGACAAGGCCAGCGGAAAATACGTGTTCAAAAAATCCGACAAATCCGAGCGCACCTCGGAGCAAATGACGAAATTCTGGGCCGACTGGGTGCGGCAGTTCCCCATCGTCTCGATCGAAGACGGCCTGGCCGAGGACGATTGGACGGGATGGAAGCACATGACCGCGGAACTGGGCGGGAAGACGCAACTGGTGGGCGACGATTTGTTCGTCACGAACACGGTTCGACTGCAGCGCGGAATTTCCGAAAAAATCGGCAACGCCATATTGATCAAGCTCAATCAGATCGGCACCGTGACCGAAACGATCGAGGCCATCGAGATGGCGCGCAAGGCGGGCTACGCGTCCATCGTTTCGCACCGCTCGGGAGAAACCGAGGACACATTCATTGCCGATCTGGTGGTTGCGATGGGCACCGGGCAGATCAAGACCGGGTCGGCCTCGCGCACGGATCGCGTCGCCAAGTACAACCAACTGTTGCGCATTGAGGAAGAGTTGGGAGCGGCCGCGAGATTTCCCGGACGCGCGGCACTGGCGCGAAAATAAGCGACGAAACCGACAACCCATGCCAAAACGACCGAAACCGATTGTACTGACCGTGCTCGACGGGTGGGGCTACAGGGCCGAAACCAAGGGCAACGCCATCGCTCTCGCGCGCAAACCGAATTACGACCGCCTGCTGAAGGATTTTCCCAACACGCTGATCCAGACTTCGGGGCCCGCAGTCGGCTTGCCCGAGGGGCAGATGGGCAACAGCGAAGTGGGGCATATGAACATGGGCGCGGGGCGCATCATTCACATGGACATCACGCGCATCGACCTGCTGATCGCGAACGGCGAATTTTCCAGGCAACCGCTGCTGCTCGATGCCATGGAGCGGGGCCGAACCCGCAATCTGCATTTGCTGGGCCTGGCGAGCGACGGCGGCGTGCACTCGCACTTGCAGCATCTTTACGCGTTACTTCGTATGGCGCGCGAGCAGCATGTTGAGCGCGTATTCATTCACTGCTTCATGGATGGGCGCGACACGCCCCCGCACAGCGGCGTGGAATATATCCAGCAACTGCAGCAGAGGATCCGCGAGATCGGGTGCGGGCAGATCGCTTCGCTCACCGGGCGCTATTATGCGATGGACCGCGACAACCGCTGGGAGCGCGTGGAGCGCGCCTACCGCGCCGTGGTCCACGGCGATGCCGAAATCAAGACAGCCGACCCGGTCGAGGCCGTGCGCCGCAGCTACGAGCGCGGCGTCACCGACGAATTCATCGATCCGATCGTAGTTACCGGGAGCACCTCCCCTTCGTCGCCCGCAATCGGACCGATTCACGACGACGATGCCGTGATTTTTTTCAATTTCCGCGCCGACCGCGCCCGACAGATGACGCGGGCCATCGCCGAGCCGGGATTCAAGGAATTCGCCGATCCCAAGCGCCCGCAAAATTTGTGCTACGTCGCCATGACGCAATACGACAAAGCCTGGCCGTGGCTGCGCTACGTGATCGCCCCCGAAAAAATCGCGCACATCCTGGCGCAGGTGTTTGCCGAGCAGAATCTGAAAAATCTGCGCTGCGCCGAGACGGAAAAATACGCGCACGTCACTTACTTTTTCAATGGCGGGATCGAAAAACCGTTTGGCGGCGAGGAACGCATCCTGGTCCCTTCGCCGAAGGTGCCCACGTACGATCTGAAGCCGGAAATGAGCGCCGCGGGAATCGCCGATGCGATCGTGAAGGCCGTGGAGAAGGGCGATTTTGACGCCATCGTCATGAATTTCGCGAACGCCGACATGGTGGGCCACTCCGGAAAGTTGGAAGCGACGATCAAGGCCGTCGAAACTGTGGACGAGTGCCTGGGGCGCATCCGGCAGGTGCTGCAGCCGAGGGGCGGTGCCTGGATTGTTACGGCCGATCACGGAAACGCCGAAACCATGATCGATCCCGTGACCGGAGGCCCGCACACCTACCACACCACAAATCCCGTTCCCTTGATCATCGCCACCGATGATGGGGCCGGGCCGCTCGCGCCCGGCGGGTCGTTGCGTGACGTCGCGCCGACGCTGCTCGGGGTCCTGGGGCTTCCCGTGCCGGTGGAGATGACGGGGCACGATTTGCGCGTGAAGAAGTGAGGGGAAACGGTGACTGGTGATCGGTGAAGCGTAACCCGCTCCCGAGTTAAATGTTGCGATTCCTGCAATTCATGAAGCCACTTTTTTGTTTTGTCATTCCCAGCGAAGCGAGGAATCTCTCTTTCTGTTGAATTCAGACCGCGCAGGGATTCCTCGCTTCGCTCGGAATGACGAGGTGAGGTGTTTTTTCCAAGATTTATGGAGATCTCTGCCCGTGGGCCATACCGCAAATTATTCCGACGCGCGCAAAAAGTCCGCAAGGAAATGCACCAGACGCAGTTCATCGCGCCAGGTGGCGGCCTTTTCGGGATCGACGTGGGAAAATGCGGACGTGATCAACACCTCTCGCAGATAATTTCTGGGGATATCCTTTTCCAGCCAGAGGCTCTCGGTGGATGGAATAATGTCGTCGTTCGCGCCGTGCAGGACGAACACGGGGGCGCGCAGATTGCCGAGCTTTCCCTGGGGAGAAATTGCCGCAAGCTGCGATTGATCGACGCGGATCGCCTCGAGCAGTTTCCCGCGCAATTCGCCGATCCGGCGCCCCATCAATAGATTCATGGTGTCCCTTCCGGCGGGAGTCAACTGTGCGAGTAGCGGCTGGGCGTCCTGCGGACGCTCCCACAGCCAATCGCGCAATGCCGAGTGCGCCACGACCAAATCGCCGACCGGGAAAAATTGCTCCAGATGGGAGTAGACGAAAACGGCGGCCCCATAATCGTGGGCCTTGTAGGGCTCGGTGCGCCCATCAGGCAACTCCGCTTCGCTGGTAGCCAGAAATCGGGAGACTCGCGCGAGATCGTCATAGGCGCCCATCAGGAGCAGCGATCGGATGTGTGGCGCATACCGGGGATCGGATGCAGCAAGAAGAGAAAGCCCCCCGGCAAAGCTCACCCCTACAACCGTTACGGGCCCCGTGCCCAGGCGCTGCTCAAGCCATGAGGGGGATTCCCCGATGGTGGCGATCGATGCAGCGTCCACATGATAGTCGGCCAATGCCGCGACCTCGGGCGTCAACACCGCGAAGCCGCTTCCGGCAGCCGCGCCGGCAAAACTCGCCAGGCGAGGTTCGTCGATTCCCAGATGATGAATTCCGTGAACGACGACCATGCCGGGCGGATGGGCAACGCCGCCGGGCATGTAGAGCCGCGCCCGCACGGATCCTTGCGCCAAAGGAAGAACGACATCCTGCGTTACGACCGGGTAAGTTTCCCAGCGCAAGAACAGGCCCGATGCGCGGGGATTCAGAAAATGAATCAGCACCGCATAACTGCAAAGATCGTAACGAAGGCCGTACAGGCCCGTCATCGCGAGGGCGGCGGCGAACAAACAAATGCCCAAAAATTTTCCGGCGCCGGAAGAGCGGCTAGAGTGTGAAGAGCTCACGGGCTGGATTTTATACCGGACTTCGGCGGAAGGTCGTAACCACTTGCTTCAACAGTGGGGCAGATTGGTTTTGAGCGGCAGTTGAGTAGAACAGGCACTATTGCCTGTCCTACGAAATCGGCTAGTTCGCATCGACGTTGGATTTCGGCGCCGTGTATCCCTGCCGCGCGTACACCTGGAATTTTACCTTCTTGCCCTTTTGGTTGTTCACGGTCAAGGGGCCGCCGTCGGGCGCGACCAGTTCGACTTTGATCTTGCGATATTTGCCGTCGAGGGACGTGTTGGAGGGCGAATACGCCAGGCTGTACTGGTTGCGCAGGCTCGCGGCGACTTCCTGCATGATGGATGGGATTTCGCCGTCAAAGCGGGGAAACCAGGCGCGCCCCCCGGTCAGGGCCGCGAAGGTTTTCATCTGGTTTTCCGCCTGGATAAAATTCAAATTCTCGCCGAAGCCGCCTCCGCCGTTGGATTCCGCCATCATGAACAATTGGGAGCCGACTCCGACGGTGTAGATCGTGGCGTCAGACTCGCGAATGCGTTTCATGGTCTGGTCGAGGTTCGACTTGCTGAACGTATCGAGCCCGGAGGCCAGCACCAGGACGGATTTCTTTCCCTTGACGTCCTTGATGCGGTCCAGGACATCCGAGAGCGCGTCAAACAGGTTGGACTCGCTGAAGGGCGGGAAATAGAGCTGCGACAGGCCTTGCATCACTTCATTTCCATTGTGCGTGAAGTCGACATCGACGTGCGGGCGCATGTTAAATGTTTCCAGGGCCACCCAGTCGTTCTTGTTGAGATTCCCCAGAAACGCGGCGGCCCAGTTGACGGCGTTGGCGGAGAAAATCTCATATCCCAGCTTGCTGAACTCCAGAAGCAGCACAATGGTAATGGGCGCGTCGCTGGGGGCGAAGTTCGAGATGGATTGCACGGCGCCGTCCTCGGTAATGCGGAAATTTTCCTTTTTCAGGCCGGTCAGGTAATTGCCGTCGTTGTCGGTGACCACCACGTCCACGCTGACCACCGGCACGGTGACGGAAATCGAGAATCCGGGGGTTTGCTGGGGCGGTATCGCCGGCGGCTGTTTGTCCTTGTTCTGCGCCAGCAGGGCAAGTTCACCGGCGGGACAGACCAGGGTGAACATAACCGCTGCCAGAACGAGTTTGCGAAATGGATTAACTCGCATATTTGGATCAACCTCCCGAAACGCAGCCTTCTCTCCGCTGAAGGCTTTTCCACCCTCAAATCCAATGGACCGGTCAAACCACACCGACCCACCCAGTTCGATGCTGCCACGAAGCGCGGGGATGTTCAAATATTCTATTCCCCGTTTTCATCGGGGCACATCGGCGCGCAAGCCGGGGCTTGCATCCCGCCGACACATGTTACGATGAATTGGCCTTGAAACAGGCCGATGATTCGCGTGGAGGAAAGCAAAATGGTTCGTCGCGCATGGCTGATGGTCCTCGCCTTCGGGTGGGTCGTGTTCTCCGCCGGATTGGCGGGCGCGCAAACCGGCGCGCCGCAGGCGGATCTTGCCAAGCTGGGCGACGAGGCCCAGGGCTGGCTTGCCGATCTGATCAAGATCAATACCGTTAACCCTCCCGGCAATGAGTCCGCCACGGCCAAGTATATTTCCGCCATTTTTCAGAAGGAAGGGATCTCAAACGAGGTTCTGGAAATGGCGCCGGGGCGGAGCGTGGTGATCGCGCGCCTGCAGGCGGGCCCGCTGCCCGACCCGTCCAATGCCCTGCTGCTGGTAGCGCACCAGGACACAGTGGGCGTGGACCCCAAGAAATGGTCCATGGACCCGTTTGCCGCGGTGGTTCGCGAAGGCTATCTGTACGGGCGCGGTTCGATTGACGACAAAGCCATGCTCACCGCCAACATCGCTACGATCGTGGAACTGAAGCGCACGCACGCGCGGCTAGGTCGCGACGTCCTGTTCCTGGCCACCGACGACGAAGAGCAGGGCGGCGCGGCCAGCATCAAAAATACCATCCAGAAATATTGGGACAAGATTGCCTGCGCCTACGCCCTCAACGAAGGCGGCCGCGTGATCGTCAAGGACGGCAAGGTGCAGTACGTCGGAATCCAGGCCAGCGAAAAAGTCGCTTACAACGTCATGGTGACCGCGGCGGGCCCGTCAGGACACGGTTCGATGCCCCGGCCGGAAAGCGCGGTCGTTCATCTGGCGGCCGCAATCGAAAAATTGGGGAACTACCAGGTTCCGGCGCAGCCCAGCACCATCACGCTGCGCTATTTCGAGCAGCTCTCGAAAATCGAGGACGACGAAACCGCCAAGTGGATGCGCGCTCTGGAGCAGCCTGCACGCGTCGACCTGGCCTACAAGCATCTTTCGGAAATGAGCCCGATGTGGAATTCCATGCTGCGCGACACCATTGCCCCCACGATGTTGCAGGCCGGGGTGCGCGTGAATGTGATTCCCTCGGAAGCGACCGCCAACCTGAACGTGAGAATGCTTCCCGGCCATTCCATCGACGAGTTGATCGGGCAATTCGGAAAAATCGTCAATGACCCGCAAGTCCGCTTCCAACTGGCTCCGGATTCGGGTGAAAACGCACCTCCATCGGAATTAACTTCGCCCTTGTACCAGGCCATCGAGCGGCTCACGCCGCAGGAATTTCCCGGCGCGATTTCCGTGCCGCTTCTGGGGACCGGCGCCACCGATTCCGCGAGCCTTCGCCTGCACAAGGTGCAGGCCTACGGCCTGGAGCCGTTTCCACTCACCGAAGATGATTATTCTCGCGTGCACGGCGATGAAGAGCGCATGTCGGTGGACGGATTTCACAAAGGCGTCGCATTCCTATATCATGTGGTTGCAAGCTTCGCCTCTACAGCTTCGGCGAGCTCGAAGTAGAGCCCGCGTCTGTTGCTTCGGCGGGCTCCAAGTAGAGCCCGCGTCTGTTGTTCCGGCGGGCTCCAAGTAGCGCCCGCACCCGTGAAGCAGGCCGAAGAAACCTCATCCCCCTTCCAGGCAGAATGGGTTGGAAAGAAACCGATGAATTTTCGCAGCGCTAAAATTGTATGCACATTGGGACCGGCGAGCAATTCTCCGGAAATGATTGAAAAATTGATGCGCGCCGGGATGGACGTGGCGCGTCTGAATTTTTCGCACGGCACGCACGAGGACCACGCGCGGACCATCAAGCGTTTGCGCGATGCCTCGGCGCGGCTGTCGCAACCCATCGGAATTCTGGCGGATCTGCAGGGGCCAAAAATACGCACCGGGAAACTGGCGGACGGAAAACCCGTGGTGTTGAAGGCTGGACAAAAATTCACGATATCGACCGTGTCGTGCGTGGGCACCGTCTATGGTGTCAGCACCACGTACAAACGAATGGCGCGCGACGTCTCGCGGGGGGACCGCATCCTGATTTCCGACGGCTTGATCGAATTGCGCGTGCTTTCGACCACTTCGCATGAAGTGTTCACGCGGGTGGTGAACGGCGGAGTGCTGGGCGAGCACAAGGGCATCAACTTGCCGGGCGTCAAACTCAAGATTCCCGCGGTTACACCGAAAGACCATGACGACCTGATTTTCGCGCTCGGAGCGGGCGCGAATTTCATCGCGGTGAGCTTTGTTCGCAGCGCGAAGGACGTGCTGCAGGCTAAGGCTGCCATCGCGCGCGCCAAAAAAGACGTTCCGGTGATCGCCAAGCTGGAAAAGCCGGAAGCGATCGATAATCTCGAGGAAATTCTCAAGGTGTCGGACGGCGTGATGGTGGCGCGCGGCGATCTGGGCGTGGAAATGAACCAGGAGATGGTGCCCGTCGTCCAGAAACAGATCATCATTCGCGCCAGCGAGGCGCGCCGCCCGGTGATCACCGCGACGCAGATGCTCGAATCGATGACGCAGAATCCGCGGCCCACGCGCGCCGAAGCGTCCGACGTGGCCAACGCCGTGTTCGACGGCAGCGACGCGCTCATGCTATCGGCCGAAACCGCGTCGGGGGCTTATCCTGTGCAGGCCGTACAGATGATGGACCGCATCATCCGTGCGGCCGAAGCCAATAACCCCAATGTCCTGCGCCCCAAGCCCGCGCAATTCAACATCGCGGAAACGGCTTCGGAACTGATCTGCCACGCCTCGGAAGAATTGCAGATGAAGGTGATCGCCGTGTTTACCGAGTCCGGTTTCACGGCGCGCCTTGTGTCCAAGCACCGGCCGCGCCGGCCGATCATCGCGTTCTCCACGATTCAGGAAACGCGGCGCAGGCTTTCCCTCTATTGGGGAGTCGTGCCGCGCACCATCGGAAAAGTGCAGGATATCGAGGAGTTGGTGCAGTACACAGAAAAACGGCTGCTCGAGGAAAAGTTGGTCAAGCGCGGTGACGTGGTGGGCATCGTGGCCGGTACGCCGCTGTTCGTGGGCGGCACGACGAACTTCATGAAGTTTCACGTGATTGGCAACGGCGATGGGAAAGCCCGGCAAGCCGGCGATTAATGCCCGGCGAAGGCAACCATCGCTGTCGAGAAGCTCTGGAAATTGTTTTTTTTACGTTGTCATTCCGAACCCACTCCTGCGGGTGAGGAATCTCTCTCGGCTCGAAATCCAAGAGGGATCCCCGACCCTCAGGAGCGAGTTCGAGATGACATCGTTTTATGGTTTTTCTAATTTACCCAGCGGTCGTCGGAACTTCCTGGCGGATCTTTCTTGTGGTCGCGCATGTAAACTTCAAATTTGCGCCGGGCGCGGCGGCGTTTCCAATCCAGATAATCGTTGCGCACGCGGTAGAGGAACAGGCCGCGCCGCAGGTACAAATAGCCCACCAGAGCCCCGCCCAAGTGCGTGACGTGGCTCACGTTGTCCCCGCCCACTTCCAGCGAAAGAAAAAACTCGATCACGATCGAGCCCGTCACCAGCAGTTTCATGGGGATGGTGATGGGGAACGGAAACAGCCACACCTGCCGGTCCGGAAACATGATTCCCGCGGCGAGCAGCACTCCGTAGATCGCGCCCGACGCCCCGATCGTGGGGATGGCCACGGAAATTCCCGTGGCGTGGGGATCAAGCGCGGTCTTCACCAGCACATTGATCAGGCCCGCGCCGACTCCGGTCAGAAAATAATAAACGTAGAAGCGGTGCGTGCCCCAGGCGCGTTCCAAATCCACGCCGAAGAAATACAGGAAGAGCATGTTGAAAAAGAGATGCCAGATTCCCGCGTGCAAGAACAAGTAGGTTACCGGCTGCCACACACGCAACAGATGCGTGACCGCCAGCGGAACCAGGCCGAACTCGCTTTGGAACCAGATGGTCACGTCCACAGGAAAAAACAGCCGGAGCAGCGTCTGCAGCAGCAGCACACCCGTGCACGCAATGATGATGTTGCGGATGGCCGGCGTGAACATGTCTCCCCAGCGGATGCGGGAACCGTGGTAGCGCGGGTATCGGGGGTTGGAACCCATGTTTGGAAGTGTAAGCGGGGAAAGGCGCGGAGTCAAAATTCGGGACAATCCGCGCTCCCAACTGCGTTGCGAGCGGAAGATTCTCAGCTTGGCAAACTGCGGGCCAAAAACCTACCATAGGCGGGTCAACCCGGGCTTCGAGTCCGGAATCCGGGGATGCTTCGGCGAGGTGAAACGGCGATGGGCGAACAATCCGCAAAAATGCGCGCGAGGCATGGATTTTGCTCCGCGCTGATTCTCCTGCTTCTCGTGTTTCCGCGCGCCGGGCACGCGCAAGCCGCCAACCTGCAGAAATTATTCTCGGACTACTACGAATTCGAGCTGCGCGAAAGTCCCGAGGAAGCGACCTTCGACGGCCGCGCCGATTACAACGACCGCTGGGACGATCCTTCGCCCGAGCACATGAAGGAATTCCGCGCATCGCTTGTGCAATTTCAGAAGCGACTACAGTCCGTGCCCCAAGCGGGCCTGGGCGAGCAGGACCGGTTGAGCTGCCGGCTGCTCGATTGGCAGTTGAAGCACGGGATCTCCGACGTAGATGTGATGGGGACCTTCTTCACCATCAATCACCTGATCGGCGGCCACCTCTCCATTTTCAGCACCGTGGCCGTGGAACCCGCGAAAACAGTGAAGGATTATGAAAACCAGCTGGCCCGCCTGCGCGCGCTGCCACTGTGGGTGGACCGCACCATCGCCGCGGCCAACGTGACGATCGCGCAGGAAAAAACCGCGCCGAAATTGACGGCTGAGCGCGAAGTGGACCAGCTGAAAACGGAAATGGCGGGCGAACCCATGAAAAGCCCGCTGCTGGCCGCCTTCACGGAATTTCCCGATTCCATTCCCGCCGCCGAGCAGGAGCGCCTGCGCGCCGCCGCGGTCGACGCTTATACCCATTCCTTCCTGCCCGCGTGGCAAAAACTGCGCGACTACGTCGCGAACACGTATGTTCCCGCAGCGCGCAGTACCGTGGGCATATCCCAAATGCCGGGCGGCGCGGCGATGTATGCCTACCGGGTGGAGGAGATGACCACCACGAACTACACGCCCGCGCAGATTCACGAAATCGGACTGAAGGAAGTCGCGCGCATCCAGGCCGAAATGGCCAAGATTCGTGAAGCGCTGAATTTTAAGGGGACACCCGAAGAATTTTCCGATCAGGTGCTGAACGCCCCGCGCTTCCACTTCCACAGCGCCGAGGAAATTCTCGAGCACGGCCGCGATATCGCCAAGCGCCTGGACCCGCAGCTTCCTGCTTTGTTCAAAGTTCTTCCGCGCATTCCGTACGGCGTTGCCGCGATTCCCGCCGACCGCGCCGCAACCTCCTCTGAGTACTACGAGCCGCCGGCGCTGGACGGCTCGCGCGCCGGGTATTTCTACATGCGCACCATCGATCCGGAGAAGGAATCCAGCTGCTGCATGGAGTCGACCATCCTGCACGAATCGGTGCCGGGCCACCATCTGCAGATCGCGCTGGCCTATGAGATACCGGGCATTCCGGAATTCCGCAAAGTTCCGCAATACACGGCTTACACCGAGGGCTGGGCCATGTACGCGGAAACGCTTGGGTCCACGCTGCACATGTATGAAACGCCCTATGAAGTGTACGGCCAGTTGCAGGGCGAACTGTTCCGCGCGGCGCGGCTAGTGGTGGATACGGGAATTCACACCATGGGCTGGTCGCGAGAAAAGGCCGTCGATTACATGTACGGGTCCGGCGCCGACCCTTCGCGCGATTTCATGACCGCCGAAGTGGAACGGTACATCGCGTGGCCCGGACAGGCGCTGGGCTACAAGATCGGACAGTTGAAAATTATGGAACTGCGCACGATGGCGGAAAAACAGCTCGGACCAAAATTCGACATCCGCGATTTTCACGACGTGGTGCTGCGAAACGGGCCGCTGCCCCTCGATATTCTCGAAGAGCAGGTGCGCGACTGGATCGCGCAGCACAAGTAATTTCCGCAATCGCGATTGTCCGATTCATGCGGGCCGGGAGTACAATCGCAGCCGATCCAGGATCCCAGGAAAAAGCCCCGCCGGCGTGCAACTATCGAGGACGCCCCAAGGGAGGAATGGTGAAAACCGATGCGTGTGCCGCGAAATTCTCTCTTCTCCGCCGCGATCGTTGTCTCTCTTTTGGTTGCCGGCTGCAAAACCGCGCCCCAGGTTCAGAAACCTGATTTCTCGAAGCTGACCGAGGATTTCGTGTACGGGTCGCTGGCGCTTTCACCGAATGCGGCCACCCAAGCCGGCTACCACGAACACCAGGGCGTCAACCTCGATGGAAAACTCGACGATTTCAGCCCCGCGGGCCTGGACGCTGCGCGAAATTTCTACCAGGGCTTCAAAACGCAGCTAGCTTCGATCGACCAGCAGTCTCTATCCACCGAGGATCGCGCCGACTACCTGATCATTCAAAATGCGATTGACCTTGTGTTGCAGGACCAGCAGCAAATCCAAAGCTACCGGCACAACCCGACCGTGTACATGGAGCTGATCGGGAACGCGCTGTTCAGCCCGTTTGTGCTGGAATACGCTCCGTTCGACACGCGGTTCGGCCAGATTGTTCAACGCCTCTCGCAGGTGCCCGTCCTGATCGACCAGGCGAAAGCGAATCTGGCCGATTCACCCGAAATCTGGAACCGCGTGGCGCGCGAGGAGAACGACGGAAATATCGACCTGATCGACAAGACGCTGCGTGCGAAGGCGCCTGCAAACCTCAAGCCCGATTTCGACAAGGCTGCGGACGCCGCTCTGGCGTCCCTGCGTTCCTTCAACGCTTATTTGAAGGACGACCTTTCCAAAAAGACCAGCGACTGGCGGCTGGGCAAGGAGCAGTACGCGCGGAAATTTGCCGGCTCGCTAGTGGCGGGAAAGGCTCCGGAGCAAGTTCTGTCGGAAGCCGAATCCGCGTTGAAGGAAACGCGCCAGGAGATGGCCAAACTCGCCGCGCCGCACAGCGTCCGCGAAGCGCTGGACGCCATCGCCAAGCAGCACACCACGCCCGACCAATTCATGCAGCAAGCGGGCAAGGATCTGGATCTGGCGACCAAATTTGTGCGCGACAAGCATCTGGTCACGTTTCCCAGCCGAAATAACCTGCAAGTGATTCCCACGCCCGAGTTCATGCGCGGCACCTACGGCGTTGCGGGGTTCAATCCCGCCCCTGCGTTTGAGCCGCAGCTTGGCGCCTTTTACTGGGTCACTCCGATCCCCAAGAATTGGCCCAAGGACCGCGTGGAATCGAAGCTTCGCGAGTACAACCGCTACGGCATGATGCAGATTACAATCCACGAAGCCATGCCGGGACACTACGTCCAATTCGAGGTGGCCGACAGCCTGGAACCGAAATCGCGACGCGCCCTGCGAAACATATTCGGCAACGTGCCCTACGTCGAGGGCTGGGGTCTCTACACGCAGCAGATGATGTCGGAAGAAGGCTTCATGGACAACAGCGTGGAGCTGCGCATGACGATGTACAAGCAGTTGCTGCGCTCCATCGCCAACGCCATCCTCGACATTCGCCTGCAAACGATGGGGATGACCGATCGACAGGCGCTGGACCTGATGATCAACGATACGTTTCAGGAAAAGGAAGAGGCCACCGCCAAACTGCAGCGCGCGCAGCTGACTTCCTGCCAGTTGCCAGCATATTTCGTGGGCTTGCGCGGATGGCTGGATGCGCGCGAGGACTTCAAGCAGCGCAAAGGCGCTGCGTACATGCTATCGGAATTTCATGACGCGGCTCTGAAGGAGAGCGCCGTACCTTTTCCTGCGCTGAAGCAGCTTTTGCAGTAGTGGCTGTAGCCCGCCTCTGAAGAGGCGGGCTACAGCAGTCGCGCGTCCGCGAATATAGAAACGCCCGCTTCCTGCACAAGATCAATGGGTCCGAATAGCGTCCTTGAACCAGAAAACAATGAAGAACCTGCCGTGAGCAGAAACCCAAACACGATAGGAATTATTTCCGACACGCACGGATTGCTGCGGGAAGAAGCCCTGGCCGCGCTCCAGGGCTCGGATCTGATCATTCACGCCGGCGATGTCGGAGATCCCGGGATTATCCAAAAATTGAAAATGATGGCGCCGGTGTTCGCGGTGCGCGGGAACGTGGACACCGAGCCCTGGGCGCGGGCGCTGCCCGAAAGCGAAGTCATCGAGGCCGGGCCCGCCACCATTTACGTGCTGCATGACGTTCATGCCCTCGATCTCGATCCCGCAGCCGCCGGATTTCACATCGTAATCAGCGGGCATTCGCACAAGCCAGCGCGCACCGAACATGGCGGCGTTCTGTTTATTAATCCCGGGAGCGCGGGGCCACGGCGATTCCAATTGCCCGTGACGGTTGCGCGCCTGGATCTGAGCGAAAAGCCCTGGAAGGTTCAATTTATCGATTTGATGGATGCAGCGGAGATGCGGAATTTGGGACGCGCGGTTTGAATGAACTGCGCGGCCAATGCTCGCCCAAAAAGAAGCGCCCTCTCCGTCCCGAAGTACGCGGGGCGGAGAGGGCGCTTGTATTAGCTAGATCCGGGTCGGCAGTAGGGGCACGGCATTGCCGTGTCCCTACAAATTTCAGACCTGCAAACCTTGAATGGTTTGCGGGAATTAAGGTTTAGTTCGCGAATTGCGCCTGCAGGATTTCGCCGGGAAGGCGCTGCATCCTGGAGGCGGAATTGCTGTGCATGCGGTCGATTTCAACCTGCGTGGGCTCCGGCTTTGGGGCAGGAAGCTGCCCTTCGGCGGAAATCCGCTCCATGCGGATACCCAGCGTGCGCTCGAGTTGCAGCAGTTCGGAGCGCTGATCGCGGCCGAACAGCGTCGAGGCCACACCCATTTTGCCTGCGCGGCCGGTGCGGCCCACGCGGTGGATGAAGTTCTCTGCAATTTCCGGCAAGTCGTAGTTGATGACGTGTGCGATGTCCTGCACGTGGATGCCGCGGGAAGCCAGGTCCGTGGCAACCATCACGCGGTAGCGGCCCTGCTGGAATCCAGCGAGCGCCGCGTTGCGCTGCGATTGCGAACGATCGCCATGAATCATGGTGGCGGTCAAGCCTTCGCGGCTCAGGTTGCGGGCCAGCTTCTCGGCCCCGCGCTTGGTGCGCGCGAAGACCAGGCAGCGGCCGGTTTCCTTCGACAGCAGGTGCAGCAGCATTTGCTGCTTGCGGTCGGCGGAAACCTCGAACGCCTGAACGCGGACGTTTTCCGAAGGCTTCAGCGTAGATCCGAATGCGAGGCGCACGGGATTGCGCATGTAGTCATTGACGAGGTGCACCACCGACGCTTCGAGAGTGGCGGAGAAGCACATCGTTTGGCGATCCTTCGGCAGCACGGCCGCGATGCGGCGAATGGCCGGGAGGAATCCCATGTCCAGCATACGGTCAGCCTCATCGAGGACGAGCACGCCGAGCGATTTGAAGTTGAACAAGTTGCGGCTGAGATAGTCCTCGAGCCGTCCGGGAGTTGCGACGATCAAGCGGGCCCCGGCGCGAATCGCGGCGAGTTGCTTGGCTTCGGGCAAACCGCCCACGACCAGCGCCGCCGCCGGCAATGTCTTGCCGCGGAGCGCGTTGTACTGCTCCACTACCTGCATGGCGAGTTCGCGGGTGGGAACGAGCACCAGTGCTTCGATACCCCTCGGCTTGTTCTTGAGCAGTTGCTCGATCACCGGAATCAGGAACGCGAGCGTCTTGCCGGTCCCTGTCTGAGCGGTCGCCATCACATCCTTGCCGTCGAGCGCCACAGGAATTGCGGCGGCTTGCACCGGAGTCGGCGTCACGAACTTGCCGTGCGCCAGGCGCTCCTTGATGATATTGGAAATCTGTAATTCTGAAAAATTCTGCATGGTTCTATTTTGTCTTTTCTGCCGGCTTTGCCGGCTCTGCGCACACACGGATCTTTTTGGACTTTGCGTTCCGGCTTTGCCGGGACGCTCTGCATGTGCAGAGTCCACACCCTGTGCGGGCAGTTGACTGGCTTTGCCAGTCCTAGTTAAAATTACGCTGAAAACGTACGGAGGAAATCAGAGGCGGGGTTTTCTCAATTCGAGCAGGCCGTGCCAGAGCAACCACACCAAACAACCGATGTATTAGCGCAAACGCAGTATACCACAAGGCATGTCAAATCACATGCCTAAATATTTGACCCGCGTAGTTACCCTTTGTCCGCGCGTGCCAAAGGCCTCAAATTACTAGAATTGCCGATCATTTCGCCTTAATTTCGAGCGGTTCCTTCAACCTGAAGCTGAGTTTCGTTTCCGCGGGAATCGTAACGTCCCGCTCGCCTGTGAATGCGGCGCCCGCCGTGCCTGCTCCGGCTCCCGCGCCCGCACCGATGGCCGCACCCTTGCCGCCTCCCGCGATCGCGCCGATGATTGCCCCTACGGCCGCACCGCCTCCGGCGCCCACCGCTGTTCGTTTACCACGGCCCTTGCTGGCCCTGGAGACCGTGTTTGTCTTCACGTCGTATTCCTGTCCATTCACTGTGATCGAGGTCAGCGTTACGGTGAGTTCCGCATTCCCTTTGAACTTTCCGGCGGACTTCGCGTCGGTTACGGTGCCGCTCGCCCTGGCTCCCGAAGGAATCACATGCTTCTCGCCCACCACCACGGGGGCGGCCAGTGACGCATCAAAGCGATCTCCCGCATTGTTCGCTTTCGAGCTGACGGACTGGTCCGCCGTCACGGTGATTTCAGTTCCGGCATCCACAACAATCGGTTTGGCGGTGAACAGAGAGCCGAGGCCTCCGGAGGATTTGTTTTCCTCTCCACGAGAGGAACTTTGGCCGGGCGCCGAATCCCCTCCCGCGCTCGCGGACGGGCTATCGCCGGCGCTAGAGGAAGAGGTTCCGACATCAGCAGGCTTGTTGCAGCCGGAAAGTCCAAGCAGCGCGGCGAATATCAGGATTCGGCCAAGCGAGATGTTCCCCATCGTTAGAACTCCTTATTGGAAATTTGGGCGGTTGAAAGATCATAGCAGAAATGGGAATTCCAGGGGAAGAATTGGCGCCGCTCCGTGTCCAATCTTTCAATCAAGACGCTGTCCTTGCGGACAGTCTGCGGCCATGGCACGATCTTTGCTGGTTTAATGGGCGTAGGGGACCGGGTCCGGGAGCATCACGATGGAAGCCAACAAGCCCGCAATCATCGTTTCGGAAAAAGGCGCCGAGGCCATCCCCGCGCAAACGCCGCGCCACTCTCGATCCCGGATGGCGATTGCGTTTGGCGTCGCAGCCATTTCCGATTTTCTCGCCATGTGGACGGTGATTGCGCCGCCCTTGCAGGTGGCGCTTGACGTGGTCACGGCGATCATCCTGTTCCTGATCCTCGGCCGGCGGTGGGCTTTGCTGCCCGGATTGGTCGCCGAAGCCATCCCCGGCATGGGCGTTTTTCCGGTGTGGGTGCTGGTGGTGCTGTCGATCATCATCTACGATGGGATCAAGAAGCCATTACGGTAGGACAGACGCTCTTGTCTTTCCTCGATGGGATAAGGACAAATGCACGCGTAACTTTCTTCTTGTTACGCGAAAGCCCCGCAGGACTTTAAGGGACAAACAAGAGTGTCTGTCCTACAAAACCCCGTTGCTCCACGGCATCAAATCCTCTATGCTCCGTTGAGATCCACGGAGAATCCCATGAATACTTTTGCCAGGCCGTTTTCGCGAAGAAAATTCCTTGCCGGCACGTCGTCGCTGGGCGCGCTATACGCCGCCGCGAAATTCGCGCCGCTGCCCGCGCTGGCCCAGGGAATGGCAAGCGACCCGCGCATCGCCGCGCAGCCCGTCGCCGATAAGGGCTTCGCCTCCATCCGAAAAATCGGCGAAGGCTTGTATGCCACGATTACCGACCGGTCCAAGGGTTTGCAGGCGCGATCCAACGGTGGAATCCTGATCGGCCGCGACGCGGCCATGATGATCGAGGGATTTCAGACGCCCATCGCCGCGCAATTTCAGCTGGACACGCTGCGCACGCTGACGCAGTTGCCCGTCCATGGCGCGCTCAACACACACTGGCATTTCGACCACACGCTGGGAAACTCTGTGTACGGCGGCGCGGGAATTCCTATCTGGGCACACGCCGACGTGCCCGCGCGCATGGCCGCGATCTATCCGAAATGGCAGTCGGAAAGCCTGGAAACGTTTCTCGTTCCGTGGGAAAAGCGCGTGAAGGAAGCCAAGACCGACGCGCAGCGCGAACACTTCAAAAGCGACATTGAAGGCGTTTCCGGAATGTTTGTCCCGGTGAGTCAAGCCGTCCTCGCGCTTCCGAACCGTTCGCTCGACCCCGCGAAGATGCCCATCAAAATCGATCTCGGCGGCCTCACCGTCGTGGTCGAGCACTACATCGGCCACACGGACACCGACCTGATCTTCCGCGTGCCCGAACAAAACGTCGCGTACATGGGCGACTTGCTGACCGGCGGGCAATACCCCGTCAACATCAACGGCTACGCCATGAAATGGCGCGAGACGCTCGCCAAATTCGCCACCTTTGACAAGAAAACGCTTTTCGTCCCCGGCCACGGCAATATTTGCGGACAGGAAGGCGTGTCGGAAATGCGCTCCTGCTTCGACGATCTCGCCGAACAAGCGGAAAAATCCTACAAGGCCGGCGTCCCCGTCGAGGAAGCGACCGAGCGCTACGTGATCCCCGACAAATTCAAGAATTACCGGCTGTTTTCGTGGGGATTCGGGATCCAGCGGACGATCGAGCAGTTTTACGAGGAGTGGTCGGGCAAGCATGGGCATGTGCTGAATTATTCTTAGTCGTTCAAGTATTCGTCGCGAAAAATTAGGGAAGCCTTCGGCGCCGACTGCTTCTCGCGTGCCGATAGATACCTTTATCGTGCTGATAGATAGCGGGTTATGTCTCCTAGTAGACCTCATGCGCTGCGCAAACGAATCAATCTTTAGTGACTGCAAGTTTGCGCCGCATTTTCGTTCTAATGTGTGGAGGTGAACTATGAACACCCAAATAAGTTCTTTCGCAATGAGCCTATTCCTCGGATTTCTCAGCCTGGCCTATGGGCTCCCCATTTTCGCGCAAGCGCCAGTTGCCGTCACGACCTCGGTTAACGCGGGATTAGTTATCGACGCTGCTGGCCCCGAACAACGCAGGTCACTGGGTGCAATTTACTTGATCAAGTGCCCCAATGTGGCGAGCGGTTCTGGGTTTCTTTTAGATACTGGAATCATTGTCACAAATGTCCATGTGGTTGCGACCTGCACGGAACAAAATCTAGTTGGGATCAGCACGGCAAATAAGCCGGTTAAATTTTCCCGCATTATCCGGGACGCGGGGCGTGACATCGCGTTGCTGGTACCTGCGGAAAAATTACCGGGTGGCCTGAAGCTGGCCGTGAAAGATACTCCCGTTCCCGGAACCTCTGTGTCGACTTGGGGATATCCGTTCTTGTACAACGGCATTTCGCCCTTACTCAGCGTTGGGTATGTATCCGGCTATCGAGAAGACACTTCGAGCGGCAAGGCTGTGAAACATATCATAGTAAATGGTGCCTTCAACCATGGGAATTCGGGTGGTCCACTACTGATTTCACACGACAACGAGGTCATTGGCGTCGTTGTGTTGACATTCAATTTTTACCCAAATGAAGTCAAACAAGCCATCGACGTTCTTATGAATCAAAAAGGCTGGGGCGTCATGTCTGGGATGGTTACTCATCCAGACGGCAGCAAAGAGCAAGTGAGCGAAGCTTATTTGACTGCGCTTGTTCTCGACGAGTTCTATCAGAAAACTCAAGTAATGATTGGCGAAGCTGTGGCTGGCTCAGAGGTGGCGACGGTGATAAAGGAACATTCCTCTGACCTACAAAAATAGAGGTTTGCGCGCATTTTTTAGGCAACGATTGGCCGTCTCTTCCCAAATCCAGTCGCCAATTCAAACGCGTGCGCCAGTTGCAGCACACTGAAATCTTCCCTGTTGCGGCCCACGATCTGTATTCCCACAGGAAGCCCTTCCGGTGTGAACCCTGCCGGCACCGAAGCCGCCGGATTCCCCGTGGCAGAGATGTACCAGCATGACTTCATCCAGTCGATGTAGTTCGTGAATTTCATGCTTGCGATTTCCGTGGGGTATGGAATATCGACGTCGAATGCCGGCAACTGCGCGGTGGACAAAACAAAATATTCGTATTTTTCCAGAAACGCCTGAAAGCCGCGCCAGAGCTGGCCATGGGCGGTTTCGGCGCGCGCGATGTCCATGCTGGAGAGGCGCAGGCCTTCCTCGATCTCGCCTTTCAGCGTGTCCTTGAACGCATCCGGGTGATCGTGCAGGCGCTCGCCATACGCGTTGGCCGACGCCAGCGCGCGCAGGGTGCGAAACGCGATTTCCGCGGGGGCAAAGTCCGGCTCGGCCTGCTCGACGATGCAGCCCAGCGATTCTAACGTTTTTCTCTGGCCATCCACCACCGCGCGCACGCGCGGATCGAAGGGCGCGCCGCCCAGATCCTTGAACCAGGCCACGCGCACGCCTTTGAAACTGCGGTCGAGCGGGCGCGCGAAAATATCTCCCGGTTCCTTGATCGAGAGCGGCGCGCGGGAATCCGGCCCCGCGATCGTGCTCAGCACGTAGGCAAGATCGGCCACCGATCGCCCGAGGCAACCGGAAGTGCTGAGCGTGGACCATGCAAACGCCGCCTTTGGGTTCGGCACCCGGCCGATGGACGGCCGGAAACCGACGACGTTGCAGAACGCGGCGGGATTGCGCAGCGAGCCTCCGGTATCGGAGCCGCTGACCACGGGCGCAAGGCCGCATGCGAGCGAAACGGCCGCGCCGCCGGAGGATCCGCCGCACGTTTTTGACAGGTCGTAGGGATTGCGCGTCGCGCCGAAAACTTTGTTGAACGTCTGCGATCCCGCGCCGAATTCGGGCGTGTTGGTTTTTCCGATGATGATCGCGCCGGCGCGCCTCATGCGCTCGACCACGATGTCGTCCTCGGCGGGGATGTAGTCCTTGTAAAGCAGCGATCCGAATGTGGTGCGGATGCCGCGCGTCTCCAGCAGATCCTTGTGCGCGACGGGCAGGCCGTGCAACGGGCCCAAGGTTTGCTTGCGCGCTTGCATCTCGTCGGCCTTGGCCGCGGCGTCGGCGGCCATGTCCGCGACCAGCGTCACGATGGCGTTCACTTTGGGATTCACGCGCTCGATCTGCTTCAGGTGATCGGCCAGGGCTTCGCGCGCCGAAAGCTTTTTAGCACGGATCAGCCGCGCCATCTCGATGGCGCTCAGAAAACAAATGGAGGAATCCATCGCCTGTCCCTTCAGATTTCCATTCAGCAGAAACGACGCCGCCGTGCCCAGCAGGATTTCGCGGCGCGTTGGCTGATTTTCGCTCATGGCGGGGTTTAGTAGGACAGGCTTCAGCCTGTCGGGTTGAAATCGTGCACGCGTGAAACCTAAACCAACAGGCTGAAGCCTGTCCTACTGGCGCTACTCCAGCTTCTTGCGTGCAAACACAAACAGCGAAGACGCCAGCAGCAGGAACATCACCACGCCGAGCCACGGCGACTGGCTTACCTGCGGCATGAATTTTTCGCCGAACGCAAAAATCTTCGCGGGCCAGGGCAAAAAGAGCGCGCTCATCAGCCAGTGCGGCAGTCGCTTGCTCAGCTCGGGGTCCTGCAGCAGGTTGAGGAAGATGGCGAGCAATCCGAAAACGCCGCCGGCCGCGATTAAGCCGCTCGAATAGAGAGAGCCGGGGCTGACTTCACTCTCGGCGCCGCTTTTCTGCTGCTGGCCGCGCTCCACGATCCAGCGCAATAATCCTCCGGCGAACATGGCCATGGTGGTGGCGATCGAAATGTACGAGCCCACGGCAAACGGAAGCGAACGCACGCCGAGCAATTCCACGGCAATCACGAGAAAGACGCCTAGAAAAACCAGCCGCCAGGGCAATCGCTGGTTGAGAATCCCGCTGATCACCGTGGCCATCAGGCGCGCCTGTGGAGCGGCCGCCTGGTCGCTACCGATTCCCTGCACCCACTGAATTTCAATTTGTTTCGTTCCCGAGTCATAGAGATATTTTCCGTCGGGAATGACGCTCGATCCGATCGAATTCACCAGGATGTACTTCTTTCCTTCATGGTCGAACGAATTGTCCTGAAGCTGCACGCCGGTGGGCAGATTGTCGATGTCGAGCCCGATTTGCATGGGCTTGTACTGCGCGAGGCCAATATTCATCAGGATCAGCGTTCCGCCGATGGCGAACGAGGAAACCAGGACGCCGACGATCAGAGCGAGTTGCTGCTGGTAGGGAGTCGCGCCGACCAGATAGCCTGTTTTCAAATCCTGCGAAGTCGCACCGGCAATCGCCGCCGCGATGCACACGACGCCGCCGATCGTGAGCGCGAGAACCGCGTATGAGTTCGCCGTCCAGTGAATCACCAGGAACACGGCGCAGGTGGCCATCAGCGTGGCAATAGTCATGCCGCTGATGGGATTGGACGAATTGCCGATCAATCCGCTGATGCGCGAAGCGACGGTCACAAATAGAAAACCGAAAACGATTACAAAGATCGCCGCAATCAGGTTGGCGAACGCCCCGGTCTGCGCTCCGGGAACCGGCTTGAACCGCAGCAGCGCCCACATCATGAATAGAAGCACGCCGGACCCGATCAGGACGAAGCGCATCGAAATGTCGCGTTCGGTGCGGCTGGTTGCGGCCGCCGCTTCCCTGTTCTTGCGCATGTCCGCGAGGCCGGCAGTGAGCGCCGCGAAAATCGTGGGCATTGTCTTGATCAATGTAATAAGTCCGGACGCGGCGACGGCGCCCGCGCCCATGGGTCGGATGTAACTGGCCCAAAGCTGGTCGGGCGTCATCTGCGGAATCGGCACGGTGCTGGGATACAGCGGCGCATTCGGCGAAAGCGATCCGAAAAATTTGATCGCCGGCATCAGCACCAGCCAAGAAATTACCCCGCCGGCAAACAGCGTTCCGGAAACACGCGGCCCGATAATGTAACCGACGCCCAGATATTCCGAGGTGATGGCCGTACGGACCGACGCCCCCGGCAGCCAGTTCGGCCGGTACTCCGGCTGGCCCGGCCACATCCCCAGCGTGTTCATGCAAAAGGTGTAGACGCCGCCGAGGCCGAGCCCCCAGAAAACGCGCCCGGCAAACGAGCCGCCTCGCTCGCCTGCCACCAGGACGTCCGCGCACGCCGTGCCTTCGGGAAATGTGAGGTTGCCGTGCTCTTTGACGATCAGCTGCCGCCGCAGCGGGATCATCAGCAGAACGCCCAGCCAACCGCCGATCAATGCCAGAAAAAATACGCGCCAGTATTCAGTATTCAGCGAAAAACCCAGAAAAATCAGCGCGGGGAGAGTGAAAATCACACCGGCCGCGGCCGATTCGCCCGCCGAGCCCGTGGTCTGCACAATGTTATTTTCGAGAATTGTTGATTTGCCGAACGCGCGCAGAATGGAAATCGACAGGACGGAGATCGGAATCGAGGCGGAAACGGTGAGCCCCGCGCGCAGCCCGACGTACACGGAAACGGCTCCGAACAATATGCCGAACAGCGATCCCAGAATGACGGCACGCCAGCTGAACTCGGTGATCGCGCTCGATGAATCGACGTACGGGCGGAAATCAGCCGGCGGCGCCGTCGAACTCCAGGGTTTTTCGGCCAAGCTTCACCTCCGCGATCTCACCGGGGCAAATCCGCCGCCACGGGCCGAGCCTTCCAGCGCCACGGGGGTCGCCCGGCATTATGGCCTAAATTGTTTTGGGTTAGACATAAATTTGCGCGGCGCGTCGGAAGCAAATGCCCATTCGGCTAAGGGCGCGCAAACGCCTGCCACGAAACCTAAGCCCTCGGGCAGACAAAGAGAATGCTTGCGGCCGCGGGCAGCGTGCCGAATACGATGTGCAGACCTCGCGGCGCCAGACGCTTCAGGGCCTCGGTAATCTGCCCGACAATTTCACCGTCCAGGTCGAGACGGTAGATGTCGGCCCCGCGGCCGTAGGAGTATCCGTGATACTGAATGTTTTCGCTGGCTGCAATTTCCAATAGGGCTTCCCAGAAACTCTGTTTGCGAAATATCCTGCGCTTTAATCCCGCTTCCCGATCCAGTTCCATCAGATGCCTTGGGCTTACCCCGCCGGATTCCAGGATCGCCAGCGTGCATTGGCCCGGGGAAAAAGGACGCGCAGGGTCGACCACCGGCCGCACGGTCACATATCCGGCCTCTTCGTCGGTGTAGCGAACGGAAATTGTTTCGGGTAACGGCATCCGAGGAGGATACGCGGGGAAGGGTCACAATGTCGATACAGGACGAGGAGTCGGCTGCAAGGATTTCGCCTTCACTGCGGGGCTTACATTTACTTTCAGACTTGGACCTTTAGCTCTAAACTCTCGGCTCTCAACTTGTTTCGCTAGCCCATCTTCGACAGCCGCTCCTTCACACGCTCGGACAGCACTTTGCCGTCCACGGTTTTGCCTTCCAGCCGCGCCTTGGCTGCCTTGATCACCGCTCCCATCGACTTCGGCGAATTCGCTCCGGTTTCGACGATCGCGGCTTCAATCGCGGCACTCATATCGGCATCGGAAGCCCCCGCCGGCATGTAGGCCTCAAGGATGGCGATTTCCTTGGTTTCCTTGTCGGCCAGATCCTGCCGGCCGCCTTTTGTAAATTGCTCGACTGATTCGCGGCGCTGCTTCAAAAGCGTCTGCAGCACCTGCAGGGATTCACCGTCATCGAGCGGACGGACTTTCTCGATTTCCTTGTACTTCAGCGCGGATTTCACCATGCGCAGCACGCTCAGCCGCAGCTCGTCCTTGGCCATCATCGCTTCGGTCAGGTCTTTCTGAATGCGCTCGATCAATGCCATCTGGTTGCGCGCGAACCGCCGCCCGCGCTCCTCCCGGGTCAAAAATTCCATTGCTAGATGCGTGGATTTTCCGTGTCGCTCAATTCACTATAGCATAGCGGCTCGCCGCCCATTGCCGGGTAGGACAGGCTTCAGCCTGTCAGGTTTGATGAGCGGCATAGGAAATTACGAACAGACAAGCTGAAGCCTGTCCTACCTGGGATCAATCCGTACGAATCCGCTCCATTGTCGGACGCGCCCTGCTCTAGGTTCCCATCGCGAGCTATGCTATTCTAAATCTTCCATTCGGGCCGTTTTTTCCCGCGCCCGAGTGCGTATCGTCGGGGCGTAGCGCAGCCTGGCTAGCGCGCCTGGTTCGGGACCAGGAGGCCGGAGGTTCAAATCCTCTCGCCCCGACCATTTTTCCTTTTCTCGGTTGCACCCCCAATTTGCGATCCGGCAGAATAATCAAACCAACGCCAAGTCCGAGTGTGTGTTCGATAGAACATCCTGAGCCGCTGTCCTTGACAGGAAATTTACCGAGATCGACAATGAGGCACCCTTTCCAGTTTGGATTTCCTTGCCCCTCGGGCGCATTGCAACTCAGACTTGTTGGTATCGAGGCTGCCCGGGTGTGTGCCCTCAGCACAGTGCAGCCAGGTGCCGTTCCGAACCGGGATTCTCTCTTGAAGAGGTGTGGATTGGAGGAGGGAGAATGTTGCCCGATCCTGTTTGCAGTACATTCGGGCTTCCAATTGGGCCCCAAAACGCTCCAGGCCACCGAGTGACCTAAGTCACTGCCCTGGACTGAAAGTCGGCTCAGAATTAGTGGTGTATTAGGGAGGCGCCCCTTGAGCCAAGTGGAGAGCCAAGTGGAAAAAAAGCGTTGCGCGGGGTTTAAATGATCGGAATGTTTGCAGCGTCGCGTATGCGGCATGGGTGCGGGCACGCGATACATACTTTCTTCATGCGGTAGGAGGCTGGTTATGTCACAAGGGAAAAGACTTGCATTTGCGCGCTCCTCGGGGAAGGCCTTCTGCAGTGTGATGCTGCTGCAAGCGTTCTGTTTCGTGGTTGGGGCCCACGCCCGCCCGGCAACCGCCGGTCAGGACTCCGCAGAGCCCCTAGTGGGCGAAGAGATCCTCAACCTGACGAATGCCCCGAATGTTCCCCCGCCGATTTCACGCACGCACCCGGCAAAAGTCGTGGTGCATCTCGAGGTTACGGAAGTGGAAGGGCGGCTCGCCGATGGCGTGTCGTACACCTTCTGGACGTATGGCGGGAGCGTTCCGGGGAAGTTTATTCGCGTCCGCGAAGGCGATCTTGTGGAGTTCCATCTCGACAATCATCCCCACAATAAAATGCCGCACAACATCGATCTGCACGCGGTGATTGGCCCCGGGGGCGGGGCTGCATCGTCGCTGACTGCTCCCGGGCATAGTTCCGTATTTTCATTCAAGGCGATTCATCCGGGACTGTACGTCTACCACTGCGGAACTGCTCCCGTGGTTATGCACGTCGCGAACGGGATGTACGGTCTCATACTGGTCGATCCAATCGCAGGGTTGCCCAAAGTCGACCATGAGTACTACGTGATGCAAAGCGAGTTCTACACCAAGGGGAAAAATGGGGAAGCCGGCGACCAGCAATTCAGCATGGAGAAAGCCATCGACGAAAAGCCGGAATATATCGTGTTCAACGGCTCGGTCGGCTCGACGATTGGCAGTACGGCTCTGGAAGCGAAAGCGGGCGAAACGGTTCGTCTGTACGTCGGAAACGGCGGCCCCAATCTCACTTCCTCGTTTCATGTGATCGGGGAAGTCTTTGACCGGGTATGGGTCGGCGGGAACACCAGCCTGATCGAAAGCAACGTGCAAACGACGAGCATCGCGCCGGGAGGCTCGTCCATCGTGGATTTTACGGTGAACGTCCCGGGAACGTTTGTTCTGGTCGATCACGCCTTGTCCCGCGCCTTCAATCGAGGGGCGCTGGCGCAGTTGAAAGTAAGCGGAGACGAGGACAAATCGATCTATTCGGGAAAGATCAGGGATGAGGTTTACCTTCCGGAAGGCACCGGAATCAAGGTGGCCGAGGTGCCTGGCCGGGTGACGCCTCCCGCGCGCTCGAAGGACGAACGAATGCAGCGGGGCGAACAAGTCTACAAAGCGAATTGCGCGGCCTGCCATCAATCCGAGGGCCAGGGCATCGCGCGAGCGTTTCCTCCCCTTGCGCAATCCGATTTCCTGAATGCGGACAAGAATCGCGCGATTGAAACGATAATCGGAGGAAGACAAGGAAAGCTGGTTGTCAACGGCCAGGAATTCGACGGCGTGATGCCGCAGTGGACCTTAACCGACGAGGAAATCGCGAATCTCTTGACGTTCGTCTACAACAGCTGGGGCAACTCAGGCAAGGAAGTTTCACCCGACGAAGTGAAGACTCATCGGAAGAAATAAGGGGCTGCCGTGAGCAAACGAACGATTCTCGTGCTGCTTTTTCTGATCAGCCCCGCAATCTGGGCGAGCGAGGCGGTCTTCATCCCGGCAGGGACTCGTGTTCCGTTCCTTGCCGGGGCGAACGGAAAGAAGACCTTCAAGCGAGATTCGGTACCGGTGAAAGCGTTCTGGATGGACCGGTATCCGGCGACAATGGCCGAGTTCGCGAAGTTCGTCAGGGAAAATCCGGAGTGGAGGAAATCCCAGATCAAAAGTTTGTACGCAGATTCGCATTACCTCGACGGTTGGAAGGATGATTTTCAATTCGGAGACGAAAGGAACGAGGGCCAGGCGCCCGTGACGCACGTTTCGTGGTTTGCCGCGCGCGCCTACTGCCAGGCCCGCGGAAAGGACCTTCCCACCACCGATCAGTGGGAATACGTCGCGTATGACCGGGGACGGGGGCCTTCGAAAAGCCTGGACTGGTTCGCTCAGCCCAACCCGGCGAGACTTCCCCCAGTGACCAGCGCGTCCACCAATGGTTTCGGTATCTCCGGATTGTACGGTCTGATTTGGGAGTGGACGCTCGATTTCAGCAGCGCGATACCGACCGATACGGATGGCAACGATCAATTTTGCGGAAATGGAAGTTTGGGCGCGGCGGATTCATCCGATTATGCGGCCTTTCTTCGATACGCATTTCGGACCAGTCTGAAAGCAAGCTACACCACGGAAAATCTCGGGTTTCGATGCGTAACGGAAACGCGGCCATGAAACTTGCGCTGATTCTCGCGATTTGCCTCCCCTGCGTGGCCGGCTTCGGCCGTGTCGCCGCTCGCGAGGCACGCCCGCAAACTGCGGGCGACACTAGCGGTCGCAAGCCCCTGGGCGGGAACTCAATTTATCAATTGAACTCGCGCTGGACGGATCAGGACGGCAAATCGACGACCCTCGGACGGTTTCAAGGCAAGCCGCTGGTACTGGCAATGATTTATACGAGTTGCAAGGATGCCTGCCCGATGATTGTTGTGGACATGCAAAACATCGAGAAAGCGCTGCCGGAGCGGATCCGCGAACAGGTCGGATTCGCGCTGATTTCTTTCGACCCGGCGCAGGATACTCCCGCGCAACTGAAGCGGTTCGGATCGGCGCATGGCCTGGATACGAAGCGCTGGACGTTATTGACGGGCTCAGCCGATGCAGTGAGGGTGCTCGCTGCCGTTCTGGGCGTTCGCTACACAAAAGTCTCGAATGTGGATTTCGCCCATTCGAGCGTGATCACGATTCTTGATTCCGGAGGTGAGATCCGGCATCAACAGACTGGGCTTAGGAAAGACCCCGGCGAGGTGACCGCGGTAATTACCAGTCTGCTCCATTCCGCCAAATAGTTGTTCGTATTATCGAAATTTTCTCCGTTGGATGCCTTCCTGCCAACGGCAGAGGTGAACTATGCTCGCAAATCATGATTTGAGGTCCCGCTTTCTTAATTTATTTCTTCTGGCGTTATTCGCCCTGCCTAGCGGAATGCTTTGGGGACGGCAACAGGCGACGCTTGCAAGTCCTCCCGTGTCACACCTCGTGGGTGGCGAAAACGGAACGGCGGCAAATGCGCCCGTTCCCGGCGGCATCTCCCCTGCGACGGAAGGGAACAGTAATTCAAGTCCCAAACCCGCACCCGTCTCCGCTCCGGCCGTGCAGCATAAGCTTGGCCCGTTGAACGTTTCAATCAACTGGCGATTCCGAACCGAGGCTTGGGACTTTTTCCAGCCCACCAGCGGCCAGAACACCTATGCGTTCGAGCATTCGCTTTTGAAAATCGGCATCGGCCAGAAAAGCGAGGCGTTCGAGTGGCTGCTGGAAGGCGCGGCGGACGCAATCGTCGACTTGCCTCCCGGCGCGGTGCAGCCGGGCCGGCTAGGCCAGCTGGGCCTGGGCGGCACGTATTTCGCCGCGAACGGCAACCAGAGAAATAACGTGAACGGCTTCGTGAAACAGGCCTTTGTGGGATTCAGACTTCCCGCACACATGAGGCTGAAGCTCGGCCGGTTTACGTTTCTGGATGGCGCGGAAGTTCAGCCGAAGGACAAGACTTTGGCCGCCCTGGTGAATACGCGCGTGGTCCAGCGATTGATCGGAGACTTTGGATTTTCCGCGGTGCAGCGCAGTTTCGATGGTGCGCAGCTTGGGTTTAATTCAGGCGGCAACAACGTTACCCTGTTCGGCGCGCGGCCCACGCGCGGCGTATTTCAGAGCGACGGAATGGGCGAACTGGACGTGGACGTATTTTACGGAGCCTTCACCCATTCCACAAATTCGAGCAGAAACTCCGGATCGCTGCGCGTCTTCGCGCTAGGGTACGTGGACGACCGCGGAGCTCTCAAGACCGACAACCGCACCGTTGGCGCGCGGACGGCCGACACCTTTAATATCCGGATCGGCACCTACGGCGCCGACTACGCCCACGTGGTACATGCCGGCCGCGCCGGCCAATTCAATTTTCTGGCTTGGGGAGCATTGCAAAACGGCGGCTGGGGCCAACTGGCGCAGCGCGCGGAAGCGTTCGTAGGGGAAGCCGGCTGGCAACCGAATGTGCGCCTGATCGGTCCCTGGCTGAGCGCCGGATATTCGTTTGGCAGCGGCGATTCCAATCCCAACGACAACGTTCACGGCACATTTTTTCAAGTCCTGCCGACGCCGCGGCCCTACGCGCGATTTCCGTTCTACAACATGATGAATAGCGAGGATTTTTACGGCTCGGCGGCGTTCCGGCTACCCCATGCCCTGGCCGTCCGCACGGAACTTCACGCGCTGCGCCTGGCAAACGTTCAGGATCTTTGGTACGGGGGAGGCGGCGCTTTCCAGCCGAAAACTTTTGGATATACCGGGCGCGCCAGCAACGGCAACCGCAGCCTCGCCAACGTCTGGGACGCCAGTCTGGACATCCCGCTGCGCTACGGATTCAGCGTCACCACTTATTACGCGCACGCTTGGGGGAAAAGCCTGATCGCGAACATCTATCCATCCGGCACGCAGGCGCAATTCGGCTATGTGGAGACCAATTTTCGATTCTAATTTCTTATCAACTGTTCAGCAATTGAAACTGGCGCGTGGAATGTATTTGCAACCGGGACCGCTACATTTCGGGGCAATTTGGAGGAAGGCTGGCGAGTTGCTCAGAAGCTTGGCCAGGAATCGGCGGCCGGCGCAACGGCCGCTCCAAGTTGTCCGCTTCGCCCCAGAGCCGACGCGACAAACCCTGTCCGCTTCATTTCTTCAATAAACATCTGCAGATATTCACGGCCGGCGGGGCGGCCCTGCAGCGTTCCCATCGCCTGCTCAATGGCTGTAAACCTTCCATTGATTACGCGGCATCCGGCATGGCTTTTGGCGAAATCCTCGAGCGGCTGGCGCACTCCGGCGGCCGCTTCCAACCCTTCGTCCCAGAAAAGATTCAGAGCGCCGGCCGACGTGTCGCAGCGGACGAGTTCGGCATGTTTCAGGAACCGCGTTAGAAACAGATCGTAAGCCGCTCCCTTCCCGACGGCAATGCGCACTCCAGGCCGGTCAAAATCCTCGATCTTGCGCAGGGGGGAAGAATTTCGCACCACGTACGTGCCTTCGATGATGACGTAAGGGGCGGAAAAGAGGATCTCCATGGCGCGCTTGGGATCGAGCGCGAGAAACGCGATGTCCCAGGCCCCCGATGCAATCGCGTCAACCACCTTGCCGGCGGCGTCGAACAATACAAACTCCACGGAAACTCCCAGGTGCCGGCCTAGTTCGCGCGCCAGGTCCACGGTTACTCCGCCTGGTTCGCTACTGGTGGAATTCCATTGCGCGAGAACCTGATTCCCCAGGTTGATCGCTGCTCGCAAGATTCCATTTGGCACGAGTTGCTGCAATTCCTCTTTTGAAGGGGGTCTCGTCATCATTCTTCCTTTCGGATCCATGCGGCGCGGCCCGTCCGCAAAAGATTAGGACGCGGATGACTGGGATGACGCTTCGGGGCCGATCTTTAGCGCCAACTGCAGCGCGGGCAAATCAACAGCCCCCTCCGTCCGAGCCATCACGATGGTCGCAAGAGTGTTGCCCAGCACGTTCACGGGCACGAATACGGACGACAGCAGGCTGTGGACGCCGAGAACAAGTCCGACGGCGGCGACGGGAATCACGTTGGTCGCGGACAGAGTCGTTGCAAGGACTACGATCGCCGAACCGGCGACGCCGGCGCCGCCTTTGGACGTGAACAACATCGTCGCGAGCAGCGCGAACTGCTGGCCAATCGTGAGATGAATGCCGACCGCCTGCGCCAGAAACACCGAGACCGTGGACCAGTACAGGCACGTGCCGTCGTGATTGAAGGAATAACCGGCGGGCAGCACCAGGCCAACGATGGATTCCTCCACGCCAAGCCGCTCCAACTTGGCGATTAGGCTCGGAAATACGGATTCACCAGAACTGGTGCCGACGACGATCATCAGTTCGGCAGCAAAATAGCGAATCAGCCGCAGGATGTTCACGCCCGCGGCGTACGCGATCGGCGTCAACACGAGTGCGACGAACAGCAGGCAGCAGACATAGAATTCCGTAACCAATTTGCCGAGGGCGAGAAGCGTGGAGGGGCCGAATTTGCCGACCGTGAACGCGATGGCCCCGAAAGCGCCGATCGGAGCTGTCCACATCGCAAAGCCGATCATCTTAAACAGCACCTGCGTGACCGCGTGAATGCCGTCGACGACGGGCTTTCCCTTGGGGCCCAGCGCGAGCAATCCGAAAGCGAACAGCAGGGAAAAGAAAAGCACGGGGATAACTTCACCATCGGCAAAAGCTCCCACGGCGCTGGTCGGAACAAGATTCAGCAAAAACTGGCCGAACGTGACCGTGTGGGCAGGCGCTTTCACGCCGCTATCTGCGAGGCTCTTCAGATCCACGTGCATGCCGATCCCGGGCGCCCAGACATTGACCAGAAACAAGCCGAGAAGAAGCGCGATGGTTGTCACTACCTCAAAATAGATTAGGGATTTAACCGCCACGCGGCCGACCTTCTTCGCTTCGCCCACGCTGGCGATCCCGTGCACGACGGTGCAGAAGATGATTGGCGCTACAAGCATCCTCACAAGCCGGATAAAGAGATCGCCAAGCGGCTTCCAGGTGTCGGCGCGTTCCGGCCACAGGTACCCGACGAATGCGCCCAGCACCATGCCAATGAGGATTTGGATCGATAGATGTTTGTACCAGACGCGGGGCCGCGAAGAACCCGCGGCCCGGTTGGCTTCGGTGACGTCCGAATTTGCGGCTGGTGGTTGCATGGTCGGGACCTACTCGAGCGAGCGCGTGACGTCGTTGAACAGCTCGTCCACCGAAAATCGCCGCGGGATCAGCCCCTGCTCCTCGGAATATTGAATGATCGTTTCCAGAGACTTGCGTACCGCCTCTACGCCGAATCGCAGGGCGCCCGGAATTTTCGCAGGTCCGGCGGCAGCGCTCTCCTTCAACATGCGGTGGATCTCGCGGACAATATCCGGGCGGGATTGCGCGAGCGATTGTTTAATCACCATCATGTGGTTCACCGGAATGCCGCCGTGGTTTTCGGCCCAGCGCGCCGCAACCTCGGCCGATTGCGGAATCAGGAGTTTCAGGGGCGTGCCCTCCGGATTTTCGCTTCCGAAAATGGCCGCGTCGATTTCGCCATCGAGCGCCATTTGCAGCAATTGTTTGCCTTCCGGCGCGCGCCGCACCCAGGGCGGATCGGAAAACTCCGCGACGTGCGGATCTTCAAACGTGATCCATTGAACGCGGCGAAAGTCGACACCGTAGTCTTCCCCCAGGAAACCCCGGACCCACGTGCCGGTGGTCTGCGTGTAGGAGCGGACGCCCACTTTGCGGCCGTGGAGATCGCCGGGATTCAGGTGGCCGCGTTCCGGATTGTAAAAAATCGTGTGATGCTGGCCCCGCGCGACGATGACCGCGGGCATAAGGACATACGGCTTGCCAAACGCCTTCGCTTGCAGGAATGTGACGATCGCGAGTTCACCAAGATCGAATTTCTGCTCCCGCACCAGCGCTTTGAATGCGCGATTGGCTGGCTTGACGTCCGCAAATGCGAAATTTACAAGCGGCGATCGCACAGTTCCATCTCTCATTGCGCTGGTGTTCGGGTACGCAGCCAGCAAAGTCTGGAGAGTCAGCGGAGGCTGTGTCTCGGGCATCCCGTTCCTTTATTTCCCGGCCAGAGCGGGATAGAGAGTCAGAGCGGTTTTGGAGAAGATCCATTCGCGATCTTCAGAGGGCAACACCGACAGGACCGATTGGGAATTTTTTAGCAGTTCAGGCAACGTTCCTTCCGAGGCCGGAAAATTCGATCCCCATGCGATCCTCGAAGCTCCAAATCTTGCCACGAGTAGCGGAAAAAAAGTTGCAGGAGTGGCCTTCCCGTTTTGTGCTTCCGCGACCGTGCGCGGGGTCAATTTCAAATACAGATTTTTGTAATCCGCCAGACGAAAAACATCAGCCGCCGCGGCATACGGTGGCCCATCGGAAAGCACCGGCTTTGCCAGGTGATCCAGAATCACGGTCACTTTCGGGAAGCGTTCTAACATGCGGGTAAGCTGCGGAATGGCCTTCACCGTCATCTGCATGCACACGGGGATTCCGATTTGTCCCGCGCACTCCCAGGCCGGAAAGGATCGCGGATCGTCGACCCAGTCCGCCTGATTCGGCATCGTGCTTCCGGCGGTGAACAGGCGCATTCCCGCGAGCCTGCGGCCGACCCAGTGACGGATTTTTTCCGGGGCGTCCGGCGCGAGCACATCGATGGAAAAAACACCCGTGAACCGGTTCGGATGAGCGGCCACGGCGTCGGCAATATACGAATTGTCGTGGCCGTAGCAGGTGGAAGCCTGCACCAGCGCCGATTTCGCGATCCCCGCTTCATCCATGGCCGCAAGCATCTGCTCCACACTGACCGGCCGCTCGCGCGACCAGTCCGATTTGTGGCCGCCAAGCGGCGCGTTCGGATAACGCCTCGTGTCACTGCTGATTACGTGCGGGTGGATGTCGATGGTCATGAGCAGATTAGGCTGTCGTCGCCCTGAAAGGGCGGAGAATCCTGCTTGTCATTTGCCTTTTTTCTTCGCACGCATAGCGAGCGTTCAAAACGACTAAGACAATAACAAACGGGCGATCATTGTAGGTGAATTTGTAACTGACTGGGACGAAAAAATAAAACCAAAGCCGCTGGTCGAACGCAATTCTCCCGGATTACTCCCAAGGGCCTTCGCCAAGGCCGATCGCGCAGAAAAAGCGGCGAGCAAAAAATCTACCTCGAGAAGCTCTGGACGGCGTCCACTTCGTTTTCCGAAATCTGAAATACCTTATCCATTCTGGTCATGTGCAGCATTTCCTTGAATTTCAAGCCCAGGTTGCACAGGCGGAGCGTGCCTCCGCTGCTGGCCGTGACATGATGGGCGGAGACCAGTGCGCCCAGGCCGGCGCTGTCTATGAATGTGACGTTGCTTACGTTCAATACCAGATTCTTGCTTCCTGCGTCGATCATGCCCTTCACTTTTTCGCGCAGCGTGGCGGCTTCCTCTCCGAACACCACTCGCCCGTCAAGAGCCAGAACGGAAACACCGTTCACCTGATTGTCTGTAATCCTCAACGACATGGATTTCCCCCTGGCCGGATCATCAGAACCGCGAATATTTTCCGGTAGCGAATTGAAGCCGCGCTGCTCCGCGCAACCCGGCTCTGGAGACAGGCGAAAAGTATACAATGAAATTTTTCCGGTGCGGCTCCCGGCCTGGCTGTTTCAAGATGAAAATTTTGGATTTGTTGCATCGATGCCGGCGAGATGAGCCGGCGCGTCATCAGGCTAATTCAGGAGTGAGGCGTCGCAGGAAGGCCCTGAGAAGCGGCGGAGCATGCAAAACGAATCCGCAGCCGGTTGCCGTCCGGTTTGCGTTCGTATTCGACTGCATCGGCGAATTGCTTCAACAGGTGAATCCCCTGTCCTCCCACTGCAAGCTCGCCGAGCGAGGCCGGCTCGGGCTGTTGCTGGACCAGCAGGGGATTGAAGGGAGGCGCATCGTCTTCCACAACCAACGTGAGGAATCCGTTTTGAACAGGTTCGCAGCGGACCGTGAGCGCATGATCGGGGTCGCCCGAATAACCGTGGCGAATGACGTTCGAGACCGCCTCTTCCAGGCAAAGGTCCATCGCGAACCGGGTGCGTTCGGGAATGGCGTGCAACGCGGCTAGTCTTTCGATCCAGGGCGGGAGCCGGGCGATCTCCGAAAGCACGCTGCGCAGAGTCAGGGGCTCACAACCCGAGTTTTCGTTCCGATCGCTCATCCTGCGCGCCGATCCGGACGGATTCCGGAAGAATTTCCTTTATTGCAGCGCGGCCACCGCGCTTGGCAGATCATGGTGAATGGGAATTAGGGTATGCATGTTGCTGGATCGAAGCACGTTTTCCACCATATCGCTCGGGGCGAACAAAACCATTTTGCCGCCGCGCCCTTTGATGGCTTGCGCGGGGGCGACCAGGGTGCGAAGGCCCATCGATCCGAGGAACGTAACTTTTTGCATATCCACGAGCACGGCCTTCTTGCTGCCCGCGATCACGTTCATCTTCAAATCAATCGCCTGCGCGCCGGCGATATCCAGGCGGCCGTCCAGAATCACTTTAGTAATTCCACCATCGAGTTCTTCCATCGAAAGCTGCATCGATTCATTTCCTCCTCGAACGCCGTTCCCACACGGCACCCCATGCGTCCCTAGTCCGGTCCGGTGTAGCCCGGCGCGCGCCTTTCCGAGACTATAGTCTAAATCCTGTGACAACTGTGTTACAGAATGGTCGCGCGCGGCGAACGCGATTTTTTACGATGAGGCGCCCGGTGCGGGCGCCTGGTAACGAGCCAGCAGCAGCGTAATATCGTCGTTCTGGCTGGCCCCGCGCGTGAATTTCCGAATCGAATCTAGAACGGCCTGCTGCAAATGGTCGAGGGGCTGATCGTGCCGCTCGGCAAGAACTTCTCGCAGCCGCGGGACGCCATACAACTGTTCCTCGGGGTCCATGGCTTCGGTCACGCCGTCGCTGAACAGGGCCAGCGTGTCGCCGGGCTGGAGATTCGCCGTGCTCGCGGTAAATTCCGCCTGCGGAACCAGGCCCACCGGGAAAGATCCTTCCGTGAGAAGGTCCAAAACCTCGCCCCCGCGAACAATGAGCGGGGAGGGGTGGCCCGCGTTGATAAACAGCAGCCGCCCATCGCGATCTAGAATGCTGAAAAACATGGTGGCGTACCGGCCCACTTCCGAGTGACTGCAAAGAAATTGGTTGAGGTGATTGAACACATGAACCGGATCGCTCGCATTGGACATGCCGGAGAGCGCGCCCTGCAGCATCGTGGTCAGCAGCGCCGCGCCGAGTCCTTTTCCGGAAACGTCGGCCACCAGAATTGCCGTGCGGTCCTCGGTCAGCGGAAAAACATCGAAGTAATCTCCGCCGACGGCGTGGCACGGCGTATGAATCCCGGCGATGCGCAGGTACGGAAGGTCGTGAAATCCGCGCGGGAGCAGCGCCTGTTGAATATCCCGCGCGATATTGAGTTCCTGTTCCAGGCGCTGGCGTTGGCGTTCCCTCTCCACCAGGCGCGCATTGTCCAGAATGCTGGCGGCTTCCATGGCCAGGGCGTCCAGAATCTGGCGATCGAGCTTGGAGAATGCGCTGGCTTTGCGCGAATCCAGATACAACATGCCCAGAAACTGGCCGCGCGCCGAAGCTCGCGCAACGCCGGGCGCGCCTCCCGCGCTGGCGACTCCGGCCGAAGCCGCCCGCGATACGGCATACAAAGGAATGGCGATGACGGCGCGCAACGACTGCGCCACGATGCTTTGGGCCCCTCGAAACGCCGTGTCGGCCAGGTTGAGGTCCTCGGTGATGACGGCGGATTCCTGCGCCATCGCCTTTCGCAATGCGGTCTGGCTGGGGCTGAGGCCCTGCGCGGCCAAAGCGGTCCCTCCCGCACCGCGCGCCTGCCGCACTTGCAGCGTGCCGGACTCATCGGCTTCGAGCAGCAGGCCGCGATCGGCATGGGTTATGGAGACGGCGAAATCCAGCATGGTGCCGATCACGGAATCGAGCGGGAGATCGGAATGCAGCAGGGACGTGGCCTCGAGCAGCAGGTTAAGTTTGCCCAGCCCGGTCGACGGATTGTCCTTGGCTGAAACGCCGCCGATCAGCGTGAGCATGCTCTGCACCGATCTTTCGGCGCCGATGGCCCGGAAAACAATTTCGTAGGAATCGTCATAGCCGAAGGTGATGACGTCGCCATCCGACAGGACGTAGTGGTCGATTTTGTTGCCGTTCACGAATATGCCGCGGCGATGGCCCAAGTCCTCCAGCAGGCAGCGCTTGCCTTCGGTGAGGATGGCGGCGCAGCGACGCGAGATGCGCGGGTCGTCCAGCTGCAAGTGATTGCCGGTCTCGTCCCCGCGGCCCATCAAGAATGGGGAATCCACGATTCCCACCGTGCGGCGGGACTTGTCGGGCAAGATCACTTCGAGAACGTTTTCGCTGCTGATTTCTTTTTCAGGCATAAGTCCGTTGGAATTCGGGATTGTATCACGCGGCAAAAGCGGATGGGGATCGGCTCGTTCAAATGCCGTCGAATGTATGAGGCTGGTCCCGGCCCGCAGGGTTGAGTAAAATAGGTACTAGAACTATTGGAACGTCCTGAATCCTTCCGAATTATTACCATTTTTTAATTTGCAATGCATTGCTTCCGGCTATCGGACGAATCATGCTTTCCACGTTGACTTCCGGTTTGCATCAGATCAATATCCGGTGTCCTCGAATTCTTCGTCCCTCCTCCAGTCAGGGACTTTATTCCTGCAAATTGGCGGGGGAGTACACGTATAAGGAGCCGTTGTCTGACGGCCCGATCCCGGCGCGGCATTTTGCGCGCGCCGTGTTTCTAGCGACGTTTGTAACGGGCCCGGCTGAGAACTATCTTGCGAAAATTTATGGAGGAAGTTCATGCGCATCGGCGATCTAATAATTCCACAAGTTAACCTTCAGGCAGTCGCGAAAAAATCGCTGCTGTGGAGCACGATGCTCTTGTTCACTTCTTTCTTGTTGCCTGTGCAGCGGGCCTCTGCGGGCGATGCGCTGAATTTCTTTAAGAATTATTTCGTCACCGGCGACTATGCTGTCGGCGGGATCGGAATTCGAGGGCAGGGCGTAACCAATACCGCGACCCAAACCATCACTGGCGGCGTGAGCAGCTACGCGACCGGCGTGATCCACATGAGTGGCGTGCCAGGTTATGTCGAGAACGGTGTCCCGCAACATGCCGATATCGTGGCGGCGTATCTTTATTGGGAAACTATCGCCAGCCCAACCGCCGATCCGGCCCTCCTCGCTAAAGGAACCTTCCGCGGTTTGAAGATTGTCGGCACGCAGATCGCACCGTCTGCGGCCCAAGCCTGCTGGAGCTCCGGTGGTGGCAATGGCAATCAGAGCGGCGCACAAAGATTGCTTGTCTATCGAGCGGATGTGCTCCGGTACCTGCCATATGCACACGACGCCACGACCGGAGGACCTGTCGGCCAGCGTCTGGTGAACGATGCGGATCTGACCGCCAACGGCTTCGCTTTGCACACTGTTTCTTTGCCGGATAGCGGATCGGGCGGCACCCAATCACCAAGCAGCGGCAACCAGGCGTTCTTGACCGAAGGCGCGAGCCTGGTGGTGGTCTACCGGATCGCTGGCGCGCCGCTGAAGGCGGTAATCGACTACGACGGCGGATACACATTCAGTTCCATTAATCCCTTGATGACACAGGCGATTCAGGGCTTTTACGAGGCGTCGAAAGTGAGCCCTGTCGGAAAGATGACCCATATCGTGGGCGATGGAGACTCAAATTTTAAGGAACAGCTTACGGTAAACGGCAGTGTGCCCACTGGAGTCTCGTCCAATAATCCGTTCCAAGGCGCTCTCGGGTCTTCCTGGGACAATTTGACCTTCTCGGTGAGCAATTTGATGTCGGGAGATGACTCGCTCATCAACACGAAGGTAACTCCGAGCGGCCCCTCTTCTGTCGATTGTTTGTCATGGGGCGCGATACTGTTCAGCACCACCGTGCAGGATACCGACGGCGACGGACTGCTGGATAGCTGGGAAAAGAATGGATACACGGACATCAACACCAATACGTTCGTGAATTTGCCCGCCATGGGGGCGAACTCGCTTGTCAAGGATATTTTCCTGGATGTCGATTACATGACAAATATTGCGCCTGCGCATTCGCATCTTCCCACGCTGGATGCTTTGCAAAAAGTAGCCAGCGCGTTCAGCGCGCAGGGGATCAAAGTCCATTATGATGTTGGCAACAATTACCAGCCCGGCGCGCCAGCCACACCGATTACTCCCATTCCCACTTTCATCATATCTGTGCCCAACGCATCGGGCGGAACGCCTATTGTCGAAACCGCATGCGGTGCCGCGCAAAGTCCAACTTGCCTGTTCCCGGCATATTCCGGGACAGTAAGCTGGAAAACCGGTTTTGAGGGTTTCAAGAATACTTATTTCAGCCGAGCCCGGAAGGATTCCTTCCACTACGCATTATTTGCGCATGCGCTGGCTCTGCCGACTTGGCGAATTAACGACAAGAGCCTTACCAATATAGTTGTCGTGGGCGGATTGGCCACAGCCACGACACAGATCTCGCACATGGTCACTTCGGCGACTACGATGACGGTGTATGGCGCCCCGGCAGCGTCCGGCCTGAACGGCACTTATCAAGTTTCCGTGGGCTCTACCACAACACTCACCTTCCCCACCACCGCTGCAGCCGGGACCTATAAGAATTGGGGACTTTCCCTCAGCAACGGAGTTCCCAGAAGCAATTCGGGCGTCTCTGATATCGGCGGCGGCGATCTGATGGTCACCCTCGGACTCTGGGACAACAACGTGGGCTCCTCGTTCATGCAGGCCTCCACGTTCATGCACGAACTCGGCCACAACCTGGACCTCGGGCATGGCGGCGATATCTCCGACCCGACCAATTGCAAGCCGAACTACCAGAGCACGATGAGCTATCTGTTCCAGGTCGGCGGGCTACTGGATCCGACCGGCGCTCCACACATCGATTATTCACACACCGCGCTTTCCGTATTGAACGAAGGCAACTTGAGCGAAACGCCCTCCGGTTTTGGCGCAGCGGCGTTGTCCTACGTTCCACGATGGTATGCCCGAGCAGGGACGAGCTTCCTATCCGGGATCATCGCCGAGACACCGGTCACCAAGCATTGCGACGGAACACCCGTACTGGATCCGCTTGCACCAAAATATGTTCGTCTCGACGGGAATTCACTGATTGCCAGCCCGCTCGATTGGAACGGAGATGGCGTCAAGACCGGCGCGGGCCTGGCCCTGGACATCAATTTCGACGGCACAACCGCCCCCGTCGCAAGCACAGGTTTCCTGGGCTTTAACGATTGGCTGAACATCAATCTGCAACAAGTGGGGGCGCGGCGCAGCGCTTCGGGAGATTCGCTGGACATTGTTCCCGGAGAAGACACCGGTGACGACAACGGAATTGCGGGTGGTGACCTGGGAATCGCCGGCGGCGATCTCGGAATCGCTGGTGGTGATTTGGGAATCGCCGGCGGCGACCTCGGAATTGCTGGTGGTGACTTGGGAATCGCTGGTGGTGATTTGGGAATTGCCGGAGGCGATCTTGGCGGCGAGCTCACTTACGAGGGGGCAAAATCGGTTGGATCTGGTCCAAGTTCATTGGCCGGCACATCGCTGGTCGAAAAGGTCGGTCTAACTTGGGCAGCGCCAAGCGTGGGAAGCGCAACACAATATCAAGTGTGGCGAGCCACGTGTCCGAGGGGTACAACCACTTCCACGTGCGCATTGTCGCCGACCGTCACACCGGTGCGCATCGCGCTCGTGTCTCCGACCGCGCCCCTTTGCAACTCCATATACAACTACTGCGACCAGACCACGAAGGACGGAGTGCTGTACATTTATTTTGTTACGGCAACCATCGACACCAACCAGACCGGTGGATCCAATCAAGTGACGCTGGGTGAATTGCCTGAACGCCATAACGACGACTGAAGATCCTCTGGTGTGAGTTTTTCGTACTTAAGGGATCTCCGCCTCAGAAGTGCGAGTTATGTCTCCCGGCAAAGTCGGAGAGGCGGGCTATAAAGCATGGTGGCCCAAGACTTTTACTCCCTCATGTTTGGGATTGCTAATCAGTCTCGAATCGATTGCTCCGGTTCAATTCCCCGCGCGCTTTCGGACCTCGGCCAGCAGTGGATCGTCGGTGGATTTTCCGCGGATGTCCAGATACTTGCGGTAAAAATCGGCAAAGCTCGCGCTCTTCATCCCTTCGCGCACGCGCCCTTCGTAATAATACACCGGCGGGAAGTATCCATAGGTGGGCACCTCGTCCATGAACAGCAGAATCGCCTCGCCCCGGCGTTTGATGCACTGGTCAAATTCGGAATCGGCCTGCGGGAAAGCTTCGGCGTCCAGATACGCGCGGCCCAGCTCCTCATGTCCCAGCCAGGTATCGAGCAGATTGTTGGCATCGGTAAACGCCTTGATCGCGTCGCGGCTGTTTCCGGCCTTGAGCGCGATTTCGCCTTCGATCATTTTCCCGTAGGCCTGCGGTTCGGCCTGCAATTCGGAAGAAAGCCCGTCCGCCAGGGCTTTCGCCTTCACAGTTTCCGCGAATTGGGCGTAGATCAATCCTGAAAGCAGGCGGACCTTTACTTCCTTGCTGTTTGCCAGCGCGTTGTCGGCGGCGGCCAGGGCCGGGCCCTTCTGTCCGCGCAGCAGTTCGGTGTAGGCAAGTGGCGCGAATTTTTCTGCCGCGCGGTCTGTTTGCTTAGCGGCCAGGTCGGCGGAGGCGCCCTCGGCCAGAATTCGCGCGGCATCGGTGTAGCGCCCGTCGTACATGGCCATATCGGCGAGGCCCGAGGCGGCGAACGACGCACCGGTCGGACTGAGCTTTTGAAGTTGAAGATAAGTGTCGTTAGCCTGAGACATCTGGTTCTGCCCCAGCTGAGCCATCGACAGAATCAGGTAGCCTTTTTCGTAAGAAGGATCCATTTGCAGAGCCGTGCGGACGTCGCGCTCGGCGCCTGTAAAATCGCCGGTCACGGATTCAAAGGCCGCGAGATTAAAGCGGTACAACACGCGCTTGGGAAGGATTTCCGATGCGTGGCGCATCTCCTCGATGGTCTTGGGGAAATTCCGCAGGTAGCTGTAACAGATCGCAAGATTATTGTGCGCGGAAACGTCCGAGGCGTAACGGGAGATTAGCGATCCGTACTCCTCCACGCATTTCTGATAGTCGGCGGTGATGAAATAAAACATGCCGCGCGTGCGATACCGTTCGCGCTCGGTCATGCGGTCAATGTGCGTGATCGCTTGCTTAATGTATTTCTCCGCGTCCTGATTCTGGCCCAGATTTCGCGAAGCGATGGCTTCGCCGGCGTCGGCCAGGCCGAAATTCGGATCCAGGTCGGCGGCCTTCGAGAAATTTTGCAAGGCATCGGCGTTCTTCCCGTTGGCCAGGGCTTCCATGGCCATGGCGTATTCGTGCACCGCCTCGAGCGAACCAGCCGAAAGGGTCTCCATGGCAAAACGCTTCGCGGACTCCGAGGTCTGGTCGCCGAGCGCGGTCCGGACGGCGGAAGCGATCTTGGTCACCGCGAACAGGACCTGGTCTTTGTTGGCCGCATCGGTCTGCGAATTCGCGATGGTCTGCCCGGTCACGGCCTGCGCCGCTTTCAGGATCAGCTGGAATCCGCCGCCCTGGCGTTCCAGCGAGCCTGAAACAACCACGCCGAGTCCCTGTCCCAGCGCGATTTTAGCGGCGGCCTGTTCATCGAGCCGGCCGTTGACGGCCGGCACACCCAGGCTGCGCAACTGCGTCTTGTCATATGCGCTGATGAAGCCGGCGCCTTCCAGCGCCAGCCGCAGCACGGGTTCCAGCGTGCCGTCAAACACAGCGTCGCCGGTGTGATTGTCGATATCGGCGATCATGACCGTGACCGGGGAATGCGGCGCGGGCGGAGCGCTTGAAATTCGCGTGCGCATTACGTAGGCCGCGGCCAATATCAGGACCAGACCGAATGCGGGCGCGATCCATCTCCACGGCAGTTCCTTCGCCTGGCGCATCCAGCGCAGCGTCCGAATGCGGAATGGCGCCGCGCTGCCGTGCCTCCACGCTTCCAGCGCATCGTACAGTTCCCGCGCGGTCTGAAAACGCGCGGCCGGATCGATTTCCAAGCATTTCCCGACAATTTCGCTGATGTACGGTGGAATAGTTTTGTCGAGCTGGCGCGCTGCCACGGCGCGCTCCATGGTGCGCTTGAACATCGAGGCCATGGCGGTTTCGGCCTGAAACGGCAGCTGCCCGGTCAGCACTTCCTGAAAAATAATGCCCAGCGTGAACAGGTCCGAGCGCGCGTCCACGTGCTCGCCGCGCACCTGCTCGGGAGACATGTATTCCGGGGTGCCGATCAGGGCTCCGGTCTGTGTCATGCCGCCCATTTCCAGCGAGCGCGCGATTCCGAAATCCATCACCAGGGCACGGCCCTGCCCGTCGATCATGATGTTCTGCGGCTTCAGGTCGCGATGCACCACGCCTTCGGTGTGCGCCGCTTCCAGTGCCAGGCAGACCTGCTGAATAATTTCGACGGCTCGATCCGCGGGCAGCTTTCCGCTTTCCGTGAGCAGGTGCTTGAGGTCGCGGCCCTCGATGAACTCCATGGTGATGAACTTGACGCCGCCGGCTTCGCCGAGATCGAAAATACGGATGACATTGCGGTGCGTGACTTTCCGCGCCAGGATCAGTTCCTGCTTGAAACGCTGCAGAATTTCCGGCCGGCCGGCAAGTTCCGGCCGGATGACTTTGATGGCCACCAGGCGGTCGAGTTCGCGGTCACGGGCCTTGTACACCGCGCCCATGCCGCCCTCTCCCAAGATCGTTATGATTTCGTAGCGGTTGCCGAGAAGCGATCCGGGGTGCAGGGGCGCCGCTGAGAACTGCGTGTGGCTCGCAGCCCCGCGCCCTGATGCCGGCACCGACCAGTCCGCCGGGATGGCCATGGAACCTGAGGGAAGCGTATCTAAGGTGTCATTCGAGACGTTTGTGCGAGGCTGAGGCGAGGTGCCGTCGAGGGTGGTTCCGCTATTTACCGCGGGAGGAGTCAGTTCCCCTACCAGCGTTTCATTGTTTCCGCCGAGCGGCGTCCGGCAATTTGTGCAATTGCTCGCCCCGGGCGGATTCGGAGTTGTGCAATGGGGGCAATCCATAGCTGGGCCCGACATGATTTGGAAACAGGAAATGAGGTTATGCGTTTTCAGCGTAGAAAGCAAGCAATGAGGCCGTGTTCAGGCGCTTTGGGCGATGCAAAAATGTTTCCGGGGCCATTGAAAAATCAAATTAGACAAGGGCGGGGAATACCATTAGCTTCCAGTCACCGCCGTTGCTTTGCCCGCAGCCGGAGCGCGGCGCCGCGGTCGGAGATTGCTGCACCATCGAATGCGGAAGTATTCATTCTCCCGATTGGAGAAGACTGCGCGATTGCGCCATTCAGCCTAATGTCACACACCGCCGAAATTCAAGGGATCGTCGAACAGGTATACAAGAAATACAGGAATCATGACGAAGGCGAAGTCGCGACGTACATCCCCGAACTGGCCAAGGCCAACCCGGATCATTTCGGAATCTGCATGTTCACCGTGGACGGCCACATGTTCCGCTGCGGCGATTGGGACCAGGAATTCACCATCCAATCCATCTGCAAGCCATTCGCGTTCCAGATGGCCCTGGAGGAACACGGCCGGGACCACACGCTGGCGCACGTGGGAGTGGAACCCAGCGGCGACGCTTTTAATTCCATTGAACTCGATCCGCGGACGCTGCGCCCGTTCAATCCCATGATCAACGCCGGGGCCATCGCCGTGGCCTCGCTGATCAAGAAATCTCCGGTCGAAGCCGGCATCCAGGCATTCGTCGAGAAAATGAAATTGGCGGCCGGCCGCAACCTCACGATTGACGAGGACGTGCTTGCTTCCGAATCGCTGACGGGAAATCGAAACCGCGCCATCGCCTACCTGATGCTCAACTTCGGCATCATCGACGACGCAGTGGACCACTCCCTGCAGCAGTATTTCGCGCAATGTTCGCTGCGCGTGAATTGCAGCGACCTCGCCATGATGGCCGCAACCCTGGCGAACATGGGCACCAATCCATTCACCAACACGCGCGTCTTTGATTTTCAATACGTGAAAGATGTTTTAACCGTGATGTTCACCTGCGGGTTGTACGATCATGCCGGAGAGTGGGCCTACCGCGTCGGCTTGCCGGCAAAAAGCGGCGTCGGTGGCGGCATCATCGCGGTGGTCAACCGCCAGGTGGGCATTGCCGTCTACTCGCCGCGCCTCGACGCCAAAGGCAACAGCGTCCGCGGAATCTTGGCGTGCAAGGAATTGGCCGCGCAACTGGGGCTTCACGCGTTTGAATTTTCCAACGTAGGATCCAGCTTCATGCAGTCGCTGCTCTGAGGATTTTCCGGCGCGAGGATTTACTTGGGCGCCGAGTTGGAATGCGAGCGGCGTTTTGCCATCACCAGATGAGTGCCGCCGGACGGCCCCTTCTGCCAGGCCACTTCGTCCATGCACGTCCGGATCAGCAGCATGCCACGGCCCGATTCGCGCAGCATGTTGTGTTCGGCCAGAGGATCGGGCACGTCCTCGACTTCGCAGCCTTCCCCTTCATCCCGGATGGAAATTTTCAAGTCGCGCGCGCACAATTCAACGGTCAGGAAGACTTTTTTGCAGTGGTCAAAGCGGTTGCCGTGAAGCACGGCGTTGGCCATGGCCTCGCGAACCGCCAGCTGGATGGCATGGTGTTCGGTCTCGTTGTACTCTTGCTTGGCGAATTCGTAAATCAGCGTCTCGGCGAGGTCCGCGCTTTCCACCTTACTTTCCAGAATCATGTCTAGACGGCGTCCGGCCGAATTTCCGTTGTTATGCGCGGAGCCCGGGTGTGTTGGTTTGGTCATCTGAGGCGAACAGATATTTTCACTAGCCCCGGAAATTGTCAACAGACTGTTTTTCACTGCCCAAAATCGCGGCCGAATTGCGTGATGCCGCCGCAATGGCGGGCATTGGTAGCGAGAGGAAAATCAGAGACCTGATTTTCAAGGAATGAAAATGTGGCGGCGCGCCTATTCCGCCGCTAATCTTCCAGGTCCTGCCGGAACACCGGCTGCGACGGATCGAGGCTGCCGTCGATAACCGACACAACCAGGCTTTCGTAAGCACCGGCAGCCTCAGGGTGCACGGAAAACCCGCGCTCATAATTCAGCACGCCGCTGGCGGAATAAATCAGCGCGAAATACCGGCCCGAGGAATACTGCAGCTCCAGCATTTTGTTGGGCATGTCCGGATCGCCCTTTTGCCCCAGCACGTCCATCAGCGCCACCGTCCATTGCCTGCCCTTGGGGTCGGTGACCACCTCGCGCTCGAGGTAACTCCAATCGTCCATGGTCCATTGCGGCATATTCGTTCTACTTAAAAAGCTCTTCGAGCGCGCGGGCCACCTGCGCTCCGGTAAACGGTTTGGGAATCAGAAAAACTTTTTCGGCGTTGCGTTTTTGCAGGCTCTTATCCGCCTCTTCGGGCGTGTCGCTGATGATCACCACCGGAAGCTGCGCGTGGCCGGGCTCCTCGCGCACGGAATCGAAAATCGATTCGCTCATGTTGTAAACGGAGCAATCGAGCACGAGGGCTTCGGCGCCCTGCTCCCCGATCAGGTCGTTGACGGAAGTGGTAAAGCCGGTGGCGAACACATCGAAGCCGCGGTCGCGCAGCGCGTAGGTAAGCAGCTCGGCGATTTCCGGCGTGTCGTCGATCAGCAGGATGCGGCGCAAACCTCGGCTACTTCTTGCCGGCGCCGGTCCCGGGCAGGCGCGGCTTCTTGCCCGCGGCGGGCTCCAGGTCCAGGACCCAGATTCGGCCGCCGGCCGTGTAATAAGCGCGGTGATCGTTTTCGATCATGGCGCCCCAGGCTTCCAGCGTGCGCATGGCGAAGGTGTATCCCTCAAAATTGTTGCGCGCGTGGCTGAACACTTCGCTGGTGTGCCAGTTGTCGGTCAGGATGGCGTCGCCCGGATGCACGCGCGTGACCGTATAGAACTTGTCGAACGCCGACTCCGGCCGAACTTCGCGCGTCGATCCGCGCTTTTTTCCTTCGCTGACGATGTAGAGTTCCTGCGCTTCGGGAGCGGCAGGAGAAGTTGGATTCGAGCTCATAGAGTCTCCGCGATGACCGCCGCTTCGACCGCGGTTGCCATATTGACCTGGTTGCGGGGATCGGCGGCCTGGATCAAGGCCTCGGGAACTTTCACGTCCATCATGCGCCATTGCATGTTGGCAAAATTCTGCAGCTTGGCGATGTGCTCGGCGTGGAGATGGCCGAAGCGTCCCTGCAGCTTCAGGTATTCCGCCACCGGCCGCATGTTGCGCGGGCGGAAGCTGTAATCGTACTCGCGCTTTTCCGGATTCCATTCCCAGATCGGATAAAGGCCGCATTCCACGACCAGACGGCCGAGATCGATCGAGCGCGGCGTCTCGTACACGAAACCCTTCTGGCAGGGCGTGTAGATCATCAGGAAAGCGCCGCCCTTGTGGTTGAGTCCTTTGCGCACCTTGTTCATCAGGTCGATGGGATATCCCACGCTTGCGGTGGCCACGTAGCAGTGCGGATGTCCGGCCGCCATCATGCGCGCCAGATCCTTGGGGAACAGCGTCTTCGCTTCCGGAACATTCGGTCCCGGAGGCGAGAAAGTAGTCATGCCGCCGTAAGGGGTGCGCGAGGACGCCTGGATTCCGGTGTTGGCGTATTGCTCGTTGTCATAACAGATGATCAGGGCGTCATGGTTCCGGTAAAGCGCGCCGGAAATCGAGCCGATGCCAATGTCGGATGCGCTGCCGTCGCCGGCCTCGCAGATGATGTTCGGGAACGCGCCTTGCCACTTGCCCTTGCGGATCATGGCTTCGTAGGCGGCGGCGACCCCGGCGGTGAAGCTGCCCGCGCTGCCGATTTGAGTGTGCGCCCAGGGCACGTTGTAGGGGGTGCACAGATACGAGCTGTTTGCCACGTACATGCACCCGGTCGGCCCGACCAGGATGGTGTTGTCGCCAGAGGCCTTGCTGGTCATGCGGTACTGGATCGACGGCCCGCAGCCGGCGCAGGTGCGGTGGCCGGGGACGAACGGCTCAGTCGAGGGCAATTCAGGATTGTAAAAGCGCGCCCCCTGATTGGGGCTGTCAAACATCGGCAGCAATTGCCGTTGCACTTCGATGCTTCCCATGTCCGTTCCTCCCGATGGCGCCGCCGGGATATCCCGCGCCGCCATTCGTTATTGTATTGCGAACCGCCCGGTCCGCTGTAGCAAAAATTGCTTACCTGAAACTATTCCTCGAAACCAACCCAGTGCGTGCGCTTTTCGATCTTGCCGCGCTTCTGCGCTTCCAGCATTTTCTGCGTCATCCAGTAAAATTCCTTCAGCACGATGGCCTCGCCGCCCATTCCAGCCATGAACGAGACGACCAGAGGGCGCTTCTGGCTTTCATAGAGCGCCGCGCAAGCCTCGGCATAGAGCGAACCGCCGCTGCTGACGCTGCCCAGGCCCATATTGGTTTCGATCACGCCGACCACTTTGAACTTGCTGAGAACTTCCGCGACGCGGTCGGTCGGATACGGCCGGGTGGTGCGCAACCGCACCAGGCCGACCTTCGCGCCGCGTTCGCGCATGTGGTTGATCGCGTACCGCGCCGTCACGCCGTGCGCTCCCTGCAGGAAGAAAACAACGTCGGCGTCATCAGTCTTGTACTCTTCGAGCCACGGATCGTATTTCCGGCCGAATATTTTCGCGAATTCTTCGTGGGCCTGCTCGATAACGGCCATCGAGCCTTCCATGGCGCGAGCGCGCTCCAGCTGCAGCGGCGGGCCCTGCTCCGGCATGATCTGCGGGCCGTGCGACACCGGATGGCGCGGATCGAGCGGGTAGGGATGCTTGTAGTCCGGCAGGAATTCCTTCACCTGCGCGGTGTCCGGCAAATCCACGTCCGTCGTGATGTGCGAGACGAAGAAGCCGTCCTGGCAGACCATTTGTGGAAGCAGCACGCGCGGATCCTCGCCGATTCGAAAGGCCATCAGGTGATTGTCGAACGCTTCCTGCGCGTCGCACGACCAGCCCATCAACCAGCCCATGTCGCGCGTGGAGAGCGCGTCAGTATGCTCGGAACCAAAATCTCCCGGAGGATCCAGCGTGCGGTCGGCGATCATCATCTGCACCGGCATGCGGCTGCCGGAAATCGGCGAATAGAGTTCGTACCCGTACTGCACGCCGACGCCGGAGCTGCCGGTGAACACGCGCGCGCCGCTCGACGACGCACCATGCGCGATGCTTAACTGCGAGTGCTCGCTATCGGCCACGATGTATTCGGCATCGAGTTCTCCATTGGCCACCATTTGCGCCAGCGCCATCATCGTCGCCGTGTACGGCCGGATCGGGTACGCCGTAATAACGTCCACGTTGGCGTATTTCGCCGCCTGCGCTGCGGCGACGCAGCCGTTCATCCGGACCGTCTTCTTTTTCGTTGCCGTAATCGTTGCCATGGTTCACTCCACGGTTCGCCTGCTGGCGAACAATACGATTTATGATGCTCTGACTCTCCGGCGACTCTTGTAGCGCCCGACTTCAGGCGGGCATTTTGGCGGCAAGCGCATGCCCGCCTGAAGTCGGGCGCTAGATAAACCAAATCAGAACCTCGGCCGGACGATCATGCCAGCCGCTTAAATGCTCTTCGGCACCCGGTCCGGCAGATTCCTCAACTCTTCCGCCTGGCGCCCGTGCAACCCTTGCGAGATGGCGAACGCCGTATCCATGCGAACGACTCCCGTATCGAAATCGAGTTCCGGCACGCCTTCCAGGCAACCGGTCGGGCATTCCTCGATGCACACCCGGCAGCCCTTGCAGTAATCGACCAGGATTTTGTACAGGCCGTTGGACCGCGTCGAGCGCACGATGCACGGCTCGGGGCAGACCAGGTAGCAGTTGTCGCAGGCGTTGCAGGTGCCGCAGCTGAAGCACCGGCTGGCTTCCTCGACTGCCTGCTCCTCGGTGTACGCCAGGATCACTTCCTGCTGCGTCTTGCGGCGGCTCGCGGACGGCAGCATGGCCTGCTTGACGCGCGGGAACGTCGGGAAATACGTCATGTTCATGCGGTTCAAGTCCACGATCACGTCGATGGGAATGGACCGCGGCTGCAGCGCTTCGCCGCGCAGGACTTTGTCCAGGTTGAACGCGACGCGCTTGCCGTCGCCTACTGCGTTGACCACCATCAGCGGCTGGCCCGAGCCCACTTGCGCGATGTCGCCCGCGGCGAAGAAGTTCGTGTCGCCCAGGCGGCCGAACTTGTCCATCTTGATCGTCCCGCGCTCGTTCTTGAATTCGGCCGGCAGCCAAGCGAGTGAAGCGTGCTGCCCGACGGCGATGATCACGTTGTCCACCGGGAATCGCTCGGCCTTGGACTCGCGATCGATATTAATCGGCGAGGCGTTGATCGCACCGGCGAAACGCGCCGGGCGCAATTCCAGGGCTTCGATCTTGCCCTCGCCGAGAACGGCGGTCATGGCGCGGCCGTGCAGCAGTTCCACGCCTTCTTCCAGCATGTCGTGCAGATCCTCGGGCACGGCCGGCATTTCCTTGGGGCCGCCCTCGACGGTAATCATCGTGACTTCCACGGCGCCCTGCCGCAGCGCTTCTCGGGCGCAGTCGATGGCAGTGTTTCCGCCGCCGATGACCGCGACACGCGCGCCCAGCTTAACCTTGGACGTCCCCATGCCGATGTCGCGCAGGAACGGCAATCCGAAAATCACGCCGGCCTTATTTTCGCCTTCGGCCCGCGCGCTGTTGGGCTCGGTGAGGCCCACGGCCAGGACCACGGCGTCATAATCCTTCTTCAGGCTGTCCCAGGAAACGTCCTTGCCGACTTCGGTGTTGGTCTTGATGGTGATGCCGAGCTCGACCAGCCGCTCGATCTCTCGATCCAGAATGTTCTGCGGCAGAACCCAATCGGGAATGCCTCCGCGGTTGAGGCCGCCGGCCTTGGGAGATTTTTCGAGGATGGTGACTTTGTATCCGAGCCGCGCCAGTTGGTAGGCGGCGCTGTGTCCCGCCGGGCCCGATCCGACCACGGCGACTTTTTTGCCGTTGGGCGTTCCGGCCTTGACCACGTCGCGCGCGAGGGCCTGGCCGAGATCGCCGAGGAAGCGCTCAACGGCGCGGATGGAGATGGCCTCATCATACTGTCCGCGGTTACAGGCTTGCTCGCACGGGTGGTAACACACGCGCCCGGTGACCGACGGGAAGGGCATGTCTTCCTTGATCAGCGCGTAGGCGTCCAGATACTTGCCGCGCTTCACCAGGTCGAGATAGCCCTGGATTTTTTCGTTGGTGCCGCAGGCGTTGTTGCAGGGCGGCAGCTTGTCGCGGTACACGGGGCGTATGGCGCGCCAGTTGCCGGTGGGGAAAAGATCCTGTCCCTTTTCCTGCGAAGGCGCGGGCGTGATGCCGGCAAACGGGACGTTCAGCCAATCCGGAATATGAGTGCCTTTAGTCGACATGGAGTCCTCTTCTTCTATGCAGCCACTGGATTCAGCGGCAGGATGTGAAGCTCCTCGAGTGCCATTTCAAACGCCTTCTTGTTCGCAATCATCGGCTCGATCGTTTCCATCTTTACGATGCCAGTGGTCTTGACCACCGCGGCGATCAGCGGGGCGGCGATGTCCGGAGCGACCAGCTTGCTGCGCTCGGCTGCGCCTTCGGTCGACAGGCGGTCCAGGCCCAACTCGCCCAGCCGGTAGTAGAGCCATTTGTGGTTGGCCAGTTTCGCGGCATCCACGCACACCAACTGCTTCAGGCGCTCCGGGCCCGGGACGAACCGGATCATATATTCGGGCGTATAGTGCGTGTTGATTACCAGGGTGCCGCCGGGAGGCATGCCGCGCATGTAGTCCCAGCCCTTGACCATCGTGCCTTCGACCAGGACGACGATGTTGGGATGTTCGTTCTCGTAGGTGAGCGCGTTTTCGATCACGGTGTCGCTCACGCGGCAGTATTTGCGCGTGGGGGCGTTGGTGCGGTCCGGATTGTCGACGTAGTTCTCCATCGCTTGTGAGAACTTGCCCTCGTTGCGGGCGGACGCGCCAATGGAGTTGACGATGTCGCGGCCTTCCTTATCCATGATGATGCCGCGCGTCCATACGGTCAGTTCGGTATAGCTCATAAGGTTCCCCCGTCGCTTTTCTGAGTACTCGCCGCCATTTCCTGCCGTCTTAACGCACCAAAGTTTTCTTGACCGCCCGGGTCCCTACTTTTTTAAGGGCTTGGGACTGCCTCGCTCGGAATCGAGAATCGCCAGGAAATCGCCGCGCAACACGGTGAAGGGCGCAACGCGCGCGCCGCTCTGAAATTCGGCGATCGCCAGAAGCGTCGCCTTCTTGCACAGGCTTTCGAGATCGGCGCCGGTGAATTCCTCGGTCGAGCGCGCCAATTCATCGAAGTCGATTTCGGGCGAAAGCGGCACGCGCCGGCAACAGATCCGCAGGATGGCCGCGCGATCGGCGGCGTCCGGTTTGGCAAAGCGGAGTATATAGTCGAAGCGGCCGCTCCGCAACAGCGCGGGCTCGACGCGCTCTTCGCGGCTGGTAGCGGCCACAAGGATCACGCCTTTCACGTCGCGCAGGTTGTCGATCTCGCGCAGGAGTTGGCTGAGGATTCTCTGGTAGATGTCGTTGCCGGACTGCTCGGCGGCAAGTTTTGGCGCGACCGCGTCGATCGTGTCAAAAAACAGAATGCAGGGAGCGGCGCGACGCGCCTTCTTGAAAATTTCGCGCAGCGCCCGCTCGGATTCGCCCAGCCATTTTGAGTACAGCTGCGGGCCGTCGATGGCGATCAGCGGAATCTCCTTTTCGCCGGAGAGAGCGCGCGCCATGGCCGTTTTTCCGGTGCCGGAAGGCCCGGTCAGCAGAATGCCGCGCGGCGTCGCCAGGCCCACCTGCTCGTAAATCCCGTCATGCATGTGCGAATGCTCGAAGACGGCGTCGAGCAGGCGCTTGACTTCGCCGAGGCCGCCGAGGTCGGCGAACTTAGACGCGCTTTTCTCGATGTAAAATTCGCGCGTCGCGCTCGGCTCGACTTCCTTGAGTCCGGCCAGGAAATCCGCGCGCGTCACCTGCAGCATTGCCAGTTCGGGCGATACGCCGCCGTCGGATTCCAGCGGCACCGTGGTCAGGAATCCGCGCAGCGCGATCATGCCCACTTCCTGCGCCAGCGCTTCCAGGTCCGCGCCCACGAAGCCGTGGGAATGCTCTGCGATCTCCTGCAGGTCAACGTCCGGCGCAAGCGGCATCGCGCGCGTATGGATCTTCAGAATTTGCAGCCGCGCCTGCGTGTTGGGCACGCCGATTTCGATTTCGCGGTCGAAGCGGCCAGGACGCCGCAGCGCGGGGTCCAACACCTCGGGAATGTTGGTCGCGCCGATGACAATCACTTGGCCGCGCGAAACGAACCCGTCCATCAGGCTGAGCAGCTGCGCCACCACGCGCTTTTCTACTTCGCCCACCACCTCGGCGCGCTTGGGAGCGACGGCATCGATTTCATCGATGAAAAGAATCGCCGGTGCGTGGCGCGCCGCTTCCTCGAACACCTCGCGCAGCTTGGCTTCGCTTTCGCCGTAAAACTTGCGCATGATTTCCGGGCCGTTCATATGGATGAAGTGCACGCGGCTTTCGGCGGCTACCGCGCGCGCCAGCAGCGTCTTGCCGGTGCCCGGCGGGCCATACAGCAGCACGCCCTTGGGCGCAAGAATTCCCAGGCGCTCGAAGATGCGCGAATGCTTCAGCGGCAGCTCGACAATTTCGCGCACGCGCGCCACTTCGCGTTCCAGGCCGCCGATATCCTCGTATGACACCGCAGGAGCGCGGACCGTAGTCTGTTCGCCCTCGACAACGCGAATGTCGGTGCGCTTGTCGATGACTACCGGTCCGGAGGGAATCGTGCGCACCACTTGAAAATTCACGGCCTTGGAAAACGTAGGCACGCGCACCACGCAGCCGGCAACAACCGGAACACCCTGCAAATCTTCCAGCATCTGCTCGGGAGCGATGATTGCCGGCGCGGCGCCCACCCACAGCGGCGAAAAACGCACGGCGACAGCCTGATCGTATTCGATGGGAGTAACGGTCACCTGCTCCTGAAGTCCTGCGCCGGCGTTGCTGCGGGCAATGCCGTCGATCTGGATCACGCCTTCCTGAGAATCGTCGGAAAACTCCGCGCGCGCGACGGCAATCGTGCCTCCCGTGATTCTCAGCACGTCGCCCGGACGGGCGCCCATGCGTTTCAGGTCCGCCGGCGCAAGGCGCGCAATGGCGTGGCCGATGTCCTCGACGCGCGCTTCCGCCACCCGCAGGGTAAGCGTTGCCGCAACCGAGGATGAAGTGAGTTCGGTCATTGCACCATCTGCAATTTGGTCTGGAGTTGGCGGGCGAAACCTTCAAACAGCGCCGCGAGTCTTTTTTTGTCCGCGTGATCGGGATCGCGCGGCGCAAAGCTTACGCGTGTGACATCGTTACCAAGGCCGGTCAATCGAATCGTGCCCAAGTCAATGTGTTCGATGGCCCAGCCGTCGATGCGCGCGGAAGTCACTGCCATGCTCAGGGTGACGTTATCGCTTTCCCAGGGAACGACAATGGCGTGCAGGCTTCCCAAACCGATGGCGAATTGCTCGATCGCGCCGGAGACATCGCGAGGCGAGCCGCTGACCGTGAACTCGATAAGTTCTTCGCTCATGGGAAAACTGTGCTATACTGGCCCAGTGATCGAACCAGTTGAGATCAATAAATTAGCATCGGCCCGCCAGGGTGTCAACCGCTTTTCTCCCGACACCGCAGGCGAGCCCCGCCTGATCGAGCCGATCAAAAAGACGCGCGTGGCCGAGGAGGTGGCCGACCGCATCCGCTCGCTCATCCTCGACGGCACGTTTGCGCAGGGCCAGCCGCTGCCGTCCGAGCGCGTGCTCAGCGAGCAATTCGGCGTAAGCCGCGGATCGATCCGCGACGCGCTGCGCATGCTGGAAACGATCGGCCTGATCGAGACGCAGCACGGGCGGGGCACGTTTCCCCGCGAACTGACAGTGGACCGGCTGGTCGCGCCGCTGGCGTCGATGATGACGTTTCAGAGCGATCTGCAGGACGAGTTGATGGATGTCCGCCGGATGTTTGAGCCGGCCGTGGCGCGAGTCGCGGCCGAGCGCGCGACGGAAAAGGATTTCGTCGATCTGCAGCGAATCCTCAACGCGCAGCGGCAGAAGCTGAAAAAGGGCCAGTCGGCCATCGTCGAAGACACTGAATTTCACGCCGCTCTGGCGCGGGCCACGGGCAATCGCGTGGTCGTCAGTCTGATGGCCACGCTCAACGATTTGCTCGTCGAGTCGCGCACCCAATCGTTGAAACAGAAGGGGCGTCCCGCAAGATCAATCGAGGGGCACGAAAGCGTGGTGGCCGCGCTGCGCCGCCGCGATCCCGACGCGGCCGCTCAAGCCATGTCCCACCACATCGATCAGATTGCCGACCTGCAGTCCCACGCAGAAAAGCTCCCAGGTGACCCCGCCAAGTAGCGCGGGACCAGACCCATGGATCAGAGCCTACGAGCGCAGATCGAAACTTATCTTTCTCATCTGAATGTACTGATCCAGCGCGGGGCTGCCCTTCGCGAATCGCTGGGGAACGATCCCTCGAATGCGCAGGCGATCGCCGCCACGCGCGCCTGGCAGGAAGATTGCGGCGTGACCATCAATCAGTTATCCGGCGGGAGCAAGGCGCACTGGCTGGCTCGCGCCTTCAGCGAGTCCTTTTTGATGCGCGCGGCAGGCGGTCATGCCGCCGAGGGCGCGCCGTCACCGACGCCCTGGAACACAAGGGCGTGAACACTCTGGGAGCGACGGACGCGCCCCCGGGGAAGATAGGAGACTGGCCGTTCGAGACGCGACTGGCCGTTGCCGAGGCGGCGGGATTGATTCGCGGCGGGTGCGCGCGGCTGCCGGTTGCGGCGAGGACGTATAGAGATCTCTCCCACACCGAAACCGAACGCCATTCCACGGCAAACATTTCTGAACGCGACGCGCGAATCACCGGACAGGTTCTTCATGTCATCATGCGGGATCTGGATCCCGGGCGGTAGAGAATTGGCCGGAGCAGCCATCGCCGATGCATAGGGGCGCGGCAGTGCCGTGCCCCTGCAAGTGCAACTTAGCACGGATGGATCGATGAAATCGTGATTCGTGAACGACTGAGTAATCTTTCCCGGGCTCTCGTAAAATTCCATCCAAATTAGAAATCCAATACTTGACACGCCCTCCACCACATAGGTAAATGCTGGAGCAACGGAGCTTGACGGCCAGTCGCCGGCGCATCGGGATTGAGAAATCGGCAGACGATGCCGGAACGCGGTGTAGCCGAGATTCGAGGGGAGGATCAGGATGAGACGATTCTTTGCACCCGCGCTGGCCGCGGGCCTCGCGCTCGGCGCAATTTCAATTGCACTGCCACGAACCATGTTTGCCGCCGCCGATGACGCGCCAACCATCCGCCAAGCCGATCGCAGCTTGAACGAAGCCCTCGCGAGCGGCGACAAAAAAGCGGTCGCCGCGCTTCTCGACGATCGCTTCCTGTGGGTCGAGGCGAACGGAAAGATTCACACGAAAGAACAGGTCCTGGACGATCTGCCGCAGTTCGCCGCCGACAACGAAGGCACGATGGACGCGCGAACGACGGATTTTCTGGGCCAGGCCGAGCGCGTCCTGGGGATGCACCACAACCAGCGCTTCGCGCATCTCTGGGTAAAAAGCCCCGCGGGCTGGCAGGCGTTTGTGTTTCTGAACATGCCCATACCCAAGGAAAGGCCGGACACCACGGCCAAACCGCCGGCTCCGACCGAGGAAGACAAAATCTGTGAAAATCCGTGCAAGACGCTGCCCTACAAACCCGCTAATGCGGCGGAAGAAGGAGTCCTGTCCGCGTGGTTTCGCTTGAAGATGGATGAATGGCATCCGAATCCGGAAGATTGGTCCGCCCATGCCGACGATGCTCATGAAACCATCACGCCGCGCGGCGACATGCTCAAGCTGCAGCATGTCGAGGAGCTGGCCGAGGAGCGCAAGTTGTACGGGCCGGAGGGCGGCAGTGGAGGATCGCAGGTTTTGTCGATGAAGATGTTTAATTTCGGCAACGTCGTGATCATGGAAACGTTTCAAGGCCGGAACCCCGCCGCGAAACCCAACAGCTGGCACCTGCGGATGTTCCTGAATCGCGGCGACGGCTGGAAGATCGCGTTGAGCGGCCAGACGAATATTTCGTAGGCCGTTTTTGGTAGGACAGACACTCTTGTCTGTCCGGTTTGGTGCGCGGCAACCAGAATCTAAACCGGACGGACAAGAGTGTCAGTCCTACCAAAGCCATACTTCTTGACACTATGGCCCCGCCAACTGTAAACAAGAACTGCCGATTTGGGCCTTGAATTCCGCGCTGCGTGCGCGAACGGGCCCGGAATTTCCGGAAATAACAATGACGAGATCCAGGATTTTCATTACGGCCGCCGCAGGCATTCTCGGCCTGGCATTTTCCTATGAATGCGTGCCAGTGTGCGTGCTGGCGCAGGATAAAACTGCGACCTCCGCGCCCGGATCCGCAAAGGCCGGCGCACAGAAACTGAGCGAACAGGAGACGCGCGGTGAAGGGTTCTTCCTGCAGCGCTGTTCGATCTGCCACCTGCCCAGGAATTTGAAATTCGGATCTCCCGCGACGGTCGGGCCGATTCTTAGCGGCCAGTTCAAGGAGGCGGGTCCGGATCAGCTGAAAGTGCTGCGCGGATATATTTTGAAGGGCGGGCCGGGGATGCCCGGCTTCCAGTATGGATTGGAACCAAAGGAAGTGGACGATCTGATCGCGTTCATGAAGACTTTCTAGATAGCTTGCGAAACAGAGGGGGCGTTTGTGCCGCGAAGCAAGGCGCATGCTGAAATCTTTTCGGTCGTCGTGATTCTGGCGCTTGCCGGCTTTATTCGAGCGGAAAAAACATTCGCGCAGACAAGCGCGGCGAAAGGCGCGCTTTCAGGCGCAGTGAAATCCGCCGGCGTAAAACCGCTCGAAGGCGTCGGCGTCTCCGCGCGGAACTCGAACGAAACATTCACGACTACGGTGTACACGGATCCCGCCGGACATTTCTCCTTCCCTCCCCTGAGCGCCGGGCCGTACAAAGTCTGGGCGCAGGCCGTGGGATTTGAACTGGCGTCCGCGCAAGTCGATCTTGCGCCCGCGGGCAAGAAGCAAGTGGAATTGAGCCTCACGAATTTCCCGGATTTCCAAAAACAATTTTCCGGGACGGAATGGGCCGAGAGTTTGCCCGAGGATACCCCTGACGACCGGCGCATGAAAATCGTGTTCATTAACAATTGCAGCGGGTGCCATGAAGTCAGTTTTCTTCTGCAAAATAAATTTGACGCCGCCGGGTGGGGAAAAATAATCACCCTGATGCAGACGATGCAGTCCATCGGGTACGCCGTCCCGGGAGCGACGCCCGACGCCTCGATCCACGCCTACAGGCCGGAACTGGCGGAATATCTGGGGCGCGTGCGCGGGCCGGGGGCCGGCGCGATGGCGCTGCGCCCGCTGCCGCGGCCCACGGGCGAAGCGGCGCAAGTGGTCATCACCGAATACGATTTGCCGCGGCCCGGCGCGCCGGAATGGGTCATGAAACATAACGGCACGGAGTGGTCCGAGGGAACGCCGTCTCGCTACGACGGGCGCGCCGCGCATGACGTGGCCATCGACGCGGCCGGAGCGGTGTGGTTTGCGGACGACGCCACGCCCGGAAGGACGCTCGGAAAACTCGATCCGCTCACCGGGAGTGTTGCGGATTTCAAGCTCGCGGACAAGGACAACAACGCGGAGGTTTCGCACGCGCTGGTCTTCGACCGCAAGGGCAACATCTGGTTCTCGAATGGAACCACGGGCAGCCCGACGATGTTCGATCCCGAGACCGGAAAATTTTCTCAGTTTCCGCGGCCCGAAGGCTTTCCCTTTTCCGGCGATTTCATTGCGCTCGATTCCAAGGGCAATGTCTGGTCGCCGCACCGCGAAGGCGCTTACAAACTCGACCCCACCAATGGAAAATACACCAACTACGCCCTTGCTCCCGCGAAAGCGAATTATGACCTGACGGCCGACCAGGACGACAACGTGTGGGTTTCGCAGCCGGGCGGAAACCGCATGGCGCATATCGACGCCAAGGCAGGCAAGGTTGATTCGCTGCTCCTGGATCCCTCCGTGCCTCAAGGATTCGAGATCACGGAAGAGGATCGCAATATTTCCGCGAATCTCTGGCTCACGCCGAATACGGCGACGCCGCTTGAAAAGGGCCCGCGCCGCTCGGCCACCGATCGCGAGACCAATACTGTGTGGGTGTGCGAATTTTTCGCCGATCGGCTGGCGAAAATCGATCCGCGCACGCGGAAAGTCACCGAATATCCGCTGCCGCACCGGTTCAGCCAGCCCTATGCCGCCACGGTCGATAAGAACCATCGTGTGTGGATCACCATGCTGAATTCCGACCGCATCGCGCGATTCGATCCGGCCACCGAAACGTTCACGGAGTTTCAATTGCCGACGCGCGGCACGGAGATTCGCCACGTGCAGGTGGATAACAGCACGAATCCGCCGACGGTGTGGCTGCCATACGACCGCACGAACAAAATTGCGCGGATTCAGTTTCGAGCGAGCACAGAAAAACCATAAGCCGCGGGCGAGGCCAAGCGTGAAACGCAGCGTAGACCGAATCCTGACAACGCATGTGGGCAGCTTGATCCGCCCGGCGAAGCTGCTCGATTTTGTGCGCGCGCGGCAGGAAGGGCGCGCCTTTGACGAGCCCGCGTATGAACAATGCCTCCGCGAATCGGTCACCGATGTAGTCCGGCGACAGGCGCAGGCCGGGATCGACGTGGTGGACGACGGGGAATTCGGCAAATCCACAAGCTGGTCCTTATATGCACTGAAACGGTTGAGCGGCTTCGAGCAGCGGCCCGTGCAGCCCGGCGCGAATCCCTTTGCGCGGGGGGCGGACCGCGAACGCTTCCGCGAATTCTACGAGGATTTGGAAAAGCCCAGCGAGCGCGCGTGGTCCAACGTGACACGGTACGACGTTGTGTGCGTCGCGCCGATTCAATACACCGGCCTCGGCGAACTCCGCCGCGACATCGACAATTTCAAGGCCGCGCTGGGAAATGTGAACGTCGAAGAAGCGTTTCTGCCTGTCGCCGCACCCTCCAGCGCCATCCCCGACCGCAAAAACGAGTATTACAAGAATGATGAGGAACTCCTGGTGGCTCTGGCGGAGGCGTTGCGAACCGAATACCGGACAATCGTCGACAGCGGCATCCTGCTGCAGGTGGACGACGCGCGTGCGGCGGTCACTTACGACCGCATGGTGCCGCCGGGAAGCTTCGAAGATTACTACCGCTGGCTGAGCCGCCACGTCGACGTCCTGAATCACGCGCTGGAAGGAATTCCCGAGGACCGCATCCGCTACCACGTCTGCTGGGGCAGCTGGCCCGGACCGCACACAACGGACGTGCCGCTGCGGAAAATCGTGGATTTGATTTTGAAAGTGCGCGCCGGCGCGTACTTGATCGAGGCGGCCAATCCCCGGCACGAACACGAATGGCGCGTCTGGAAAGACGTAAAGCTTCCCGAAGGAAAAATTCTGGCACCGGGAGTGGTCAACCACGGCACGAACGTGGTCGAGCATCCCGAACTGGTCGCCGAACGCATTGTTCGCTTCGCGGAATTGGTGGGGCGCGAGAACGTGATCGCCGGCACCGACTGCGGCTTCGCGCAGGAGGAAATCAACCGGCGCGTGCACCCCAGCATCATGTGGGCGAAGCTCGAAGCAATGGCCGAGGGCGCGCGAATCGCCAGCCGGGAACTTTGGGGGTGGGTGGACAAATACGGTGCGGAGCGCGGCGCCGGCGCAAGATAGAACATGCATCACGTATCCGCGCTTCAGGGGCTAGAGCCCACTTTTTATGGACGCCTAAATGTCGCGGCTGAAGCCGCGACCCACAAGGATTGATTGTGTGATGGCATTTTGTCAGGAGAACCCATGGCTTATATTTTCCAGGAAGACAAACTCCCAAAGCTGATCTCAGCGGTGCCGGGGCGCGAGCGGACGTTTTTCGTCAACAAGGAACTCACGCACATCGACGACATGCTGGCGGGAATCATGCATTACGTGAAGGGCGGCTCATCGCCCTACCATCTGCACAAGAATTGCGAGCATTTTTATTTCATCATGGAAGGAAACGGCACGGTGGAGTCCGAGCAAGGATCGCGCGACGTGGGCCCCGGCGACATGATTTTCATCCCCGCGGAAGACAAGCACCGGCTGCGCGCCTCCAAATCGCCGCTGTTTTATTTTGAATTTCAGGCGCCCAACCGGTTCGTGACCACGATTCTGGACGGCACGCAGGACGATCTGCGCTGGGAGCGCGTGGAGGGCGGCGTGTGGGTGCAGACGTAGGAGATCACAACGACGCCAGGGCCCGTTCGGATTCTCGCTTGCAAGCAGGACCAAGGAGAGTTTCATGCTGACTTTTATCGATACGAACGTGCTGGTGAAGGTGAAAACTCCGGAGGGTGAATTCGCCGAGATCCTGAACGGGGAGTTGTGCGGCGCCAAGAACGTGGTGGCGGCGCTGCGCTGGCTGAAGTCCGGCGAAAAATTCAGCGCGGAAGCCCAGGACAAGCACCAACTTCTCTACCTGATGGAAGGCGAGGGAAGCATTCGCCTCAATGAAAAGAATTACGACGTTTCTAAAGGCGCGGGCGTGTATCTGGGCCCGTCGGAAAGCGCGACGGTCCAGCCCGCTGCGGGCGCTTCGGTGAAGCTGTTACACCTGGTGGTCCCCAAAATCCCGGCGTAGCGTGGCTCCGGCGGGACGCCGGCGCCACGATGAAATCTTCCTTCCCCAATAAATGTTTTATTGAACCGCGAAAACCAGGACTTCCGCGCACGCAGAACCGTGGGGCGGCACGGCAACGAAATATTCCTTCAATGCGGGGACCAGCAGTCCGGTCTTGCCCAGAGGGCCGGTGGGAATTTTTCCGATTTCCTTGTAGTGATCGGCGTCCGTCTCCTCGTAGACGTTGACGAACCCTTCGCCGGCAGCCACGTAAATTCTGCGGCTGGCCGGATCGAACAGCAAGTCGTCCACGCCCGTGGAGATGGGAAGATTCTGCAGAAATTTTCCGGTGTCGGAATCGAGAATGTTCATGTGGCCGTCGCGGCACGCCGCGAACAGGCGATGATTTTTTTCGTCCATGGCCACTGACGCGTTTACTTTGCAATCCGTTAGCGGCCAGACGGCGGCCACGGCCTGCTTCGAGCGGTCAATCACGCCGATGGAATTTTTCTCGGTCATGTTCAAGAACAACCGGTGCCCCGCTTTTTCCATGTACATGGCTTCCAGACGGTTGGAATCGATTTTGATCTGGCCGACCTGTTTTCCCGTGTCCGTGTTCACGATTTCAAGAAAACCATGATCGAGCTTCGCGTCCAGGCCGCCGTCGGCGATGTACAGGTTATGCGTGTCAGGGTCGTAGCCGGTGGCGTCGGCGTCGGCCAGCAACTTCACTTTCTGCAGGAGTTTGTAGGAGGCGCCGTCGAAAATTTTCAAATCTCCGTCGGATCCGTCGGTGACGAAAATCCGGTCGATGTCCGCGCGGTACACCACGGAATGGCCGACGCCGATTCCCTTGATGCTGTAAATAAATTTGCCGGTGCGAATGTTGTAGACTTCGATTGACTTGTTATCCTCGGGGACGACGAATAGCCGGTCGTGCTTCAGGTCGGGTGTGAGATGGTCAAAATGGTTCTGCACGCCGACCATGCGGGTGGTGGTCAGATTTTTTGCCAGTTGATCGGCGGAAACGTCCGGCTCGCCGCTGCGGATATCTGTGAGTTCGATTTTCCGGACCAGCTTCAGCGGCGGCGTATCCCCGGCAAACAATTGCGGGCGGGGGGCAAACCAAACCATCACGACCAGCGCGGCGAACCAGACCAGATTCCAGCGGACGAAACGCATTCTTCCCCTCCCGAATTTCAAAACCTTACCGGAGGTCGGGGCTGAAGCCCGACCTCCTAAAAATCACACGCAAGATTGCGCAAGTTATTCAATTGCTCGTAGGCCGGCTTTGGCCACTTGCTCGTCTTCAAACGATTTCACGCCGGAGACGCCCACCGCGCCCACGCACTCGCCATTCACAAGGATGGGCACTCCGCCTTGCACCGACAGCCTTCCGGGGAACGCTCCGGTCGCCGGACGTTCCTTGACGACATCTTCCAGGGCCTTGGTGGGAGTCCGGGCCATGGCCGCGGTCTGCGCTTTCAAAGTTGCGATCCCAGCGCTCTGGCCGACGGCGCCATCGAGGCGTTCGAGGGCGACGAGGAATCCCCCGTCGTCAACGACGGCGATGCTGACGGCCCACTTATTATTTTCTGCTTCTACTTTCGCGGCGGCTACGATCTTTTGCGCGTCCGAGATGCCCAGGCACAATTTATTTCGCACACGTTCTCCTTTTATTTTTGCGGATGATGAAACAATGCGGTCCGGCGCGCGAAGGAATCGAGGCCCGCGCGCGCCGGCCAAATCTTGATCGCTGCTGCTAGTTCCCCGCCTTCTGGGTGTGCGGCACATTGCCTTCCGGCTTGAAGGCCACCAGGTTGTGCATTCCGATTCCGGTGTACCAGAAGGTGCCTTCCTGGCCCTCTTCGATCTTCGGAGGATAGAGGCCGCCCATCAGGGTGCCGTGCGGTCCGGGATGCTCGCGGCCCATGATGTCCGGGAACGGTTCGGGGTAGTAGGTATATTTCTTGGTTTTCTGGTCAAACTTGGCGAGGACGCCGTAGCTGCGCAGCGTGACCCAGATGTTGTCTTTCGAGTCGGCATAGCACTCATACCCGCCGAAGTAGGGGAAGGGATCCTTGTATTCGGTAATCTTCCCGGTGTCGGGATCGAGCATTCCGAGGTTCTGGCCGATGTGCTCGGAGAACCAGACCTTGCCCTTGGAATCGACGGTGGGACGGCGCGGGCCGGAAGGCTGCGTGGGCGTCGGGTACACCGACCACTTGTCAGTCTTGGGATCGTAGCCGACGATCTTGTGGGAAGTCATGCCCACGGCCCAGACGCGGTCTTTTTGATCCACGGTCATGCCGTAGTAGTGGGCGTTGGCGTCGCTCGGCGAAGGATCGTACTCGGTAATCTTCTTGGTCACGGCGTCGAGCTTGCCTACCAGGCTCTTGCCCTGCATTTCCGTGAACCAGACGTTGCCCTTGGAGTCCGACCTGATCGTGTGCGGAGTGCCGCGGGTCGGGGTCTCGTATTGCGTCACTTTCCCGGTTTCCGGATCGATTTCGCCGATACTGCTTTCGTCGATTTCGGCGGTGTAGACGTGCCCGTCTTTTGCCTGCGTGATGCCGTGCGGGCCGAGCTTGCGATGACCCTTATCGGGGTTCGGCAGTACGTAGGTGGTGTAGCGGTCCGGAAAATCCAGTTTGCGGGTGTCCATTCCCTGCACCACGTCCATACCCATTTCGGCAATATAAACCATGGAATTAAATTTGCTGGGCCAGACGTCGTGATTGGAAATTTCGCTTTCCTTTTTTCCCGGCTGCACGTTCAATTCATACTCGATATCGATGGTCCTGGAGAGGACCTCTTCATCCAGGGGAAGATCGGCCAGTTTCAGGTCGCGCGGTTTTCCATCGAGCGGAAAAGTTTTCGAAAAATACTGAATGATTTCGTCGCGCTTGGCCTGCGGGATGGCGGCGGGGTTCACCTGCGGCACGCCGGTGTGATTGTTGGTGCCGTCCATGTCAAACATGCGGCTGACCGCAGTGCGCCAGGCGTCTTCATCGCGGCCGCCGATGCGCTGCCAGGGGATGTGCTCGAGGCCGTGGCACCCGGCGCAATTCTGCATCAGGTAGTCGCGGGTGGGGCTGGGGGGAAACAGAGTATCGTAGTCGACCAGTTCGGCGCGCAGGTGATCCGGCTTGACCTTCAGCGCCACGTCGGCCGTCTTTGACTCACCGGCTTTCAGTTCCACGGCGGGCGTGGTGGAATCGAAGCCGTCCTGCAGGGCGGACATCTGGTAGTTCCCGGCCGGCAGATTATAAATATGGTATTTCCCTTTATCGGTGAAGACCGTGTATGTGATGCGCCGGTCAACGTCCCGGGCGCGCACGCGAACCGCAACCAGCGCGGGGATATGCTTGCCGGACGCCTGGCTCAGGGCGTAATCCCTGTCCGCAGTGACGGTTCCGGAGATGGTCGCGGAAGATTGCGCCCATCCCGAGGCACCCACGCATAGGATTAACAATGCGGCCAGACATCCTGCCGCCAAGACTGCCTTTACCCGTTTGTTCATGAAATGCTCCCGCTCCCTGTTGGACTTACGCCCATGGAATAAAATTGGTGCAACGCCATCGAAGCCTTCATAAATTCGTATACCAAGCCTGCCGGAGTGTCAATCTAAAATCGGTTTTTTCGGCGCGCCTAACACCATTTTTACATGCCGAATTTGCGCCGAATTAGCGATTCGCTGCAACCGCAGGAACTGGAATTGTTCCCCCGCTTGCACCCGCAGGTCCCGCCCTGTCGATGACGGACTGTTCCGGGTCAATCCAGAACGCCCAAATAGCCGCGCCGATAAAGAGCAGGCCGGCGGATACGCCGAACGGGGCGACCCAGGATCCCTTGGAAACCAGATAACCGAAAACGGTCGGCGACAGCGCGCCGACAAATTGTCCGCCCATGTTCATCATCCCGGAAACCGTGCCGGAAAATTCGCCGCCGATGTCCATGGGAACGGCCCACGCGGGGCCGATGGTCATTTCCAGGAAGAACATGGCGATGGTCAGGAAGATGAGCGCCCTGAAAGGACTTGCGGACAAAGCTGCAAACAATGTGGACGTTCCGCAACCCAGCATGGCCGTGATGGCAACCGAGCGGCGGGAGAACTTGAGGTTATTCGTTCTGATGTACAACTTGTCGGTCAGCCATCCGCCGAAGGCGTCTCCTACGACGCCGGCAGCAAGCGGCAGCGAAGCATAAATGCCCGTCTTGATCAGCGTAAATTTCCGGTATTCGAGGAGATAAGAGGGCAGCCAGGAAAGAAAAAACCACAGCGAATAAATGTAGGTGGCATAGGCGCACATCACAGCCCACATGTTTCCGTGCTTGAGCAACACGCTCCAGGGCACTTTCGGGCGCTTGGCCACATTGGCCTTCTTGATTTCACCGTTAGCGTCGAGGCCGCGAATGCGCGCCAGTTCTGCGTGGCTCACCCGGTGGTGCTCCTCGGGCATATTGCGGTAGACCAGCATGTACAAAATCGACCAGAGCAAACTAAGCGCGCCAATAACATAAAAAACCGACCGCCAGCCGTAGTGAATCATGATGGCCACGGCGACCGGAGGACCGATGGCGGCGCCGAAGCGGCTGGCGGCGTGGCTGATGCCCTGCACAAAACCACGTTCATCGCGCGGATACCACATCTGCATGGCGCGCGTCGCGGTGGGAAATGCGCCGGCCTCGCCCACGCCCAGCGCAAAGCGAACCGCCCAAAATGATTTGAATCCGATGGAAAGAGTGGTCACCAGGGCGATCACGGTGCGGTAACCCATGATGGTGGACAGGACCTTGCGCGGCCCGAAGCGGTCGCCGAGCCAGCCGCCGGGCACCTGAAACAGCGAGTAGGACCAGATGAAGGCGCTGAAAATAATTCCCATCTGGATCTTGCTGAACCCGTATTCCTTAATGATCATGGAGGCGGTGTTGGCCATGCTCACGCGGTCCAGATAGGTGATCAGGTACATCAGGCATAGCAGGAACAACACCAGCCAGCGCTCGTAGCTTGCTTTGGATTCTCCCTGACCATTCATGTGCCGTTCCCCCGAATTGAAGCCATCGACTTCCGCGCGAGCGCACCTTCCCGTTCAGGTCCAGCCCAAAGTCCTGTCATGGGTCCCGCGAAGTCGTCCCCGGGATGACCGCCGTGGAAGAGGTGTGGTCAGTCCGCCATTTCAAAATTTGGTTCGTTCAGATATACACTGCGAGGGCCGCGCCGGGCAATCGTTTTTTCGGCGGCGAAAAGAGCGTTTTCCCTCGAATCCTTCCGGGTGTATATTTCTGGCCGGAGAAAAAATTCCGGTGAAACCCATAGAATATTCCGGCAAGCCCGCAAAAAATATTTCGCCAGCCATGACACGCCGCGAAGTGCTGCGCGGCGCCGCATGGACCGCGGCCGCGATGGGATTTCCCCTGGGAGCCGATCTTTATGCCCAGGAAATCAGCCCGGTGATGGCCGCGCTCAGCAAATTTATGAGCGAAGCGCGCGACCGCGCGCTGCCCGACAAGGTCGTGGAAGAAGCCAAGCACCACATCCTCGATACGTTTGCCGCGATGGTGTCTGGCTCGGAGCTTCCGCCCGGCGTGCAGGCGCTCAAATTTGCCAAGGCGTTCAGCATGGAAAAAGGCTACACGGTGGTCGCCTCGAAGCTGCTCTGCGGCCCGATCGAAGCGGCCATCGCGAATGGCGAGCTGGCGCATTCCGATGAGACCGATGACGATTACACCGGCGGCGGAGCGCATCCCGGCAGCTCGATCGTGCCTACCGTGCTGGCTCTGGGCGAAAAGGAAGGCATTTCCGGAACTCATTTTCTGCGGGCGGTCACGCTTGGCTATGACGTCGGCATGCGCGCGTTCAAAACCTTAAGCGAAGGGGTGCTGAAAGACACTCACAACCTGGTGGGATCGATGGGCTCAAGCGCAGCCGCCGGCTGCGTGCTCAGCCTGAACCAGCAGCAGATGCGCTGGCTAATCGACTACGCGGCGCAGCAGGCCGGCGCAGGCATCCCGGTTTGGCGGCGCGACACCGACCACATCGAAAAGGGATTCGTATTCGGAGGCATGGGCGCGCGCAACGCCGTCACCGCCGCGCTGATGATTCAGATGGGATGGACCGGCGTCAACGATGTGTTGGCGGGGCCGGATAATTTCATCGTGTCGTACGCGCCGAAGGGCGATCCTGCCGCGATGATCGACAAACTCGGCGAACGGTACGAGGTCACGCTCACAACGCTGAAGCGCTGGACCACCGGCGGACCGATCCAGTCGCCGCTCGACGCGCTGCAACTGATTTTGAAGAAGCACCCCTTCGAGCCCGATCAGGTGAAGGAAGTGGTTGTGCGGGAATCCACCAGCGCGGCGTATACGGTGAACAACCGCGAGATGCCAGACATTTGCCTGCAGCACATGGTCGCGGTCATGCTGATCGACAAGACCGCTTCGTTCAAGGCGGCGCACGACAAACCACGGATGCAGGACCCGGAAGTCCTGCGCGTTCGCGCGAAGGTGAAGCTCGTGCCCGACGAGGAATTCGAGAAGATGATCCCCAAGCGCGTTGCCGTCGTTGAGGTGACGCTCAACGACGGGACGAAATTGAGCGAGCGCGTCGAAAGCGTGCGCGGCACTCCGGAGAATCCCATGTCGCGGGATGAAGTGGTCGCCAAAGCGCGCGACCTCATGGACCCGGTCCTGGGCAAGGACCAATCCATGAAGCTCGTCGACCGCATGTTGAATATTGAAAATGTGAAGGACGTCCGGGAGCTTCGGCCGTTGCTGCAGCGAGGCTGAGCGGGTGAAACGGGATTTTCCGCTTCTCTGGCCACGATCGGAAAACGGTCACCATCATTCGTAACGCGGATTTCGCGTTTTTCGTGGCGCCGGCGCCCCACCGGCGTTTTTGGCCTGACGTTGCACAACCGAAAGCCGACGACGAGACGCCGGCGCCACGAAACCCGGCGGAGGCCTTCGATGGGACGCATTCAAGATTGAGGACAAATATTTTATGGCAGGGGCACGGTCCGCCACGGCGGATGCCCCTGCCCTCGAATCCAACAAAATTATGACTCCAGTGCAGATTTCCGGCCCGCTACCTCTCAGCTCTCACGGCAAGCCAGTCGATTCGTTCGCGCAGGCTGCGGAACTTGAAAGCGAACTGAAACGCGCGGTGAAAGGCGAAGTGCGATTCGATCGCGGCAGCCGAGCGATGTACGCAAGTGACGGCTCAAATTACCGCCAGGTGCCCATCGGCCTGGTGGTGCCGCGCGACGACAACGACGTGATCGCAACGGTTGCCGCATGCGCGAAATTCGGCGCGCCGATCCTGCCGCGCGGCGCCGGCACCAGCCTTGCCGGGCAATCCTGCAACGTCGCCGTGGTTCTGGACTTCACCAAGTACATGAACAAGATTCTCGAACTAGACCCGGCGGGGCGATTCGCGCGCGTGCAGCCCGGCGTGGTGCTCGACACGCTGCGCAACAAAGCCGAGGAGCACAAGTTGACGTTCGGTCCCGATCCCTCCACGCACAGCCGCTGCACGCTCGGCGGCATGATCGGAAACAATTCCTGCGGCACGCATTCACTGCTCGCGGGAAAAACGGTCGACAACGTCCTGGAATTGCGCATCCTGCTTTCCGATGGCACGCAGATGACCGTTGGGCCGGAACTCGACGAGGCCCAAATCGAATCCATCATCAAGCAGGGAGGCCGGCGCGGCGCAATTTATTCCACGCTGCGCGGAATTCGCGACCAGTACGGCCACCTGGTCCGCGCAAAATATCCGGATATTCCGCGGCGCGTCTCCGGCTATAACCTCGATCAATTGCTTCCGGAAAATGGATTTCACGTGGCGCGCGCACTGGTCGGCACCGAAGGCACTTGCGCGATCGTGCTGGAAGCCAAGCTGAAATTGATCGAAAGCCCGCAGTACCGCGTGCTTGTGGGACTCGGTTATGAAGACGCGTTTTCGGCGGCCGATCACGTTCCGGAAATTCTGCCGGCCAATCCCATCGGCCTCGAAGGATTTGAAGGCAGCATCGTCGACGGCCTGAAACGCAAGGGCGCGCCGAATCTGGAGCTTCTGCCCGCGGGCCGAGGCACGCTGCTGGTGGAATTCGGATCCGACGATCCGAAGCAGGCGGACGAATCGGCGCGAAAATTAATGGAGACGCTGAAAGCGACGGCCAATCCGCCGTCCATCCGCCTGTACACGCAAAGCGAATCGAAACTGGTCTGGAAAATTCGCGAGTCCGGAGCGCGATCGGCCTCCGCGGCGCCCGGCACGCCCAAGCAATGGGAAGGCTGGGATGACGCGGCGGTGGCGCCGGAAAAATTGAGCGGCTACCTGCGCGACATCCGCAAGCTGCTCGACGAATACAACTACACCGCGCAATTTTACGGACATTTCGGGCACGGCTGCATCCACATGCGCGTTACGTTCGACCTGCAAAGCGAAAACGGCATCCGCGCGTACGGAGAATTCGTCGAGCGCGCCGCCGACATCGTGGTGAGTTACGGTGGCTCGCTCTCGGGGGAGCACGGTGACGGGCAGTCGCGCGGCGCGCTGCTGCCGAAAATGTTCGGGCCGGAGTTGATGAAGGCGTTCGTCGAATTCAAATCGGCGTGGGATCCCGCGAACCGCATGAATCCGAACAAAGTGGTGAACGCCTACCTGCCCACCGAAAATTTGCGCCTGGGCGCGGACTACAAGCCGCAGAATCCCAAAACGCATTTCCAGTTTCCGGACGACGGTGGCTCGTTCACCAGCGCCGCCGAGCGATGCATCGGCCTGGGGGAATGCCGCAAGCACGACACGGGCGCGATGTGCCCCAGCTACATGGTCACGCTCGAGGAAAAGCACAGCACGCGTGGCCGCGCGCGCATGTTGTTTGAGGCGCTGCAGGGCGAAGTCGTGAAGGGCGGATGGAACGACGAAGACGTGCGGCAGACGCTCGACCTGTGCCTCTCCTGCAAGGCCTGCAAGTCGGAATGCCCGACCAACGTGGATATGGCCACGTACAAATCGGAATTCCTCTCCCATTATTACGAGAAAAAGAGCCGCCCGCTGCACATGTACGCGTTCGGCATGATCGACCGATGGGCGGAAATCGGATCCTTAGCGCCGCGCCTGGTCAACTTTTTCAATAATGCGCCGGGATTGCGCGGCATTTTGCGGAGCATCCTGCACCTGGCCCCACAGCGAACCGTGCCGCAATTTGCTCCCGGTACATTTCAGGAATGGGCCAACCGGAATGAAGTGCCCGGCATGGCCGGAGCTATTCCGGCTTCGTCCTGTGCCGCCACCCCAAGGGGAGAAGTAATTGTGTGGGCGGACACGTTCAACAATTATTTTCATCCCGAAACCGGCGAGGCCGCCGTCGAAGTCCTGAAGGACGCCGGATTCGCGGTGCGCGTGCCGCAAACGCACCTGTGCTGCGGCAGGCCGCTGTACGACTTCGGCTTGCTTGACGAAGCCAAGAAATATTTGCAACACGTGATGACATCCTTGCGCGCGCAGATCGATGCGGGCATTCCGATCGTCGTGCTGGAACCCAGCTGCGCGTCCGTGTTTCGCGACGAGTTGCGCAACTTGTTTCCATCGGACGCACGCGCCATGAAGCTGCGCGAGCAGACGTTTCTGCTCAGCGAATTCCTGGAACGCAAGGCGCCCGGCTACCAGCCTCCCGCGCTGCGCCAAAAGGCACTGCTCCACGGCCACTGCCATCACAAGGCCGTGATGAAAATGAACGACGAGGAATCCCTGCTCAAGAAGATGGGCCTGGAACTTCGCGCGCCAGATGCGGGCTGCTGCGGAATGGCGGGGCCGTTTGGTTTTGAAAAGGATAAGTACGAAGTGTCGCAAGCCGTGGGCGAGCGCGTGCTCATGCCCGCCGTGCGCGGGACGCCCGCCGACACGTTGATTGTCTCGGACGGGTTCAGCTGCCGGGAGCAGATTCTTCACGCGACCGGACGGAAAGCGCTCCACCTGGCGGAAGTCCTGCGACTGGCCCTGAAGGCCAAATCGGAAAAAATAAGCAGGTCCAGAGGTTGATTTGCAATTCGAGCGGCTGGGTAGAAATAATTTTAGCGGGCCTTCCGCATGAAAAAACATTCAGGTACTTTTCATCTTAAACTGGTAAGCTACCCGGCAGGTTCTGTGCGAGTAGGCCTGCCTGGTGCTGCGCAGCGGCTGCGTAAGGCAACCATCTAGGTACCCGCTTGGTACCCAAACAAACAAAATTTTTGAACTTCCATCAGGGGATAACGCGATGAATTCCAAACCGAATCAACTGCCTGGCGTGGAAATTACCGGCATCGCCAGCCAACAAGACGAAATCTTGACACCGGAAGCGCTGCAATTCGTTGTGGACCTGGAGCGCCGGTTCGGGCCCAAGCGCCGCGAATTGCTGGCGGCGCGCACCGCTCGCCAACTGCGCCTGGAAGCCGGTGAGAAGCCCGATTTTCTTCCCCAGACTGCCGAAATTCGCAGCGCGAAGTGGACCGTGTCCCCGCTGCCGGCGGATTTGCTGGACCGCCGCGTGGAAATCACCGGGCCCGTGGACCGCAAGATGGTCATCAACGCGCTGAATTCGGGCGCAAGCGTCTACATGGCGGATTTTGAGGACGCCAACACGCCGACCTGGAGCAACCTGATCGAAGGCCACGTGAACCTGAAGGACGCCGTGCGCAAGACGATCACTTACTCCGATCCCGCGAGCGGCAAGGCCTACAAGCTGAATGACAAGCTGGCCGTTATGCTCGTGCGCCCGCGCGGCTGGCACTTGCCGGAAAAGCATGTGATCGTCGACGGCCGGCCGATGAGCGGCTCGTTGTTCGATTTCGGATTGTTCTTCTGGCACAACGCGAAGGAACAGCTTGCGCGCGGCACCGGCCCATATTTTTATCTGCCCAAGATGGAGAGCCACCTGGAAGCGCGCCTGTGGAACGATGTTTTCCTGCACTCGCAGGAAACCCTGAGAATCAAGCGCGGCACGATCAAGGCCACCGTGCTGATCGAAACCATCCTCGCAGCGTTTGAAATGGACGAAATCCTGTACGAACTGCGCGAGCACTCCTCCGGGCTGAACGCCGGACGCTGGGATTACATTTTCAGCTTCATCAAGAAATTCGCGAACGATGCCGCCGACGTGCTGCCGGACCGCGGCAAAGTCACCATGGCCACCCATTTCATGAGTTCTTACGCCAAGCTGCTGATCAAAACCTGCCATCACCGCGAAGTGCACGGCATGGGCGGAATGTCCGCGTACATCCCGAACAAGCGGGACGTCGACTTGAATAAAATTTCCATGGACCAGGTCCGCGCCGACAAGGAACGCGAAGCCTCCATCGGCCACGACGGCACCTGGGTCGCGCATCCCGGACTTGTGGCCATCGCCAAGGAAGTTTTTGACAAGTACATGCCCAAGGCCAACCAGATCGACCGCAAGCTGGAGGACTTCCACGCCACTGCCGCGGACTTGCTCACGGTGCCCAAGGGCGACATCACCGAAGCCGGACTCCGGCAGAATATCGCCGTGGGCCTGGGCTATCTGGAATCCTGGCTGCGCGGCATCGGATGCGTTCCCCTGTTCAATCTGATGGAGGACGCGGCCACCGCGGAAATCAGCCGCGCGCAGCTCTGGCAATGGATCCACCACAACGCGAAAATGAGCGACGGCCGGACCATTACCCTCGAGCTTTGCCTGAAAACCATCGACGAGGAACTGGCCAAAGCGCAGCAGGCCGTGGGCGAAGCGCAGTTCAAGGCCAGCCGCTATAACGATGCGGCTTCCATCCTGCGCGACCTGATTCAGTCGCCGCGGTTTGTTGACTTCCTCACGCTTCCCGCGTATGACCGTCTGGACGTGGTGGGAAAAGCGGCGTCCTGAAACAATCCGATGCTCGGCTATGTTGCGATGAGTCGAGGTTGATCCCAAACTAGCTCGTAAACTTCAAGGAGGCGGAATGTCGTCCAAGTTGACTGTTCCAGGCAAGCTCAGGTTGTTCGCGGGAGTCGCAATTCTTCTGGGGGCATTGTGCACCGCGCAGGCGCAATCCGGCGCGCCCAAGTATGAGGTGGATCCCACATGGCCCAAGCCCTTGCCGGGCAATATGGTCACCGGGCGCGCAGGCGGCATTTGCGTGGATGCGCAGGACAACGTGTTTGAGGTCAACCGCGGCGACCTGCAGGACAAGGAAAAACTGGTGGCCACGCCCGCGGCGCCGATGCTGGAATACGATTCCGACGGCAACCTGCTCAATTCGTTTTCGGATTTCAAAACCGCTCCGTCTTCCCCGCACGGCTGCATCGTGGACAAGGACAGCAACGTCTACATCGCCGGCAACGACGACGCTATCGTGCAGAAGTATTCGCACGACGGAAGCAAGCTGCTGCTCACGATCGGCACCAAGGGCCTGTTTGACAGTTCCACGGGCCTGATCACGGGCATCGCCATGAACCAGAGCAAGACCCTGCTGAACAAGCCCGCCGACATCGCCGTCGATCCCGGTAACGGCGACATCTACATCGCTGACGGTTACGGCGACCACCGCATCGCGGTCTTCGACAAGGACGGAAAATATCTGCGCCAGTGGGGACGCCAGGGAGACAATGCCGCCGCGGCGGCCGGTGAAGGCGGCGCATTCATGGGCGTCGTCCACTGCGTGGTAATGGATAAGAACGGCCTGATTTATGTTTGCGACCGCCAGGGCAACCGTATCCAGGTATTCGACAAGATGGGAAATTTCAAGAAGAACATCTGGATCAAGTCGGGCCACGAAAACACGCCCGATTCCTGGGGCACCGCCTGGTGGCTGCGTTTTTCCCGCGACCCCGAACAGAAATACATGATCGTCGCCGACGGCCGCAACGAACTTGTTCACATTCTCGATCATGAAACCGGAAATGAAATCACGAAGTTCGGGCGCCCCGGCCACCAGATCGGCGAATTCACGCACTGCCACACGCTGGACGTCGACTCTAAGGGCAACATCTACATCGCGGAGACCGATATCGGGCGGCGCGTGCAGAAATTCAAGCTGGTGAAGTAAGCGGCCGCGGTTCGGCCGCGGCAACACGGGCAGGTTTGGACTGCCTCGTGAGATTGCGAAAGGAAATCCGTTACGTGTCATTCCTCACCCGCTCCTGCGGGTGAGGAATCTCTCCGGGGTGTAGGGTTAAGAGAAAGAGAGATTCCTCGGCGAAAAACATGCCTCGGAAAGACGCCATATTGGGTTTTTTCGCGCCGCATCAGGACTGCGCGAAGCAGGAACAACTCGTCGGAGGATTGGGAATGAAGAAAACACTATTCCTTCTCGCGCTCTTGCTGGCCTGCGCACCGCAATCTCCCGCTCAAGAAAAGCAGCCGCTCCGGCTGGTGAAAACCATTGACGTGCCGGGCGCGCGCCATTGGGATCATTTCGGGGTCGATCTCAAAGGGAACCGGCTCATTGTGACTTCGGAAGAGGAGCCGGCGGTGGAAGTTTTCGACCTGCGCACCTACAAGCCGCTGCAGTCCCTCACGGATTTCAAGGAACCCCACAACGCCATCCCGTTCCCGGAGTTGAAGAAGATTTTCGTGGTGGACGGCGGGGCGTCCGAAATCAAGGTTCTCGACTACGACTCCTACAAACTGATCGGCCACATCCCCTTGACGATCGACGCCGATCCTTTCGTTTACGATCCCGCGTCGAAATTGCTTTATGTTGTCAACGGAGGCCGCGCGGCGCATACCCCTACCTGCCTGATCAGCATCGTGGACACCGTGTCCGGCAAGAAAATTGCCGACCTGAAGCTGGAAACGAATCGCCTCGAATCCATGGCCATCGAAAAATCCGGATCGCGCTTGTTCGTAAACATGACCGGAATCAATTCCATCGGCGTGGTGGACCGCGAAAAGCGAACGGTGGTCGCCACCTGGCCGGTCGCCGCCGGGAAAGACAACGTTCCGCTGCAGTACGAGGAATCCACGCACAGGCTGTTCCTGGCAACGCGCAAGCCCTCCAAGCTGGTGGTGGTGAATGCCGACAACGGAAAGGAAGTCACAAACCTGGACGTTGCCGATTACGTGGACGACCTGGCTTATGACGCCGCGCATCACCGGCTATACATTCCGGGCGGAGGCGGCGACGGCGCCGTCACCGTAGTCCAGCAGCAGGGCGCGGACGATTACAAGGTCGTCGCAACCATCCCGACTAAGCCGGGAGCAAAGACGGCGCGGTTCGTGCCGGAACTCAACAAGTATTTCGTCGCCGTCCCGGCCAAGGACAAACAGCCGGCGCAAATCCTTGTCTTTGACGTCGCTCCCTGAGGAGGCGCGCGGCTTCCCGGTTTGCAGGATCCTGTAGCGCCCGCCTTCAGGCGGGCACATTGACGCCAAGCACGCATGCCCGCCTGAAGGCGGGCGCTACGTGATCTCGAATTACGATCCCGTGTACGCCAAAATTTTCCGCTTGGTTCATGCGTTGTCCGGCAGCTCGAGGTCTCAGGAGGAAATTTCAATCATGCGTTCAAAACGAATGCTGGCGATCGGCGCATTCCTCGTTCTCGGATTCGCCGCAAGGCTCGGCGCCCAGGACAAACTTCCGCTGAACCTGGTGGCGACCACGCCGTTGCCGGGCTATTCGGGCGACTTCGACCACTTCGGCATCGACCTGAAGGGCAGGCGCCTGTTTCTCGCCGCCGAGGATCACAAGACGGTAGAGGTTTTCGACCTGGACGGCAAATGGCTGACCAGCATCACCGGCTTCGGCCAGCCGCATGCCATCCGGTACCTGCCGGAACCGAACGATTTCATCGTTACCGATGGCGACGGCTTCGGAATGGTGGAACTGGTCAGCGGCGAAAACTACAAAATCCTGAAGACGATCAAACTTCCCGCCGGCGTGGACGGCGCCGTGTTCAATCCCGTGAACCAGTATTACTACGTCGAAAGCGGCGGCGACGAAACCAAGGGACAATCGCACAAGATCAACATCATCGACACCAAGGCCTTCAAACTCGTCGGCGACATCACGCTTCCTGGAAACCATTCCGAGGCCATGGCCATCACGCGCGACGGCAAAAAAATGTACGTGAACCTGTCCGGTCCCAAGGAAGTCGGCGTCGTGGACCTGGCCAGCGGCCGGCTGGTCGCCCGCTGGCCCATCGCCGGCGCCGAAGTACCCAACGGCATGGGCCTGGACGAAATGACTCACCGCCTTTTCGTGGCCACGCGCACTCCCCCGACATTCTTCGCCTTTGACACCGACACGGGAAAAATCATGGCTAAGGTCCCCATCTCCGGTTTCAACGACGACTTGTGGTTCGACGCCACGCGCAAACACATTTACCTTTCGGGTTCCGATACAACCACGGTTCTCGCGCAGAACGGCCCCGACACTTACATACATGTCGCGGAAGTCCCGACGGGATTTCGCGCCAAGACGTCCCTGTACGTGCCGCAGTTGAGCCGTTTCTATGTGGCGGTTTCAGGCAAGGGAAAAACGGACGCACAACTCGCCGTGAAGGTGTACGACGTGCAGCCCTGAGATGGGCGGTAAGTTCCTGCAACCATCCCGATTTTGAAATTTCGGCTGCGGAATTTCAGCGGGAATGCAGGCTTTTCGTGGCGCCGGCGTCTCGCCGGTGGTCCTGCGTTGAGTGAAACAAAAAACGCCGGTGAGACGCCAGCGCCACAAGAAAATTTCCGACCTACCCGCCCGCGTGCCAGCCGCCATCAACGAACAGCGTGTGGCCGGTAACGAAGTCCGAAGCGGGGCTGGCAAGGAAGATGCCCGCACCCACAAGGTCCTCGGGCTCGGCGAACCGTCCGATCACGATGCGGTCGTGCAGACGCTTCGCGCGCGCCTCATTTTCCCGCATGATCCTGCCTGTATTTTCCGTGAGTGTTGTGGTGGGCGCAATGGCGTTGACGCGCACGCCGAGCGGCGCCCATTCCGTTGACAGCGCCGCGGTCATGTAGGAAACTCCGGCCTTGGCGATGCCGTAAATACTCTTGCCCAAATCGGTGCTCGTCGACCAGGTGGAGCTCAGGCTGATGATCTTGCCGTATTTCCGGGCGATCATCTGTTTTCCCATGAATTGGGAGCAGAAAAAAGTCGCTTTGGCGTGCACGTTCAGCACCTGATCCCAATCCTCCCCGGTCACTTCCAGCGCCACTTTGGTGAAATTAAATCCCGCGCTGTTGACCAGAATCAGCTGCCGGTCGCTGCTGTCGATAATTTTCAATGCATCGCGTTCCAGCGAACGAATGCCGTCCATCGTTCCCAGGTCCGCGGCAATGGTGTGAGCCCGGCCGCCGGCGCCCTCAATCGCGCGCCGCACCTCGCCGAGCCGTTCCGCATTTCGGCCCGCCAAAATGAGCTCCGCGCCGGCCTGCGCGTAGGCCAGAGCGAACGTGCGCCCAATTCCCTGGCTCGCTCCGGTGATGACGGCCAGGCGGCCGTCAAGCCGGAACGAGGGCAGATCGCTGGAAGCAAGTTTGGGCGTAGTCATCGTGCGTAATCGAGGAGCAGATTACCTCGTCCTTCCCGTGGTCGTGTCGAGGAGATGCACTTCGTTCACCAGCCGCTCGTCGAACGGGTATGTCGTGTAGATATCCACGCCGGTCGCGGTGACGATGTGATCGTTTTCCAGCCGTATGCCGCCGATGCCCGGCTTGCCCGCATACGGTTCCAGGTTGAAGGCCATGCCCTCTTTCAGCACCACCGGAGCGTCCTTCGATGCCGGGCTGAAATACGGCGCCTCCCACGGGTTCACGCCCGAGCCGTGGCCCAGGCTGTCGAGCACGTACGGATCGGCCGCCGCAAAAACTTCCGCGTTGGTCGCCCCGGGACGGATCTTGCTGCCCGCATTAAACAGCGCGTTATAACATTTCTGATGCAGGTCGCGCATTTCCGGCGTGGGCTTCACGTTGCCGCACACCCAGGTGCGCGTCAGGTCGCCCCAATATCCGTTGTAGCCCGCGCCGATGTCGATGATCACCAGGTCGCCGTTGCGGATTATGCGATCGGAAGTGAATCGCCTGTACGGCGCCGTGTACGGGCCCGAGCACACAATGTTCGAGCACTGCGTCCATTCGCTGCCCATGGCCGTCATCGTTTCCCACGCCGTGGCCAGCAGTTCGCATTCCTTCACGCCGGGGCGCAACCTCTCCAGCGCGCGATCCAGCGCCGCCTCGGTGATGGCGTTGGCGATCTTCAGGCACAGGATTTCGTCCTGCGTCTTGATTTCCTTGGCGCGCATCAGCACGCTCTGGTAGCCGTCGGCGAACGTCGTCTTCGGAAACACTTCGCGGATGGCGTTTTCCATGTTGATGTCCCAGATGTCGATGCCCACGCGCTTGCCCGCCAGCGATCCGATCAGGCCTTCCACCTGCTCGGCCCAGCGCTTCATTCCGATTTTTTCGCGGAAATTGGCGCGCGGCCGGATCTGGTCCGGCGATAGCCACGGCATGCGCAGCTTGCAGTGCTCGAAATCCATGGTCCAGAGAATCGGATCGTGGCCCCTGGCCAGCACCGTGACGGCATTGCCCATGATGAACGCGGGGCCCAGATGGTGGCGGTAACCCATCAGGTAGCGCGCGTCTTCGGTGCGGAATACAAACAGAGCGTCCAGATCGGAATTGTTCAGCGCATCCTTGGCCCGCTGCAAACGCTCCCGCAACATCCGCTGCGGGTCAAATCGCACTTCCCAATCGACTGGTATGAGTCCTATGTCCGACATGATTTATCCTTTGGTTTAGAATTCGATCTCAGTAGTAACGCCGATTGCAAACTGCAGAATTACTGATTCAAGTGTTTCGTCCTTACTTATCTAGACTTAACAACCTCGTGATTAATCAACCCGTACGGCACTTCGCCCTTCAGGCAGGCAAGCGCCTGCTCGATGGCCTTGGCCTGCAACGTCACGCGCGCTTCGGTGCTGAGCCATGCCGTGTGGGGCGTAACAATCACCTTGGGGTGCGTCACAAGCGCCTTTCGCACAGGCGTCACCTGTGTCTCGCTTTCAAGGACGTCGAGCCCGGCGCCTGCAATGTCTCCCGCACGAAGGGCGTCGATCAGGGCAGCCTCGTCAATCAGACCTCCCCGCGCAGTGTTGATGATTGAAGCGTTCTTCTTCATTTTTGGAAACGCCTGCTTGCCCAAAATATGCCTCGTCTTCTCATTGAGCGGAGCGTGCAAGGAAATGAAGTCCGAGCGCTCAAGCAGCGCATCGAAGGAAACAAGTTCAGCACCCATGTCACGGGCGCGATCCTCGGATAGAAACGGATCGCAAACAATCACGTGCATACCCAGTGCCGAGACTTTTCCGGCCAGCAGCGAGCCGATCTTCCCGCACCCGAGCAAGCCGCACGTCTGCCCCCGCAGTCGGTGCAGCGGCGGCATTTTTGACATGGTCCAGATGTCTTCCCTGGCAAGCGAGATCGCCGCATTCATCTGGCGGCTGAGCGTGAGCAGCAGCGTTAGCGCGTGATCGGAAACTTCATCCACGCAATAGTCGGGAACATTGGCGACCATGATGCCGCGCTCGGTGGCCGCGGGAATATCGACCGTGTCCACCCCGATTCCGTAGCGCACAATGATGCGGCAGCGCTGCATCGCGGCGATCACACGCCGCGTAACCTGGGCGCGCACGTTGAGCACCGCGTCGGCATCGCTGCATGCCTGCGCAAGCTGCTGCTCGTCCGTGGTCTGCGCCACCACGAGCGTGCCGCCCGCTTGCTCGACCGCTCGCTGCTCCTGCTGAACGTCCGGAAATCGATGATCGGTGATGACGACTTTCACGCGTTCCTCACTGGCCCAGCAAAATTATGCGTTCGCTCATTCTGCGCGCGGGCGCTGGGCGACCAACCCGCGGCAGCTCTTCCCCTGCTAAATCTTCTCCTTATATTTCCGCGATCCCGGCAGTATCAGACTGCGGCAGGCGGCCACTACTCCAATGGTTGCACGAGCGCGATTTTTGCTCCGTGGGTTTCGCCCAGCACCATGCTCGGCGGGTTCGTGAAGTTATTCGCATCCGCCCGTTGCACGCTCGCGTTCACCGTGGGCAGAAGGTAGCGCACCGATTCTCCTGTGGACGGATCCAGCCGGGTAACAAAGTCGGTGGGGGTGCCTCCGGTCCAGACGTGCCCCGACTTATCGACCACAATTCCGTACGGATCGACCGGACGGTCGTCCCATTCCTTGAATTGCCCGGTTTTCACGTCCAGCACGCCGATTTTCTGGGCGGAAGGATTGCGTTCGCCGAACCAAACCTTGTCATCCGGAGTGACGAACACCCGGGCCGGATCGGAATTTGCAGTGGGAATCATATACATTTTGATTTTCCCGCTGGCGGGATCCATTCCCCCGATCAGGCGATTGGCCGAGTCTGCCCAATATCCGATTCCCTTGGAATTCACGGCCACGCCGAACGACAAGTGATTCTCTTTCTCGCCTTTGGGGCCGATGCCGAGCCGTCCCTGCGAGTAATCCCATTTGAAACCAGGGTACGTTTCATGCCCGGTCATTTTTCCCGTCTTCGGATTCAACACGTACATCATGCGGTCTTCCGTGTCAGAAATCCACACGGTGCCGTCGGGGCCCACGGCGAGATAGGTCGTTCGCGAGTAAGTATTGATGTCTTTTTTTGGAATGCTGTAAGACGTGATCTTGCCCGTCTTTTTATCCAGCGTCGCCACGCCCGCCTGAAATTTTCTGGCGATCCAGGGATTGCCGTCGGGAGCGATGGCAAGATCGAGTGAGCCTGGGGGAAAGCCGGGACGCATCTCCGGCAGATCCCACTCCTTGGTTTCTCCGGTGCGAGGATCCAATCGCCCTAAAATCGGCAGGGTGAAATCGCTGTACCAGATCATTCCGTCGGCATCCATGACCGCGTCGTGAGGCTCCGCGTCGAATCGAGGCAGGTCATACTCCGTGATCAGAACTTTTGTGGCCTTCCCCTTGGGCCTGGGAAATGATTTCAGTTCAAAGTCCCACATCCGCTTCGCGCTCAAATTGATGGACGCAAGGTACGTCGCGAAATCCTGGTCCGCGGGGCGCGCCCCCAGGCGCTCCGGAAGCAGGAAGGGATAGCTGAAGGAAGCCCCAGGTTCATAATTTCTCATGCGCACCAGAGTCTGCTTCCACATGTCGACGTCATACGTGCTCTTCAGGACATAGCTGAGGTTGTGGCAGCCTCCGCACGCGCCAAGCGAGGGCACGCTGTTTTGCCACTCCGCGACCATAAGCTGGTTGGCATGGGCGAATGTATCCACTTTGCTGAGTTTCAGATCGGCGGTCGCCGCGCCGGTGCCAAGCGTCACATTCGCCGGGGCAGTGTCATAGCCCGTGGCCCTGACGGTAAGAACATATTGGCCGGGCTTCAGTTTGTCCGCGGGAAAAGCGTAGCGGCCGTGTTCGTCGCTCACCACGGTCACGGTAATGGTGCTCCCCACTTGCTTCGCTTTCACCAGGACGCCTTCCATCGCCCCTTCGGCGTCAGAGCTCACCGCGCCCGTCAATGACATGGAAGATTGGCTGAACGCGGAGAGCGCGAAAAACAAGACTGCAATCGCTCCAGCGCACATTCGCGAATGGACATTCGTCCTGGACATTTCAGCGACTTCCTCTCAGACCTTACCAACGTACTTTCAAGTCGGAGGGCTTGCATTGGTCACACCCGCAGTGGACCCTCCGGACGGTCAATTTCGATTTTGTCTTTGTGCCGCGAACGCCTTACCGATCATCGCGCCGCGGCTTCCTTGGCAGCGGCAGGTGGCGGAGTAACAACCGCTGTCAACTTCCGGATCATTCCGTCGCTCTTGCTGAGCACATAGAGTTCGCCATCTCCGCCCATGGAGAGGCGCACATCCGCGCGGCCGCCGCCATACATGACGCCGTAGGGATCGGGCTTGGCCGGCATGAATATCTTGCCGCGCCATCCGCCGGTGGTCCTGGAACCTTCGGGCAGGACGGTATTGGGATTCGGAAGGCCGTCCTTATGCGCGAACGCATCCTTCACGATGTCATACATGCGCCGCTTTTCCGGGGCTTTCAGGGACGCATCGTACGGGCTCTTGTACATGATCTGAATTTCGTGGATGGGCGCCTGTTTTCCGCGCACCCGGTTCGTGGCGATCATGTCCGCCAGGTCCGTGTAAAACATGCGGCCCGTGCTGATATCCGTGAACAGGTATTTTCCGACCATCTGAGGCATCAGCTTGCCGCGGTACACAAATCCGCTGCCCATGGCATCGCCCTCGATGTGACTGTACAAAGCCACAGGATAAATAGGAGCGACCGGCTTCTCTATGCCGACATCGGTCAACACGTCCGGATCCGGAAAAGGAATTCTGGGATCCAGCTGGCTTCCCGTCTTGTCGCTGCGCGCGATATTCACGACTTCGTTGCCTTCGCGCTCCGCCCAACCGTAATTCCCGCCCTTGGTAATGATGTTGACCTCTTCCCAGGAATGCAGGCCAATGTCGTTCACCAGAAGAGTGTTCGTGACCGCGTCCCAGGTCATGCGGTGCGGGTTGCGGAATCCGTAGGCAATTATTTCGGGCCGCGCGCCCGGCGTGGACAGAAATGGATTGGGATCGGGCCCCGTGCTGGGAATCCGGTAGCGGCCGTTCGCGCTGAGCATGTCCTTGGGTCGCAAGCTGATGTCCGGCGTAATCCGGAGAATTTTCCCCTGCAGGGCGTTGAGCTGCTGCGGGAAAGTGTGCGTGATCCCGGCCGTTTCTCCCCCGCCGCCATCGCCCATCGAAACGTATAAATTTCCGTAATCGTTGTCCCCGGGTTTGGCGAGCGGGTTGAAGAGCAAGTCGCCCATCTGGTGCACGTCGAAACTGAAGCCGACGCGAAGGATTTCGCGAGCCCTGCCCTCAAACGTGGCGTTCTTAATGTTCGTGTCGGTCCACTCCACAAGCACCGATTCGTTGGGCACTTCACCCGCGGGCGGTTTGACCAGGGGCGTAGTGGTGTAGCCGGTGAGATTCAAACCCGGCATACTCGCGTTCGTCGGCATGCCGGTGCTTGCCCTCTCGGGGCTTTCCGTGTGCACCGTATAAAACTTGCCGTTTTTCGCGTACGCGGGATCGAAAATAACGGTCACAATTCCCGACGCGAAGCGTTCCGTATCCATCCTCGGAAAAACACGGGGGAAATCAATATACGGGAAGAATTTCTTGGTCTTCTTATCGAGAATATACAGGACACCGTTTAAGTCGTTGACAAAAAAGCGCGACGCGAAACCTGGAGCATTCGGCGGCTCCGACACCAGCGTGTTCAAGCGACCGAGCACTTCGTGGAAATCGATCGGAGATGGATAGGGGCCGTCTCCGCGCAGGCTCGAGAGCGGCGCATTCGCGTAATCCTCCAGTAGCAGCGCCGTGCCGTCCTTGGACACTTGGGATTTCGCCGGAAATTCCAGCGGGTATTGCGTCCGCGCTTCGACACCGCTGAAGAACAGCGAAGCAAGCGCGATTGCACCGCAAAAGAATTTGAATGAGATCCTGGGATTTCGATTCCTGCAGTTCATCGAACCCGCCTCCTCGTTCGCACAAATCAACGGAGCCTCAGCCCGAGAAGCCCGGCGTTATTTACCTGCTGCTGTTTGCGGAGCCTGAGGATACCAATCCAGAAGCCGCACCTCGATGCCGGTGCCCTCCAGCGCTTTTTGAAAAATGGCCACGTCCGAATTCTGCTTCGAGGAGCGATAGTGGTACGGAATCGCGATTTTCGGCCGGAACGCCTTGACCGCGTCCGCGGCTTCCTCGGGAGACATGGTATTCGGCAGATTCATGCAGATGAAGGCGACGTCAATGTTCTTGAGCGCGAGCATTTCGGGAATGGCTTCAGTGTCTCCGGAAAAATAAAAACGCTTGTCGCCGTAAGTGAGGATGTATCCGTTGCCGCGCCCTTTGTCGTGATAGAACTTGCCGGGTTCGGGCCCGCGCGTGATGTTGTACATGGGGATGGCTTCAATCGTCCACTTGTCCCACTTCTTGGTCTCGCCGTTTGCGATCGTCACGGCCTTGGTCACAGTGGTCTGCACGGCAGGCGGCGCATAAATCACGGTCGAATCCTTGCTCAGTGCGGCCAGCGCCGCCGGATCCATATGGTCCCCATGAATATCGGAAATCAAAATGAAATCCGCGGGCGCGAGGCCGGCGGTGCTCGGCAGCCTTGCCGGATCAACGTAAATCACCTTGTCACCGGCCTGGATCAGCGTGCTCGCGTGAATCATCGGGGTGATTTTTACCGGGCCGGCGCTGGTCTGAAACACTTGCGCTTCGGGCGCGGGTTCCGCGAACACGGGAAGTCCCATCAAAAAGAAAATGGCCGCAATCTTCAGTAATTTCAATTCTTTCTCCAGTCTCCTCGATAGAGGGTCACTGCGATTTTTTGCCGCGCCCCGGATGCGAATAGGGCGGAAATTTTCTTAACTGTAGCGACTCGCTCAAGCTCATTCAGCTGTGGGTGAGCGGAACCGTTAGCGGGCCATTCAGTGGCGCGGCCGGATGATGCTTTCCCTCGTACTCGCTGATCTTGCCTTCAAACTCCAGCGCCAGTCCGATATCGTCCACGCCTCGCAGCATGCAATCGCGGCGAAAGCGGTCGATGTCAAACCGAATGGTTCTTCCCCGCATCCCGGCCGAATTCAACTCCGTGATCGTCTGAGCCTCCAGGTCAACTTCCAGCTGATAGCCCACAATCTGCTCCGCGCGCCGGAAAAATTCGTCCACTTGCTCCTGCTCCAGCTTCACGGGCAGAACACGGTTCTTGAAACAGTTCGCGTAGAAAATATCCGCGTAGCTCGATCCAATCAGAACGTGAAAACCGAAGCCGAGCAGGGCCCAGGCGGCGTGCTCACGGCTGGAGCCACAGCCGAAATTCGGACGACAGAGCAGTACGCTGGCGCCGCGATACCGTTCCTGGTTGAGGACGAAATCGGGATTCGGTTTCTCGCCCTCAAGGTATCGCCAATCGTAAAAAAGCACCCGGCCGTAGCCGTCCTTGGTAGACCAGGTAAGAAATTGCTTCGGCACAATCTGGTCCGTATCGACATTGATCTTGTCAAACGGCACCACCAGGCCAGTATGTTTCCGAAACGGTTCCAACGGTTTGCCTCCTTGGAGGTTAATCTGTTTCCCGCTCTGCCGCCCGGGAAGGCGCGGCAAGCATTATTCCGCGTCCGGCAAATCCAGTCCCCGCGTGTCCACGAAATGTCCGGCAACAGCCGCCGCCGCTGCCATCATCGGGCTGACCAGATGCGTTCGCGCGCCTTTGCCCTGGCGCCCCTCGAAATTCCGGTTCGAGGTGCTGGCGCAACGCCCGCCGCTGGGAACCAGTTCGCCGTTCATTCCCACGCACATGCTGCAGCCCGCGTCATGCCACTCGAAACCCGCGCCCTTGAAAATCTTATCCAAGCCTTCGCTCTCCGCCTGCGCCTTCACGACCATCGAGCCGGGCACCACCATGGCCTGCTTGATGCGCGGGGAAATCTTCTTGCCCTCAACCACGCTGGCCGCCACGCGCAAATCCTCGATTCGCGCGTTCGCGCACGACCCGATGAAAACGTGATCGATGGGAATATCCTCGATCGCCATGCCTGGCCGGAGCCCCATGTACTCGATCGCGCGCTCGACGGCCTGGGTATCCTGCGGGTCGGCGTAGGTGCCCGGGTCGGGGACTCTTCCGCTCACATCGGCAACCATTCCCGGGTTCGTGCCCCAGGTGACTTGAGGCGCGATGGCCGGGGCATCGAGGTCGACAACCTTATTAAACGAAGCGCCGGGATCGGAAATCAGATCGCGCCAGCTCGCGACGGCATCCTCGAATTGCTTGCCGTGGGGCGAGAACGGCCGGCCCTCAAGATACGAAACGGTTCTTTCGTCCGGAGCGACCAGGCCGGAAATCGCGCCCGCTTCGATGGACATGTTGCAGATGGTCATGCGGCCTTCGACCGAAAGATCGCGAACGGCCTGCCCGCCGTACTCGATCACGTGGCCCACGCCGCCGGCGATGCCAATCTTTCCGATCACGGCAAGAATAAAATCCTTCGCCGTAACTCCCTTTGCCCTGCGTCCCTCAATCCGCACCAGCATCGGTTTCGATTTTTTCCGCCAGAGGCATTGCGTCGCCAGAATATGCTCGACCTCGCTGACGCCGAAACCAAACGGAAGCGCGCCGACGGCTCCTTGCGTCGACGTATGGCTGTCGCCGCAGGCAACCGTGAGGCCCGGCTGCGTGAACCCAAGTTCCGGTCCGATGATGTGGACGATTCCCTGAAACTGGCTCTTCAAATCGAACAGGCGGATGCCCCATTGCTTGCAGTTCCGGGCCACGGTGTCGAGCAACACATTCGCGTGCGGGTCGACGATGGGAAGATCGCGGTGCGTTGTGGGTACGGCGTGGTCCACCACCGCAAGCGTGAGGTCCGGGCGGCGCACTTTTCGGTTTGCCGCGGCGATGCCGGCGAAGGCCTGCGCGCTGATGTCGTGCACGATGTGCCGGTCAATGTA
>JAIQFG010000037.1 GCA_020073375.1 Terriglobia bacterium | reverse complement strand
CCATCGATACGGCGACCTCCTCGCACGGCGGCTTGCCGAGCGCGCCGCAAAGGACAAGGCGCTCAAGGGCAGGTTGGTCGAACTAACGAACGGCGATCTGCCACAGACGAAGAGAATGCTTCTCGCAAAAGTCTTCGGGCAGTTCGACAGTGAGGAGGATCGTGTGTTGGGCCTGAGCATCCTCCGCGACGACGGCTCCGGCATTCCCTACGAGCTTTTCCGTTCGTTGGAAGAAGCCTTCCTTGAGCGCCGTCCGTATGGCCCAGGCAGCAGCACGGTCACGCTCGTGCCTCGTGGATCGAATGTTCTTCGAAGACGTCTCTTCGAGATGTGGCAGGAAGACGCGCTCCGTAAGCGCTCGGCATTTGCACTACTCGGTCAAATCGAGGTGTGGCGCCTTGAGTACGGACGTCCCGATGATGAGCCGCGGCATCCGCTGATCGAATCGGAAGTTCCTTGGCCGCCTTTGCTCTCCTAAACGCAAACCGTCTTGGGGAGGTCACATGTGCGAAATCCTATGCCGGATTTTCTTCTAGCTTTAAGTGTTGCTGAACGAACGATTCAACCGATCCACGGACGGGACTGCCCACAAACCCGCCACCCATCAATTAACCGTCCTGAAATAAGGCAATTCTGATTAGAAACTTCCGCAAGCCCAATTCATATATTTTTGGGCAATCCTTCTGGAGGCAACGCATTTGCGATCCGTCAAGGCATTCCTTAGTCGCTATTTGGCTCATGTTTGTGCTTGCTTCAACCTCGAAAGATCCCGGATAAACCCAAGTTCGAGGATTTTGGTCAGGTATCGAGAGTAACCTCTCTGATTATGTGCACGTCGTCCTTGGTCGGTCCTGGGACATAAATCGTCCGTTCAGACACAACTTCGCCGTCCAAGACTCGAACAATTCGATATTCCCCACCCCCAAACTGACCCGCCACGTACGTTAAGATAGAAGAGGGGGTCATGCCTGTCCATATTCTGCTGAAGAAGCTCGCGTTACAGATGAAACCGGCCTCAATGTTGTTCGGATAGTCTTGGTTTCCCAGGTAGTAGATCTCGAATTCCTCATCCACTGCTGGCAAAGTGATCGAAGGGGTTATGGTCGGTTTTGCGCTAGGCTGGTTGGGTCCGCGCTGCGCCTCGAATGATTCGATTGACCGAAGCGTGATGCGGCGGTGGTTTCCGCGCGAACGAATGCAATGCAGCCAATCTCGTTCGCAATAGTTCCGAATAGTGTCTGGAGACACATCAAGCCTCCTCGCCGCTTCACCGACTGAAAGAGTCGTCCTTCTTGTTTGGCTCATTGTGGCCTCTTTCGCTTCGTCTGCATCGGTCCCAGCGATGACTTTCAATCTGGGACCATCAGTTATGTGTGGATCGCTTCGGAGCCTCGCGGGTTACTCGCAATCTGGGATCGGGTAAGGTTCAAATTCCAGATGGCGGCGAGGGGTCTGCGCGTAATGCAAAAAGCTGTTAGGGAAGGACCTACAAAACCTCCCAAACCTAGTATTGATGGTTCTGTAGGGTCATGCTCTGCAGAATCTGTCACCATTCGCTCCTTTTGAGGCCAGCTTGGCTATCAATGTCTGCTGGCTCCCAGACAAAGTTGGGCGGCCGACTTGGAAGTGAAAGGATTCATTCCCATATCCTGGGATTCACCATGTAGCGATTCGACGGCCGCCCGCCAAGGGGCCTTGGTTCACCGGGCATTTCCATTAGCCATCCCGCATCCTGAAGAACTTCAGCTGCCAACTTTACTGCTTCGGGCGTGTCCAAACCGGTCCACCCCTTCAGGTACACCTCCCTACATGAAAAGGAGCCTTCCGTTCCTATTTTCCGTTTCTTGAGCTTGTCCGCGAGGTCCCGTGCCGCCCGCAATTGAGGTGTGACCACACAGGAGTAAACCCGCCGCGCATGCGATTCAAGGTATTTGCACCATGCAACTGCCTTCCGAGCGTTCTCCATTGAAATCGTCTCAGCCGGGCTATTTCCGGCCGCCCATTCTGCCAACTCAAAGAGAAGGGCAAGTGAAGGCATCAGTTTCCGGTATTTGCTCAGATGTGAAACTAGAGCCGGGTGGATGTCGTCGCTGCGCACCTTCCTCTCTAGCTCCTCGAGCCAGGCGACGAAGAGTTCTTGCGCTTCAGTTGAGAAATGAAGCACTTTCGGGCTTTCCACGTTTAACTGCACAAGCTTGCGAAAGACCTGCTCCACTTGCTGTTCTGAAGCAGCATCAGGTGGTCGGTCCACATATGTCCATCCCGGATTGGTATTTGGCCACACTAGCAATTGAAACCGCTGAATCAATCCGTCGTTGCTCGGTCCGTCTTCCAGAGCATCGACCATGTAGGATCGCAGTCGGCCCGGTTGAATTCCGCCCAGCATGGACATACAACAGGCCTCGACGTAGATTGTGCCGCGTCCGATTCGGTCTATGATGTGGCCGGTATCCCCATTCCAAGCTTGCAGACAAAATGCACGTTCGCCTTCCCTCCCCGCGCGATCCAATGTGCTCCACCAACCAGTGAGTTCATCCCGGATAACAAAGATCCCGGCCGGATTCTCGCTCATTGTTTGATGAAGCGCCTCGAAAGTAGCGTCATTCACGATCAGCCTCCGTAGCTTCGATTGTTCGGGTTCGTCGTCAGGTCTGATGGGTATCGGTGTCTTTTTTTTGGAGCTTGCCTTGTATTGTTCTTTCCAAGCTGCACATCGCAGTTCGTATTCTTCCTTCGCTATCGCGTAGTTCTTTTGCGCGTCTTCGTATTCCTGTCGCCAATCGGTTTGAATTTGATTCAGGGGGCGGATAGCGCACTGGATGACAGGGGACTTCATGAATCCCGGTGGGGCGATAATGCCACCCCAAAGATTCGGTACAACCAGCCACCCCGAGTCGTTTACCTTTGGCTGAACACATGCTCTACGATTAACAACACCAGCAAGACAGAGCACCATTGCTATAGCTGGATAGTCAATCGGGACTTGCATACGGTCGGCCACATCCTGGGCTAAAGAGCGAAATGAAATTGGAAGAAGGTCTTGGGAAAACGCTTCGACAGGTGGCAGTTCGCAGTTAATTTGTTCGGGCTTCCGCCAATCATCTGTTGGGTTCGGCCGCGACATACAATCTCTCTTTTCGTGCTTACGAGCATCATCCAGATCAAGCCACTCCCGCACACGCTGGCCAACCATCTCGCCCACAAGTCCAGCCAGCCTGGGTATGCCCGTAATCGGCTCTCCGACGCGTAATTTCCTAAAAGCAGCATGGGTGTCCCCTATGACTTTTCCGTAGGCTTCATGGTCGTCAGGTTGAGCAACTTGCACGACATTCTGCACGAACGCAATGACGTCATCTTCAGACCACCCTGCCCGCGCCAAACCTCCACCCAGAGCCATCCGCGCTTCATGACGGCCGCTTTCTGGCCAATAGCGCACTAGCAAGCTAGCTGCAGCCAAACGTGCGACTGCGCGTGAGAGGATGGCTTCATCAACCAGAGGTGGATCGCCATCCTGGCACCATACCCGGATCTCACCATCGGCTTCGCTTGGCGGGAAAAGAGTTTGATGTCCATCCTGACGAAGCTCGATAATAGTGTTCCCGGAAACACTTCTTCCACGGCGTGGATCTTCAAACTTCAAGTAATGGGGCGACGGTGAAACGCGATACAGACGGTGGGAGCGCGGCTTCGATGCACGGCCAAAGACACTGGATGTATTCGGCAAGAAGTAATCAGCGCAAGCAAGAGCTTCGGTGCAGTCAAGATCAACGTCGATCAAGTATCCGCTGACCTGGCCCAAGATTACTCCAACGTTCTCACTGCCAGAAAACATGGTTGGAAGATCGGCTTCGCCGAGGCGCAAATTCTGCCATCCAGAAATGCGGGGCCTCTTTTCGCCACGCGGAATCGGGATGACGACCAGACCTCTCCGGATGTATGCACGCGCCGCATCGAGCGGGGCGTTCGTCTCAGCCTTGAGGAGCACGAGATTTCTCCGGTGAAGGATGGTCCCGTTTCAAGAATCGATAAAGCTCCTCAAGAGGAAATAGGATGCGTCTCCCCACTCGCTTCCCGCGCAGTTCGCCTCTTGCCAGAAGTGAATCCAACGTGCGCAGAGATATCGAGAGCATCTTTGCGGCCTCGAACCGGCTCACTGCAAGCTTTTCGCTTTGCATCTATTTGCACCTCACGGATTGCATTGAAGCGCACTGCGTGTTATACAGTCAAGGAAACTTAGATTATTAGATTATCTAATGAAACCAGGTCCAAAACCGAAACGAAACAAAGGGGCCAATCTCGGGGTCCCAGGGCGCGATGGAATTAACCTTGGCTGGTTGACGGCGCAGGCGCACGTGATCAATTTGCATTTGCACTACCTGAGGGATGGTGTCCCCGGCTATTTGGCAAAGATTAAATCTAATGCGCCCAGAAAACCATCTCGACAGTCACGGATAATGGACCCGCTTCACTTCGATGGCTTATTCGTGCAATCAGCGCGAAGACAAGTAGGGCTATCGCGCTCAGGTGGGAACATTGAAGTCGTGGTCGTGGGAACTGTCACGCCGGGGAAGGGCGAAGACGCACGAAAGCTCCTCAAGGGCAAGAAAGATTTTGTCTTCACTCCGCCGGTGCCGGGGAACCCGGAATTGTGGAAACGACTAAAGAACGTCTCTTCAGCTTCTGAGGTCCGGCAACTTGCGCTTCAAATCGGGAAAATAATTCCCACGATGCATTGGGGAGTACTGCACTCTCATGCGAGAGATTTCCTAAGGGCAAAAAAACTTCACAATTACCCGAGGAGCAACCGCCCGCGCAGCGATGAAAAGCGGATTTATTTCTTTGCGAAGGTGTTATCCGGATTCATGCAAGACATAGCGCCCGCAACGGCAACGAAGAGACTCGCGCGTCTATCGTTACCCAATGCTCGCGAAATCAGTGAATCCTTCGAGGAAGATGCGATGTGGCGTTCAATGCCGCAATTTAGGAAACAGGGAATGAAATATTTGATCGCAGTTGAGCGTGAAAGAGGTTCAAGTCAATGGTGGAACTTATACCGAGATGAGAAAGACCGCATATTGCGCGAGCCGCGAGAATAGGAGCCTAGTCAATGATATATGCTTCATCAAAAACACGTGGAATGTTCGAGAAGATCCCAGGCTCGGGAACGTGGTGGATCCGTTACGCAGACGCGAGGGGTTGTATCCGCCGCGAAAAGGTTGGCAGTCTTGAAGCGGCTGAAGCACGGCTTAAAATTCGCAGGGAAGAAGCCAAGATCGGCATAATGCCTTTATTGGCGAGACAGCGGCGCGCCGTTCCCTTTAAGAAAATTGCTGATGATGCTCTCGTCTACGCCGATGATCACAAGCGCAGCGCCAAAGTTGACCACTCGCGAATGAAGAAATTGAAAGAATGGTTTGGTGAACGGCCGGCCAACTCGATCACGGCCAAAGAGATCGAGTGTCATTTCGAGTTGGAGAAAAGTTGGGAGGCTGGTACCTGGAATCGGTATCGCTCACTACTCTCCCTGACATACCGCCTCGCTATTCGTGCGGGTGAGGTGAAGGAGAACCCCGCGCGCCAATCGCGCCACCGGACGGAGAGCAGTGGTCGCGTGCGATTTCTACTCCCCAAAGAAGAAGTGAAACTGCGCAAGGTTATTCGCGAGAAGTTCCCACAGCGCGAACCTGAACTCGATTTGGCATTGAACACTGGCTTGCGGCTTAGCGAGCAATACGGCGCGAGATGGGATGATGTCGATTTCGAGCGACGTGTCTTCACGGTTCCACTCGACAAGGGCGGACAGACAAGTCATGTTCCATTGAATGCTGCTGCGTTGAAGGCCCTCCGCGATTTATATCGGCAACATGGTAAGAGTGGATTTGTTTGTGGGGGAAGATGCAGCTCGCGCTCTTGGTTTGAGGATGCGGTCAATGCAGCCAAAATAAAGGGCTTCACCTGGCACTGCCTTCGACACACGTTTGCCAGTCGACTGGTGATGAGTGGCGCCGATCTCCGAACTGTGGCAGAGTTGCTGCGGGACAAGACGCTCGCTATGGTCATGCGATACGCACACGTGGCGCCCGATTACAAGCTCGCTGCAGTTGAGCGGATGGGCTCCTCATTTGGTGTTTCAGTTAGCACTAAACTAACACCAGCGGTTGAGGCTCAAAAGTCAGCGTCGACGATGGTGCAGTAAGTGTTGTTTTCGCTTATAGTTACCGGTACGGGCCTGTAGCTCAGCTGGTTAGAGCAGCGGACTCATAATCCGTCGGTCCCAGGTTCAAATCCTGGCGGGCCCACCAAATAATTTCCCGTGCATGGGCGCCATTCTTAAAACGCGGGCCGCGGAGTTGTGCGCGGTTTTGCGTGCAAGTCTTTTTAAGGCGAGCGCGGCTGCTTTTTTTTACCGTTGCGGCGGTCTTTGCTGGGCTCCGGGGGCGCCTGCGGGTGGCGCTTGACGCGGCCGCAAGGGAGGCTGAGGTCCCAGCGCAGCGGTGAGGCCGGCGTTGGCGCATTCCTCGTCCATTCCGCCGCCGCCGACGCCGATGGCTCCGATGAGCACCTTGTCCACGATGATGGGCAGGCCTCCCGAAACGTAATAATTATTCATGCGCATGCGAGTCACGCGGCCCTCGACGTCGGTGCGATCGGTCAGTTCGTGGGTGGAGGCGCGGTTGTAGAGCGCGGTCTGCGCCTTGTACAGGGCCGTGTCGATGTTGGTGGGTCTTTGCCCGTCCATGCGGTAGCTGTAGACGATGTTTCCGGATGGGCTGATGATGGAGACGGTGATGGCCATTTTGTTTTGCCTGGCGAACTCCACGCAGGCTTTGCCGATTTTTTCGGCCGTATCCACGGAGATTTCGTCCCTGGTGAGAGCGTTGGCGGCAGCTTCGCTGGAAATTATGGCCTTCTCCAGCGGCAGGTTGGAGGCGCCTTGCGCCCAGCCGTCCGCCGTCGCGGCGGCGCAACTCCCTGCCAACAGGAGGATCATGGCAATGCGAAAGGAATGCAGTTGTCTGGTCATATCTTTCTCCCTTGATGGTCTTGACTCAGGCAGCGGACAAAATTGAAACGTCGCAATGCAGGGACGTGCAATTCGCGAGGAAACTCTCATTCCATTAAACTCCGGAGAGATTCCCGCCACGCCCGGAATGACGCACGAGAGAATTTTTTCCGCCACCTGTCGATGCCTTCGCTTTGCTTCACGCGCGCAAACCGAAATTCTGCTTTTATACCTGTTTGGCCCAGGTGACAACTTTAATTCCACCGGCCAGCGGCTGAACGGGTTGCGGAAATAGCCGCGTGATATTGGCACGCTTGCCTGCTCACTTATGGCGAATGTTACAAGATCACACAGGCAAGAGTGCCTGTGCTACTCAAACCTTCCCTCAACCTACGGCTCTCGCAAACTGGAGACCTCCAGCGATTGTGCGGGCAGCGGGGAAACTGGGAGGCTGGCGCTCAAATGCCTGGAACGGCTTTCGAAAAGCCGGCAGGCGCCGCGGGGCGCCTGCCGGATGGATCGGTCACCATCGGTCAGCGGAGATTACCAGAGTATCTTCAGACCCAACTGGACCGAGCGATTTCCGCCCGTGCCGAGGACCGGGTTGGGAGACACCTGATCGGGGGTGCCGCAACCGCAGCCGAAGTTGGTAGGGGCGGAAGGATCGTTCCAGCCGGGAGCGGCCGGACCTCCGGTGTTGGCGAATGTCGGATGGTTCAGGATGTTAAAGATCTCGGCCCGGAACTGCGTTGACAGGCGCTCCCGGATTTTCCAGACTTTGGTGACCGAGAAATCCCAGTTGCGGAAGCCGGAGTCGCGGAAGAGGCCGGGGCCCGCATTTCCGATCGTTCCCAGCGCCGGAGGCACGAGCACGGACGACCCCCTTTGGAAGCAACCAAAAGATTGGAGCAGACTGGTAGCCGCCTGCGCCTTACACGCGGCATTGTTGATCGCGTAAGCGGGGTCAGTAGGCCCGAGTGGATCAGACCCCGGCGGGGTTCCGGTGAGAAAGAACGGAATCGCGCTGGGACCGGAGGTGTAGTCGGTGGGATTGCCAAAAAAATTCCACGTCTGACCATAGCTAGCGAGAGAGCTGATCTGTCCGTCTCCAGCGAAGTCATTCGAAGTGTCCTGAGGTTGCCAGGGTTGCCCAGTTTGCAGGGTAATGATCGAATTGAGCGACCAGCCTTCCAGGAGTTGCCCAAACGTCTTAACGCCCGGAATGTCATAGCTCAAGGAGAAAGTAAAACGGTGGCGGATGTCGAAGGCGCTGCTGCCGTACAGGAAACGCGGGTTGGTGCTGTCGGGCGGAACCGTGAGGCTATTCCAATTGCTGGAAGCCTCGCCGAGGGCGTGGGACCAGGTATATCCGGCGACAAAGGATAACCCGTGGCTGGCGCGTTCGGTGGCAGTCACCTGCAGGGCGTTGTAGTTGGAGAAATCGATGTTTCCGAGCTTGGCAATTTCTCCGAGGAACGGGAATTTGCTGTAGAACGGCCGGGCCTGCTGCGAAAATCCCGCGGCGCTAAGGGGCGGCTGATTGATGTCCTGGAAGCCAATCAACTTTGTGCCGTGAGTACCGACATAGGCAGCCTGCACGGAAAGATTGTTGGTGATGGCCTGCTGAACGTTCACGGTCCAAGTGGAGACATAGGGGGTGCGGAGATTCCTATCCGCGGCCCCGATATTGCAGGGCGATGGATCGGGCGTGGCCTGGCCGGGGACGAGTCTTCCATCGCCGCACTGGACGGAGATGACGCTGGCGGGAATGACGGAGCCGCAACCGGTATTGAACAGGCACGCTGCGGTCTGGGCTTGCCAACCTGCGTTCAGGCCATTGGTGCCTGCCACAACGACTTGAGCCACGCCGCTGGTGCCCACCCCTGCCTGGACGATCTGTGTGCTGCCGGCCCCGCATGCAATCGTCGAACAGTAGATTTTGGTGGCTGCGGTGGGTTCCAGGCTCAATCCCAGGGAATTGGCAATGTCCGAAAAGGTCGCGATGGGTAGGGCTTCGTACATAAGGCTGCCGCCGGCGCGAATGACAGTCTTGCCGTTCCCGCGGACGTCCCAGGCCAGGCCGACGCGTGGCGAGAAATTATTGTGATCGCCGTTAAATGGGGTGGTCGTCTGGAAGCCCACCTGGACAACGCCTGAGGGGGAGTTCGGATCGAAATTGCCCTCCAGATCGTTGCGTTCCTTGACGACCGAAATCAATTCGTAACGGATCCCCAGATTGACAGTAACTCTCGGAGTCACGCGCCAGTCGTCCTGAAAGAACGCGGCGTATTGGCCGTTGGAATAGTGACGCGTGGGATCGCCCGCCTCAACCGTGGTCTGCCCTCCGCTGCTGGCGAGAACCCCTTGCAGAAACTGCGACAGGTTCTTGAACCTTAAACGCGCCTTGCCGTTGGCGGTGATGAATCCGGTGGCGGTGTTTTGCACAAGCTCGCCGCCAAACTTGAAGGAGTGATTGCCGTGCAGAATTGAGAAATGATCCAGAAACTGCAAGCTGCCGTTCGGGCCGCGAATCTTGGGCCAATTCCCTCCAAAGCCGATGCCAAAACCCTGGATATTCAGGCGCGGGAATCCAAAGAACCGCGGGTCGGTGATGCCCGTATTGATGCCATAGGCGAGGGGGTTCACGGCGTTGTCCACGGAAAGATAGGGCTGTCGAAAATGGGTGTACCCGACACGGAATTCGTTCACCACGGTGGAAGTCGGAATATAGCTCCATGCGCCCGATCCCATCTGGATGTAACCGAACAAAAGCGACTGCCATGGGGAACCCGTTGTTCCCGGGATGCCCGGCTCCGCGGCACTATCCGCCCAGGTGCCGCCGCCCTGGCCGCGGAAATACATACCGGTGATCTGGTTTTTGTCGTTGATGTGGTAATCAATCTTGGCGACGCCATTGTCCTGCTGATTGATGCTTTGCAGGTTCAGAACCACGTTGTTCGAAGAAGCGGCGAGGGCCCCGTTGTTGGTCGGGAAGAAGGACTCCGACGCACCGGGCGTGTAATTGGGTGGCCGGATGGCGCAACTGTTTGGGGTGGTTGAAAACGTGAGGCCCGAAATCAGGGCGCTCAAAGGCGTGACCGGGAGTGCTGCCGAACTCAGGATGTGCGCGTTGTTTACGGAGTTACAGGCATCGATGATGCTCTTAGTCGTGTTTGTCGAAGTCAGCAGGCAACCGGCCGATCCTCCCGCGCAGGTGACCGGGGTGGATGCCGCCAGGACCTGGCCCGCGGTGTAGCGCTGGCCCTCGTAATTCACGAAGTAGAAAAGTTTGTCCTTCTTGATGGCGCCGCCCAGGCTGGCGCCGAATTGTTCGAGGGCGTGGGGCGCCTCGTTGCATTGTGTCGGGACCGCATTGCAGGCGGGGCTTGACACGGGGTTGAAGAAGTTGCGCGCGTCCAGGGCATCGGTGCGGCCGAAGGCGAAGGCGCTGCCATGCAGGGTGTTGGTGCCTGACTTCAGTCCGGCGTTGACGATGGAGCCGGGCTTCCAGCCGAATTCGGCTTTGGGGTTCTGTTCGGTGTTGAATTCCTGAATGGCGTCGATGGGCAGCGAAGAAGAGGCGTCGCCAGCGGCGATGGGCGCGTTGAGCACGCTCTGGCCGGTGTAGCCTTCGTCGGCGGACAAGCCGTCAATCAGGTAGCCGATGTCGTCGGCGCGAGTGCCATTCGCGGAGCGCGTGTAGGTGCCGCCACCGAGATAGACCTGCATGCCGGGGCGAAGTGTGAGCAGGTTGACGAAGTTGCGGCCGTTCAGGGGCAATTGCGTGATGGTCTCATTGCTCAGGGTGCCGCCAAGAGTGGCGTTGGTGGTTTCCACCAGGGGAATCGCTTCGGTCACAGTGATGGTCTGTTGCTGCTCGCCGGGCTGGAGCGTGAGATCGACGCGGAGTTCCTTGCCGACCTCAATCAGGATGTTCTCGCGCTGGATGGTTTTGAAGCCTTTGGCTTCCGCGCGGACCGTGTATGTGCCCGGGGTGAGGTTGGGGGCGTTGTAGGCCCCGGCATCGTCCGTGGTCAGCGTGCGAGTCACGCCGCGTTCGGTGTCGGTGACCGTGACGGTGGCGCCGGCCATGGCGCCGCCGGTCTGGTCGTTGATCGCGCCGCTGATGCGGCCCAGGTTGGCTTGCGAGAAAACGGAAACGGAGGCGAAGAGCAAGACTACGGCGACCGCCAGCAATCGCTCCACGCGATTCACGCGGGATTTTGAAACAAACATCCCAAGAAACCAGGCTCCAGGCAGATTCCGGGCCCGGTTCACCGCCAGAGTTGACCCATTCATGTTGGCACCCCTTCAATAATGAAGTTTGGATACAGATGGCCCCAACGACATCCCACCAAAATTCGGGAAGAGAACGGATCAAAGAGGCGCGCCGCGCAAAGGCAGCCTCTGGAAAAAATTCATTTCAATTTATCTAAGTGACTCAGAAACAGACGCACCCGTCAGGCCACCCAACCACGCCCCCTCGCGCCGTTATATGGAGCGCTTTTAGACCCATGCATCTACATTGTCAAGTTTATTATTGATCCGAGCCAGAAACTGCGGGCGATGCGGGGGACAAGGGTTCACCGGCACGCCGGAAGGGCACGGGAGGATTGCAGGTTGACACCGGTTTGCCCGCGGTGATACATGCGGGGTTCGGCGGCCGCTTCCGGTGGAAGCGCGCTTTGTTTATTTGTAACGTTGTTTGAAATTGGTGCTAGAGTGGCCGCAATCGGCCCAAGGCTGAAATCGAAACGGGGGGTGCCATGCGACACATGTCCATTACTCTGGGCGCTGCGCTGATCGTGGCGTTTTTTTCGTCCGTGGTATGCGCGCAGACTCCCGCTCCCGCTGCGGCGAAGAATGCATCGGCAAGCGCAAGTCCGGCGCCGGATCTAGCCGGAGTGTGGCGGCCGCACGCCCCGGCATCCGCTCGCTCCTATTCGGGCTACGCGTTCATCAAGGATGAGCCACCCATGACGCCGTGGGCGGAAGCGAAATATCACGAGGCCAAGCCGACGTTCGGGCCCAAGGCCGTGGCCGTTGAGGATTCCAATTCGCCGGATTACAACTGCCTGCCGCCAGGAGTTCCCTACATCTATTTCCGGCCGCATCCGTTTGAAATGATCCAGGCGCCGGGGCGCGCGATTATGTATTTTGAGTACGATCATTTCGTGCGGGAAATTTTCATGGACGGGCGCCCGCATCCCGACGGACTAGAGTCGACCTGGATGGGGCATTCGATCGGCCACTATGAGGGAGATACGCTGGTGGTGGACACGATCGGATTCAACGATAAGACGTGGCTTGATCGCGCGGGGCACCCGCATAGCGATCAACTGCACCTGGTGGAGCGGTTCCGGCGCGTGGATCGCGAGACGCTGACGGACGATCTAACGATTGACGATCCGAAAGCGTACACCAAACCCTGGAACGCGCAGCTGACGTTTCAGTTGAGAGCGGACTGGGATATTGGGGAGTTTATTTGCGCGGAGATGATGTACGCGGGGCATAAGTAGGCCTGGGGGGCAATTTCCATTTTGAAATGCAGAGATTTCCAATTCGACGGGTGGGCAGGGGCTAAAGCCCATCTTTTTCGGACTCCTGAATGTCGCGGCTGAAGCCGCGACCCACAAAGCTCATTTGACACAGGTTCCAGCCAGAAATATTCCAAATATATTTTGATCTAAGGATGTGGCGTGCGGCTCGCGGATTTTGCGAGTTCTTCCACGGAATTCGTAGCGGCCATGGTTTTTTGCGGCGCCGCGCTTTCTGCCTTCTTGCGGCCGCCCAGCAAGTAAAGCGAAACACTTAGAATCAGCATCCCCAGCGGAACCTCGCCGGCGAATGCGTAGTCGTGCATCCACTTCAACTGGTTCAGGCCGAGCAGCGCTTGCGGCGATACGAGCATCCATGTGCCCGCCAGGAGCAGAATCCAGGCGAGGAGTTTGCCAGGCAGGGACTCGGTTCCCGCCACGTGGCTCGAGGAACGGTTGAGGTAGGTGGATTCCGCGGAGGACTCCTCGAGTCCAAGGTAATTCGCAAAGCGATCGTTGAGCAGCGCGCCTATCAGGCCGTCATTGGTGGTGTTTCCGGCCGTGGAAAGCATGGGAATCAGGCCGGCATACATGGCCACGAACGTGGCCACGAAGGTGTCGGCGTCGCGCACGTGCAGGAGAATCGCGACAATGGGCGACATAAAAAATCCCGCGCCGCCGGGAATTCCGGGCGACACCAGTCCCAGCATCAACATCGGGGGGACGAGCAAAATGATGTCGGTCATGGAAATTGGGATGTGGAGCAGGCGCGTGGCCGAGATGGTGATCAGCAGCATCGACATGCTGGCGCAGCTCTTGTTGAGCACTGTGCCGAAGACAATGGAGACCTCGGCGATTTCGCGGCGCAGGCCCAGGTCATGCTCGGCGGAAACGATATTCACGGCGAGCGTCTCGTAGGAACCGCCCGTGCCGAAGCCGGTGGGCCAGACGGCGGCAAAGTAGGAGAAGACCTGGCGCGCGGTTCGCTGAGTGGTCCAGAGAGTGAACGCAACCATAATCACGGAGAAGGCCACGGTGACCAGGGCGGTCCAGAGAATTGTCTGGCCATAGGCGCTCATGCCCTTCGTGCCAAATTTCAGCGGTATGCCGATAGCCAGGCATCCGATCATGATGGGGTAATACCAAAGGAGATTGCTGAACAGGGAAAGGATGGCGTCACTCGCGCGAATCAGGCCGCCGGCGATGCGGCGCAGCGAGGGCACGATAGCGGACAAATATCCGACGAGCATGGCGCCAAGCAGGGACTGAATGAGCGGCTGCGTGGCGAGGAAGGAAGCGAAGGTGCGCGCGAATTGCCCGAGCCACTCGCCGGGACCCATCACGCCCGCATCGGAAACGACAAAGGGCAATTTGGTCAGAAAAGGAATCAGCACGGTGACGAAAATCAGGGACGCCACGCCGAGCGCCAGATACAGCGCGACGATCAAACCAAACAGGCGCCGCGCTCTCCGGCCGTGCAGCAGGACAAGCTTTGCGGTGGCCGCGGCCAAGAGGCCAAAGATGAGCGGTCCGGCGAAAGTCACCACGGCCTTGGGGAACCATGTGCCGCTCACGTAGGCTGCGCCGGCCAGGCTGTTCCTGGGAAATAGCAAGCCGACGGCCAGACCGGCGGCAAGGAAAACGAGAACCCAAACGGGCAGCGAGACGCCAAAGTAGGTCCCAACATTTTTTGGTCGAGTCGCAGTCGCGTCGCTAGCCAATATCGTGCGCCCCTTTCGCAAGTTCGGATCGGGCGTTTCCCATGCCACTGTGCTAGTCGGAACCAAATGACACTACTACGGGGCATGTAGGCGAGCAAGGGTTTCCGGCGGATGCGCGCCGCTCTCCATTGGAGCCGGAGGAAGAGGCGGCCAAAGCGGCCCGCCTGTTGTAGAATCCTTTTTCACAAACGTTCCGGCCCGGAAGCGCGCGCGGATCAATGCGCGGACTTGCTCCGAATCCAACTATGACCGCACGCACTCCCAGCGAATTGCATGAACTTGCCACGCGCGTTCTGGTGAACGCGGGCGCGAGCCGGGCGAATGCCGGCATCGTCGCGGACGCGCTGATCGCCGCGGAGATGGATGGGATCAGCTCGCATGGATTATCGCGCGTGCCGGCGTACGCCGATCAAGTGGCCAGCGGAAAAGTCGACGGGCAGGCAAATCCGGAAGTGAAGCGGGCGGCCGCGGCCGTGGTGACGGTGGACGCGCTCCACGGGTTCGCGTTCCCAGCGATCGCTGCGGGGATTGAAATGGCGCTGCCTATCGTGCGGGAAACGGGCGTGGCGGCGGTGGCGATCGGAAATTCGCACCATTGCGGAGTGCTGGGGCACGCGGTGGAATCGATGGCCAGACGGAATGTGCTGGCGCTGGCATTTTCCAACACGCCGGCGGCCATCGCTGCGTGGGGCGGCACAAGAGGCGTGTTCGGCACCAACCCGATCGCGCTTGCTTGTCCGCGGCGCATGCGGGAACCGCTGGTAATCGACCTGGCGATGAGCGTGGCGGCGCGCGGAAAAATCATGCTGGCAGCCACGCGAAACGAAACGATTCCCGAGGGGTGGGCGCTCGACGCCTCCGGCAAACCCACGACCGATCCGCGCGAAGCGCTTGCCGGCACGATGGCGCCGATCGGCGGGGCGAAGGGGGCGGCGCTGGCTCTGATAGTGGAGTTGCTCTCGGCGGCGCTGACGCGGTCGCACTTCGGTTTTGAGGCCAGCTCGTTTTTTGATGCCAAGGGCGAGCCGCCGGGAATCGGCCAGCTTTTTCTGTTGTTCGATATTCAGACGTTCGGCGGCGACGCGGTGCTCGAGCGGATCGAAACGCTTTGCGAAGCCATCGAGGCGGAACCCGGCGCGCGACTACCGGGGACTCGGCGATCCGCGGTTCGCAAAAAGATCGCGGAGTCCGGGATCGAAGTGCCCGATTCGCTGTACCTGGAATTGACGAGGCGCGCCAACGCGGCCAATTCGCGCTGAACTTTCCCGGCTTCGAGCGCACCTTGTAATGGCGGCAGAGCGTGCCGGCGAATTGGATCGCAGATGAAACCCGGAGGTGGTGAGAACAGTCCTATGTACAGGCTGGTTGGAGGCAAGATGCGGAGATACGCGGGAAGGCTGGCGGTCGCGCTGGTGTCGGTCGGGATCGCGGCCATTGCCGTCCTCGGACAAGATCGCGCGCCGGATCCGGTCGCGTGGGCCTACGGATTTGTGAATGCCGGGCCCGATCCCTCCGCTCCTCCGTGCGCGGCCGACACGAAACCCCATGACTGCTCCTGGCCGGGACGACCGTGGCCCGAGGACGGCAAGCCGCTGCGCCTTCCGGGAAGCGATCAGACATACACCATCAGCCAGGTGCAATCGTTCTGGGCTCCGGCGGATTGGTATCCGGGCGAGCACCCGGCGGCGCCGGACATCGTGAAATTCGGGCACGAGAAGGATCATCTGCGCGCGTGCGGGCATTGCCACTACTTCAACGGGATGGGGAAGCCGGAAAACGCGCACCTCGCGGGCCTGCCGGTGAATTACATTTTGCAACAGATGGACCTGTTCAAGAGCGGCGGCCGCAAACCCGCCGACCCGCGTAAAGCGAACGCAAACGAAATGACGCAGATCGCCAGGTTCCTGACCGAGGAGGAAACCAAACAAGCCGCGGAATATTTTTCGTCGCTGAAATGGCGGCCTTGGGAGAAGGTGATTGAGAGCGAAACGGCGCCGAAGACGCGGCAGTCTCCCGCGGGAATGTTTTTGCCGCTCGATAGCGGAGGGACCGAGCCGCTTGGCGAGCGGATCATCGAGGTGCCGCAAGATACCGACCGGACCGAACGGCTGCGCGACCCGCATTCGGGGTTCGTCGCGTATGTGCCCATGGGAAGCATCGCGAAGGGCGAGGAAATCGTCACGAGCGGGGGCGGCAAGACGATCCCCTGCGGCACGTGCCACGGAGACGATCTGCTGGGTGTCGGGGACGTTCCGCCGATCGCCGGGCGCAGCGCCAGCTACTTGATGCGGCAGCTTAACAATTTCCAGCAGGGCACGCGGCAAAGCCCGTTGATGAAGGGCGTGATGAAGAAACTGAGCACCGAGGATCTGATTTCGATCGTGGCGTACGTTGCCTCACGATAGAGGGGCGGGATTTCGCGGGGCATTTGCAAGACTGAAGCTAAGTTGCGAGCAGGTTTGCGCGAGGCGGAAATATGCTAGAGTACGAGCAAACGGCTCGCTCCGCACGAAGCAGGAATCCCAGGAAAGTATGCGGGCGACCCAGATAGAGAAGGCATTCCGAAACAACTCTGGAGGTTTCTCCATGAAGATGAAACTCGGGGCCCTTTCCGCTGTACTTGCAGGCCTATTGTTTATTACCGTTCCAACGTTCGCGCACCACGGCACGGCCGGGGAAGACACCTCGAAGGTGGTGACGCTCAAGGGAACGGTGACCGACTTCCAGTTCATCAATCCGCACGCGCAGATTTACGTGGACGTGAAGGATGAACAGGGCAACGTGCAAAACTGGAATGGAGAACTGTCCAACGCGCTGGTGCTGCACCGCGCGGGATGGAACAGCAAGATCATCAAAGTCGGCGACGTGGTTACGCTGAACGGCTACCGCGCCAAGAAGAATACAAATTTCCTGCGGCTTACGACCGTCATACTTGCGGACGGCAAGCAGATGGAAGCGTTTCCCCGGCTGGAGTAGGGCCGGGTAGCACAACCTATCGTGGCTGTGTGGTTTGTCGGCCTCGCGAGACTAATTGATAGGTTTCGATTGCAAAAACCACACAGCCAAGAGTGGCTGTGCTACCCGGGTTCACTTCACCGGGACGAATTTCTGGACGCGCTCGCCGGCTTGCACTTCCCCAGTATAGATGTTGCCCTTGGAATCCGCGGCAATCATATGCAGGCCGTGGAACTGCCCGCCGAAATCGCCCGCACTGCCGATGCGGCCCAATACTTTTCCATCCTCGCGGCTGAGAATCCAGATGGTGTTGTTGGAAATATCGGAAATAAACAGGAAGGCCTGTTTCGGGTCCGCCGAAAAAGCCACGCCGCCGGCCGAGCCGCGGTTGCCGGTCTCAGGAGCCAGGACGAATTCCTTTACGAACTTGCCCTGCTTGGTGGTGACGTCGATGCGGTTGGCGCCGCGGTCGGCAGCGTAGACCAGACCGTCGCTGGAGATGTTGAGCGTGAGGTGGTTGCGAAATTCCTTGGGCTGCGGGCCGCCGGGAGCGTAGTCGCGGTCTTTTTTGTCGGCGGAGATTTCCGAAAGCGCGTGGCCGTAGGCGCCCCAGCCGCGCTTGAACGCAAAAGTGTCGAGGTCAAAAACCATCACGCGTCCGCCCAGGTAACTATCGGCGCAGTAGATCTCGCGCGCCGGTTCGTCCAGGCGAACCTCTTCGATCTGGCCGACGATCATCGGCGTCGTCGGAGGATATTTGGCGCGGAAGGCCGCCGTGGCCGCCGCGCGAGCCGCCGGATCGAGTTGATTGCCGCCGCGCGCGGCCGTACGCGCCGCAGCAGTAGCGCCAACGCCTCCCGGACCAAGCGCTGGAACTTCTTGCGCGCCCTCGCCTCCGCCGCCGCCCGGTTCCTTGTCCGGAGCGCGAGGAATTTCGGCGAGGACGTTGCCGGTTTTCGGATCGTATTTGCGGACAGTGTTTTTCCCGTCGACGGCATTGCCGATGTAGACGAAACCCTTGCTGTCAACAGCCATGCCGTGGCCTTCGGGAGGATTGAAGGAACCGATGACGTTGCCGGCCTTGTCGATATGAATCATTGATGGCGCGGCGACACAGCATTCGGCGGTGGGCGGATTCAGCATGGCGTAATTCTGCGTGCCGTCGATGTCGTTCGGGCGATCGAGCACCCAGACATTGTCGTCCTTATCGACGGCCAATCCGGTGACACCCATCATCCACCACTTATTGGGTAGGGGAAGCTTGGGCCATTCGGAATCGAATTTATAGCGTGGCACCGCTTGCGAAAACGCCGGCAGAGCAAACACACACCAAAATGCCGGCACAAGCGCGAGTGTCTTCTTCCAAAGTTTTAGGTCGATGGACATGAGTCGATTCCCTACTCCGTGGGCACGGAACTGCCCATGGGACCTTTTCCGCCGGGCAGCGCGGTCATCAGCGGTGCGGCCTGGATCGTGGTGTGATAGCTCTCTTCCATCATCCAGAATCCGTTGTGGTTGCCGAACACTCGGCTCGACCAGTAGGCTTTGCCGCCATAGGTAGGCTGCAGCATGACGGAGACAACAGCGTCGCCGAAATCCCACGAGCGCATCCACAGCACGGGGGCGACCCCGACCGGAGGACGATTGCGAATCGCGGGATCCGCCATGGCCTTGGCCGTGTTGGCCATGCGTTGGGCCTTGGGCGGCTGCACTCCATTTTCCGAATGAACCGCGCGCAGGTTTTCGCCCAGATGCGCGTCATGATGGCCGTTGCCGGCTTCCTGATCAAGCCATCCGTCGAGAGCCGCTTTTTCATTCGGGGTAAGCGGCTGGTAGGGGATCATCTGGCACGGGTTGGAGCAAGGCACGGCGAAGTTCGGCCGGACTTCCTTGACGGCCAAGGATGGATCGATGAGGATTTCATTCGTGTGGAGCAGGCGCCATCCGGCGGGGCGCTGCACCCAGAAGTGCGCGACATACTTGTTGTCCACGCTTTCCTGAATCCAAACCACCTTGCCGTATTTGTGTTCGGTGATCGTGGCATTGGCGGCGTCGCCAATCAGCGGCTTGAGCTTGGCCTCGAAAGCGTCATCGGGCGCCCACATGACTCCCTTGGAATCGATCCAGGAAAAATCCTTGTCGAGAAGTTTTTCAGCAGCGGCGCGATCGCCCTTTTGCAGCGCGGCGACCAGGGCGCGATCGGCCTGAACGACCGCATCATCGGCGGCCGCGGCGGGTTTGCTCGCGACAAGCGCCAGCAACGCGCCACCAGACAGAAGTCCGACGGACAAAGCATTCGCAATCCACCGTTTCATGGCACTCTCCCTTCGTGTTCACCTGTTTCTTCGCATGGGTAAATACATGATGGCAGCGACTCGACCAGGATTTTGGTGCGTACGGCCTCTCGGGTGGGGGCAATGTACACCTGTGCCCGGCGATGTGCAATACGGGAGTTTAGAGCATAGATTCCAGGGCGTGCGGCGCGAACTACAATTGCAGGGCAATCCATCCCTGCACGATGAACCACAGAGATATCAGCCCCACCAGCATCCACAAAATGACTCCCTGAACGAGGGGGCGAAAGCCGACCTGTTGAAGCGTGGCGCGCGAGAGACTTGTGCCAATCAAAAAGAGGGTGGCGGTCAAGCCCAATCTGCCGAGATTGCTAAGTTCCAGGGAAAGATGCGCCGCCGCCGGGATATAAGTATTGACCACCGTGGCGAGACAAAACAGGAGGATGAACCAGGGCCAGTGGATGCGCGTCTTGGAGCCCTTAATCACCGCGGTGCCGGCCGCCAGCGGGGCAATCCACAGGGCGCGAGTGAGCTTCACGGTGGTGCCGACCGCCAGCGCAACGGCTCCATAGCGCGCCGTGGCGCCCACGACGGAGCTGGTGTCATGAATGGCCAGCGCGGACCACAGGCCGAACTGAGACTGCGAAAGATGCAGCGCCCAGCCGAGGGCGGGAAAAATCATCAGCGCGATGGAATTCAGAATGAAGATGGTGCCGAGAGAAACGGCCGTCTGGTCTTGATCGGCGTCAAGGATGGGCGCAATCGCCGCGATGGCGCTGCCGCCGCAGATGGCGGTGCCGGCCGAAATCAACGCGGACGAAATGGAATTGACGCGCAACAGGCGCCCCGCCATCAGGCCCACGGCCAGCACGAACGAAATGCTCGCGGCGGTGTAGACGATTCCGCTGCGGCCTGCGTGCAGGACCTCCAACAGGTTCATGCCAAAGCCGAGGCCCACAACGGAGGCTTGCAGCAGAAATTTCGAGAGAACGCGGCTGTCGGTCTGATAAGGATGGGCAAAGCTGAAGCCGTAGGCCAGGCCCGCGCCCAGCGCAATCGGCGCGGAGAAGATTCCGCTGGCGCAAAGAATCAATCCGACAAAGAAAAGAATCTTTGTATTCAAGAGTTATCACCTCCAGCAGCGATGTATCCCGCCACCGTTGCATGGCCTCTTACGCCGATTGATAGAGCTTGGTGAACACGAATTCGCGATGGCCCATGGCTTCGGCACAAGTCAAGCGGCCGTTGCAGGTGCGGATCATGATGTCGATCAGTTTGTCGCCGGCCTGATCGAGCGTCATTTCCCGGCGCAGGATTCCGGAAACGTCCAGATCGATGTGCTCGACCATGGTGCGCGCGGTTCGCGGATTGGCGGTGAGCTTGATGACCGGCTCGATGGGATTGCCGATGACGTTGCCCTGGCCGGTGGGAAACAGGTGCACGACGAATCCCGCGGCGGCCTGCAGCGTAATGCATTCCGCGGCGGCCGACGACGTATCCATGTAATAGAGACCGGCGCCCTTTCCCGGAGCCTCCGCCGGCTTGAGCACGTCGATGAACTTCGCCTTGCGGCCGATTTTCTGCAGGTTGCCGAAGGCCTTTTCCTCGATCGTCGTCAAGCCGCCGGCGATGTTGCCCTTGGTGGGCTGCGATTCGGATAGATCGCTGGTCTTGTGCCGCTCGATAACATCCTGGTAGGCGTTGAAGACGTTCATGAACTTATCCGAAACGTCCTTGGTGACGGCGCGGCTGGCGCAAACGACTTCGGCGCCGGTGAGTTCGGAAGTTTCGCCGAAACAGGTGGTCGCGCCCAGAGGATCGAGCTTGTCGATCAGGTTGCCGACGGTGGGGCAGGAGGCCAGGCCCGAGGTGGTGTCGCTTTCGCCGCACTTGGTGGAGACGAATAATTCCTGGATGGTGCACAGCTCGCGCTGCTTTTCCGTTGCGTCCTGCACGAACTCGCGCGCCTTGCGCGACGCCGCAGCGATGGTGCTGATGTCGCCGTTTTCTTCAATCGAAAATCCCACCACGGGCTTTCCCGTCTTGGCGATGCCCTTCACCACGCGGTCGGTCCAGGCTGGCTCAATGCCGATGACCACGACGGCGGCCACGTTCGGGCTCGAACCTGTACCGATCAGCGTGCGGAAATGCAGTTCGAGATCTTCGCCGAACTGCAAGCGCCCGTAGGGGTGAGGCAGCGCCATGGTGCCCTTGATATTGTTGGCGACGGCTTCGCACGCGGCGTTCGACAGATCGTCCAGCGGCAGAATTACGACGTGATTGCGAATTCCCACGCGGCCGTTCTCACGGCGGTATCCATAAAAATCGTAGCGGCCCATTGTTACCACCTCTTGGTCTTCATATTGTGTACGTGGACGTGATGACCCTTGCCGGCATCGGCCACGATGCGTCCCACGTCGTGCCCGTATTTCAGAACCGTATCGCCGGTTTTCAAATCGCGCAGGGCGATCTTGTGGCCCAGCGGGACGGCGTCCAGCGCTTTCAGCGTAATCGTTTCATCCGTTTGCATAATCCAGCCCGTCAGGTCCTTGCCGGGCTGCACGTCCTCGACCACGACCACTCCCACCGTATCGATCTTGTCGTGCACGATAAATTGCGTTGCCATTGATTCCCCCAAAAATCGTTGCGGACCAGCTTAATTTGTTGCGAGCGCACATTCGCCGGAGGATGCAATCACCACAGCGGGCGATTGCTCCTGAAGCGCGGCCGGCAAGGCATCTTTAAGAACAGCGGCAGAATTTTTGCGAGGCCGGAAGATCGTCCCTTTGCACATTTCGTCCGATGCCTTCGACGGACGAGGACTGTCGCCTGGAGACGGACGAAATATATCCGGCCAGGAGGAGAGTTTCAACTTGTAAATCGGATTATGAGGCTCGGTAGGAGGCGGAGAATTTCAATTCGGCCGGGGCAGCTTCGATCTGGCGCAAACAATCCTGGGAACACGCGCTGCGCGCGGGCCAGCGGGAGCAATCGCAAAGTCGCAGGGAACGCTTGTCCCAGATGGCCTGCATGCCCGCGCATCTGGCGGCCACTTTCACGATAGCGGGCCGGCGCGTTTCGGGGCAAATCACCCGGCGGGGTGCGCGATAGATGAAATAGACGCGAACTCCGCAGATCACGCGATGCAGCAAATAAACGGCGATCAACGCCAGAATGAGTAGAGCGAGGTCGAAACCGGCGCCGAACATAGCCTTCAAAACTTCCACAACGGCCTCCTGGGCGTTCCCAGATGGTGAAAGTTATCGGTTCATTCGTTCATAAATTGAAGCGCGCGGCGCTTTAGAATCGCCCCTTGTGCCGCGGGATCGCATCGTAATGCGGGTCCCGCGGCACAAAGAGGATCGTGCCCGCGCATCGTTATCTTAAGCGAAGCGCTTCATGCTGAATCCAATGAGAACGAACAGGGCGCCCAGCAATCCAAACAGCGGAATCAAGCTGGCTGTCTTTGGCAATGCCTGGGCTGTCTCAACCGGTTCCGCGGGAGCGGGCGTGGTCTGAAACGCTTCCGTCACCGGCTCTTCCTTTTGTTGCGGAGTGATGGCGATCAGTGGGACCGTTTCCAGCGTGCTGGGAGTAGGTTCAACCGCCTCGGCCGGAACCACTTCATTCGCCGCCTTGGCGATCTGGATCGCTTCCTGCTTTGGGTATACGAACTCGACGCCGTACGCGTGGCCCGGATAGAACCATGCCTTCACGGCTTGCGGGATGTTTGCGGGCCGCTCGCTGAATTCGATGATCGTATCGTCTTTGGCTTCGAGCCGGTAGTTGGGTATCGCGAGGACTGTGGCGATCAGTTTGGTCTTGTCCTTATCCCAAATCTGCACAATGTGCCTCATACCAGTAGTGTCCGGGATGGTGAACGTGTAAGTTCCCGCGGGAAGAACCGTTCCTGGAACTTGCACGGGTTGGTTAAAGGTAATGGTCGTTCTCTTATTGGAAGTCTGGGCCTGGGCCTGGATCGCCATGAGTCCGGCGAACAGGGCCACCCCAAGAAGCACGGAAAAAACTTTCATCACTTTCATTGTCTCTACCTCCTCAAAAACCGAACCGTGCGAAACGCCCTGATTTCTTGTGACAGGGCTGCGCAATGGTCGCTTTGTTCTGCCATGGAATCGATCCTCGATCCCTTTCTACTCGCCTCCGGAGGCTGGTGGCAGTGAGTGGGCTCACCCCTTGTGGTGACACCAATCACAATGTGGAGCCTGCGCGCCATGACGCTCCAAGGATCGTTTCCCGGGCTATTCCCGGGTTTCCCGGCCACGCATCCGGTTGAAACGCCGATTCCCGCCGGTGACGTGGATCACACGGATTAGTGAGCGCGAACATATCAGGGAACGGTGATACGCGAGTACAAAGGTAGTGTGCGAGGGGAGGACTCGCTGAAAGAGGCGCGAGTTCGCGGGGCGGGCGAAGCCCGGAAATCAGGATCCCTCCACACAGCAAGGGGGCAGCAAAATGAAAAGAATAAAGACAATTTTTACGCTTTTCGCGATTTTGACGCTTGTGGTGGCGTTTGCCGCAGCCGCGCGAGCCGATACGCAGTTCAATAAGCGAACCGTGGTCACGTTTTCGCAGCCCGTGGAAATCCCCGGACAAATTCTTCCGGCTGGCACCTACACAATCGAACTGTACGAGTCCCTTGCGTACCGCCATATCGTGCGGATTTACAACGCGGACCGGACTCAATTGATCGCCACCGTGCTGGCGATTCCGAACCAGCGGCTCACGCCGACCGGTGACACCGTGATGAAATTCTCGGAGCGGCCGGGAAACGCCCCGGACGCGCTGAAGGCCTGGTTTTATCCGGGCGACAACTTTGGGCAGGAATTCGTCTATCCGAAACGGCGCGCGGTGGAGCTCGCCCGGGTGACGCACGAGACCATTCCCTGGATCGAGACCGAGCCCGCGCCTCTTGAGGAGCTCAGGAGCGAGGCCATCATGGCGGAGACACCCGAGAACAAGGAAATCCCCATCGCCGAGTTCATCCCGCTGACGGGCCGCGACACCGGAACACTGTCGCCGCTGCGTGCGCTGCCAAAAACGGCGAGCCAGGTTCCGCTCGTTGCGCTGTTCGGCGCACTGTCGATGAGCTTCGCGTTCCTGCTGAAGCGGTTTCTGAGCTAAGCATTCTGAACGCGACGAACTCCAAAGCGTCGCGGGCAACAGGCCGGTGGTCCAGCCCGCGACGCTAGGAGGCTCTTCCATGAGAATCATCACAGCGAATCGTCGAGCGATTTTCCACACAGGTATCGTCGCCGTGGCGTTGTCGTTCTTGTGCGCAGTCGCGGTTTACGCGCGGCCCCGCGAGCCAGAGCAGTCCGGTCAATCCCGCCAGGGCATGATTTCGGTAGAGACCGCGCTGGTGGTGTTGCCGGTCCGCGTTACCGGCCCGGACGGGGATTTCGTTTCCGGGCTGGCTCAGGAACAGTTCCGCGTATATGAAAACGGGCGGCCGCAATCCGTTACCTTCTTCGAGCAGGAAGACACGCCCGTAACGGTGGGGCTTGTGGTGGACCATAGCCGCAGCATGGGCGCAAAGCTTCCGGCTGTGGCCGCGGCGGTTTCCGCGTTCGCGCAATCGAGCAATCCGAACGATGAGATGTTCGTGGTGGACTTCAGCGACAGCGTGTCGGTGGAACTGCCCGGCGGGAAGCCGTTCACCAGCAATCCGGGGGAACTGGCGCGGGCGGTCACGGAGGTGTCCGCGCTCGGGATGACGGCACTCTATGACGCGGTGGCCGAAGGACTGAAGCATCTGCAACTGGGCCGCTCGGAGAAGAAGGCGCTGGTGATCGTCAGCGATGGCGGCGATAACGCCAGCGGGCGGAAGTACGCGGACGTTCTGGAACTGGCGCACCGGTCGCAGGCCGTGATTTATGCGATCGTACTGGTCGGTTCGAATGAGGAAGAAAATCCGGGCGCCCTGAGGCGCCTGTGCAAGGACACGGGAGGATTGGCGTTCTTTCCGGATGAAGGACAATCCGTCCCGGAAATTTCCGCAGACATTGCGCGGGATCTGCGCGAGCAGTACACGATCGGGTTTTCTCCGGAGAAGAAATACGACGACTCGTTTCGCAAGATTCGAGTGGATGTGAAAGCCCCGGGACGAAGCAAACTGCAGGTCAGGACGCGCTCGGGATATTTCGCGACACCGCCGAAGGAATCCGCAGCCGGCACCGGCAAGGACATCCGATGAGAGCGACTTTTTCCATGCGGCACGATGCGAAAGGACTTGCACCGGGATTACTGTGGGCGGCGCATTTTGTTTTTCTGGTCGCGGGAATCGCGATGCTCGGCTTTGCGGGTTACGCCGTGGTTGACCAGTATTGGTATCAGAGGGCCGAGATATCCAGGTTTGAGGCGGTCCGCGCGATCCCCAAGCCGCCGGCCGCGGTTGCGCCGCCCATTGCCAATGGCGGGGTCATCGGCGAACTGGAGGTGCCGCGATTGAAGCTGAAGGCGATGGTCGTGCAAGGCGATTCCGAGCAGTTGTTGCGGCGCGCGGTGGGGCATATTCCGGATACGGCGCTACCCGGCGAAACGGGAAACGTCGCGCTGGCCGGGCACCGCGACGGGATTTTCCGGCCGCTGCGCAACGTCCTGCCGGGCGACTCCATCATTTTCAGGACACCGGATCGCGAATTCCAATACCAGGTGGAATGGACCGCGGTGGTGCCTCCGAGCGCGGTGCGCGTAATTGAACCGACCAGCGAGCCGGCGCTGACGCTGGTGACCTGTTTTCCGTTTTACTACGTGGGAGCGGCGCCGGAGCGATTCATCGTCCGCGCGCGCAATATCGCGGCGTTGCCAAGGGCGCCGGGCGCGCCGTGAATCAGGCTTCGACGGCCCGGATGTTTCGAGACGCAGCGCGGCCAGAACGTTTGAACCAGTGACGATTGGAAGGATTTGAAGAGAGTAACCAGTGGGAGGTCATCATGAAACGAATCGTGTTGTATGCGGCAATTGTTTTGGTCCTGCTCGGCGCGAATCTGCCGCTGCGTGCGGAAGAATTGATGCAGTCGGCGAAACAGACTTTCAAGCCGATCCCATCCATTGTTCCCTCCGTGAAGAATAACGCTGTTACCCATGAAAAGATTGAACTCGGGAAAATGTTGTTTTTTGATCCGCGTCTTTCGGCCAGCCAAATCATCAGTTGCGAGTCGTGCCACAATCTGAGCACCGGCGGCGTGGATGCCGGGCCTACTTCCATCGGTCATGCCTGGCAAAAAGGACCGCGGCGGGCGCCAACGGTTCTCAATGCCGTTTTCAACATCGCTCAATTCTGGGATGGCCGGGCCGAAGATCTAAAAGCCCAGGCTAAAGGGCCGATGCAGGCAGGCGTCGAAATGAACGCTACGCCCGCGCTCGTGGAAAAAACATTGCTATCAATGCCGGGCTACGTCGAGCAATTCAAGAAAGCCTTCCCCGAGGAGGGTTCCCCCGTAAGTTTTGACAATGTTGCCAAGGCGATTGAAGCCTTTGAGGCGACACTGATTACTCCTGCGTCTCATTTCGATCAATTTCTCGAGGGCGACGCCAATGCCCTGAACGAGCGGGAAAAGGATGGCCTGAAACTCTTCATGGACAAAGGCTGCTCGGCCTGCCACAACGGAATCAATGTGGGCGGTAGAGCCTATTTCCCCTTTGGCGTGGTGGAAAAACCCGGGGCCGACATTCTGCCCCCGAATGACAAGGGACGCTTTGCAGTAACCAAAACAGCCAGCGACGAATATGTGTTCCGCGCGGGGCCGCTGCGCAACGTGGCGCTGCGAGCGCCATATTTTCATTCCGGGCAGGTTTGGAGCCTGAAACAGGCGGTGGCCATCATGGGCGCCAGCCAGCTTGGGCAGAAGCTGACCGATCAGGAAGAAGACTCGATCGTGGCGTTTCTGCAATCGCTGACGGGCGAGCAACCCAGGGTGGATGTGCCGATTCTGCCAGTCCGGACAGATTCGACGCCGCTGCCGAAACAATAGGCAAGCGCCGCATAAATGGCCGAGGCAATGCGCGCCGAATAGGCAACAAATTGCCTGGCCCTTGTGCCGCCGGACCAAGCAATGCTTCGATGAAGCCGAGGTTCAGCATGCGGATCCGCGCGCTGAATTTCGGCTTCAATTTTCTTCTTCCGCGGCCGGACAAGCTGCCAGAGCGGACCGGCGTCGTACTCCCTCGCTGTATTTGCTGTCTCATTTCTGCCACGAGCTAGTCTTTCTCGATATTAGCGGGGTTTCGCGATTCGCTCCGCAGGACGTTGTCGTCGCCGCCAAATCATGCGTTGTTGTAAGGAGTAAATCCGCACCGATATTCCGAAGCAAGTTCTTTGCTCTCGGAATGAAAGTTGAGTTACTGTACGCGCATGGTCAGCCCGGAAGAAGAACTTGAGGCTCTGAAAATACAGGTTGCGGCGCTGACGGCGCGGGTTTACGAGCTGGAGCGGATCAGCGGCATCATGGATGATTCGCGGCGGCAAAACATCCCCGCGGAACAAACGCAACCGGCCATCCCGCCCTCCGGAACGATGCTGCAACCGCCCTCCGCGTCAACCGTCTCCCATCCTGTGCCGGATGTTTCTGCGTCAGCGCCGCCGCAGGAAATACGGCCCTCTGCACGGCCGGGCGTGCCGCCCGTCTTCGGAGAAACCTCCGGAAGTGCGCGCGCGGACGCCGATCTTGAAAAGAAGATCGGGCAGTACTGGCTGAATCGAATCGGCATCGTCGCGATGCTGATCGGGGTTTCCTATTTCCTGAAATTCGCGTTTGACAATAACTGGGTGGGGCCGGGCGGGCGGATTGCGATTGGATTGCTGCTGGGGATTGGTCTGGTGGCGTGGAGCGAGCGATTCCGCAGCCGCGGCTATGCCGCGTTTTCCTATTCGCTGAAGGCCGTGGGTATCGGCACGCTGTATTTATCGCTGTGGGGAGCGTATCAAATTTATCATTTGATCCCCGCGGCGGCCGCTTTCCTGGCGATGGCCATCGTGACCGGGGCGACGATCGCGCTGGCGCTGAGCCAGGATGCGGAGTTGCTGGCGAGCTTCGCGCTGGTGGGCGGATTCTCGACTCCCGTATTGCTTTCGACGGGAGAAAATCACGAGGCGGTTCTGTTCTGTTACGTCGCTCTGCTGGACATCGCCATATTGACCATGGCGGTATTTAAGCCGTGGCGGCGGCTGCTATGGGGAAGTTTCGCGGGCACCCTCCTGCTGTATCTGGGATGGTATTCGCAATATTATTCGGACGACCAGCGCGTGATCACCGTGGCATTCGCGTCTTTGTTCGCGGCGATTTTCGCGGTGATTCCGCTGGTGACCGACGCTGTACGGTCCAGGCGATTCACCGGCCCATCCCTTACGCTGACGATTCTTCCCTTGTGCAATGCGGCGGCGTTCTTCCTGGCGCTGTACATGATATATGAAGAGGACAAGACCGCGCTTACCTGGTATGCGCTGGCGCTGGCGGCGGTTTATCTGGGGCTGGGGAGCGCGATCAAGAAACGCGCCACGGCCGAGGACGCCGCGTTCATCAATCTGGTGCACGTGGCCATCGCCGTGGCGTTCCTCACGATTGCGATTCCGCTGAAGCTGGACGCGCAATGGATCACCATCGGGTGGCTGGTGGAGTCCGGTGTGCTGCTGTGGCTGAGCGTGCAGGTGCGCACCGATTTTCTGCGATACTTTGCGGCGGTGGCGCTGGTGCTGGGGATCGGCCGACTGCTCTTCTTTGACCAGATCCGCGCGGAGACGCTGGTGTTCAACATGCGCTTTGCGACGTACGCCGTGGCCATCGCGGTGCTGGGCGGAATCGCGGTGTTGGGAAAGCGGCATGCGGCGCACACGGAGATGATTTTTCTGGATGGCGCCGCCGTTGGCGTAAATTTGCTGGCGTTGATCGCGCTGACAATGGAGGCTTCGGATTATTTTGACAGGAGGATGATTGCGAGCGGAAACCTGGCCTCGGATTATCATCAGCTGAATCTGGAGCGGGACTTCAGCTACTCGGCGATCTGGCTGGTCTACGGCGCGATTCTAATGACGATTGGATTTCGCAGGCGGTCGGCGTTTGTGCGCTGGCAGTCCTTGATTTTGATCGCGTTCACGATCTGCAAAGTGTTCCTGTACGACGTTTCACAGCTTGGCGGGAGTTACCGGATTGTGAGCTTTATCGCGCTGGGCGCGGTGCTGCTTGGGATTTCGTTTATTTACCAGCGCGACTGGCTGGGGCTGTCTCCGCGTGCAACGAAAGAAACGGATCAGGGCGACCGATGATGCGGACAACCTGGGGATTGCTGGCGGTCTTGCTGGTAACCAGTCCCGCGATTCTCTATTTCAAATATCAGCGAAAACTGGCCGCGCCCACGGCGGGCGGCCAGCATTATGCCGCAGTGGACGAAACCATCTGGGAACACGCTCTGCCGGATCTGGACGATTTGCGGCTGTACGCCGGCGGCAAGGAGATTCCCTACACGCGAAAAATTATGTACGGCAGTTCGCGGACCGAACAGAAATCCGTGCGCCTGCTGCAGCCAGGCACGCTTGGCGGGGAGACGCAGTTCCTTTTGGATATGTCGGGCGTGCCGGAGTACGACCGCATCACGCTGGACCTCGCGGCAAAGAACTACGTGGCTCATGCGCGTGTCGACGGCCAGGACGATCCGCACGGAACGAAGTGGGCCAACCTGGGAATGACAACACTTTTCGATTTGTCGGATGAAAAGCTGGGGCACAACAGCACGCTGCAAATTCCCGTCAGCACCTACAACTATTTGAGGGTCACACTAGAAGGCCCGGTGAAACCCGCCGATGTGCAGGGCGCGACGGCGGGAATCGAACGAGCGCAGCAGGCCGTGTGGCGCGAACTGGGCAGCGCGCTCAAACAGACGCAGGAGGGCAAGGACACGGTATTGACGGCCGAGGTTTCGAGGAACATTCCGGTGGAGCGTGTGCTGCTAACCATCGACCCGGCGCAGGGAAATTTCCAGCGCGGGATGGAGGTCCAGGACGGCAAGGGCTCGACCGTGAGTACCGGCGAAATCCGGAGAATTCACCTGCAGCGCAACGGGCAGAAGATCGACGTCGAGCAGACGTGGCTCGATCTGAATGCAACGGGCCAGGGAAAACTGCGCGCGGTGATCCACAATGGCGACGACGCGCCGCTCAAGATTACCGGCGCGCGCCTGGAGCAGTACGAGCGGCGGATTTATTTCGATTGCGACGCGGGAACTTCGCTGGAATTTTATTACGGCGACGGGAAACTTAACGCGCCGGTATACGACTACGCGCAGCTTTTCCAGACGGATGCAAACGCGGGGCCTGTGCAACTGGACGCCGAGGAGGCGAATGCCGCGTACACGGGGCGTCCTGACGAGCGGCCATGGTCGGAACGGCATCCGGCGGTGCTGTGGGCGGCGATTCTGGCGGCGGTGGCGGTGCTGGGCGGGATCGCTGTGCGGTCGATGAAAAATGCGGGGGCGTAAGAACGCAAACTCAGATTCAGGGGGCGACAGGATGAATTCCAGAATGATTCGCAGTGTGAGTTGGGTGGTGGCACTGGCGAGCGTGTTGAGCTTGCCGCAGTTCGTTGCGTCAGTGGGCGCGCAGCAGTCTGGCGCGACCGCCAAGGACGCTCTGCAGAAGGCGCGCGTGCTCGACAGGCTCGCGGAAGGGATGGCGGTGGAGCACAAAGGAGCGTCCCCGGGGTTTGTGCTCGATCCGGCTTGGCCTCAGCCTCTGCCGCACCACTGGGTGATTGGCGATGTGGGCGGAATTGCCGTCGACAAGCACGACCAGATCTGGGTATATCACCGCCCTCGCTCGGTCACGTCCAGCGACAGCGGGATGCAGGGCGCGGCGGGCAAGGACGCGAAGGGAAACCCGATCAGTGCGCTGGGATTTCCGCGGCCCCTGGGGCAAATCAACGGCTGCTGCAACGCCGCGCCGTCGGTGCTGGTGTTCGACAAGGCGGGGAAATTATTGAAATCATGGGGCGGTCCCGGAGACGCAGGCTTTCTGGAGACGAAGTGCCGGCAGCAGGACGGTTGCGTGTGGCCCGCGCGCGAGCACGGGATTTACATCGACCAGAACGATTTTGTGTACGTCGCGGGGAACGGGCAGGCGCGCAATTTTCACGGGCAATATCCGTGGGCGCCGAATTTTGGGAACGATTCGCAGATTCTGAAATTCAAGCCGGACGGCACGTTCGTTTACCAGATTGGAACCGCGGGCGCAAAGGGACCGAACAGCAACGACATGAACGGCGGCGTGAACGGAACTCCCGAACCGTTCTGGCCCGCCGACATGGTCGTCGATCCGAAGACGAACCTCATGTACATCGCCGACGGGTACGGGAACCGGCGCGTGCTGATCGTGGACGCGACCACCGGAAAATACGTGGGGCATTTTGGCGCGTACGGGCAGAATCCGGTGGAAGGGGAGAATGGCGGCGACGCGGACGTGGGAGAGGGCGCCGGTTCATGGCCGGCCGATTTCAAGGCGGGCAACATGAAACCGAAATTCTTCCGCAGTCCCGTTCATTGCGCCAAGCTGGCGAACGACGGCCTGCTGTACGTGTGCGATCGCGGCAACAATCGAGTGCAGATTTTCAAGGCCTCCGAGGCGGGAAAGCCGTGCTCGAATCCGAATGGAGATGTGGGCAAGTGCGGCTATGTGGGCGAAGTGCACGTCGCTCCGCAGACTATCGGCGGGACGTCGGGCACGGTGAATTTTTCGACCGACGCGAAGCAGAGCTGCATGTACGTCGCCGACCTACTCAATGACGTGATTTACGTGATCAACCGGCAGAACCTGACGGAGCTCAGCCGGTTTGGCGGAGGCGGGCGGCAGGCGGGCGAATTTCACTGGCCGCACATGGTGGCTACCGATTCCGAGGGGAATGTCTACGTCGGAGAAGTGGATGGCGCGGCGAGGACGCAGAAGTTTTTGCGGTATGGTGCGACGGGGTGCTCCGGAACGGGCAGCGCGGACGTGGGCAAGTACACGGAATAGTTAAAGTAAAGAGGGATTCCTCGGCAGGAAACATGCCTCGGTTCACGGTGAACGCTCACCGCGAACGGAATGACAGCTCTTTCATTTGTTCTGCAAATTTTGAGTCCTGCGCTGGGAGCATTTAATCCAGCGGCTGGACGCGGACCAAGTAGCCGTTGTAATCGACGTACCACACCGTGACGGGCTTGGTGGAAGCGTCGATGTACGTGCGGCGATCGTAGGCAAAGGGCTCGGGCAATTCGTAGACGATCCAGCGGCCCGACTTTGGATCGAGGCGCACCATCTGGCGGCCGTGCAGGACGCCAGCCCAGACTTCGCCGTTGTCGTCGGGCATGGCTTCGTAGAAATCGGTGAGCGGGCTGGGAGGAGTCGGCGGATAGAACTCGTCGATGCGGCCCGTCTTTGAGTTCAGCTCGACCAGGGCACCATCGCCGCCGCCGAACCAGGGATTGTTGTAGATATCGAAGCCGCCTCGCTTGGCGGTGGCCATGTGAGTGCCGGTGTTGGATTTGATCCATTCACCAGTCTTCAGGTCCATGCGTTCGGCGGTGTTTCCCCAGGCGGGCAAGCCTCCGCCGCCATAATATTTGCCGTCCCTGGAAATCAGATTGTCGTAACTGAAGCCCACCTGGAGGGGCCAGCGCTGCACGACCTTGCCGGTCTCCGGATCGATCTTGCGCAGGTTATAGTCGCGGCTGTCCCAGACGAAACCATCGTCGGTCATGCTGAAATTGCCGAAGCCCGGGGCGTTCAGCGGCACGGTGTCTTCGATTTTTACCTGGATGACTTTGCCGGTCTGAGGATCGAGGCGATTCAGGTTGTGTCCCCAATTTTCGGAGAACCAGGGAATGTCATGTTTGTCCAGGCGCACGGCGTGCGTGCCGGGCATGGCGCCGGGAGTGAGAGGGATGGAGTACTCCTTCACGATGCCGGTTTTGGGATCGAGCTGGCCGACGACATCCGTCTTGTGGCTGCTCCACCAGATGTTGCCCTTGGAATCGCCCTGCGCGTCATGAAGGGCAAGGAGTTCCTGGGGCAACTGGTATTCGGTGACGACGACTTTGGTGGCCTCACCGCGAGGACGCGGGAAAAAGCGCAGCGGTTCGTCCTTGGCTTCCGGGCCTCGAACGCGCGCGAGCCACTTGGTTAGGATGTTGGCTTCCTCGTCGGTAGTTCCGTCCTGCCGGGAAACAGAACCATTTCCGCCGCCGGTCGTTGTGGTCCCCTTGATGCGGATCACCAGCGACGTGCCGGAGTAGTGCGTCATGCGGTCGACGATCAGGGCCCAACTGCGTTCGTCGTAGCGGTTACGGAAGACCTGCTGCCAGGAATGGCACGCGGAGCAATTCTTCTGGAACAGCGATTTTTCCTGGCCGGTGCCGGGAACGTTCCACAATAATTCCGCGCCGCTCAACTGGCTTTCGATTTCGGGGGTGGAGGGCAAGCCGTCGCTGGCGGAAACGCGTTCAAGGACGATGTCGTCGAGCTTGGCGGCGCCATCGATGTGGACATTGTCGACACGGTAGGGCTGGAATTCGCGCGGCGTGGGAATTCGCAATATGTAATTCCCCGCCTGCATTTTTGGAAACTCGAAGTGACCCGCGTCATTCGTGTACACGGTGGTGCGGACGCCATTGGGCGCGACCAGTTGCACGCCGATGCCTTCCGGTGAATCGCCGCTGGTTACGCGGACGGTGCCGGTGGCGCCGCCACGGAGCCCGCTTTGCACGGGCCACTTATTGGTTTCGGCCGTGTACAGGGGATTGGCGGGAGGATCCTCGCCTTCGACGCAGCACTTGCCTTCGCGGATGTAGGTGGCCAAATCCTTCATGTCGGTTTCGGACAAGGTGGTTTTGAAGGAAGGCATCCCGGGCCCGCCTTCCTTGATTTTTGCGATGACGCTCTCATCGTTGACGGGATCGCCGGACATCATGGTGTCGTGCTTGTAGAGGCTCTTCAGCGCGGGCCCGGTCTTGGCGTATTTGTTGTGGCACATCCAGCACTTGAAGAAATAAATGTTTTCGCCGCGAGAAGCGCCGCTATCGGCCAGGAGCTTGTAGTGGTCCAGGCGGTAGGAGCGCTGCAGGTCGTCCGTGTGCATGACTTTTGCGGATGCCGCCGAGGGCTGCGAGGGCGCGTTTTGCGCCCTGACCAGGCCGGCGCCGAGGCCGGCCAGGGAAACAGAGATTGCGATCGCGAGGATCGTCAGAATTGCGCGCGGAAAATTGATCTTCGATGGTTGCGGCATAGGCACCTGCGATATTTTTAATTTGAATCTAACGTATCTTCCATTCCTGTGCGGCCAATGTCAATCAAATCAATCGCGGGGTGTCATTCGCTGACATATTCCACGGAAAATCCAAGAGTTGCAGGAGTTCGCCTGGCGAAACGGGGACGCGAAGAAAACTGACCGCTTTCAATGCGCCTGGATGATCCGGAAGACGCGCTAGTCGAGCGGCTCCAGCTTGATGATGGAAGCAGCGTGGTCATTGCCGACCCAAAAGGTGACCGGGGTTGTGGAGTTGTCCACAAACACCCTGCGAATGTTGGTTTCCCTTGGAAGCAGGTAATCGGTCATCTGGCCGGTCTTGGGATCGAGCCGCGTGACGCGATCGTTCAACATGGATCCGGCCCAGGCCTGTCCGTTCTTGTCGGCCACCACGTCGTAGGGCATTGCCCAGGGCGTGGGCGGAGTCCATTCGCGGATTTTTTCAGTCTCCGGGTCGAACATGCCGATGCGGTTGCCGCGATATTCGCCGAACCAGACGTGTCCGGCGGAATCGAGCGAACCACGGCGGGGCGCGGAATTCGGAGTGGGAGTCTTGTAGTAAGTGATTTTGCCGGTCTTCGCGTCGATCTTGCCGATTTGATCGGCGCCAAAGGTGGTGAAGTAAGCATTGTTCTGGGCGTCGGAAATTACATCGTAAATATTGGGGCTGGGATCGGGATAGGGCTTGTAGAGTTGGAACTTGCCGGAGGCCAGGTCCATCTGGCGCAGAGTGTATGTGCCGGCGTCCTGCACCCAGACTTTTCCGTCCACCTTGGAATGCATGGCGTCGACCTGGTTGATCTGGGTGTAATCCATGTTCTGATCCGAAGGAAGGCTGAAGGTTTGGAATTTTTCCGTCTTGCGGTCGAATTTTGCGACAGCGCCCTGATACATCATGCCGATCCAAAAGTTTCCGTCCTGGTCCGAACGCAAGGCCAGTTCGCCGGTCGGCGAACCGGGCTTCAACACCGGCACGGGGAATTCCGTGGTCTTGCCGGTCTTCGGGTCCAGCTTGCCCAGAATCTGCTCCCCAAAACTGATGTACCAGACCATTCCATCCGAATCGAGGATCACGTCATGGGGCTGCCGGGTGCGCTTGGGGAGATCGTATTCGGTGATGATGGCGCGCGTGGCCCTGCCGGTGGGGCGCGGGAAAGTTTTTAGCGGATATTTCCACTCCGGATCGGAGCTTAGATTGATGCTGCTGAGAAACTGCGCCTGTTTTTGCAACGTCTCTTGCTGCCTGGTGAGTTGATCCTCGCCGTGGTTCTCCAGTTGGACAGCAAGACGGGGCGCGAGGCGCTTCTGTTGCACCAGAGGCGTGCTCTGGTTCACGTGAGAGGCCATGCGGATTTGCACCTGCACAAATTCATCCGCATCGTGCGTGGACTGAATGGGCCGAAGCAACGTGTGGCAGGTCACACAATTCCGCAGGAAGGACTTCTGTTCGGTGGTTCCGGGAACGCTTTCGATCCATTCAGCGTTGGTCAGTTGCTTCGCCAAGTCGGACGTTTTACGAAGCTTGATATCGGCCTTGGCGGGAGACTGGGCGGCGATGTCAACGGAGCTGGGGCCGTCCAGGTCATAGCCCACTGCGCGGATGGAAATCGTGTAATGGCCGGGATCCAATTTCGCTGCAGGGAAAGCATAACGTCCGCTGTGATCGCTGGCGACGGTGATGGTGATGGTGGAATCCTGTTTCTTGGCGCTGACGAGCACGCCTTCCATGGGACCTTCCTCGGCCGAGGTCACTTCCCCGGCGAGCGCCGCGGGGCCCTGCTTGCGGGCTTCGGTTTGAGCGTATCCCACCGCAACAAAAGAGGTTTGCGTTGCCAGAAAGGCTCCGCTTGCGACTACGGCGAGCAAGAAATGCGAAGTCCGCATAGTTTTCTCCGTGATTCTTATGTGCTGGTCAGCGATCCGCGCCCGATGCAAACGGGACGTTCCGATGCAGAGGGTTTTCACATGGAAACAAAGCAATCGCCATCAGGCGCATGCGTTATTGTAGCCTCATTTGGAAGTTCGCGAAATCCCCTAGTGATGGATGGGGAGCGCGCCCCGGCCCGAAGTGAACCGATCCGGCGAACGGTTGAGAAGACCCGTTGAAATGCGCGAATGCCGCATGGCCCCGGTGCAAAGTTCGATGACAGGCCCAAGGCACTGTATGGCTTTTATACGTATATTTTGTTATAAGCAGAGGGTCCGGTTCGTCACCGGGGTCGCTCACCTGCCCGGAATGGAACCGTGAACCTCATGGAGATTGGGTCATGAGTTGCAAGAACGTCCCCAAAGGTGTGAAGTGCGCCGTGGTGTCCAACCGTGGGCTGCATCTCGGCCCAAGCGCCCCGTTCGGATTGTGGTTTGAGAGCGGTCCGAGGGCAATCACTTTCAAACCGTTTCCAATTCCAGTACAGGCAATTAGCGCAAGACGCATTCAGGATTCGTTCCCGGATTTCCGATAGTTCGTCGGTCGCCATTGGCGCGGCAGGTGGCGAGGGTTGCTGGAAATCAGTTAAGGGCTTGCAAGCATATGGGAGTTCCGCGCATCAATTGAAAACTGATTTGAGTGAAGTTGGGGGGATCGCAGGAAGTAAGTCTGAGGGAGCGAGGAGGCAAGGCATGGCGACCGCAGTGCAACACTATACTTCGTATAAAGCGCGGCCTTTTACACGGGAACAGCGCGATACGACCACCATTTTGTTCGGCGGCCTCACCTGGAAGCATGAACGGCTGGTTCAGGGCGTGTTCAACAACCTGAATTACAAAGCCAAACCGCTGCCGAATATCACTCGCGCTGACCTGGACGCGGGCAAGGAATTGATCGACGTCGGCGCCTGCTGCCCCACCATTTTCACTACGGGCAGCCTGGTGAATTTCCTGAAAACCGAGGTTGCCGAAAATGGCAAGCAGAAGACGCTCGACGACTACGTCTTCCTGACGGCCGGCGCGTGCGGTCCCTGCCGGTTCGGGCAGTATCATGAATCCTATGAAATGGCGCTCGATGGAATGGGGCTGAAAGATTTCCGCCTCTTCCTGCTGGCGCAGGACCAGCTCGACCAGGCGCCGGAGAAGGGCGGCGGGCTCGAAATCAACATGCCGCTGAGCCTTGGAATCGTCTGGGCCATCCTGTGCGGCGACATGCTCACGGACATGGAATACCAGACGCGCCCGTATGAAGTGAATCCGGGGGAAACCGACCGGGTGATGAAGGAAAGCGCCGACTACCTGTTTGAAGTTTTCCAGAAGCGGCCCATCAAGGGGAAGAAGTGGGGCCTGCTGGCATGGCATTTCCTTTCCAGCTATTTCGCGGACGCGCTGCGCGTGGTGCGGAAAAAATTCGATGCGATCGAAGTGGATCGCCTGCAGGTGAAGCCGAAAATCAAGATCACCGGCGAATTCTGGCTGCAGACGCACGAAGGCGACGGCAACTACAACATCAAGCACTGGCTGGAGCAGGAAGGATCGGAGGTTCTGCCGCCGCCGGTGGCCGTCTGGCTGGGATACCTGCTGCATACGCCGATTTGGCGCCTGCAGAAGAAAGCCGTGGTCGACCGCAAAGTGAAGACAAAAATCGCCATGGTGCGCGGAATGGAAAAGCTATACGTGGGCACCTACAATCGCTTCCGCAAGGCACTGGGGAACGTTCCCTACGAGTTGCCGGACCAGGAAGAATTGAAGAATCTGGCTTCCCCATTCTTCCATTACGAGTTGCGCGGCGGCGAAGGCCACATGCTCGTCGGCAAGGCGCTTCATGCGCATCTTCACAAGCACGCCAACATGACGTGCGAACTCTCTCCCTATTCATGCATGCCGAACACAATGTCCCAGGGCGCCATGGCCAACGTGCAGGGGCGGTACCCCGAACTGCTCTACGCCCCCATCGAAATCAAGGGAGACGCAGAAGTCCACGCACTATCGCGCTGCCAGATGATTCTGACGGAAGCGAAAAAGCGCGCGCAATCGGAGTACGTGGAAGCGATGGCGCGGACCGGGATGACGGTGGAAAAGATCCGGCGGATCGAGGAAAAGCGGCCGGCTTTGAAGAAGGCGACCTATCGCATCCCGCATATGGGCTATGCGTCGACGGCGGCCAATTACGTGATGCATCTGGCGGGGGCCAAGGCCGCGGTTTAGGCGGCCTCTTTTTTAATGCCGTCATTCCGAACGGAGTGAGGAATCCCTCCTTGTCGTGATCGAAGAGGGATTCTTCACTTCGTTCGGAATGACGAGCCTTTTTTGGCGATTGAAACACTCGGAGCTGCGAGGAGTTTTCCATGTCCGAAGGGAATTTCGTACAAATCGCGCCGCTGATGCGGGAACCAGGCGTGATGGAAATCAAGACGCCGGAGAAACTGAAACCCAGCACGAACGGGGCGCAGATCTGCGGCATCGACGTGGGAAGCACCACGGTCAAGTACGTCCTTTCGTCCGCGTCCGGAGAAGTGATTTCCCAGGCCTACGAGCGGCACAACACCAAACAAGCGGAAAAAGTTCTGCAGTTTCTGGCGCGGCTGGAGGCGCAGCACGGCCTTGAACCGAAGCGCGATCGCGTGTTCTTCACCGGATCGGGAGCGGGCCTCATTGCGCCTCTGACCGGCGCCAAGGTGATTCAGGAAGTGGTGGCCGTGGCGGCGAGCGTCGAGCGGCTGCATCCCGGCGTGCGATTCGTCAGCGAAATCGGCGGAGAAGATATGAAGACCATCTTCTTCAACGGAAACGAAAAGACGAAAAGCAAGCAGGTCCTGATGCAGAGCGCCTGCTCGGGCGGCACCGGCACATTCATCGAAAAGACGGCGCGCAAGCTGCAGATTCCGCCGGAACAGCTTTCCGAAATGCATTACACCGGGCACACGCTGCACAAGATCAGCAGCAAGTGCGGAATATTCGCCGAGGCTGACGCGAACACGCTGCTGAAGGCGGGCGTGACGGTCGACGAAATCATCGCGTCCCTGTTTGAGGCAGTCGTCTACCAGAATCTGGCGACGCTGACGCGCGGCAACACGCCTTCGCCTGAAGTGCTGCTGCTGGGCGGCCCGAACCTGTTTTTCAAGGGCTTGCAGGAAGCCTGGCGGCTGCACCTGAAGCGCATCTGGAAGGAAAGAAAAGTGCCGATGCCGGGCGGCGGCGATCCCGAATCGTTCATCACCGTGCCGTCGGACGCGCTGTACTACGCGGCGCTGGGCTGCGTGGAAATCGCGATGGGCGAGCAGCCGCACGTCGGCGTCTACCAGGGCGTGAAGCAACTGCACTGGTGGATCGAGGAAGGCCAGTACGAAGAAAAGAAAAAGCAGGGGCGCGGCGGGCTGTGCGACAGCGAAGATAATTTGCGGACGTTCATCGACGTGTACTCGAAGATGGACGCCACCGCTCCGGGAAATGCCGCAGCGAATGCCGCGGAAGTTTCTGTGGCGCCAAAGAAACTGGATCGCGTGCTGGTGGGCTGCGATTTCGGATCGACGACGGCGAAGGCTGTTTGCCTATCGCCCGAAAAGGAACTGCTTTTCTCCTGCTATGCGCTGAGCAAGGGAAATCCGATCGAGGATGCGCGCAGCCTATTCCGCCAGCTGCGCGAGGTGATCGGCGACGGCGAAATTCTGGGGCTCGGAATTACGGGATACGGCAAGGATTTGCTGAAAGGCATTCTGGGCGCGGATTGCGGAGTGGTCGAGACCATCGCGCACGCCTCGGCGGGGCTGCACTACTTCCCCGATGCGGACTGCATCTGCGACGTCGGCGGCGTGGACGTCAAGATCATGATTTTGAAGAACGGCGCGGTCAGCGATTTCCGCCTGAATTCGCAGTGCTCGTCCGGCAACGGCGCGTTCCTTCAGGGCGTCGCCGAGCGATTCGGCATTCCCCTCAGCGAAATTGCCGACGGCGCGTTCCGCGCGCAGGCCATGCCGCAGCTTTCGATGGGATGCGGCGTGTTCCTGCAGAGCGACATCGTCAACCAGCAGCGCAAGGGCTGGCAGGCCGAGGAAATTCTCGCGGCGCTTTGCTCGATTCTTCCGTTGAATGTGTGGATTTACGCGGGCGGGATGAACAACCTGGCGCAGGTGGGCAAGAAATATATTTTGCAAGGCGGAACGCACAAGAATCTGGCCGTGGTGAAAACGCAGGTGGATTTCATCCGCTCGAAGGTGCCGGACGCGGAAGTGGTTGTGCATCCCTATTCCGGCGAGGCGGGGGCGATCGGCGCGGCGCTGGTATCACTGGACTGGTGGGCAAAAGGCGGCAAGAGCGAGTTCCGCGGGTTTGACACCATCGAGAAACTGACGTACACGACGACCACGTCGAAGGAAACGATCTGCAACTGGTGCCCGGTGACGTGCCAGCGCAGCTTCATCGACGTGGAATTGCCGGGCGGCAAGGGCCGCGACTGGAGCAAGGTGCCCATCGGCGTGGGCTGGGAGCGCGTGATCGTCAACAATTCCTGCCCCAAGGGGCTGGTGGAAGACGTCAACGAAATGCGGGTCATCAAAGCAGGGATTGAAAAAACTAAAAATGCCTTTCCCAACATTGCAGACATGGTTCGGCAAGAAGGCTTCCGGCGGGTCTCCGCCTCCATCTCCGCGTAAAGACCGCTCGGGTCTCCGCGTGGGGATTCCCAAGGTGCTGAACGTGTGGAGCACGTCCCAGTTCTGGGTGGGATTTCTGCGCGACCTCGGCATCGAATCCGAAAACATCGTGTTTAGCTCGGATACGTCCGAGGAGCAGGGCCGCGAGTTCGGAAAAGGGCGCGGCACGGTGGATTGCTGCTATCCCGTGAAAAGCATCAGCGGGCATTACGGCGAGCTTATTTTCGGCCAGAAGAAAAAAATCAATATCATCCTGAGTCCCATGATTTATTCGCTGCCTTCGTTCATGCGCGGACATGTGTCGGAAACGCTGGCCTGCACGCGCGTGATGGCCGGGCCGGAAAACATCAAGGCCGGATTCATGAAGGAAAGCGACGTATTCGCCGACAACGGGATCAAATACGCCTCGCCATTTCTGAGCATGGCCGAGCCGGAGGTGGTCCCCAAGCAGATGTACGATTGCCTGAAGGATATTTTCGGCGTGGATTTGGCCGAGTGCGAGCATGCCGTCGAGGCCGGTTACCGGGAGCTTCGCGCGTTCAACAAGAAGATGCGCGACGCTTCGCGCGAGATCATGGCGTGGTGCGCGCGCGAAAATAAGCCGTGCGTGCTGGTGCTCGGGCGGCCGTACCACATGGACCCGGGCATCGGGCACGAGATTGAATCCGACTTGCAGGCGCACGGGTATCCCATCGTGTGGCTGCAATACCTGCCGATCGACGACGATCTGATGAACTGGATCTTCGGCGAAGAGATCAAGGCCAAGAAAATCCGGTCGGCCCTGGATATTTCCGATGTGTGGACTTCGTCCAACAGCAGCAATACGAATGAAATTTTGTGGGGCGCGAAGGTTGCGGCGCGGTTTCCGTGGATTACCTGCGTATTGCGGCTATCGAGTTACGAGTGCGGGATGGACCAGCCCACGTACACGCCCACGCAGAAAATCGTGGAAGCGGCCGGGACGCTGTTTTTCAAATTCGGCGATCTGGATTCGACCAAGCCCGCCGGCAGCATTCGCATCCGCATCGAGACCATTGTTCATTACCTGGCGAAATATTCCGACCAGATCATCCAGAAGAAACTCGTGCTGTTGCCGCCGGATTGCCCGCTGCTGGCCGGGAAAGAAAAGACGCTGGCCGCAGTGGCATCGAACGAGAAATAATTCCCTTCCATCCAAATAGGCAGGCGCATCGTCCGCATGTAGGGGCATGTTCAAAGCGGGAGGTGTATACCTCCCACTTGATCCACGGCATCCCGCCAAGCGTCTCTACCAAGTGCTGAACCAGAGTGGGTGTCCTCTGGTTCTGACTACAGGTGAATTCACGCCGGTGCTCTCTCAGGCCTCTGAAGACGCCCTTTCAGGAAAGCGCCCACGAGTTCTGCAAATTGAGGCGCTTCTAGAGCAAGAACAATCAGAAGAAAACCTGCCGCCTCGCTGCAGACCTCAGGACCTTGCCTATGTAATGTATACTTCTGGGTCGACCGGGACGCCAAAGGGAGTGATGGTCGAGCATATAGGGATGCTCAACCACATCTATGCAAAGATCTCAGATACGCAACTGACCGAAGCCGATGTCGTCGCACAGAATGGCCCGCAGTGCTTTGATATCTCGATTTGGCAGTGTTTCGCGGCACTACTGGTTGGAGGACGAGTGCATATTTTCAATGATGAAATCGCCCACGAGCCTGCGCTCCTGCTCGAGCAGGTCGAACGAGGCGGGGTTTCGGTTCTCCAACTTGTGCCATCGATGCTGAGGGAGATCATTCAGCAAGTAGAGTCTCTGGGAGCCACACGCCCCAGTTTATCGGCTTTGAGATGGCTGGTGCCCACCGGCGACGCTCTACTAGCGGAGATGTGCCGACAATGGCTAACGCTTTACCCAGATATCCCCCTGTTAAACACATACGGCTCTACCGAGTGCTCTGATGATCAGTGCCACTACCCTATATACCAGCCCCCACCGTCAGATTACAGGCTATCGATTATGCCGATTGGCCGTCCCATTCCCAACATGCGGGCATACGTGCTGGATCAAATGCTTTCACCCGTGCCCGTAGGAGCTGTAGGAGAACTCTACCTCGGCGGTATCGGCGTTGGCCACGGCTATCTCAATGAGGAAAAGCGTACAGCCGAGGTCTTCATTCTGGATCCATTCGCTCGGGAGCCCGGGAAACGCTTATACAAGACCGGCGACCTGGCGCGTTACCAGCCCGATGGAAATATCGAATTTCTCGGTCGCAGAGACCATCTGGCGAAGATCCGCGGATTCCGCGTCGAACTGGGGGAGATAGAAGCTACCTTGGAACAGCACTCAGCAGTTAAGGAAGCCGTCGTTCTAGCTAGGGAGGTTAGCCCTGGAAATAAACATCTGGTCGCCTATGTGATTCCATATCCCCAATACCGGCTTGCAGAGGAGCAGGAGGTAGACCATCTACAGCGTACGGTGGCTAATAAGCTAGTGCGGCAGCTGCGGAGCTTCTTGGGGGAGAGGCTACCCGATTACATGATACCCTCCGCTTTCGTGTTGCTGGAAGCTCTGCCACTGAACTCCAATGGCAAGGTGGATCGTCGGGCGCTGCCTGCACCCGACGATACGCGACCTGAGCTACGGGAGGCCTTTGTCGCACCCCGCACTCCGATCGAAGAGATGGTGACA
>JAIQFG010000120.1 GCA_020073375.1 Terriglobia bacterium | reverse complement strand
CGTGGTGGTATGGAGGTCGATTCTGGTAAATGAGATGGGACGCACCGTGGGCCGCGATGGTCCGCGGCTCCATTCGCTTCCGCTTACCCGCTTGCAAGGACGACATGGTTGCCGGCGGATGGCCGGCCCTTGACTTTGCACTTCGGGAGCCCCATCTGTCACGCCGCGTGACAGATGGGTTTCTTGATTCTGGTTCCTTCATCGAAAACTGCGTACCACAATTTAGACATGGAAAATCATACTAAAAGCCCCGCCCTTGAAAAGGCGTCAAGGACAGGGCACCCCAAGTTCAAAAGCTAAACCTCGAGTGGACATGCGGGAGTAGTATTAGACCGTGAAGCGGAGCCGATCTAATGGAATGCGAAAGGCCGGGCCACCCGCCAGCATCCAAACCGGCAAGATCGCGCACGGCGAGCGACACGGCCGTCAGTGAAAGTTTGCGTTGTGAAGCGTTGTGCCCTCGAATCATCTCGCCGAACCAGGCGTAATTCAACAAGGAAAAGGGCATTAATATACTAGGCTAACCAAATACGGTAGGATTTTCCCCTGACAGGCAGGCTAGATATTAGGTATCACCGATGAGTTGGCGTGGCTTTTGCTTCAGCGATTATTACTGCATCATCGGTGTACATTGTTGCATCGCCCAAATTGATGGTCTGATGGACTGGTGGAATCGCCCTCAATCTGTAAACACCCGGAGATTCTCTATCGAACTTCCCACTCCTATTTATTGTCGTGAATAGGATACTCGATGCGTGTTTTGTGCTCTTGAAGTATCCAGCCTTAACCATTAGACGACGGGCGGTCTTGACAACAAGCTTGTTGTCATTGGCCTTGGCTATGGCTATTAGTGCATCAAGCTGAGTGAGTCCAGAGAGATTTATATTTTGAGCAGGCGTTAAATGTCCCATTAGGCGAAGAGTTGTCGAAACAGCGTCAAACTGCTTCTCGACAGCATCGAGTTGCTCTCTTAGCCTATCTCTTTTGCCTTGAAGGCTTTCGTATAGTTTCGAAATTTCATCTACACTATGTATATTAAGAGTCATTGTCTACATCCCATCTGCTTGCCATATTTAGTCACTATAAGTTGACGCTTATATATAGCAAGCATTTACACTCCAAAGTGGACGGAGGGTGTAGGAATCGAACCCAATCCCTGACAGGACGTTTCGCGAGTTTAAAGTTCGCTAGCCGCACCAGCGACGCACCCTCCGAAAGTTTTAGTGTAAGCGGCCACCCTAGCAAACTACGCTACTTGGCTATCGGGACCACAAGCGGCCAGGCTTTAAGCCCGAACCATTTCGCGTAAATGCGGCGACCGTTCTTGTCCGTGCGATATGCCCGAAATACCAGCATATGCCCCGGAGGAACGAGCCTTTTCTTGCGACTCATTGGCCATCACCTCCTTCTCGCCGGAGGTACCGGCGAGCCTCAACACCGGTTCCAGCAAAGAAGGTTTTAGATGGCCGCCTACGAGCCGAATTATACATCTCCGTGAAGCAATAAAACAATGAAAAATGGAAAATCGAAGCAGGGTGAATCAGGGGTAGATGAGTACCGTAAATTCTCGAATGCCTTGAGCCAGATTCTAACGGTTTCTCATTTCGAACTGGCAATGAAAATCTAGGGGCGGGTGGCAAAGCCTTTGTGGCAGGGTTGATTTTCCGGGTGGCGCACCCTTCACGCTCCCTGTGAAGGGTGCGGGTTCTTTTTCTGCGAGGTTTTGGCAGATGCGATTCATTACCCATGCTTTGAGTTGCGGTGGATCGAACGATTTCGATTGAAGTCGAATCTCTTCAGGCGAGGCAATCGGGTTTCACTCACCGGAACCGTGATGGTGCCCCGGGGCGAAGTTAAAACTCCTGCCGCGTGGGCCGGTACAGGATCTCGTTGATGTCCACGTCCTCCGGCTGGCTCATGGCGTAGGCGACCGCCCGCGCGAAGGATTCGGGCGGAACCGCAAGCTCGTACACTTTGCGGATGTTCGCGGCGATGTCCGGCTCGGTGATGCTGTTCGGGAGTTCGGTGTCGACCGCGCCCGGCGAGATCACCGTGGTGCGGATGTTGTAGGGTTTCACTTCCTGGCGCAGTCCCTCGGAGATGACTCGCACGGCGGTTTTGGTCGCGGAATAGACCGCGCCGCCGGCACGGATCTTGTGCCCGGCGACGGATGAGACATTGATGATGTGCCCGGCCTTCTGTTGCTTCATGTACGGCAGCGCCGCGGCAATTCCGTAGAGCACGCCCTTGATATTGACGTCGATCATGCGGTCCCAGTCCTCGACCTTGAGGCGATCGAGCGGCGACTGCGGCATCAGTCCTGCGTTGTTGATCATCACGTCGATCCGGCCGTAAGTCTGCACGGCGCCATCCACGAGCGCCTGCACCTGCTCGCGCCGGGTCACATCCGTCTGAATCGCGAACGCCTTGCCGCCGCTGCCGATGAGCTCGTTCGCCAAGGCCAGGATGCGATCCACGCGCCTCGCGCCCAGCACGACGCTGGCGCCTTGCGCCGAAAGAAACCGCGCCGTCGCCTCGCCCAGCCCGCTGCTCGCGCCCGTGATGACGACAACTTTTCCTTCGATGTGATTGGTCATTCGATGCCCTCTATTAGTTTCCCGCGCGCCGGGTGCCGCCGCCAATAAATCGCCGTGACGTGCAGTACTCTCAAATAGGGTATCACTTGGAGAAATTGTCCACTTCAGGGAAATTTCCCATGCAGTGGTCCGACAATTTCGTTCCCGGATGTGCAACAATTCATGGCCACATGCGGCATGAGACTTTGGTTGCGATGGGCGTGCGGTGGCTGAGCATGCAGTGCTCGGTGGTGCTCTACGAGTTTGCCACGCCGGCCGATGAAAATCCGGACGTGATCGGGTGGGCTCCCGGGGCGGGCTCCGTGCTCATCGAGTGCAAGTTGACCCGGTCGGATTATTTGAAGGACGCTGCCAAAACTGTGCGGAAAAATCCCCGCGCGGGGATGGGACAGCGCCGCTATTATCTTTGTCCGGCCGAATTGATCCAGGTGAAGGAGCTGCCTGCGAAGTGGGGCTTGCTCTGGGCCAGCAAAGGCCAGATCGTCGTGAAGCGCGAGGCGCGGGGATACCCGGAGCGAAATCTCGTGGCCGAGGTCCATTTCCTAAGTTCCATGCTAAGGCGCGCGCAACTCCGGATCGGCGCGCGCCCGCTCTCGGAATGGTTGAGGGGCGAAAACCGGTTCGAGGCAAAACGCGGGATTCCGCCTGTGCGGGATCGCGCCGCTGGGAAAACGAACCGCGAAAAACCAGGGACACCTGCGTTCCGAACCCGCTCGGCCGGGTGAGGAATCACTCCATCGTCTTGCATAAATCAAAGAGAGATTCCTCACCCGCAGGAGCGGGTTCGGAATGACAATACTTCCTGAATTACGAAGCGCCATGGAGGCTGGAGCTACCGGTCAAGGGGCCGAATCTGCTGTGCTACAATCCTGATCATTCCCGCACGATTTACGGGACTTCGATGCGAAACGTCACACTCAGCACGCGATGGATGATGTTGTGCCTGCTCGTTCTTTCCGCCGGGCTCTATATCGGTACGGCCGGAAAGCCCGCGCTGGACGACGAAGATGTGGACGCGGCGCACGCCATGGTTTCGCAGGAAATGCTGCAGCGGCATGACTTCGTGGTGCCCTACATGGACGGTCTGCGCTACCTGATCCGACCCCCGATGCACTTCTGGCTGGTGGCGGCCAGCTACAAGCTGCTTGGCGAAAGCGAATTCGCCACGCGGTTGCCGCTGGGACTCGCTGTTGTCGGGATCGTTTTGCTGACGTTTGAGTTTGGCCGCCGGTTTTTTGACGATCGCACGGGCTTCTATGCAGCGCTGGCCATCGCCACCAGCGTGGGAATGTTCATTTACACGCGCAACATGATTCCCGAGGCGATCTACACGCTGGCGTTCGAGGGAATTTTTTATTTATTCCTGCGTGCTTGGACGGGAAGCCTCGACACGCGGATCGGCTACTGGGGCGCGGCGGCGCTGTGCGCAGTGGCCGTGCTCACGCGGGCGATGATCGGGCTGGTTTTTCCCGGTGCGGCGATCGTGGCGTTCATCACCATGTCGCGCGGCTGGCGGCGGTGGCGCGAGCTGCGCCTGGTTTCCAGCTCGGCCGTTTTTCTGGCGTTGGCCGCGCCGTGGCACATTCTGGCGGCGATGCGCACGCCGGGATTTGTCTGGGCTTTTTTCATCAACGAGCACATCAATCGCGCGCTCGGCCGGCGCCTGCCGCACGATTACGGCGCGGTGCCGCTGTGGGCGTGGTGGAGTGCGCACCTGGTGTGGCTGTTTCCGTGGAGCTTCTTTTTTCCGCTGGCGCTGCGCGAATTGCCTTTTCCCCCGAGCCGCTGGGGAAAAGATACAGACCTAGCTTCGCAAGCGCGGCTGATGCTGCTGGCCTGGGCGGGGGTGATCCTGCTGTTTTTCACAGTGGAAAGTGGCTCGCGCCTGGAATATTACAGCTTCAGCGCGTGGCCGGCGATGTGCCTGTTGCTGGGCCTGGGGATCGCGCGAGCCGAGGAGACGGATCAGAAATGGCTGCGTCCTGCGCAGCGTGTTTTGGCGGGGTTGTCGGTGGTGCTGGCGGCCGTCGCGGGATATTTTTTGGTCGGCACGATGCATATTTCCGCGGCGGGCGATATCGCGAACCATCTGGAACTGCGCAGCCCCGAGAATTATCTGACCGGGATGGTCCACCTGCTCGATCTGACGCCGGAATCGGTGGCCGATCTTCGCATTCCCATCCTGCTTTCTTCTGTGTCCGTGCTGGTGACGTTCGTCGCGGCCTGGATTTTGCGCGAACGTAAGATCCAATGGCTCCCCATCGTCGCCATGGCCGTCGGAATGGTCGGATTCATTGTTGCCGCGCACATCGCGCACGATGTAATGAACCCGACGCTCTCATCGCGCACGCTCGCGCTCGAAATCAAAAAGGATTTGAAGCCGGACGACCAGATCGCGCTGTTCGGCGACATCCGCGTCGCGCCGGGAATTGCCTTCTACTCGCACCGCAACGTCCTGCTTTACGACGCCACCGGAAGCAACCTGGAATTCGGCTCTCACTACCCGGACGCACCCAAGCGCTTCTTCAACGACGAGGAATTTCCCAAGCTCTGGGAAGGCAGCGGGCGCGTGTTTCTGGTTGTGCCCGTGGAACACACCGAGGAAATCCGCAAGAAACTTCCGGGAAATTCCATGTGGGTGTTTGCGGAAACGGGGGGCAAGACGGTTTACGTGAATCAGCCGATGGAGCCGGGCCAGCCGCCGGTGGCGCAGTTGGATGAGAAAGTGAAATCAGCGGCGCAGCCGTAGTGAGCTATTAGCAGCGTAGACTTCAGTCTGCGCTACGGAAACCGATCTAACCCTTCCCGCCTTCGCCCACCGCGTGCAGATTCCGCTGCTCGATCTCCTGATACAAGACCTTCGCGCGTTCCAGGGCCACGGCGATGCTCGGGCTGATGTTTCCGGCGCCGACGTGCTCCTCGAATTCGGATTGGTGCATCAGTCTGGCGGGTTGTTCGCGCGCGCCGCACAGGATGAGGCCGCGGCCGGAGGCGTGCACGGCGTCGGCCAGACTTTCCAGGGCCTGCAGGCCGGTGGCGTCGATCGCGGTCATGTTGCGCAGGCGGAGAACGACGATGGGAGGAAGCTGGGGGATGCGCTCGATGACCTCGTCGATTTTGTCTGTGGCTCCGAACAGGAACGGGCCGTGGATGCGGAAGATGGTCACGTAGGACGGAATTTCCTTGTGCTGCAGGATATGCACGTGGCCTTCGCGCAGGTACTCGTCGGTGACTTGCGCGACCGTGGTCGTGTTCGTGACTTTGCGGATGTAGACCAGGGCCGCGAGGATCATTCCGGCTTCGACGGCCACGGTCAGATCCGCGAATACCGTGAGCATGAAGGTGATGAACCACGTGCCGATTTCCAGCGGCGTAAGCTTCAATAATTCCGGAATTTCTCCCCACTCCCCCATGTTGTAGGAGACGACGAACAGAATCGCCGCCAGGACCGAGAGTGGAATGAACCGGGCGAGGGGCGCGGCAAACAAAATTATGCACAGCAGCGTGAGCGCGTGAATCATTCCGGAGACAGGCGTCTTGGCGCCGGAGCGGATGTTGGTGGCCGTGCGCGCGATCGCTCCGGTGGCGGGAAGGCCGCCGAACAGCGGCGACATGATATTGGCGACGCCCTGGCCGACCAACTCGACGTTCGGATTGTGCTTGGTGCCGCTCATGCGGTCGGATACCACCGCGGACATCAGCGATTCGATGGCGCCGAGCATGGCCACGGTGATGGCTGGGGAAATCAGCGGGCGTAAAAGGTCAACGCGAAATTGCGGAATCTTGAGTCCCGGAAAACCCGACGGAATGCCGCCGAAACGCGTGCCGATGGTCTCGACGGGCAATTTTAATAAAATGACCGCGGCCGTGCCCACGAACAAGGCCACGATGTATCCCGGCACGCGCTTCACGAAGCGCATGAAGAGCAGGATCAGGATTAACGCGGAGACGGCGAGGCCCGTAGCCATCGGAGAGAACGTGCGATACGCGCGGGCGAGAACCTCGAGACGGGCCAGAAATTCTCCGGGCACTTTATCCACCTGCAGGCCGAAGAAATCCTTGATCTGCGTGCTGGCGATGATGACGGCGATCCCGTTGGTGAAGCCCACAACCACGGGCCGCGGGATGTATTTCACGGCCGTGCCCAGGCCCGTTATTCCCAGGATCACCAGCAGCACGCCGGCCATGAGCGTGCACATGAACAAGCCGTCCAGGCCGTAGCGCTGGACGATGCCGTACACAACCACGACGAACGCGCCGGTGGGCCCGCCGATTTGCGTGGTCGAACCGCCCAGCGCCGAGATCAGGAATCCGGCTACGATCGCGCAATACAATCCCGATTGCGGCGTGACGCCCGAGGCGATCGCGAAAGCCATGGCCAGCGGCAGCGCCACCAGGCCCACGGTGACCCCAGCGAGCAAATCGGCGGCGAACTTCCGCCCGTTATAGTCCTTGAGACACGTTATCGATCTTGGCAGCCAGTCTTGCAATGCAGTGAGGTCCATCGGAGATTTGCCGGAGGCTTCCTTTCGGTGCAACGAGGACTTCTATTATAGCGTGCCGCGGAGGATCGCGCTGGGTGAACGGGCGCATATTTCGTAATGGGAAACAGCGTGGCAGGACAGGCTTCAGCCTGTCGCTTTTGATTTTCGCAGGCCAACCAGAACCCGACAGGCTGAAGCCTGTCCTACTGGCGCCAGGGAGATTGATCGGGCCAGTGACGAATCGCGTCGGCGGCCCAAGCTGTGGTTTTATCCGTATGGCATGAGGTGCAGGGATTCGGGATTTTGTATTTGTCGGTCATCGACGGCGCGATGAAACCGAACGTGTGCGCGCTCACGAAGACGCCGGGAATCTCCGCTTCGATTTTCGGCATGTGGCAGGCCACGCACTCGCTGCCCGTGGAGCCGTCCTTGTGATGCGTGTGCTCGGCGAGCGTGGCGCCGCGCGGGCCGTTGCGCGAGCCGGGGCCGTGGCAATCGAGGCAAATCTGGTTCGCGGGCTTACGGAGCTGCGCGTAGTTGCCCGTGCCGTGAACGTCGTGGCAGTCGGAACACATGACGCCGCGGCGGTACATCACGCTCTGCACAAAATCGTTTCCCTGCATGCGGTTTTTGTGCGCGGTGCCTTCCGGAAAATGGGTGAAACTCAGCTCGCCCAGCTTGTGATCTTCCAACTGCCAGTAATCCCGCAGATTCAAACCCACACGATAGCCGACCGGCCAATCGTAATAATGTCCTTCGATGGGGCTTGTAAGCGGGCGGCCCTGCGAGTGGCACCGGATGCAGGTGTCGTTCGCGCTGACGGCGTCCATCCGCGCGGGATTCA
>JAIQFG010000036.1 GCA_020073375.1 Terriglobia bacterium | reverse complement strand
GAGAGGCGCGCGAAGGGGATATTCGCGATTCGCAGGCGGATATTGGGCTGGCGAAAGATTTGCTCGCCTATAGCCCGAGCTTTGGATTTGAGGAAGGGTTGAAGAAGACTTGGGAATGGTTTTCGTAGCGCCGGCGTCCCGCCGGCATCTTTTCAATTCTAAAATACACGCAAGAATGCCGCCGGGACGCTGGCGCTACAAACCCTTGCTGCATCGCATCACGCAGGGCAAATCTTTTTTGATAATTGAGAGTTAGCGTTGCCGGGCGACGGGGTCGCTGGAAAGATGGGGCAAGAGTTCGGTGAGATTGTCGACGAGGATGTCAGGAGGATAGTCGGCGAGCCGGTGGCTGCCGAAGCCGTAAGTTACGCCGCAGACCCAGGTGCCGGCGTTGCGGGCGGTGAGGACGTCGATTTCGGAATCGCCGACGAACATGACTTGCGCGGGGGCGGCTCCGAATTCGCGCAGGATGCTTTCGACGCCCATGGGGTCGGGCTTTTTGCGCTCGAAGCTGTTGCCGCCATAGACGAAGCGGAAATGTTCGGAGAGGCCGAGTCCTTGGAGGATGCCGCGGCTGGCGCCGACCGGCTTGTTGGTGAGGACGGCCATGGGCATGCCTTTCAGGGTGTCGAGGGTTTCGCGGACGCCGGGGTAGACGTCGGTGTGGTCGAGCTTATGCACGGAATAATACTTGATGAAGAATTCGAGGGTGCGCAGGCAATCCTCTTCCGTGGCGCCCTCGCCCAGGGATTGGGCAATCAGGCTGGCGGCGCCGTTTCCGACATAGCTGAAGATCGTATCGTGGGCCAGCGGGGCGCGGCCAAGTTCCTCGAGGGCGGCGTTCACGGCCAGGGCCAGGTCGAGCTTTGAATCAATCAGCGTGCCGTCCAGATCGAAGATCAGAGCGCGCACTTCAGAAAAACGATCCGATGGCTGCCTCATGGAATGTTGGGCCGTCCTCCGTGGAACAATAATTGTAATATAGTGGGCTCGGTTCTCTTAGGGCAAAGTCCCTGAGGAGTTCGCGGTAACTTCGTGCGCAAAAAATTATAAAAGTCTTGATAACAGGAGGAAGTGCGAATGGCAGAGATTTATCCGTTTCGAGCGTACCGGTACAACGCGGCGCGGGTGGAGCCGGCGAAGGTGCTGACGCAGCCTTACGACAAGATCACTCCCGCGATGGCGGAAAAATACGCGGCGGCCAGCCCGTACAACCTGATCCCGGTGGAAAAGGGAAAATCGCTGCCGGAGGATACTCCGGAGAATAATGTGTACACGCGCGCCGAGAAAGCGCTCGAGGATTGGATCCGCGAGGGAGTGGTGGCGCAGGACGCGGCGCCGTCGCTGTACGCGTACTTTCAGGAGTACACCGTGCCGGGAACGAGCGAGCGGCGCACGCGCAAGGGGTTCATCGCCGCCGGGCGGATCGAGGATTATTCGGCGGGGGTGATTTTCCGGCACGAGCAGACGCTTTCCGGGCCCAAGGCGGACCGCATGGAATTGTTGCGGCACACGCAGACACACACGGGGCAGCTGTTCATGCTGTACAACGATCCGGCCGGTCGCGTCGACGCCCTGTTGGACGCATCGGCGCGGGCCAAGCCCGACGTGGAAATCCGCGATGAGTACGACGTGGTGCACTGGTTGTGGCCCGTCACCGATGCGAAGATGATCGAGACGATTCAGCGCGAACTGGCCGATAAGAAACTGGTGATCGCCGATGGCCATCACCGCTACGAAACGGCCATGGCCTACCGGGACGAGCGCCGGGCGGCCGCGGGGCGCGTGGACCCGAATGCGCCGTACGAAAAAGTGATGATGACGCTGTTCAATACGGCTGGCAAGGGGCTGACGATTCTGCCGACGCACCGCGTGGCGACGAACATTGCGGGATTTTCGGCGCAAGGGTTGCGCGCGAAGCTTGGAAACATCTTTGATTCGCAGTCCTACCCGTTTGCGGCGGCCGCGGATCGCGCGAAAGCGTATGAAACGTTCCGGCGCGACCTGCAGCGCGGGCAGCGGCAACGCGCGATCGGCGTGTATGCGGGGGACGAGGCGTTCACGATTTTCGTGCTGAAGAAGGGCGCGAATCTGGAGGCTCTGTTGCCGGGTGTTTCAGCTGCCCAGCGGCAACTGGACGTGGTGCTGCTGCACCGGCTGATCCTGGAGCGCGGGCTGGGGATCACGCCCGACGCGGTGAAGACGGAAAAAAATCTGACGTATGAGAGAGAGATGGACACGGCGATCGGCGAGGTGGACCAGGGGCGGGCGCAGATCTGTTTTCTGCTGAACGCGGTGAGCGTGGAGACCGTGGCAGAGATGGCCATGGCCGGAGAAGTGCTGCCGCAGAAGTCGACGGATTTTTTCCCGAAGCTGATGAGCGGGATTACGATGTACAGGGTGAAGCTGTGACTGGTGACTAGTGACCGGTGACTGGTGGGGAGCGATGTGTTCGGCCTGGTTGCACCGCGATTGGCGGACCGCAACGGGTCCGTGGAATGCGCAAGAAAAAACGGCATCGCCGGCTAATCGCCGGCGATGCCGTGGCATTTTCGGAGGACGAAATTTACTTCGGGAAGCTGGCGATGGCGGCTGCTTCCGTGGGCAGCACTTCAAACACGGTGACCAGCTTGGTGACCTGCAGGATTTCCTGGAACTTCGAGCCCAGGTTGCTGATCTTCAAAAATGCGCCCTGCGCGCGGGCGCTGGTGTGCGCGGCGACCAGCGCGCCAAGCCCCGAGCTGTCGATGTAGGTGACGTTGTCCATGTTGAAGACGATTTTTTTCTGGCCGGAAGCGAGCAAACTCTTCACCTTCTCACGCAAGGCGTTGCTCTCTTCGCCCAGGACGATGCGTCCCTCGAGCACTTCCACTGCCACGCCATCCACCACACGATCGGTAATTTTCAGCGCCACTGGCCATCCTCCTAACGAGATCTCTCGATTGAACTGTAATCGCTTTCGCCGCCCCTGGGCAGCCTCAATAATAATCCGAGCACGACAGGTAATAGCCGCACGCCTTGCACACCAGCTTGCACCGCTTCGGCTCCAGCCGCTGGGAACATACCGGACAAAAACTAATGGGATGTTCCGCGCCCTGCTTGCGCTCGTCCGAAGGCGAGCCATTCTCGGCAGTGCACGCGTTCCTGGGATTGCCCACAGCCGGATGGTTATAACACATGAGGCCGGAGGTGGGAAGAGCGGGCAGCGTCATCCCGGGGGAATCGCGGGGGTTTGAGCGCGGGATTGCAACCTTGGGGGCACCGGCGTACTGTGGTGGCAGGCGACTGGCCGCGAAATGCCGGATCTGGGCGGCGAAGCGGTGGCAGCACGAAGTACATAAGGCGTTTGCTGCAACCGCTGCTTCGCAGGTGGCATCTTTAAATGTAGGGATTTACGTATGGTTGGAAAAATCCATATTTTCGCCGCTGTGATGGGATCGATCCTGGCAGTCTGCCTGGCCGGCGCCCAAACGCGCGGCGATGGAAGTTCGGTGCGGATGCCCGCCGCGGCCGTCAGGCCCGCAGTTAGAATTTCGAGTCCATCCCCAAACGGAGCCGCGACCAGGACCGCGGTTGTGCGCCCTGCTGCCAGATTTCGGGTTGTGACGGGGAGCCGCGTGATTTCCGGGGGCGGTTCATTCACGCATCCTGCGGGCAACGATAGCGGGATCGGAGTTCCGGGACTTGGGTTCGACTATCCCCATTTGGCTGCGATCGGCGGGGGCCTGCGCGGGGATGAGCATCGAGGGTTCGGGCACTCTGGAAATCGGGAGCGAGGGTTCATGACCCCAATCTTCTTTGGGGGATACCCGTATTACTACGACGGGTCGCTCGATTACGAGCAGCCCGAGGAAGTGGAGCAAACGCAGGCGTATCCAACGCAGGCGCAGCCGCAACCGCAGATTATCGTGATTCAGCAGCCCGTCCCAGCCGTAGCAACGCAATCGGCGGCTGTCCCGCAGGATCTGGATACGGGTGGCGTGGCCGCGAAATTCTCCCCGGCGACCCATCCCGCCGCGGAAGTGCCTGTGCAGCGGATGGGGGAAATCATCCTGATCCGGAAAGATGGGCGGGTACTGTTTGCTTCGGCGTTTTCCGTGGTGGGAACGCAATTGCGGTACATTTCGGCGGAAGGGATTTTGCAGAAATTTCCGGTGACGGAATTGGATTCCCAGGCTACGCGGGAGATGAATGAAGCGCGCGGGAATTCGGTGCAGATCAGCGATTGAGGAGTTGAGATTTGAAAACGGGAATTTGCGAGGGTCACAGCTTGCAACAGTTAAAGACGGTTTAATTTTGCGGCAGCAAAACCCCCGATGAAGGTGCACATCACGGTTCTTCCCGGGCGGGGCATGCAAGCATTCCGAACTTCCTCACCGGGTACGGCAATCCTTTGAGAAATTCGCTTTGCACTACCACTTCTGGTTACGCAGCTTTTTAGACTATTCCAACGGAAACTTTGTGAGTACTGTTGCAAAAAGCGACAGGCTGAAGCCTGTCCTACTGGTTACTTTGCGGAACGCAGGGGCAATGGCATGTGGTACACGGCATCTTGCGGGAGGCCGGCGCGCTCGAATTGGATGGTGGTGTGAGTGATGTGGAAATCGGCGTCGAGGCGTTCGCGGATGGTGCGCAGGATTTTTTCGCTTTCGTCCATATGCATGTCGGGGATGCGGACGTGGCAGGAGAGCGCGACCAGGTTGGTGCCGATCGTCCAGATGTGAATGTCGTGAACTTCCTGGACACCGGGAACGCATAGGATGGAGCGCGCGACTTTTTCCAGGTGAATGCCCTTGGGTAGGCCTTCCAGCAGAATATTTACGGCTTCGCGAAGCAGGCCGTTGGTGGAGTAGAGAACCAGGGCGGCGATGACCAGGCCGATGGCGGGATCGAGCCACTGCGCGCCGGTCATGCGGATGGCAATGGCGCCGGCCAGAATTCCGATGTTGGAGAGCGCGTCTCCCAGATTGTGCAGGAACAGGCTGCGGAGATTGATGTCGCGGCGGCTGCGAACCAGCGCGAGCGTGATGCCGCCGTTGATGGCCAGGGCCAGCAGCGAAACCCAGATCATCCAGCTTTCGTGGACCGCGACCGGATGGCGGAATCGCTCGAAGGCTTCATAAAAAAGTCCCAGGGCAACCAGGATCAGCAGGATGGCGTTGGTAAAGGCGGCCAGAACGCTGGCGCGCTGGTAGCCGTAGGTGCGCTCATGATCGGCGGGGCGCGCGGCCCAGGTCAACGCGAGCCACGAGATGAGCATCGTGGGGATATCGGAAAGATTGTGAAGGGCGTCGCTGACCAGGGAAATGGAGTGGCCGATATAGCCGCCCAGGATTTCGGCGACCACCAGCAGCAGGGTAGCGGCCACCGCTCCGGCAAGCACACCGCCGCTGACGCCGGGGTGCGCGTGCGAATGGCCGGTGGCATGATCATGGCCATGCGCGTGAGCGTGCATCGGAACCATTGTACCGGGGGAGCCGCGGGAATGCACATGGAACGCGATTTTGAGGCGAAAGAGTGACGCGTTGGTTTCACGCACACATTCGCGGGAAGATAATTGACTTAGGTACAGGCCGTCCCTAGTATGAAAAAGCCGAAACTTTCGAGCGCCTGTGCCCTCCACCCACTCCATCGCGGCCGAACCCATGGCCAAGCCGTCAGCCAAAGTCACGCAAGATCGCGTGGCGAAATTGAAGTTCTGGGGTGTGCGCGGATCGACGCCAACAGTGGACCGGGCGACATGGCGGTACGGTGGCAATACCGCTTGCGTGGAGTTGACGACGCCGGCGGGCGTGCGCGTGATCCTGGATTGCGGCACAGGGCTGCGGATGCTGGGGCGGCATTTGGAAGTTTCGCCGGATTCGGAAAAAATCGAGCCGCACATTTTTGTGACGCACTATCACTGGGACCATATCCAGGGCATTCCGTTTTTTGCTCCTCTTTATGCGGAACAGAACCGGCTGCACTTTTACAGTTTTCGGTCGGAGTATCTGGGCGCGGACAGCCTGAAGCGCGTGTTTGAGGCGCAGATGGCGTATCCGTATTTTCCGGTGGACTTGAGCGCGATGTCCGCGCACCGGGAATTTACGGAAGTAAATGGCGGAGACCATCTGCAGGTGCCGGGGGCGCGCGTGACGGCGCGCTGGCTGAATCATCCGCAGGGCTGCTTGGGCTTCCGGTTTGAGACTTCCGCCGGAACCGTCGTGTACGCAACCGATAACGAGCCGGGGAATCCGAAGCTCGACCAGAGCCTGATGGAGCTTGCCGCGGGCGCCGATATTTTCATCAACGACGCGCAGTTTACGCCCGAACAACTGGCCACGACGCGCAAGGGATGGGGACACTCCTCGTGGGCGCAAGGCGTGAAGATCGCGGAAGAAGCCGGGGTGAAGAACCTGGTGCTGTTCCATCACGATCCGGACTCGACCGACAAGGCCGTGGACGTGATCTTGCGCGATGCGCGGGGAAAATTCGCGAATGTGTGGGCGGCCGCCGAAGGCATGGTCATGACCATGGGGCAGGAAAATCTGGATGTGGTGATTCCCACGGTGCGCGAAGGGCTGCGGCGGGACGCGCATTTCCGCGCGAAGGTCACCGGGCTTACGGATTCGGGGCGCGCGTTCGAGGAAGAGACCGTGATCAGCGATCTGACGCTGCACGGGGCGCTGATTTATCTGGGGCACAGCCCGAAGCTGCAGTCCGAGTTGCAGGTACAGCTGGAAAACCCGGGGATCGGCGGCGCTTCCAACAGCCCGTTGCGGTTGCGGGGGTACGTCGTGCGCATCGAGCAGGAAGCGGATAAGGATCGCACGGCGGTGGGGATTGTGTTTACGGAGTAGCTTTTGTAGGACAGGCTTCAGCCTGTCTGGTTGTCCAATCCAGCTAGATAATCCAAACCGACAGGAAAATTCAAAAGCGACAGGCTGAAGCCTGTCCTACTTTAGGGCCCAACCCGATCCGCGAATTGCGCGCGTTTTGGAAAATACCATACTGGATGCTGGTATCTAATATGGTACGATTTAGCTCATGAAGCCTGCACGCAAAGTTACCGTGGAACTGCCGGAAGAATTGCTCAAGAAGGCGCAACTAGCCAGCGGGGCCGGCATTACGCAGACCATCCGAACCGGGCTGCAGTTGGTCGCGGCGTCGCTGGCGTACGCTCGTTTGCGGCAACTCCGAGGCAACGTGCGCTTCTCGCGCACGGCAGAGGAGTTGAAGGCGGACCGATGATCGCGGCCGATACGAGCACCTGGATTGCATTTCTGGAAGGCAGGCCGGGAGTGGACACCCAGTTGCTCGATGAGGCGCTGGAAGCCCGCCAAGTGTTGATGGTTCCGGTGGTGCTCACCGAGTTGCTCAGCGATCCAAGACTGCCTTCCTCGGTTGCCGACACTCTTTGCGAAGTGCCGGTCATTGAAATCGAAGCAGGTCACTGGCGCCGGGCAGGGGCATTGCGGGCAAAGGTGTTTGCCAAGCAGCGCAAGGCGCGCCTTGGCGACGCGCTCATCGCCCAGACTTGCATCGATCGCGGCGTTCCCCTGCTGACGCGCGGCAGGGATTTCCGGGCATTTGCAGACGCTGCAGGTTCCCATCTTCTCCTTACGTATCACGATTCCCGTTGAACGGTCTCACAGACGCTACAAGCGCATTTGCGTCCACTGCCCATGCTTGAATCCAGAATTGCCGATGCATTATGATCGCCGCGGAATTTGCTAGATGCTTTGATTGACGGGCCTAGCAGGAGGGGGTAGAAGGACGATGAATTCCATCGAACAATTTCGCAAAGAACCAGCCTGGACCCCGGCCGAAAAGAAGACGGCAAGAAAAGCCTTTGACAAAGCGTTCGAGAGGCACTCCGCGTCGATCATGGCGGAAGCGAAGCGGATGATGGCGAACGCCAAAGCGCCATGCGACATTTGGCGAGTGCATGATTACCTGTCCAAGCATCGAAGCACGGTGGACCGGATTTATGATTACAGGTATTCGGTACTGCTGAATGTGTTCGCGCGGCTGCTGCGGGAGGGGTGGCTCACGGAGGCGGACTTAACGGGACTGCAGCGGGAAAAAATCAAGGACATTGTGAGTTTAGCGAATCTGTAATTCCCGATTATCCCGCTTGGGGACTACCGGGTTCCCGAAAAGGGGGAGAGGCTGGGTTGAAAACGACTCCGGTCTGCTCTCGCTAGCGCGAAACGGGTGGCGCTGCTACGTTGGTGTATTCATAGCGGACAGACTCGTGGAACTTCGTGTCCGTTTCATCGATGTCCTCTTCCTGGCGCAAAATCTGGTTTTTGCTCTTCGAGATCCACACCATGGAGTCAGACGTGATGCCTTCGTTCTCCGCGTGTACGCTGTAGACGTCCGCGGGTTCGCCGTTGACGGCTTCATCGCGTACGTGACGGCACGAGGTATTCTTGGCGGATGCGCGGTTTTCCTGCTGCTGCTTCAATCGGTCCTGCACCGTCAACGGGCTTTTCCTCCACTTGCCGTTGATTTGTATGTAGATGGCGCCGTCAACGGAAATGTCCTCAAGTAATTCCTGCTTGTTGCCTCTGACCCGGGTCATGTATCCGTGATGGGGTGTCGTCGTCAATCTCTCGCCGGCATCAAGCACGTTTTTGCACACATCCTGCGCGCGCACCGCAGGCACCGCGGCGCACCAGAACACAAGCAAAGCAAATGGAATTCGATGCATGGATTTTGCCTGCTCTCTCGCGATCTTCCCAATTCCCAATCCCATGTTGTCTCCTTCACCGCAATGCTTCTTCGCAGCGTGCGGATTGCCTTTCCCTTCCCGTTCGCGCCCGCAGGGCAGAGGATTTCGCCAGACGCTGAGCGACTGCCGGAGCGAATCGAAAAGCACTCCCGCCGAGCGGGATTGGGGGGGAGTATAACTCCGTCAGATACTTGCACACCTGTAAATTCCTCCCCGTCCCCGCCGCCCAAGAAGGCGTCTTGCCGGAAGGGGGTTCCCCGCTTTCCGATCGAACAAATCCATAAACCTGGCTGGAAGAACTTTTTGACTCGCCCGCGGGCGTGATATGTTCTTGGAACCTTCAGAGGCGGTTCGCAGTCAACCAAGTCCTGCTCTTATGCCGGAGAGGACGATTGCGCGTTGGAGCGCGAACGGCGGCGCCGCGGTCGCAAATGAAGATCCCGTATTCTTTGCCAAGGAGCTGAGAATGAAAATCCGCGTTGGAGCGGTACTTGCTTTGCTCGTTGTTTTTGGCGTGGCGAGTGCACCGGGCCAAGAGAAACGAAAACAATTGCCCATGGTGCGCATGTCCGGTCTGCTGGGGCTGGTGGAGACGATTCCGCTGCCGACCGAAGGGTGGATGGATCACCTGGCGGTGGACCTGAAGAATAATCATCTTTTTATTTCCGGGGAGTACAGCAAGAGTTTTGTGGTTGTGGATCTGCGCACGGGGCAGGTGATTCACAACACCACCGGGCTGGGAGGAGATCCGCGCAAGCCGTTTTTCGATCCCAAGACGAATGAAGTATGGGTGGACCTGGGGGACAACACGCTTGTGGCCATCGACGCGAAGTCGTTCGAGGTGGTGAAAACGGTGGAGCTGACCGGAGGAAAAGGCAACCCGAAAAGGGATCCGGACAACGGGGCGTACGACTACGCCAGGGGATTGTACTATTCAGGAGTTGGTTCGCCAGGGGCGATGGAAGGAACGGTTGAGATCGTGGATACGCGGGCCGGCAACCTGGTGGGCAGCATCGGGATGCACGGGGGCGATCCTTCCGCGTTTGTCCTGGATACGGCGGGACACCGGCTGTACGTGGGCATGGGAGACGTGGTGAACGGCGAAAGCGTATGCAAGGTGATCGACACGGAAAAACGCGAAGTGATCGCCGAGTGGCCGATTACGGGCGGTGCGCAGCCGCACGTCGCGGGGCTGGATTTGCCGCATCATCGGCTGTTTTTTGGCAGCCGCCTGCAGGGCGGACACCAGGGGGAACCGGGGAAACTGGTGGTGATGAATTCGGACAACGGGAAAGTGATTCAGGTGCTGGACAGCGTGGGCGGGGCGGACGAATTATTCTTCGATGCCTCGAGCAAGCGGATTTATTTTTCGGGATCGACCGGGACGGTGGCTGTATTCAAACAGGATGACGCGGACCACTACGAGATGCTGGGAAAAGTTCCCACGGGGGCGGAGGCGAAAACCGGGCTGTGGGTGCCGGAGCTGAAGCGGTTCTACTCGGCGGTGCCGAAGCACATTGTGCAGACGCCGCCGTACGGGGCGAATGACCTGATTACGGAAGACGCGCATTTGATGGTGTTCGATTACCTGCCGTGAGGCGTTTCGCCCTGGTCTCAAATTTCAAGAATTCGCTTTATCGACTGGCTTGACTTGAGGCTCGTGGGGTTTTACTCTCTCGACCAACAGGTTAGGAGTTCCTTAAAACTATGAAAACAACTACCACGAAAAAATATTTCTCTGACCGGCAGGGCGTGCGCCTGCTGCTTGGATTGCTGATTGCAGCGGTGCCGCTCGCGGCAAGCACGGCGCATGTCTACGTCACGAACCGGGGCGGGACCACCATCGACGTGATCGACACGGCGACGAACAAGGTCGTCCAGACGATCCGGGGGATCGAGTCGCCGGAAGTAGTGCGATTTTCTCCCGACGGCGACCGGCTCTACATCGCGACGCGCAGCGAGGACGTGCTGGACGTGATGGATCGAAAGACCGGGAAGATTTTCAAGAAGGTGCCGCTGAGCGGCTGGGCCAACGACGCTATGGTGACCAGCGACGGGAAGCTGATTTTGGTCTGCATCCGCAATACCGGTGTGGAAGCGGTGGACGCCGGGGCGCTCGATATCATCGATTCCAAAACACTTGAAAAGATCAAGAGTATCCCGACTAAGCGCGGGCTGCATGACATCGCGGTGACGGGGGACAACAAATTCGCGGCGACGGGCTCGCCGAGCGGAAACGTCATCACCGTGTTTGACCTGCAAAAGATGGAAATCGCCTGGGAGCTTCCGTATGACCAGGGAATTCTGCCGTTGATCATTCAGAGCAACCCAGACGGCTCGGGCCACCGGATTTTCGCGCAACTGAATAAGACGAACGGATTCTTGGTGGTGGATTTCGCAACGCGCAAGGAAATCGCCAGGATCAAAAACCCGGACGAGCCCAGCGGATTTACGCCGGGATGCGAAGGCATCAGCCACGGCATCGGAATTTCTCCGGACAACAAGACGCTGTGGTCTAACAGCAGGCCGGCCAATGCTGTCTTTGTTTACTCGCTTCCGGATCTGAAATTGATGGGGCATGTCGCTTTGCCGGAAACGCCTGTTCCGGGAAAGGCTCCTCGAGGGGGAGGACCTGCGTGGATCACGTTCACCCCGGACAGCAGGACTGTGTACGTTTCCACGTGTGGGACCAAGTCCGTAACCGCGATTGATGTGGAGACGATGAAGGAAGTGACGCGGATTCCTGTTGGGGAAATGCCGGATCGGATCAGCACGCTGGTGCTGAAGTAGGGTTTGATTCGGCGCGCTGCCGCGGATTTGAAACTGCGGGCTGCCGTCGTGTTTTAGATCTTGCGAATGCGATTCTGGCGAATGCGAGGAGATCATGAATTCCAGGGTCTTGCCGAAAATAATTTCCGCGGGTTTGCTGTTTGCTGCCGCCGTCCTGGTGTGCACGGTTGCACCCTCGTCCCCGGCGCAGACGTCCGGGGGCGCCGAGGCGCAAGGGCCGCAACTGGATTACGAATTTTTCAAAGCGAAGGTCGAGCCCATTTTCCTGAAGAAGCGGTCGGACGAGCACGCGCGCTGCTACGTGTGCCACCAGATGATGCGGCACGGCGGCGGTCCGTTGAGCCTGGAGATGCTGCCGTCCGGGGCAAGTTTCTGGACCGAGGAGCAGTCCCGGCGGAACTTCGAGACGGTCTCGAAGCTGGTGGTTCCCGGCAAACCGGAATTGAGCCTTTTTCTGCGCATGCCGATGGCGCCGGAAGCTGGCGGGCTTGCCGACACGCACCAGGGAGGCAGGCAATTTGCCTCCGAGAACGATCCGGACTGGAAGAACATGAAGGCGTGGGTTCTGGGACAAAAGGCGGGAGGGTCCTGAACGCATCAGCAAGCCTGGTCTAGGGCATATGGTTCCCGGGATTCGTGAGCGACGATTCCCTTCACGCCAGGATTTTTTATTTTCGGTAACGGGTGTTCGCCGCGCGTCTGCTTCAGCCAAATTCCAATCATCCCAATTCGTGTAATAGACCAACCGCTGCCCGTGGAAGCCCCGTGTCCGCACGTCAGGCCGCCAGGTGTGAATGGCGCCACGGGGGATACTTTCTATGACAATCGAACCATTCATGGCTGGCTTGCGCCCGCTCCGGTTGCACTACAATGGATGGAAACGGAGGTGAGTGGCATGAAGGGAAAAAAAGTATTTTTCATTGCGCTGCTGATGACGATTGCCGCCGTGTCGCTTGGCGTAAAACCCGCAGTGGCCCAGCAGGCAACCGCGACGGACGTGGTCGGAGGGCCGGGCGGCAGGGCGTTCCTGGATGCGGATGTTGAGCCGGGCGCGCGAGTGGTCGAGGTGCAGGTGCATTCAGGCGAATTTGTGGATTCGGTGCAGCTGGTGTACATGCTCGGCGACGGGCGCACGGTGACGGGGCCGCTGCATGGCGGGCCGGGGGGAATGCTCGGCGTGTTTCGTTTGGATCCCGATGAATATTTGACCGGGGCGTCCGGGCGCGCGGGAGATTACATCGATTCCATTCAATTCTTGACCAACAAGCGGACTTCCCCGGCGTTTGGCGGGAACGGCGGGCGGCGCGAATTCCGCGTCGATGTGCCGGCGAATACGCAGGCAGCAGGATTTGAGGGGCGCGCCGGGCAATATCTGGACGCCATCGGGCTGACATTTTCTCCCCTGCGCCGCAAATCGTTTTTCGGATTCGGGAGCACGCCGCAGCCCGGGCAGACAACGCTTGCCGGAGGCTCCGGCGGCACGGAATTTGTGGATGCGGACGTTCCGGCGGGAGGGCGCATCGTTGAGGTGCGGATTCATGCGGGAGAGTATGTCGATTCGATTCAGATGATTTACACCATGCCCGATGGGCGTCCTCTGGAAGCCGCCAGGCACGGCGGAGACGGCGGGCGCGGCATAAGCTTCCGCCTGGATCAGGGGGAATACATTGTGGGCATTTCCGGGCGGTACGGGCAGTACGTGGACTCGGTGCGAATCCGCACCAACAAACGCACGTCTGAAGTGTTTGGAGGAAGAGGCGGGGAAAGAGAATTTCGGATCGACGTGCCGGATGACAGCCAGGCGACCGGATTTATCGGGCGCGCCGGGGAGTACCTTGACGCCATCGGCCTGGCGTATGCGAAGAAATGGTCGCCGCGGGACAGGGGCCGGGATCGAGATCGCGACCGGCGATACGACCGGTAACCCGATTCAGGGGTGCGAGGCAAATTCAGTTTTTCGATATCGCACAGGATTTCACCGGGACGAAAACAATTTCCGCCGGTGAGAAATTCCTAGTCCTGCAGCGTGTAGATTCGGACCTCGGCGTTGGAATTGGCGGCCGCTGGAATCGCCAGATAGAAGCGGTCGAATCCCTTTCCTTGCCTGCCAAAGTATCCGGCGGTGCCGGCGCCAAGCGCCGTGGGAACCTTCGCGAGCAGCGTATAGCGATCGGGGTCGTTTTGCTGATAGACCCAGATGGAGCCTTCGCGGCCGGGAACGTAAATGCGCTTGCGCTCGGCGCTGTAGTACAGGTCGTCTGTGTCCTGAACCGTGGGCACGGATGCGACCATTTTTCCGGTGGAGGTATCGAAGACGGAGATGGTTGCGGGCTCCCGCGTGCCGACGATGACGCGATGATTGGCTTCGTCGAGTGCCATGGGAAAGTTCTGAGCGGGGGTCACGGGCCATCGCGTGAGTTCTTTTGTGGTGCGGTTGATGGCCACGATCTGCTTCAGGTCCGGGACGTTCACGTAAATATTCGGTCCTGATTTCTCCAGCTGGAACGATTCCGGTTCGCCCCCGAGTTTGTAGACCTCATCGAGGCGTTTGTTGGTCATGGCGTCGACGGCGGCAATCGCGGAGTTTTTTTCGTCGTCGCCGCAACCGACGTAGACGCGCTTGGTTGCGGCGTCGTAGCGCAGGTTGTCCGCGCCTCCCTCAAAATCAAGCGTGGTGATGAGCTTGTAGCTGTCGCCGTCGTAGATGTAGACCTTGCCTTTTTCACTGGCCACGAACAGTTTATTGGCCTCGGGAGAAAAAACCACGCCCTGAGGATTCGGCACTCCCGTGATTTCGTGGGAGCGGGTTCCCTGAAACAGATCCATCACCTCGACGGAATTGTTGCCGAGTGCGGAAACAAACACCTTGCCTTTGCCCGAAGCAAAATGATCGAAGCGTCCCTTGACGCCTTCGAGGGGAATCGTGCCGGTCAGGATCATCGGAGGCGCGGCTTCGGCCGCGGCTGGCGCGGCCGGCGATGTGATCGTCGTTGTGTTTTGACAGGCAGTTAAGGTCAGGAAAAGCGCGAGCAAAAATCCAGGGGCGATTGATTTTCGCATTTTGTCTCCCTCGCGAGGTGAATTGAGCCGGAAACAGGGCCGCTCGAATTTCCTGGTCTACGACAGAGATGCCCGGATCTACTTTTTCAGGCCTTGCGTTGCCTTTTTGTTAAATTCCACGAAGCCGGCGTTGTCTTCGCACACGTTTTCCAGGACTTTCCAGTCGGGGTGCTGCTGAAAAATCAGCTTCGTGCTCCAGGGCTTGGTGAAGGCTTTGCGATCGTCCACCGTAAATTCAATTTCGAGGGTGTCGCGATCGATGCGGCGGAGGCGCTCGACGACGCGCATGTCGGCGCTGTGGACGTGGCCGACGCGGTCGAGCAGGGTCTTGTCGTTGAAGCTATCGGTGTCGGCGACCAGCGTGTCTCCTTCCCACTTGCCGATCGTGTCTCCCATCCAGAGAGCGCCCTGGTCCTTATCGTGAGGGCGGCCGTCTGTGTAGATGCGGCGGATGAAGTGGTCATATTCAAAGAGCATGATGACCTGTCCGGGAATCTGGACGATCTGCACGGGAAAATTCTGCAGATAAATGCGGGGGACGCCGGGCGGGTAACATTGAAAAATGGGATCGCTCAAAACGGTGCTGGCGTCATCGCCGTGGTACAGGGCGGAGTTGATCTTAAATTTCGAGGCGGCCCACGGCGTCATGGGAGACATGGCGCTGCCAAAATCCAGAACAAAGGAGGGATAACCGCGGGCCATCGCGCCCTTGTCGCGCAGGCGGATCCACAGGCCGGATAGATCCGGGGTGGCGGTTGCGGCCGGCGACGGTTCGGCGGACTGGCTGAACGAAGCCGGCGAAAAAACGAGAGTCGCGATGAGTGCCAGGACCGGACCTATGATGCGAAAGCGCAATCTGCAGCTCCTGTATTGGAATCGATCCGCGCGTTAATTATCGGTGATCGAGTTGGGGTCCAGTTCCCTGCCATCGGGCAACACGACTTTCTGGAGGCGCAGCATGAATGTGCCGTTCTTGGTGCGATTGCCGATGAGGGTAATCTGGTCGCCGGCGTGGAGGATGTCCCTGCTCCAGCCATGCCGGGCAAGCACGCCCGGGCTGTTGGCTTCTCCCACCCATTTCTGGATTTTGCCGTCGTCGGCTTTCACATCCATGTAGATTTCGACGTGTGGATTGATGAACTCAAAGCTGGTTACGGAGCCTTTCACGGTGGTCAATTTCGTGGAATCGTAGGGAGAGGTCCCGTGGTGGGCGGAAAGCGGGACCGCCATCACCAGGGCAACAAGAAGCAGCACAATTCCGGGCGCCAGCCAGGGTTTCATATTCGATCTCCGGTTCGATTCGGGTACGGCAGATGCTTGTAAAAGCATATACCATTGCCAACGCGGGGAAGTCAAAGCGGTATGCGAGATTTAATTCGCCCAGCGCAATTGGAAAAGGGGATCCGATGAGCCATCCAGGGATTGGGGGGAGGTTCCGGCGGGCAGGCGTGTACGGCGTGTTTTTCCTGATCTTCCCAATTCTTGCGTTTCCGGCGGCGATTGATCCCGGGTCGTTTCAAACCGCGGCCAAGTTCTCGGTGGATAAAGATGGGATGTCGTTAACCACGGCAGTGGCGACGATAGAACCGCGTCTCGGGGCTCCCGGATATTTCTGGCTGAGAATCAATTTCTACTCGTTTCCGGTGGCCACCGAGGACATCCCCGGCATCCTGGCTGGGGACACCCGGTCCATGGATAAGAAATGGGGCCGGAAATCCAGCAACCTCTCCGATTACAACCATTCCAACGCGAGCATTCTGCTTTCCATGGATAAGATCCACAAGGTGTGGCAGGTGGACATGGCCGTTCCCGGGCATACGTGCACGATTGCGCCGTATGAAAAGGACGTCCAAAATTTTTTGCAGGAATATCAATTCGATGGGCAGAAATTGAAACTCAAGAGCAAGGGGACGTACGTGTGCGACATGAAGTTCATGGGGATCGCGAACCAGGAGTTTGCGTGGGAGATGGATGTGAATCTTCCGGTTTTTGAGAAGCAGGATGGGAAAAAATAGCGGGACAGGATGTGGAACGAACTCCTCTTGCACGTCATTCGGGGAAAGGCGAGGAATTTCTCCGGCCATCAATGCAAAATGAAAGAGAGATTCCTTGGCGAAAAACATGCCTCGGAATGACGATGCTTTTTATTGGCGGCGTGAGACGCCTGCCGGTTAGTCCTGCGGCTCGATCTTGACGACGGCGGCGGCGTGATTGCTGCCTGTCCAGATGGTTGCGGGGGTGGTGGAATTGTCGACGAAGACGCGGCGCATGTTGGTTTCGCGCGGCATGAGGTATTCGATCACCTGGCCGGTCTTGGGATCGAGGCGATCCAGACGGTCGGTGGTCATGCCTCCGGTATACAATTCGCCGTTCTTGTCCCAGTCTACGTAATAGGGGCCGGACCAGGGCGTTGGCAGGGCCCATTCCGTGATTTTCGCGGACTTGGCGTCCAGCATTCCGATGCGGTTGCCCTGGTATTCGCCGAAAAACAAACGGTCTTCCGGATCGGTGTGGATGCGCCGCGGGCGCGACTGGTGCGTGGGGGTGCGGACCCAGGAAACCTTTCCGGTCTCGGCATCGATGCGGCCGATGTAGTCGGTAGCGTAATCAGTGAAGTAGAGATTGTTGTGCGAGTCCGAGTCCACGCCGTAAATCGTGCCGGGGCGGTCATCGGGCAACTGCTTCATGGGCTCGAAGCGCTCGTAGGCGCCGGTTTTGACGTCCATGCGGTAAATGTCGTAATGGCCGGGGCTGTCCGCCCAAATTTTTCCGTCCACATCGTAGCGCAATCCCAGCATGTTGGGCTGGGCCATGACGTCATTGAGTTCCGGAGGTAGAGGGTAGGTCTTGACCTGCTCGGTCTTGGGGTCGAGCTTCGCAATCGCGCCCTGATACATCATGCTGGCCCAGAAATTTCCGGCCTTGTCTTCTTCGATGTCGAGCAAGCCCTGCGGGTAGCCGGGCTTGAGTTCCGGCACGGGATATTCCTTCAGGGCGCCGGTCTTGGGATCGAGTTTGCCGATGAATTCCTCGCCGAAATCCGTGTACCAGACCATGCCGTGCTCGTCGACGATTACGTCATGCGGCTCGATGGTGGGGCGCGGCAGATCGTATTCGGTGATGATCACGTGAGTGGAGCGGCCGGTGGGGCGAGGCAGCATCTTGAGCGGGTATTGCCAGTGATCGACCGAACTCAGATTCACGGTCGCCAGAAAATTGGCCTGCTCGCGGTATAGGTCAGGGGATCCGCCGCGATTCGGCTCCATGCGGCGCTGCGGCTTGATCGGCTGGCTGACCTGGGCGTAGCCCATCATGCGATAAATGACCTGCGTAAACTCTTCGGCGTCGTGCGTGGAGCGGACAATGCGCTCCAGTGTGTGGCAGCTCACGCAGTTAAGCAGCGAGGCCTTCTGATCGTCCGTGCCGGGCATGCTCATCAGCCATTCCGCGTTGGTCATCTGGGGGACAAGATTTTTTGCCTTCACCAGCTTGAGGTCCGCAGTGGCGATCTTTTGTGCGGCTAGGTCGGCCGCAGCGGGAGCTTCGAGGGTGTAGCCGGCGGCGCGAATTTTGAGCGTGTAATGGCCGGGATCGAGGCGCGATGCGGGGAAACTGTAGTGTCCCTTGTTGTCGGTAATCACGCTGATGGTAATGGTAGAGCCGTCTTTCTTGGCGCTGACCACCACGCCTTCCATGGGGCCCTCTTCTTGAGAGGATACCTGGCCGGCCAGAGTCGCCGGGCCGGGGGCGCCGGCCGCGTTTGCGGGTGCGGGCGCCGCGGAAAAGACGGCCAAGAACAGGCTCATGGCCAATATCAGGGAAGAAATCTTCGTTCGCATGAATTCCTCTCGGACTGAAATTCGCCGCGAGCGGCCTGGCACATCCGCCAGCGTTCGCAAGGGGAAAAAGGCGGCGATTTCAGATTATTTTTATGGGCCCCTAACTGAGCGGCAATATACACCAAATCGCGATTGGCTGGGGCGGCGCGTTGATCGGCGGGATTCGATTTGGAGCATGCGTCGGGTACGGCGGCAAGCTTCTTGCCGGCATGTGCTTGCTTCCGAAGTGCCCGCCTCCCGACTGTGTCGGGACAGGTTCCGGGCGCTACATGGGGACAACGCGGGCGCGGGAGGGTCGCCACGTACGTTACAATAGTGTGTGGCTTCACACGATATGGCGGATTCGATTCCAGCGACCAGCGACGAACAACCCGAGGCAAGTCCGGGGACAATGCCGGCGGCGAGTCCGGCGCCCGCTCCCAGCGGGCAGGGGCGCGCCCGGACAACATTCCGCGCTTTGCGGCACCGGAATTTCCAGCTTTTTTTCAGCGGGCAAATTATTTCACTGGTTGGCACGTGGATGCAGACGGTGGCGGAGGCGTGGCTGGTCTACCGCCTGACGGGATCGTCGGCGCTGCTTGGTGTGCTGGGATTCGTGAGCCAGATACCCATCTTTCTACTGTCGCCGTTGGCGGGACTGGTGGCGGACCGGTGGCCGCGGCACCGCACGGTGATCGTGACGCAAGCTACATCGATGTTGCTTGCGTTCACGCTGGCGGGGCTGACGCTGAGCCATCACATTCACAAATCGAACATTTGGGTGGTGATCGGCCTGGCAACATTGCTGGGAACGGTGAACGCGTTTGACATACCGACGCGGCAATCGTTCCTGATTGAAATGGTGGGGCGCGAGGATTTGTTGAACGCGATCGCGCTGAATTCCTCGATGTTCAATGGCGCGCGCGTGGCCGGGCCGGCGATTGCCGGGTTGCTGGTGGCGTGGGTGGGCGAGGGCTGGTGTTTTTTGCTGAACGCGCTGAGCTACCTGGCGGTGATCGCGGGGCTGTTGCTGATGCGCATCGGGCCGTCTCCGGTGGTTCACGACGGCGCCGGGCCGCTGGAAAAACTGCGGCAGGGGCTGCGCTTCGCGCGCCAAACGCTGCCGATTCGCGCGCTGCTCCTGCTGCTGGGGCTGGTGAGTTTCATGGCGCTGCCTTTCACTGTACTGATGCCGATTTTCGCGGACAAGATTTTTGGCGGGGGCGCGTCTGCCTACGGGACGCTGATGGGCGCGGTGGGAGTGGGCGCGATGTTCGGCGCGCTAGCCGTGGCCATGAGGGAGCAACTGCGCGGGCTGGGAAATGTGGTGGCGATTTGCGCCGTGGGATTGGGCGTCTCGCTGATTCTATTCAGCGCGTCGCGCTGGTATTGGCTGTCGTGGGTGATCCTGGTGATCACCGGATTCACGATGATGATGCAATTTACGGCCACCAACACGCTGATCCAGGCGATGGTGCCGGACCAGCTGCGCGGGCGCGTGATGTCGCTGTACGCGATGATGTTTTTGGGGATGATGCCGATCGGGTCGCTATTTGCCGGCGCGATTGCGGAACATATTGGCGCGCCCATCACGGTGGCCATCGGAGGCGTGGCGAGCGTGGTGGGAGGAACGATTTTTTACCGGAAATGGCCGGCCATGCGCGCTCCGGCGCGCGAGCTTGTGGCCGCGCAGGGGATGATGCCTGCGCCGCCGCCGCAAGACGCAGCGGGGCCGCCTGCGTAGATGAAAAATACAAGATGCGCGAGGCGGGTGCGCGTGAAAGTGCGCGTTCAAAATCGCGTGGGCCTCGTGTATGCTTTGCTGCAACGATCGGACGGCAAGAAGTTCCGGCCGCTGCTCGAGCGGCAAGAAAATAAAAATAGAAAGAGGACATGAAATGCGAATTCGATTGCTCCTGGCTGGGATTCTGGCTTTCGCCGCGGCGGCCACCGCGCAGACACCGACCGTACCCGAACTTCATCTGCGCGGAGACCGGTTCAAACCGCTGACTTATGGCGAGCTTACGCCGGAACAGAAGACGCTGGTGGAGCACCTGTTGACGGGCGAGCGGGGAACCCTGAACGGGCCGTTCAACGTGATGCTGCGCAGCCCGGAGATGGGCGACGCCGCGCAGAAACTGGGAGCCTACATCCGGTTTCACACCACGGTGCCGACCAAGCTGAATGAGTTCGCGATCCTGATCACGGCGCGCGGGCTGAACGTGCAGTACGAATGGGCCGCGCACCACAAGCTGGCACTGGCGGCGGGGCTGAACCCGGCGATTATCGAAGCCGTCGCCACCGGAAAGAAGCCGTCCGGGATGCAGGCGGACGAAGAGATTGTCTATAACTTCGCGCACGAACTGGTGAACACGCACCAGGTGAGCGACGCCGCGTTTCGCGCGGCAGTCGACAAATTCGGCGAGCATACCGTGGTCGATCTGATCAGCACGATCGGCTACTACCATTTCGTTTCGATGATGCTGAATGTGGACCGCTACCCGATGCCGGAAGGCGCGAAGCCGGAATTGAAACCGCTGAAGTAGGGCGGAGCTCAAAATCAGTCGAGGTTCAGGTTCTTCGGGAAATGCTGCCGCTATCGGCGGACGCGCCGGCCACCCCGCTTGATCCTCAGTGTGCGTGCGCATGCGTTTTCAATCCGGGCTTTTCTTCGCGACCATAAGATACGAGCGTATGGTAATCTCTGCCTGGTTACCCGACCCTTCAAAAAAAGATTAAGCGGAGTCCGAAATGCGCACATGGATTAGAGCCTTTGGCCTCACGATCCTGTCCACAGCTTTTGCTTGTACTACTTTTGGCGGGGAAATTTCCGGAACGGTGAAAGGCCCCGGCGGGGCCGCCTTCAAGGGGGCGTTTGTCCGCGCGGAGAACTCGAAGACAAAGATCACCGTGGACGTGTTGTCCGACCGGAATGGCGCTTACCGGATTCCAAATCTTGATGCGGGCGAATACCAGGTAATGGCGACGGCGGCGGGCTTCAAGAGCGGTCCGCGGCCCGGCATGAAGGTCGAGGCGGACAAGACTCTTTCCCTGGATTTCACTCTGGAAAAAGCAGCGGTGCGATGGGCCGACCTTTCGATTCATGAGGGACAGGCGCTTCTCCCCGAAGGCGAAGGCAAGCAACTGCTTTTTTTCCGGTGCATGAGCTGCCATGGACTGCAGACCAAGATTGCTGCGGTGCGCCGCGATGAGGACGGCTGGCAAGCCTGCGTCGCGTTGATGCGGGACCGCGTGGGCGGCGTGGGCGACCTGCGGATTACCGAAGCGGACGGCGCCGCCGTGGCCTCTTACCTGGGCAGGGTGTTCAGCCCGGATTCCAATCTTCCGCGGTCTCCGGCGGATCTCCCCGAGTATCAGAAAGTGAAACACGCCGAGTTCAGCGATGAAGCGATGAAGATTGTTTACGTGCTCTACGATTTGCCCAGGCTCGGCCGCATCCCCTGGGTCGCCTATCCGCAATCGGATGGAAGCGTGTGGATGCCGCATTCCTGGACGGCCGACCAGATCGCGCGGCTGGACCAGAAAACCGGAGAAGTTCAGGAGTACGACGTTCCCACGAGCACGAGAAAAGCGGTGCACGTACATTCCGTGGTGCGAGCGCCGGACGGGATGGTCTGGTATTCGGAGGATGCGGCATGCAAGCTCGGAAAATTCGATCCCGAAACCAAGAAGTTCACGGAATATCAGCCCAACTTCTGCAAGCCACGGCCGGACGATGCGCAGACCGGACGCGGGATGAGCACGATCGGGCTGGGAAGCATGAACTCGATTCGGATCGATCGCGCGGGGTACATCTGGGGCGGCGGATCGATCCTGCTGCGCTTCGATCCGATGAAAGAAGAGTTCATGGAATTCCCCGAAGCGCGCACTCCCTACGGCATCGAGCTGGATCATGACGGGAACATCTGGTTCGCGGAATTTCCCCAAGAGGGCATGATCGGGAAGATGGACACGAAAACGCTGAAGATCACGAAATGGACGCCTCCCACAACTGAAAAGCTCGCGGCGCTCAATAAAAATCAGCCCGATGAAAATTACGGCAACAGCAGCACGCATCCCAAAACCTCGGGCCCGCGGCGAATCACGGTCGACTCGAAAGGAATTGTGTGGTTTGGCGAATGGTGGGGAAACCAGATCGGGCGTTTTGATCCCAAGACGGAAACATTCAAGGAATATGCGTTGCCGGACCCGGACCCGACGCCGTACGCGATCGGAGTCGATCGCAACGACAATGTCTGGTACAGCTCGTACAACGACGACATACTTGGCCGGCTGGATCCAAAAACAGGTTCGGTGGTCGAGTTCCCTTTCCCGTATTCGGGCAACGGAATGCGGGAGCTGATTCCGGATTCGCAGGGGCGGATCTGGTTTGGCACACCGTTCAACAATAAAGTCGGATACTTCATTCCTCCCGAACCGGCAAAAACCGCGCAACGATAGCGACCGGCACCAACACCGGGAAGATGCCCCACGCAAAGCGATTCTCTGCTAGGGCGAGGGCTGCCTATACGATTCTGAATCCGCGGAACGGCGCGAAAGAGCCCTTTTCTTTCAATGCTGACTTTTCCTGCGCTGTAAATCCGGGCGCGCGCAATGGCATAATGAACAGCCACTCAGGAGAGAACGATGCCCGCTGAACGAGCAGTTTTGATTACAGGTTGCAGCACGGGATTCGGCCGCGTGACGGCCATGACGCTGGCGCGCGCGAAATGCCGTGTGTTTGCGGGGATGCGAGACATCCGTGGCCGCAACGCCTCAAATGCCGCCGACGTCCGTGCGCAGGCGGAAAAGCAGTCGCTGGCGCTGAGCGTGGTGGAACTCGACGTGAACGACGACCCTTCCGTGGACCGCGCCGTGGCCGAGGTGATGCAGGCGGCGGGGCGGATCGATGTGCTGGTGAACAACGCGGGACTGACCGTTCGGGGGCTTGTGGAAGCCGTGACCATTGAACAGATGCGGCGAATTTTCGAGACCAACGTGTTTGCCGTCCACCGCATGAATCGCGCTGTGCTCCCGCAGATGCGCCAGCGCGGCAGCGGATTGCTGATTCACATCAGCAGCCAGGCGGGGCGCGTGGTGCTGCCGGGCCTGGGCATGTACAGCGCGAGCAAAGCGGCGCTGGAAGCGCTGGTCGAGAGCTATCATTACGAACTGGCGGGACAAGGGATCGACAGCATCCTGGTGCAGCCGGGCGCATTCGCCACTGCGATCGGGCAAAATGCCGACAAGGCCGCGGACGAAGCGAGAGAAGCAAGTTACGGGCCCGCCAGCGAAATTCCCAAGACGCTTATGGCGAACCTGGGCGCACGGCAAGACCCGCAGCAGGTGGCCGATGCGATCCTGCGGCTGATCGAAACTCCCGCGGGCGAGCGCCCGCTGCGCACGGACGTGGGAGTGACCAGCGATTTCGTGGCAAGGCTGAATGCGTTTACGATCGAGATTCAGAGGGGCATTCTGGACGTCTTCGGGCTCACGCCGCTGATCAAGTTTCAATCGCGCTCGGGATCCTAAAAAAGAAATAAATTCCAGGCAGGGAAGTTTTCCCGCTTTTGTAGCGCCGGGCTTCAGGCGGGCATTTGGTGGCGCCGCAGGCGACCGCCTGAAGCCGGGCGCTACATTTCCCGGCCTGCGGTGATACGCGCACTCTCGTGCTTGGATTATCTGCAATTCAAAATCGCTACTCCATCGGAACTACAACCTCGTCGCCTACCTCGAATGTTTTGTGAATCCGGCGAATGTATTTCCACGCGACCAGGGTGACAATCAGCAGAAGCCCAAGGGAAATATAGGAAGCCGATTTCAATCCATGAATAATTTGAACGGGCGAGTTTCCCGCGAGCGCGCCGAAGATCGCGACGCCGATTGCGCCTCCGGTCTGCCGGGCCGCGTTCACCACGGCGGAGGCGGTGCCGGAGCGGCTGCGGTCCACGCTGGAGAGGACCGTGGCGGTCATCGCCGGGATGGCAAAACCCATTCCGGCGGGAATGATGATGAACGGCAGCACCATCGCGGCGTAAGCAGTGGCGGGCCCGAGCCGGGAAAGCATGAGGAATCCGGCAAAAGTGCCTATCGCTCCCCAGATCATCGGAAGGCGCGGGCCGGTTCTGGATCCGATGACGCCGCTGGCCACGTTGGAAACGATGAACGTGCACATCAGGGGCAAGTAAGCAAGCCCGGTGCGCAAGGCCGAGTAGCCGCGCGCCTGCTCCAGATAAAGACTGAGGACAAAGAATATACCGTAGAAGGAAAGATTCATGAAGGTGCCGAAAATCACGGCGGGGCTGAAATTCGGCAGGCGAAAAATTTCAAACGGCAGCATGGGCTCGCTGGATTTTGTTTCCGCGAAATAGAATGCGACGGCCGCGGCCACCGCAAGGACAGCGCAGCCGAGGACGAGCGGATGACCGATTCCCAGCGGGCGGGTTTCAATGACCGCACAGGTCAATCCGCCAACAGCCAGGATTGCGAGCGATTGTCCGAGCGGGTCGAGGTGATGCGTGGTCTTCACGTGAGCATCGGGTGGAACCGCGCGCAGGGTCAGGTATATGCCGACGGCGCAGAGCGGGAGATTGACCAGAAAAATGCTTCGCCATCCCAGGCTGGCAACCAGCAGGCCGCCGGCAACCGGTCCCGCGGCGATCGCCACGCTTCCGCCGGCGGTCCAAAGGCCCACGGCGCGGGCACGAAGGCCGTGATCGCTGGCGGCCGCGTGATTGAGCAGCGCCAGCGAACTTGGAATCAATAGGGCGCCGCCGGCGCCCTGCACGGCGCGCGCGGCAATCAACGTGGCGACATTCGGCGCCAGGCCGCAGGCAAGCGACGCGGCCGCGAAGATCGCAAGGCCGGCAAGATAGGCGCGCCGCGAACCGAAACGATCGCCCAGTACTCCCGCGGAAAGCATCAGCACCGCGAACGGCAGCGTGTAGGCGTCGACGACCCACTGAAGCCCTGCCACGTGCACGGACAATCCCGCGGCGATTCGCGACAGGGCCACGTTTACGATGGTGACGTCCAATTGCGTTACGACGAAACCAAAACTGGTGGCGGCGATGATCGGATTGATTCCCGTGGCTTGGGTTTGTTGAGCGGTGGTGGCCATCGATTCGGTCGGGCGTCACGATCTCGCCGCTGTGCTCAGGTGAAAGCCAGCGTTCGTCAATTTGCCCCATCTAATGTACAGGAAAATCGATTGCAGCCTAAACGGGTCGCGGAAACATTCGACGGGGCCCTGTTCTGAGGCATGTTCTTGCCGGAGAACTTTTTTTCCATTGATTCTAAAACCCAGAGAGATTCCTCGCTTCGCTCGAAATGACAAAGGATGGGACCCAATCCGCAGCCAGTAAAGCCGGATTACACCGCGAAAGTACAAATTGACAATCACGCAGGCGGCTACTAGCATCCCGGCCCAACCGATGCCCGCGATCATTGATCGGAAACTGCTGCACACCATCGGCCGATGGAGTTTGACCGGCCTGGTGGTGAATATGGTGATTGGCAGCGGGATTTTCGGGCTGCCCGCGATTCTCACGCGGCTGCTGGGAGACAACAGTCCCTGGGCCTACGTTGCCGCCGCATTGGGAATTGCGGCCATCGCCGGGTGCCTGGCCGAGGTGGGATCTCAATTCAATGAAGCGGGCGGGCCCTATCTTTACGCCCGGGTGGCGTACGGACAATTCGCGGGGATTCAGATCGCCTGGCTGACCTGGCTGGTACGGCTGACGTCCGGCGCGGCGAATGCGAATATCTTCATCGAATACCTGGGAGGATTTTTTCCGGGAGCGCAGGGGCGATTGGCCCGCGGGGCCGTGCTGTTCGTGCTGATCGGCGTGCTGGCCGCGATCAATATTCTGGGAGCGAGGGCGGGAGCGAACGTCAGCAGTTTTTTCGCGGCGGCAAAACTTTTGCCGCTGCTGATTTTTATTGTGGCCGGGTTGATGCTGCTGCACGGCGCGGGAACGCACGCGGCGGTTGCGCCGGCGGCAGCGGCCGGACCGAAACAGTGGCTCACCGCGATTCTGCTGATTAGTTTTGCGATGTCGGGATTTGAAGCCGCGCTGATTCCGATGGGCGAAGCCCGCGATGCGCGGCGCGATATTCCCTTCGCTCTTTTCTTTTCGCTGGCCGTTTGCGCCGTTCTGTACATCTTGATTCAGGTCGTGGTTTTGCGCGCCCTGGGCGCGTCCGCCGGCGACCGGCCGCTGGCCGAGGCGGCGCGCGTGTTTCTAGGAAACGGGGGAGCGGCGCTGATGCAGATCGGCGCGCTGCTTTCGGTGTATGGGAACCTGAGCTCCCAGATGCTGAACGTTCCGCGGATTACTTTTGCGCTCGCCGAGCGCGGAGATTTTCCGTCGGCGTTCGGAGCCGTCAGCCGGAGATTTCGCACGCCGCATGTTTCGATCGCGGCGTTTGCGGCCATCGTGTTCTTGCTCGCGCTGGTGGGAACTTTTCAGGGCAATGCCGTGTTGTCCGTGGTGGCCCGGCTGATTACGTTCGGCGTGGTGTGCGCAGCCGTAATTACGCTGCGGCGGAAGCAGCCGGGCGCAAACGCATTTCGTCTGCCGGCGGGGCCGGTGGTCAGTGTGATGGGACTGCTCTTTGCCTTGGCGCTGGTCACGCAAATGGGGATGAAGGATGTCTTCGCGATTGCCGGGGTGATGGCGCTGGCCCTGGTGAATTGGGCGTGGGCGCGACGCAGGAAGTTCCAGCCGACCGCGGGCGAATAATCTGATGGCGAATTAACCCGCCGATGCAAGTTGATTTCGCCGCGAGGATGCGGCGGTTGATTCCTTTGTTCCTCCCCCCGACAGGCGCATAATCCCCCCATGACCCCGCGCGAATTGGCGGACCATATCTGTGCGACGCTGCGCCAGAACGGCCACCAGGCCTACCTGGTCGGCGGCTGCGTCCGCGACCTTCTCCTTGGCCGAGAGCCCGCGGACTACGACGTCTCCACCGACGCGCGCCCCGAGTGCGTGCAGCAGCTTTTTCCGCACAGCCTGGCCGTCGGCGCGAAATTCGGCGTCATCCTCGTACTCGAAGACGAAGCCGCGGATCAGGGAATTGCGGAACACGCCTCCCAAGTCGAGGTCGCCACGTTCCGCTCCGACATCGGCTACTCCGACGGACGCCACCCCGATCGCGTCGTCTATTCCAATACTCCGCAGGAAGACGTCCGCCGCAGGGATTTCACGATCAACGGCCTCATGATGGATCCCGCCACGTGCGAAGTCCTCGATCTTGTGGACGGCCGCGCCGACCTGCATGACGGGATCATCCGCGCCATTGGCGATCCGCGCCTGCGTTTCGCCGAGGACAAGTTGCGCATGTTGCGCGCCGTGCGTTTCGCTGCGCGTTTCAATTACCAAATCGAAACGCAAACTCTTGAAGCCGCGCAGCAAGCAGCAAAACAAATCACGCAAGTCTCCATCGAACGCATCCGCGAGGAGCTGACCAAACTCCTCACCGAGGGCGCCGCGCGCCGCGGGTTCGAGCTGCTCGACGAATCAGGCTTGCTGCCTGTCATCCTCCCGGACATCGCGCGCATGAAGGGCGTCGAGCAGCCTCTCGAGTATCATCCCGAAGGCGACGTGTGGATTCACGTCCGCCTGATGCTGGAAATACTCGAGCCAAACTGCTCGCCCACGCTGGCCTGGGGAGTGCTCCTGCATGACGTCGGCAAGCCGCCCACCTTTTCACCCGCGAAAGGCCCCGGCACCCGCATCCGCTTCGATGGCCACGCGGAGGTCGGAGCGCGCATGGCCGAATCGTTCTGCCGCGCCCTCCGCTTTTCAAACGAAGAAACCGCGCAGATCGAATCCCTGGTCGCCAATCACATGCGCTTCAAGGACGTCCAACAAATGCGCCCGGCGACGCTCAAGCGCTTCGTGCGCCTCCCCAAGTTTGAGGAGCACATGGAATTGCACCGCCTGGATTGCCTGTCCAGCCACCGCAAGCTGGACGCCTACAACTTTGTGCAAAAATTCCTGGCCGAAACGCCGCCTGAGCAGGTGCGCCCGCCGCGACTCGTTACCGGCGACGACCTGAAGGGCATGGGCATACGCCCGGGCCCCCGGTTCAAGGAAATATTGCTCGCTGTGGAAGAGGCCCAGCTGGACGGCCGCTTTACCGACCGCCAAAGCGCCCTGGATTTCGCTCGGTCGATCACCCAGGCGTGAGCTACCCTGCTTCCAGCGGAAATCGCAGCCCGAAAGCGTCGCCCCTGCACCCGGTTGGGACATGGTCACCCCGGTTACTGATGAATTCATTGCCGGAGGGCTTAGGCTAGGAGGCCCGCATGCCGATAGCGGTTAAGGGAAGAGGAAGATTCCGGGACTGGGTTGGATATTTCGGCCTATTTATTTGTAAACTATTTATTTTCAATGGATTGGAAGTCGAAGAGCTGGTACATGGGCAAACGCTAACTCTTTAGTGGCATACGCTAAAGCTTCTTGCTAATTGCTCTATCTTTTTGTGCTACTTTTTCCCTTTGTCCTGCATCGAATTGATTGTTCCTGTTTTAGGCCCGTTACTTTGATGAAAGGGGACCCCATGACTGAAAAAAATGTTGCCATTCCCAGCGAGCTTCCGATCCTGCCCGTTCGCGAGATCGTGTTGTTTCCTGGAGGCGTACAGCCTCTGACCGTTGGGCGCGAAGGGTCTCTTGCGTTGCTCAATTCCCTGCACGGTGACGAAAAGCTCTTAGGGATCGTGGCGCAACATGACCCGCGCGTGGAAGAGCCCGCCGCAGCCGACCTGCACACCGTTGGTACCGCGGCCAAGATTCACAAGCTGGTCAAAATGCCCAACGGCAACGTGGTCGTTTTCCTCGAAGGCTTGCAGCGTATCCGTGTGCTGGAGCTGATCAGCTTCCGGCCGTTCCTCACCGCTCGCGTGGAAATTCAGGCGGACATTGTCGGCCCGCAGGACGCTGAACTCAGCGCCCTGGAACGCAACGCCCGCGAATTGTTCCGCGACGTTGTGGCCCGTTCGCCGCAACTTTCCGACGACCTGCAAACCGCGGCCCTGAACATCGATGACCCGGTTCGGCTCGCTGACTTCATTGCCGCCAACCTGCCGTCGCTTCCCACTTTGCTGCGCCAGGAACTTCTGGAAACAGCCGACGTGCGCCGGCGCCTGGAAACGCTGATTCGCGAACTCTCCAAGGAACTCGAAGTCCTGGAGTTGCGCAGCAAGATTCAGGAGCAGGTGCAGGAACAGGTCAGCCAGAGCCAGCGCGAGTACCTGCTTCGCGAGCAGCTCAAGGCCATTCACAAGGAGCTGGGCGAATCCGACGACGGCCAGGCGGAAGTCGACGAGCTCCGCGAAAAACTCGAAAAATCCGGTATGTCCCCGGAAGGGCTCAAGGAGTGCGAACGGGAAATCAAGCGGCTCTCGAAAATGACTCCGGCTTCGGCCGAATACATGGTCGCGCGCACCTATCTCGAATGGATGATCTCGCTGCCCTGGGCCAAATCCTCGGGCGCCGAGGAAATCGACATCGCCAAGGGACAGCAGATTCTGAACGAGGATCACTACGATCTTGAAAAAGTGAAGGAGCGCATCCTCGACTATCTCGCGGTGAAGAAACTCCAGCCGGGCATGAAGGGGCCGATCCTGTGCTTCCTCGGGCCTCCAGGCGTGGGGAAAACTTCGCTCGGTAAATCCATCGCCCGCGCCCTGGGACGCAAGTTCGTGCGCATCTCCATGGGCGGCATGCATGATGAAGCCGAAATCCGCGGCCACCGGCGCACCTATATCGGCGCGCTCCCCGGACAAATCATCCAGGGAATTCGCCGGGCCGAAACCAACGATCCGGTGTTCATGCTGGACGAAGTGGACAAGCTCGGGCGCGATTTCCGCGGTGATCCTTCGGCGGCGTTGATGGAAGTGCTCGATCCGGAGCAGAACACGTCGTTCCGCGATCACTATCTCGACGTGCCGTTCGATTTGTCCAAGGTGCTGTTCATCGCCACGGCGAACCTGATCGATCCAGTCCCGGAACCCCTGCGTGATCGTATGGAAATCATCGAGCTCGCGGGCTACACCGAGATCGAGAAGATCCACATCGCCAACAAATACCTGGTGCCCAAGCAGGTGAAGGAACACGGCCTCAAGCTGGACGAACAGGTCGAGTTCACCGACGACGGTTTGCGCGAGATCATTCACAGCTACACGCGCGAAGCGGGCGTCCGGAATCTCGAACGCGAAATCGCCACCTTGATCCGCAAACAGGCGCGGCGCATCGCCGAAGGCAAGATGGCCAAGCTGGTCGTCACGCCGGAAATGGTGCACGAGGCGCTCGGCGTTCCGAAATACCGCGCCGAAAGGGAAGTCGAGGAACGCGTCAAAAAGCCCGGCGTTTCCGTCGGACTGGTCTGGACGCCCGTGGGCGGCGACATCGTCTTTATCGAGGCGAGCCGCATGCGCGGTGGCAAGCAGTTCACCATGACCGGACATCTGGGCGAAGTGATGCAGGAATCGATGACCGCTGCGCTCACCTGGGTGCGGGCCAATGCCGAACGCTATGACATCGACCCGGACTTCTTCCGCAAGCAGGACATCCACATCCACGTTCCATCGGGTGCGGTGCCCAAGGACGGCCCATCGGCGGGTGTCGCGATGGTCACCGCTCTTGTCAGCCTGCTTTCGGGACGCCCCATTCGCCCGCGCGTGGCCATGACCGGCGAGCTTTCTCTCACCGGCGTGGTTCTGCCCGTGGGAGGAATCAAGGAGAAAGTCCTCGGTGCCAAGCGCGCCGGAATCCGCGAGGTGATTTTGCCCGCGGAGAACGAGCCCAACGTCACCGAAGACTTGCAAGATCACATGCTCGACGACATGCAGATCCACTACGTCAGCACCGTGGATCAGGCCCTCGAGTTTGCGCTCTCCAAAACCGCGACGGCAGCCTCGGGCATCAAGCCGGAGACGCTGCCCCCGGTAACGCCCGCCCCGGCAGGCGTGCCGCCGATCCACTAACCAAACGATTAACCGAAAACGTAAAAAAGCCCGGCCCCAATTTCGGGGCCGGGCTTTTTTTGCTGTGACGAATTTTTCGGTATTCCTCAACGCTGCTGCCGCATGCTGTAGCCCGCCTCTTCAGAGGCGGGCTACAGTGCCTTTTAAATCTTCGCCAACGCCTGCAACGCGAGCGTCTTCTCCACGTCCTTTTTCTTTTCCATGGGCAGGTTTCCGTAAATGGCGATCTTCAGCGATACATTCCCCTTCTTCAGCAGCAATCCGGTGTAACCGGTGCCCATGCTGGTGTAAAACGCGTCGTCCCCGATCCCGCTGACGGTATCGTTTTCAAATTTGACGCCCGGGCCTTTCTCCGCTACCGCCTTGGCTTTCGCTGCCTCCATAAAGGCTTTCGCGCCCGCGTACCCCTCCGCGGCCTGGTAACTGATGGTGACGGCGCTGACGGTCTTCGCATTATCGCCGGAAACGCTGAACGTGCAGGTTTTCACATAGGTCGGGGTCACATACGTCCCCGCGCCCGCTGGGAATCCAAGCGCCGCGCTTACTTGCGCCTGGGTGAGCAGCGCGCAGGCGTCTTCCGCCGGAGCAGCGTTCGCCGAAGGCGCCGTGGCAGCGCAAAACACAAAAATTGCGAAGATGCTTGCCGCAAAGCTGATGCTCGATCGCATGGCAGAAACCTCCCTGGAAGGGAAGTGCGCTGGGTTCACTCCCTGGTATCAATCAACGTAGGCCAATCCGGAATTTACGAATTGGTCCACTTTCCCGCGCATCCTACACCTCTCCCGCGCCGGAAACAACGCCGACCCCAGTGGCACAGGCTTCCGCCTGTGCCACCAGCCCGCGCACGCAGCTTGGAGCCCGCCCAACCCCCTGTTAAGATTCCGCGCATGGCCCGCGTCCGCAAACTCTTCCCCATCTACGGCAGCGCCCTCGCCAACAACATGCTCAAGGCCTTGGCCCGCGAGCGCGTCGTCGCCAGGTTCGTCGCGCGCTACATTGACGAATACGACCGTCACGGAATCACCGGCGGCCCTGCGCGCGACCGCGAACTGGCCGAAACCATCGGCCGGGAAGTCATCCTGGCCATGGTCATCGAAATTCCCAAAGGCCTGCCGAAATTTTTCGGCAAGACCCAGCGCGGCCGGTTCACCATCGACGAAAAGCAGGCCATGGACGCTTTTTTTCAGGAATGCATTGCCGCGCTGGGCCGCGCCTGGAACTGGAAACCGGAGGACCGCCGCCTGTTCCATCAAGACTTCACGCTGTACTCCGAATTCGACACGCGAAAAGCCGCGCAGGAAAATGCCGGCAAAAAGGGAAAGACCCCGCAGGAAGAACCGCCCTTCGTGGGCCGCGTCGCACTCCTGCTGGATCCCTCCATGCTGGAACAGGCGCGCCGCGCCTCTCGCAAATTTCACGCCGAGGTCGAACGCCTGGCGCAGAATCTCCTGAAAGAAACGCTGCGCCCCGCCCGGAATTAAATGCCGGAATTGCCGCGTGGTTTTGTAGCGCCGGTGTCCCGCCGGCATTTTTTCGTCTCTGTCATAGCCCAGTAAATCTGCCGGCGAGACGCCGGCGCTACGAATAGTGCGAGCCCCGGTATGCTCGGTAGGGGCACTGCATTGCCGTGCCCCCACGGTCAGCAAGCATCGCGCAAAGATCCGCTACGGAATCCGCTCCACCTGCACCGCCGTGCCGTACGCCAGCACTTCCGTGACACCCTGCATCACTTCCGTCGCGTCGTAGCGCATATTGATCACCGCATTGGCCCCGTGCGCAGCGGCATGTTGCAGCATCAATTCAAACGATTCCTCGCGCGTCTTCTCGCACAGATCGGTCAGCAAGGTAATGTTCCCTCCCACAATCGTCTGCAGACCCGCCCCGATCGACCCGAGCAGGCTGCGCGAGCGCACAATAATCCCGCGAACAATTCCGAGATTGCGCACGATGCGGTAGCCGGGCAGCTCCATCGAAGTGGTCACCATCGAGGGTTCAACGCGTACGGGCATGGGGATTCTCCCTGTTTACGATTTGGTTCCATTCCGATTCTAACGGCATCATCGGTCCGCCACGCCGCGAATTTTATCTGCTATGCTCCGCCTGCACGGTCTGGATGCGTGCCCCTTCACATGCTGATACTGTTCTACGCCCTGATCGTCGAGCAGATCCTGCAGAGCCTTTACAATTTGTGGGACGGCCTGCGCTGGCTGCACCTGGCGCAGCGCCGCGCCGGAAGCCATTCCGGGTTTTATGCTCCGAGCGTGGCCCTGTTTTGCCCGCTCAAGGGCGCCGAGCCCGGGCTGGAGCTGAACCTCGCGGCCTTGGTGGGCTTTGACTATCCGAACTACGAAATTTATTTCAGCATGGCCAGCGTCGATGACCCGGCGCGTAAAATCCTCGAGCGTGTCGCCACCGGCACCAAGCGCAAGATCCACACGGTGCTCGCCGGGCGCCCCGAAGGCTGCGGCGAAAAAGTGAATAATCTGCGCGCCGCCGTGCAGCAGGCCGGCGCCAATTTCGACGTCTACGTGTTCGCCGATTCCGACGGCCGCCCCGGCCGCAGCTGGCTTTCCAAAATGGTCGCGCCCCTCGCCGACGCCAACCTCGGCGCGGTCACCACGTTTCGCTGGCTTTTCCCGCAGACCGGCGGTATCTGGAGCGCCCTGGCCACGGCCTGGAACGCCCCCGCCGCGACCTACCTGGGCGAGCATCACCGCAATTTCTGCTGGGGCGGCGGCACCGCCATTCGCCGCGAACGCTTCGAGCAGGCCAACGTGTTTGAATTCTGGAACGGATCGGTCAGCGACGATTTTTCCATGACACACGCGCTGCGCCAGGCCGCGCTTCCCATTCAGTTTGCGCCCGAGTGCCTGGTGCCCGCCCCGTTCGATTGCGACGCCGCCGGCCTGCTGGAATTCACCAATCGCCAGCTGGTGATCACGCGCGTCTACGAATCCAGGCTCTGGTCCATGGGCGGCCTCGCCCACGCGTTGTACTGCGGCGCAATCCTGCTTGGCATCGGATTGTATTTCGGAGACTTGATTACCGGCGCGCCCGCGATCCATTTGTTGCTGCTCGCGGCGGTGCCGCCCGTGCTCTCCATGGCCCGCGGCGTCCTGCGCCTGGTCGCCGTCATGGAACTGTTGCCGGATTGGAAATCGAAACTTCTGTCCGATGGGTGGGCTTGGACTTTCCTTGCCGCGGTCGTGCCGTTTCTGGCGTTATGGAACACGATTGTCGCGCTCTTCACCCGCCAGATCCGCTGGCGCGGCATGCGCTACGAACTTCTCTCCCCAGGGCAAACAAAAATCCTGCCGCGCTGAACAGTGCTCCAGGAGCTTTTCCGGGCTCGTGGTCTTTTCCTCAGTCCCGATCGAGGTGATTTTTGCGATTTCGAGTCTCTCCTGATCTATGATCTAAAAGGATTTTCGATGAGGATCGGTGACCGGCGTGGATAGGCAATCTCACTGGGAAAAGATTTACTCGGAGAAAGCTCCGGACCAGGTCAGCTGGTACCGTCCGCATCTGGAGACTTCGCTCGCGATGATCGAATTTTGCGCCTCGGGACCATCCTCATCCATCATCGATGTCGGCGGTGGAGAATCCACGTTGGTTGACGATCTTCTCGCCCGCGGATACGAGAACATTACCGTTCTGGATATTTCACAGACCGCCATCGATGCGAACAGAAAACGATTGGGAAGAGCCTCCGACCACGTCCATTGGCTGGTTGCGGATATCACTCAGATCGCGCTGGAACCTTCCGCTTACGATGTGTGGCATGACCGCGCCGTCTTTCATTTTCTCATTGCGCCCGGCGACCGCGCCTCCTATAACCACCAGGTCAGCCGCGCCGTGAAACAGGGCGGCCATGTGATCATTGCCGCTTTTGGACTTGAAGGCCCCCCAAAGTGCAGTGGCCTTGATGTTGTCCGCTATGACGCCATATCCTTGCAACGGGAGTTTGGTGAACCATTTCGTTTGTTGAGAAGTTCGGTGGAACTGCACCGGACTCCGTTTGGAACTGTTCAACAGTTCATCTACTGTTGCTTTCAGGTTGGCTAAATCATCTCCCCAATCCTTCCGTTCCACCGCCGATTGTTCGTATACAAAATGCAGCCGGCGTAGGAAATGGAATCAGGGCACGAATCTTACCCGCCCGACAAAAACGGAAAATGCGCCGACGCCGCCATGAAGAAGATCAGCGGAAACGTCAGCCAAAAATTAATGTACATCGTCAGCGTAGCCATGCGCGCCAGGTTCGCCGCTTCCGCCGGCATCGGCGTCCCGTTTTCCGCCGACGCCCGCGTCCACGCGATCAGCCGCTTCTGGCACCGCCACGCGATTCCCCAAACATTAAAAAATAGAATCGTCCCCAATCCGCCGCCGATCGATATGCACATCGTGCGGTTGCTCGCCCCCGGCTGCGCCAGCAGAGAAACCACCAGCCACGATGTCGCCGTCATCACAAACCCCACAAGCGCCCCGATCACGAATTTGTTTCCCAGCGCGCCACCGGCCCGGATCAGCGCCATCTCCACCGCAAACGCGGCCAGCCAGCACACCAGCCAGATCCCAATCCATGCAACCCACGCGTGCGGTTTTCCCGCATTCACCGCATCGGTCTTGGCCAGGATCATGAAGTAGCGGAATCCGGCTAGCCACGCCGCCACCGAACTCCACCGCAGCCACCACAACCCCCGCCCCGCCAGAGCCGGAAACACCTTGGCCCGCGTCGCCGGATCCAGCGAGTTCAGCGTCGGCGCCACAACCAACAAAAAGAAGAACAGGAAGCCGACCCACACAATAGCCGATACAATATGGATCCACCGCAGGCTGATCTGCTCGATTCCCGCCGGTCCGCCGGAAAACATCACTTCCAATTTCCAAATGGCGGCCGAAAGTGCCCAATGAGATACTCCATACGCCTTAAGCATCAGCATTCTCCCCCGATTTCTGCCGGTTCACCGCTGTATTCTATGTCATCCAGCGATGATTTCTGAAGCCTCGCCCCTCGGAGCCGTGAAAATTTTGCGGGAACCTGGAAATCATTACCATTATTGCTGTCCGGGACCGCTTCCGATGAGCGTCAAACCCTTCCGATTGTGAGCAGGAAATTTTGCGTTCAGATGGCACTCAGCTTGCACAGCCCCTGTGTCACATTGAAACTAATACTGGAGGATTTATCGGGTCGAACATCGTGGTTTGTCTGCGTCCCGGACGACGCCAGGTCCCATGGCCCTCTCAAGCTGGTAGTTCCCTCCTGCTCGCCGGCTGGCATCTCCCGGATATCCAGGCAAACGAACGCCAATCGACTTTTGCACGATGAGTCTCCGTTCGATCAAACTTAGTCTGAAACCCCGGCACGGACTGAAAACTGAGAGGCCTATCCTGATACGCAGAAAGAAATTATCCGTGGCTGTGCCGTCTTCGTCTTCATCCATCCAACCCCAAAGCTTTGCTTTTTGTGAACGTTCGTCGGGCGCCGTGCGATTCCGCGTGGACGCGGAAACCGACGGCACGCTCCCGGTCGAAAAAGTCGCCGGCATGCTGGCCATGCATTGCCTGGTGCGCGGTCAGGCGCCGGAAGATTACGAACTGATGGTGGTATCGCGGCAATCCCTGCTTCAACAAGTCGCCGAACGCGCCAAGCAGCTGCTCGAAGCGGGCCGCGCCCTCGGCTCGGGAGTGAAAGTCAGCCGCCGCGAGCAGGAAGTCCTCGACGGCATTCTCCAGCACAACACCAACAAGGAAATCGCCAAGCGCCTGAATGTTTCCGAGCGCACCGTAAAGTTTCACGTCTCTTCCTTGCTCGCAAAGTTCGGCGTGAACGACCGCATGGCGCTGACCCGCGAAGTCCAACTGGGGCGCACGCCGTCCAACTACCAGGCCGCGAACAACGCACCGCAGACTCTTTTCGGATATCCCGTTCCGCCTGCGGCCGTCAATGCACTGGCTGCCAAAGAACCCGCACCAGCCGAAAGTCCCAAGCCAGCTCCCAAGCAACAAACCCGCGTGCTCCCGATGTTCCGCAGTGAGCGCTTCGCCACCTGAAAAAATTGTCTTCATAAGAAAAACGGCCCGTGCGGGCTTTTCATTCTGCGGGCTCCAAGTGGAGCCCGCACCCGTCCGCACGAGCCGTTTGGTCTTTTTGCTTGTACCGCGGCGATTTACTTCGCCGCGGAGTAATTGCCGGCCACTTCGTCCCAGTTGACGACGTTCCACCACGCTTCGATGTAGTCCGGCCGCCGGTTCTGATATTTCAAATAGTAGGCGTGTTCCCAGACGTCCAGTCCCATCACGGCTTTTCCGCCCGCCATCAGCGGATTATCCTGATTGGGCGTGGATTCGATGGCCAGCTTGCCGTCCTTCACCACCAGCCATGCCCAGCCCGATCCGAACCGGCCCACGCCCGCGGCCGCGAATTTGGTTTTGAAGTCGGCAAAGGAGCCGAACGCGGATTTGATCGCATCGGCCAGCGCGCCGGAAGGCTCGCCGCCTCCACCCTTCTTCATCAGTTTCCAGAACATCGAGTGGTTCCAGTGGCCGCCGCCGTTGTTCCGCACGGCCGTTCGAATCGCCTCCGGCACGCGATCCAGGCTCTTGAGCAGTTGATCGATCGAAAGCGCCTGAAGCTCGGCCTGTCCTTCCAGCGCCTTATTCAGGTTAGTGACATACGCGTTGTGGTGTTTGCCGTGATGAATTTCCATGGTCATCTTGTCGATGTAGGGCTCGAGCGCGTCGCTGGCGTACGGGAGCGGTGGAAGAACGTGGGCCAAGGGACCCTCCTTTTGTGATGTTGCAGCCTGCTGTGACATGGATACCTCCTTGCGATAGTCGTGCCGTCGGACTGGGATGATAGCTCAGTGTCACTGGGCAAATGCATTTTATCCCTCCCTGTCCGTCGGCACAACTCGGCCCGGCAGCGCCTGTGGAATGCTCGCGGAAAATCCCAGCCGTTCCAGCGCCCACCGCGCGTGTTCCGCCAGATTCCCATCCTCTGAATTCGCCAGGAGCGAGAGCCTTCCGCAAATCTCCGCGTACCGCGTCTCTCCCGTGCGCAAGCCCGAATTTCCCAACACGACGCACGCGTTGCGCATCAGCCCCCTCCATTTCGTCCGCTTCACTGGGCTCCCGCGAAATATTTCCCGAAATTCTTCCTCGCCCATCGAAATCAGCCACTCCAGTTCCGGCGAAAATAGCGATTTTTCCCGGCGTCGCCGCGGCTGAAAATTCACAAGCGTCGTTTCCGGCGCGCGCCGGTTCCACGGGCAAACGTCCTGGCAAATATCGCACCCGAACACGTGGCGCCCCATCGCCTCGCGCAATTCGCCCGGTATCGCCCCGCGCAATTCAATCGTCAGGTACGAAATGCACCGCCGCGCATCCAGCACATACGGCTCGACGATCGCGCCCGTCGGGCACGCATCGATGCACAGTCTGCAATTCCCGCACAGATCCGCCGCGGGCGATTCCGCGGGTCCCAGCGAAGGCGCCAGATCGAGCGTGGTCACGATCACGCCCAAAAACAGCCACGACCCCAGCTCTTCGTTGATCAGGCAAGTATTTTTCGCGAGCCATCCGAGCCCCGCATACTTTGCCGCCACGCGCTCGACAATCGGCCCCGTGTCCACGTATGCGCGCGCTTCAAACGGCCCGGTAAATTCCTCGCGCAAATTCCCGATCAGCGCCTCGAGTTTCCCGCCCAGCACGTCGTGGTAATCGTCGCCCCACGCGTATCGCGAAATCCATCCGCGCGGGCCGGACGTTTCCGCGTTCCCATCCGGAATTTCCGTCGATGCCGGATACGCCGTATTGTAATTGAGCGCGCAGACAATCACGCTGCGCGCCCCCGCCATCGCAAGCCCCGGCGAAGCGCGCCGCGCATCCGCCAAATAGCGCATCTCCCCGGCATGTCCGCGCTCCAGCCACTCTTGCAGATGCGCCAGCTCCGGAAAATCCGCCGCCGGCGCAACGCCGCACAAATCGAATCCCGCCGCGCGCGCCAGTTCCACAATCCGTTCCGTGCTCAGTGCGCCGCTCATATTTTTATTTTGCAGAATGCCCGCCTGGATTGCGAGACCGGAAAAATCACGGCGTCGGCTGAAGAAAACCCGCACCCTTCACAAACATCGTGAAGAGTGCGGCACTCAAGCGACTTGCATTGGCATCAAGGACGTGAATTCCGAACCCGGAGCCAGCGGAGGAAATTTCAGATTTCATCCGGCCTGGGGTGCCGCACCCTTGCGCTTTTCAAGGGTGCGGGTTTTCCCGCCCCGTTCCTCCATCATCCGAAACCGCATTTTCCTCTTTCGCCGCGTACCGCTGGTTCCATTCGCTTTCCGCTGATACAATACCCGCCCAGTGAGCGATTGGCGACAAATTCAGGCCCGCATCCGCAAGGCGCGAACCAGCGCGGATCCTCCAGGTCAACTTGCTGCGTTGTACGAGCGCACGCGCGATGCCATGGTCGCATTTGAACTGGCCCAGATTTACGAAAAAGCCGGCGGCATGTCCGAAGCCGCGCGCTGGTACACTGCCGCCGCCGAGCGTTTCCGCCGCGCGCAATGGAAACAAAAAGCCGAGGAAGCCCTCACCCGCCTGGGTGCGCCCATCCCGGCCTCTCTTCCCGCAACACCCGGCACGATTTCCGAAAGCGAATCGCCGGCCGACCCAGCGGCTCCAATGGAGCCCATCATCGCGGAATTTTCTGGAGATCAAGTGACCGAAGAAGGTGACGAAATGGACGGAGGCCAGCAGGAATCCGTCTTCGAGCAGTCGGCAACAACCGCAGCAGCAGCGCCATCCACGCCAGGTGCGCCGGGCGATCCCGCACGCCGCCGCAAGCGCCGCGGACGCCGCGGTGGACGCGGCCGCAATAAAGGCCCGCGCCCGGGCGGCCCGAACGCCGCATCGCCCGCGCCGCACGCACAGCCCGTTCCGCCCTCCGCGTTTGACCGCGCCGCCGAGCCCCGCGTGTTTCCGGCCGCGCGCATCCCTGCGTCCGAGGAATTTTCGCGCCCTCGCGTTCAGGAAACTGAATCACTTCACGCCGCCGAGCCCGCCGTTCCGGCTTCTTCGTTTCAAATGCGCGCGCGCTCCGGAGATCCCGCCCTCTCCTCACGCATGGCCCAGCTGGAATCGCAGCTTCGCCGCATGTTGGCCTGCGCCGTTCACTCCGTGGACCTGGCCGACGAAGCCCCCGCGGGCCCCGGCGTCTTCCTGATCACGGACACCGACCAGACCACCTACTACTACGTCGAAGCCTGCCAGACGTTGCGCGTCGGCATCGGCAACCTGCTCCGCAGCGGACGCGGCAGCCGCGAAGGCGCCGATCTGAAAGGCAAGCTCGCCGATCATCTGGGCATAAACGAAGCCCGCGTAGGAAAATATCTCAAGGACCACTGCGTGGTCCGCTGGCTGCAACTGGACGAAGGCGCCCCGCTAATGGCGCACTTCGCCGTAGCCGTCCTCCGCCCCATCGCGAACGAATAATTCCGCTAGCCCCAGCGCACCATCACCAAAGAATGAAACCGGGCGCGTCCTGCGCCTCCCACGCCACACTATCCAGTTGTCATTCCGAACCCGCTCCTGCGGGTGAGGAATCTCTCTTCGGTTCAGATTCAAAGAAAGAGTGATTCCCCGGCAAAATCGCGCCTCAGTTCAGCGAGGACGTTCTCCATGAACGGAATGTCACACTTTTGTGTTTTCGCGCGGTTTCTTGCGCGCATGGACAATTGCCGCCTGCCATGTCTACACTGCCTGCTGCCGATACTCGGTGAACCTCGTTGCGCGATTGATCTTTGTGGGTCGCGGCTTCAGTCGCGACATCCATTGGCCAGAAATACTGGGGCTTTAGCCCCTGGCGGCTTGATGAGTTCGCATGAGGACGCAGCGGGAGGCAAATTTTGCGCACGCAAATCGGAATAGTAGGCGCCGGTCCGGCGGGACTCTTGCTTTCTCATTTGCTGCACCTGCAAGGCATCGAATCCGTCGTTCTCGAGCGCCGCAGCCGCAAGTACATCGAAGAGCGCGTCCGCGCCGGCGTCCTCGAGCAGGGCACCGTCGACTTGCTGATCGCCTCGGGCCTCGGCGCGCGCCTCGAGCGCGAAGCGCTCATCCATCACGGCATCGAAATCCGGTTCAACCGCCGCGGCCATCGCATCGATTTATATGAACTCACCGGCGGCAAAGCCATCACCGTCTACGCCCAGCACGAAGTCATCAAGGACCTGGTCGCCGCGCGACTCGCGGCCGGCGGCAAAATTATTTTCGACGCCAGCGACGTCACGGTGCATGGATTCGACGGCGGAAATCCATCGATCCGTTTCCGCGCGGCCGGCCGCGACGAAGAACTCCACTGCGACTACATCGCCGGCTGCGACGGCTTCCACGGCGTCTGCCGCCCCAGCATCCCCCCCGGCGTACTCACTGAATACGACCACGAATATCCCTTCGGCTGGCTGGGCATTCTTGCGTACGCGCCGCCGTCCTCGAACGAATTGATCTATTGCCACAGCGAGCGCGGCTTCGCCCTGTTCAGCATGAGGACGCCCGAAATCAGCCGCCTCTACATCCAGGTCCCGAATGAAGCCGACATCGCTGACTGGCCCGACGCCCGCATCTGGAGCGAACTCCACGCCCGTGCCGCCATCGACGGCGACTGGAAACTCACCGAAGGAGAAATTTTCCAAAAAAATATCGCGGGATTGCGAAGCTACGTCTGCGAACCGATGCAATTCGGAAACCTGTTTCTGGCCGGAGACGCCGCCCACATCGTCCCCGCCACCGGCGCCAAAGGACTTAACCTGGCAGTAGCGGATGTGCGCGTCCTCTCACAAGCCTTTGCGGAATTCTACGCGAGCGGAAAAACAAGCCTGCTGGAAAATTATTCCGAAACCTGCCTGCGCCGAGTCTGGAAAGCCCAGCGCTTCTCCTGGTGGATGACCACCACGCTCCACCGTTTCGACGCGCACAGCCCGTTCGACCGCCGCCGCCAACTCGCCGACCTCGATTACCTCACCGGTTCTCGCGCGGCCATGACGTCGCTTGCGGAAAATTACGTAGGATTGGAGTGGGACTAAGTAGGACAGGCTTCAGCCTGTCGCTTTTGATTTTCCGTGAAAACACCCGAGCGATCCCCCCCCACCACACAACACGAGACCCAGAGCCAACCCCGACAGGCTGAAGCCTGTCCTACTCAACTCAGCGGCCTCCCGCCATCCACCGGAATAATCCCGCCCGTGGTAAACGTCAAATGCTTGATCGCCGCAATCACCGACGCCGCCACTTCATCCGGCGCCGCCAGCCGCTTCAGCGGCGTGCGCGCCACCTGCTCCTCCAGCCACTTCTTGTCCATCGAACGGATGAAATCGTTATCCACCACGCCCGGCGAAATCGAAATCACGCGAATGCGCGGCGCCAGCGCCCGCGCGAGCGATTTGGTCATGTTGTCGACCGCCGCCTTGGACGCGCAATACATCACGTTGCTACCCATCGCGGTCACCGCCGCAATGGAAGAAATGTTGACGATCACCGCCCCGCCTGCTTGCTTGCTCTTGTCGAGCAAAGCGCGCATCGCGCGCACCGTCGCAAACACCCCGCGCACGTTGGTCGAAAGAATATTTTCGATCAAATCATCGTCGAGCGAATCCAAATCGCCGTGCGGCACAAACCGCGTCACGCCCGCGCAATTCACCAGCACGTCGCACACGCCGTAGCGCTTGGAAACTTCCACGGCCATCGCGGCCAGCGCAGGGCTGTCTGTTACCGGAGCCGCAATCGCGGCATGACCCTCTCCCGGCAAACTTGCCACAAGCTTTTTCGCCTTCTCCCCGGAACGGTTGTACCCCACCGCCACGCGCATCCCTTCGCGCGCCAACGCCCCGCAGATAATCGTTCCCATGCTCCCCGCGCCGCCCGTGACCACGGCAACCGGACGTTCGGTCGAAGCCTTTTCCGAATCCTGTTTCTTGCTCGATGCTCCCATGGACTAGGCCACCTTCTTCCCGTAACGCCGCACGCGCAAATCCGCCTGCTCCTTGTGCGCCGCGAAACCCTCCAGCGCGCACAGTCGCGAGCAATACGCCCCCACCAGGGCCGCGGCTTCGTCGGTCAGCACGCGCTGATACGTGCACGTTTTCAGGAATTTCCCGACCCACAGCCCGCCCGTATACCGCGCGGCCTTCATTGTCGGCAGCGTGTGATTGGTGCCGATTACTTTGTCGCCGTAGGCCACGTTGGTGCGATGCCCCAGGAACAGCGCGCCGAAATTGGTCATGCGCTGCAGAAAATAATCGGGATCGCGCGTCAGCACCTGCACGTGCTCGGACGCGATGCGGTCTGCTTCGCTGACCATCTCGTCCAGCGTGTCGCACAAAATAATCTCGCCGCAATTCTTCCATGCCTGCCGCGCGATTTCCGCCGTCGGCAGCCACGAAAAAAGTTTTTCGATCGCCCCCGGCACATCCGCCGCCAGCTTCGCGGAATTGGTGAGCAGCACGGCAGGGCTGCCGGGCCCGTGTTCCGCCTGCCCGATCAGGTCCACCGCGGCCATTTCCGCGTCGCACGAATCGTCGGCAATAATCAGCGTTTCCGTCGGCCCCGCAAGCAGATCGATTCCCACGCGCCCGAACAGTTGCCGCTTGGCCTCCGCCACAAACGCATTGCCCGGCCCAACCAGCATGTCCACCGGCGCGATATGTTCCGTGCCCAGCGCCATGGCCGCGATCGCCTGCACGCCGCCGAACGCATAGATTTCATCGGCCCCGCCAAAGTGCATGGCCGCGACAATCGCCGGATGCGGCTTGCCTCCAAACGGCGGCGCGCTCGCCACGATGCGCTTCACGCCCGCCGCCTTGGCCGTCACCACGCTCATGTGCGCGGACGCAACCATCGGATACCGCCCGCC